>CAKTDV010000009.1 GCA_934546745.1 uncultured Desulfovibrio sp. | reverse complement strand
GCTGTAGCTCAGTTGGGAGAGCGCTTGAATGGCATTCAAGAGGTCAGGAGTTCAATTCTCCTCAGCTCCACCAGAACGCATGGAGGCCGTCTTTGCAAGGCGGCCTTTTTTTGCGCCCCGCGCACACCTGACGAAAAAGCCCCTTGCGGGGCTTGGGTCATACGTCTTCACGGCGACGCCGCACCAGCGGCATGGCGCTTCTGCCATTTGTCAACTTCACGGTGAACGAAACCGCGCTATTTTGGCAGGGAGTCCCGCAGCACGTCAAGCATCCGATCGTCCGGACGCCCCTTGCAGGCTTCGATAAACCGCTGAATATCCCTGTCACTGTCCAGAATGGATTTTTTTGTGACGCTGTACTGACGGTTATAGCCGTCCAGCCAGACAACGAAACCGCTGGCGTCATCGGGATTCTCATTGAGGCGGCGGCACAGGGTCGTGTCCGCATCCCAGGGCTTTTCGACAGGATCCTCGATCAGACGCTTGACCTGCTCCCACTGCACGGCCACAGGATCCGTCGGATGTTTCTCGCACATGGCGTAGACAGCCGGCATCAGGCCTTTGATGGTGTCGGGATCCGCCCAGGTCGTGCCCTGCTCCGCGCTGACGAAACCGTCTATCTGCAGGGCCTGAAAGAGGGGGCCGCTCGGCGAGGTGGAGGCCAGCGCCAGATATTGCGCGCAGATGTAATCGGGATTGATGCGTTCGTTGTCGTCCGCGGCAACGGCGCTCCGCCCGGCCAGCAGGGCAAGACAGAGCAGCGCGCCCGCAACAAGCTGTTTTTTCATCAAAGATTCCTTTAGAGCATTTTGCTTTTGAAACTTGTCCATTTCAAAAGGAGCGCGGAGGGGCGTCCGGCCGGCTATTCAAAACGGCTGGCGCCGGTAATCATCACCAGATCCACAGGCACGTTTTCATGAATGCCCGCGCTTTTTGTCTTGACCTTCGCAATCTTGTCCACCACGTCCAGGCCGTCCGTCACCCTGCCGAAGACGCAGTATCCCCAGCCGTTGACGGTCGGTTCGCTGAAGTTCAGAAAATCATTGTCCGCAAGATTGATGAAGAACTGGGCGGACGCGCTGTGCGGCTCCATCGTGCGGGCCATGGCAATGGTGCCGCGTTCGTTCCTCACGCCGTTATCGGCCTCATTTTTGATGGGTTCACGGGTTTCCTTCTCATCCATGCGCGCGCCCATGCCGCCACCCTGGATCATGAAGCCGGGAATGACGCGATGGAAGATGGTATTGTTGTAAAAGCCGTCATCCACGTATTGCAAAAAATTCTTGACGGTTTCCGGGGCCTTGTCGGGGTAGAGCTCGATCAGGATGTCGCCGGAAGTCGTCTCAAGCAGCACAATGGGATTTTCAGCCATAAAGAAGTCTCCTCAGGTGGTATTGCCCGCCGCGCGGCGCGCGGCTCACAGGCGGCCCCACTATAGCCCGTCCGCCGAGGGACGGCAAGACGCCGGGGGCGGACCGCCCGGATGACAACGCGCCCGCGCCCGTGTAGTCTGCGCCCATGACGCACTCCATCACACACCCCTCGACACAGCATTCCCTTTTTCACGGCCCGCTCACGGAACCGGACGGCGCGCCCGCCGGAACGCTTCCGCCGCCGGGCTATCAGGCGCCAGAGGAACATCTTGCCGGGGTGCGGGAGGCCCTGCTTGACTGGTTCGCGCGGCACAGGCGTCCCCTGCCCTGGCGGGAGCGGTACACGCCGTATGAGATCTGGATTTCCGAAATCATGCTCCAGCAGACGCAGATGGAACGCGGCGTCGCCTATTTCCTCCGCTGGATGGCTCGCTTCCCCGATGTGGCGGCGCTGGCGGCGGCGCGGGAGGAAGACGTCCTGCACGCCTGGGAGGGCCTCGGCTACTACAACCGTGCCCGCAACCTGCACAGGGCCGCCCGGCGCGTCATGGAACAGGGCGGCGTCTTTCCCGAAACGCCGGAGGCCCTGCGCGCCCTGCCCGGCATCGGCCCCTATACGGCGGCGGCCATCGCCAGCATTGCCTTCAATGCGCCTGTCGCCTGCGTGGATGCCAATGTGGAACGCGTCGTCTCGCGTCTGTTCGACGTGGACAGTCCCGTAAAACAGGAACCGGCGGCCTCGATCATCCGCCAGTGGGCCCAGAAGCTTCTCCCTCCCGGCAAGGCGCGGGAGCACAATCAGGCCATGATGGAACTGGGGGCGCTGGTGTGCGGCAGGAAGACGCGCTGCGACGCCTGCCCTCTGGAGCGTTTCTGCACGGCCCGCCATCTGGGCATTGCGCACGAGCGCCCCGTGCCCGGCCGCAAAAGCCCCATTGTGCCGCTGACCGTGGCCAGCGGCGTGCTTGTCCGCGACGGCAGGGTTTTTGTCCAGCGGCGGCTCAATACCGGCGCGTGGGCCAGCCTCTGGGAGTTTCCCGGCGGCCGCGTCGAAGCGGGCGAAAGCCCGGAGGAAGCCGTCGTGCGCGAATTTCGCGAGGAAACCGGCTTTGCCGTGCGCGTGCGGCGGCCCTGCGGCGTCATCCGCCACGGCTATACGACCTTCCGCGTCACCCTGCACTGCTTTCTTCTGGAACTGGAGGAGGGCAACGCCGCCTCCCGACACGACGGGGAAGGCCGCCCCCTGCCAGAGATCCTGACCGCCGCCACGGCCTGCCGCTGGCTTGCGCCGGAAGACCTGGCGACAATCGCCCTGCCCGCCGCGCACCGCAAACTGGCGGACAGGCTCCGCAAAACGGACAACGGCGATGCCGGAGGATTACTGCCATACATATCTAAAAACTATTTTGGCATGTAACATGCATTAATTCCGGCCAAGAAATATTTTCCACTCAGAAGCATCTCCTGTATTTCAATCCGCAGTCGCCCCTCCGCTGAAGGGGAGGTTTCAGACCACAAAGGGATTCTTGATGAAAAAAACAGTATCCATAGCGGCGGCGTCAGGTGTCGCGGCATGTCTGCTTCTCTGCTTCCCAGACCCGGCCAACGCGGGGTATCTTGACCCTGGATCCGGGAGCAGCTTGGTGCAGGGGGTGATTGCGTTCGTCGCCGCCGTCAAGCGCTGCTGGAAGCGACTTACCGGACTGTTCAGCGGTACAAAGGAAAGGAAATTTTGATGAAGCGCAATTCCGCCTCGTTTCGCGACCCGTTTTGTGCCCCGTAGGGATTCCCAGGTGGAACGTCTGCTGGCCGGGCGGGACGACGTTTTCGAAGACTATACGGAAGATCACTTCTGCGAGGCGTTCGCGCAAGCCGGTTTTACCCTCGAAAAGCGCTGGAATCTGCCTGAATCAGAGCGGAGCCTGTATCTGTTCACCAAGGCGGCCTCACGGTGAAAAAAGGGACGGAGCGGCGGGCGCATTGAGAAAGGCATATCGGAACGCAAAGACATACGATCCTTCCCGCTGTTGACCCCGCAGGCAAAAATCACCTAAACTTTCTAATGACGTTTCACGCATTTCCCCGCGGAGAGCCTTCATGGATCATCGCCCCCTGCATATCCTTCTTGTCAACAACTACACCGTCCGGGCGGGCATTCCCAAATCTCTCTGTACGCTGGCCAACGGCATGGTCCGGAGGGGGCACCGCGTCACCATCTACAGCCAAAAGCCCGTCCCGCGCTGGCTCTTCCCCCTCTACCGGCTGGGCTACCGCCTGTACGCACTGAGCCTTCCCGAGGGAAGCCGCCCGACGTTTCCACGCGGTACCCGCGCGCTTCGGGACATGTATCCCCTCGATCCCGCCGTGGACGTTGTTCCGTATTCCCTGACGGACAACAATCTCAGGATTCAGCGCCTGCGCCGCCAACTCCGGGAACTGGCGCCCGATGTCTGCGTGTGCGCCGATGCCGGAGGCAATCAACTCCTCTGGGCCGTCACCCTGATGGGAAGCAGCATTCCTTTCGTCTACTCCGAACGCCACGCTCCCGCGACCATTGAACACGTCTTCTGGAACAGGAAGGGACGCCTCGCGTCCATGACCGGCGCGGATGTCATTCACCTCCTGCTGCCGTCCTTCCGATCGAGCATTCCGGATTTTCTCCAGGGGCGCGTGCGCGTCATTCCCAACGGCATCACGCTTCCGGAGCGTTGCGCCGACCCGGCGGGCACGAAAGACGGAAGAAAAACCCTGCTCTGGCTGGGGCGTCTGCATGAGGAGCTCAAGCAGTGCCGCCTTGCCATGGACGCGTTTGCCAGCATCGCTGCCAGGCATCCGGAATGGGACATGCGTATTGTTGGCGACGGGCAGGATCGCCGCCTTGTTGAAGAGCATGCCAGGAGCCTCGGACTGGGAGACAGGCTATGTCTTTCGGGGGAAACGTCCGATGCCGGGGCACAGTTCGCGCGAGCGCAGGCCTATTGTTTCTCCTCCCGCACCGAAGGCATGCCGAACGCCCTGCTGGAGGCCATGGCGGCGGGGCTGCCCTGCGTCGCCTTCTCGGAATGCGACGGCGTCAGCGATATCATCACGCACGAGCGGACAGGTCTGCTTGTCGAATCCATGACCGCCCCGGCGCTTGCGCTGGCGCTGGATCGCCTTTTGGCCAACACGGCCCTGCGTGTGCGCCTGGGACGGGCGGCCCGCGCCTCTCTCGAGGAATTTGAACTGTCGCGCTGCATGGATGCCTGGGAACAACTCCTTCTGGACGCCGCCGGGCAAAAAGGCCATAGTGCGCTGGACGCCTTTGCGGAGGAACCCTTTACCTCCCGGGCGCGCCTGTCCGCCGCCGCGCGGCGGGAATGGCTGTGGCGGGATTTTGGCGAACACGTACCGGGCACACTGGAATATTATACGGTTGATGTCTGTTTCAAAACCTTACGCCGTAGGATCCAGAAACTCTTCCCCCCTCAAAAGAGATAGCCTTATGCGCATTGCCATTGCCTGTTCCAGCCTGTGCGCCAGCATGGGTGGCAGCGAACGCGCGGCGGTCAACCTTGCCAATGAAATGACGGCAAGAGGGCATGCCGTCACCCTGCTGTCCCTTGCCCTGGGCAAAGGAACCCGTCCGCTTTACCCCCTGCAGGAGGGTGTGGAACATATCTCGTGGTCTCCCGATGGGAAACATTCGCACATACGCGCCCTGCGGGAAGCGCTTCTCGCCCGCGATAGCGATGTGTTTCTTTCCATGCAATCCGGCAGTGAGCACCTTTTCTGGGCCATGGCCTGCATGGGGAGCGGCATTCCCTTCATCTGTTCCGAACGCTGCGATCCCATCCGCTACACGGAACAACGAGTCTGGAACCGCCCTGGCCGGTTGGCTGTCCTGCATGGAGCCGACATTGTTCATGAACTTCTTCCGGGCTATGTGGAAAGGGTGCCGGAATACCTGCGAAAACGGGTACGTGTCATCCCCAATGCCGCTCCCTCCTCCTCCAGCGCGGCGCAGGCAAAAGGCGAGACAGGGCAACGCAAGACGCTTCTGTATCTGGCCCGGTTCGACGGGCAAAAAAGGCCCCTGCTGCTGCTTGAGGCCTTCCGTCAACTTTCCGGCGAGCACCCCGACTGGGATCTTGTCCTGTGGGGGCACGGCCCGCAGGAGCCGTTACTGCGGCGGCAAATCAAGGCATGGAATTTGCAGAAACGAATCCATATGCCGGGAATCTGTCGCGACGCGCAGGCCGCCTATGCCAAGGCGCAGATCTACTGCCTTCCCTCCTCCTATGAGGGTTTCCCCAACACGGTCCTTGAAGCCATGTGCGCGGGACTGCCGGTCGTCGGCTTTGCGGAATGCGCGGGCGTCCGGGATGTGATCGAACACGGGAAAACAGGCGTGGTGGTTCCGGAGTCCACGCCGGAGGCCCTTGCGGCTGCCCTGCGCGATCTTATGACAAACGGGGACCTCCGCGAAGCGCTGGGGAGCTCGGCCCAGAAAGCCGCCGCCGAAACCTACGCTCCCGAAAGGATTTACGGGCAATGGGAGCGTCTTTTTGCCGAACTGGCCGCCATAAAGGGAAATACCGTCATGGACGCCTTTGCCAAAGAGCCTTTTGCCAGTCAGGCGCGCCTTTCCGCCGTCGCCCGGCGCGAATGGCTGTCGCGCGATTTCGGTATGCCCATGCCGTATACCGCCGCATGGTTTGCGCAACGGGGAACGCGGCTGTGCCGCAATCTTGGCGCTCTCGCGCTCAGCGCCCTGAAAGACTGGGGAAACCGCCTCCTCGCGGGCAAGGGACAAAAGGCAAACTAGCATGTGTGGCATTGCAGGGTACTGGGGGTACGGCGAAAACCTCCCCACGGACACGCTCCGGAAGCGCATTGCCGCGATGACGCAAATCCTGCGCCATCGGGGACCGGACAGCGGCGGCCTGTGGATACAGGCGGACGCGGGGCTGGCGCTGGGGCACAGACGCCTTGCCATTCGCGATCTTTCACCTTTAGGCCATCAGCCCATGACCTCGCCCGACGGGCGTTACGTCCTCTCCTACAACGGGGAAATCTACAATACGGCGGAACTGCGTGACGCGCTTGACAAATACGGCGTCCGTCCGCGCGGGACTTCGGATACGGAAGTCGTTCTCCTGTCCTGCGCAACGCTGGGGATTGACGCCACGCTGGATCGGCTGCTGGGCATGTTCGCCTTTGCCCTCTGGGACAGAAAAGAGCGCCGTCTGACGCTGGCCCGGGATCGCTTTGGCGTCAAGCCGCTCTACTGGATGCGGGAAAACAGGCGTTTCTGTTTTGCTTCCGAACTCAAGGGGCTGCGCGTCCTTTCCGACTGGCATCCCGAACTCGATCATGACGCTCTCGCGCTGCTGCTGCGCTATGGATACATTCCCGCGCCGCACTGCATCTGGAAAGGGGCCTTCAAGCTGCCCGCCGCACACCGGCTGGACATTGCCGGGGACGGCACCGTCACCATCCGCCGCTACTGGGATGCGCTTGCCGTTGTCCGCGAAGGGCTGCAACACCCCCTTGAGCTGACGCCCGCCCATGAGGAAGACGCCGTCGCCGAGCTGGACGGCCTGCTGACGGACGCCGTGCGGCGGCGCATGATTGCCGACGTGCCTGTGGGGGCTTTTCTCTCCGGCGGCATCGACTCTTCCGCCATCGTGGCGCTCATGCAGCAATGCAGCGCAACGCCGGTGCAAACCTTCTGCATCGGCTTTGAGGAAGCGGACTACGATGAGGCGCCGTATGCCGCCGCCGTGGCCCGCCACCTCGGAACAAAGCATACGGAACTCTATCTCACGGCCCATGACGCGCAACAGGTCATCCCCGACCTGCCGGTCATCTACGACGAACCCTTTGCCGACGCCTCCCAGATACCCACGACGCTGCTCTCGGCGCTGACGCGCCGCTCCGTCACAACGGCCCTGACCGGCGACGGCGGGGACGAGCTTTTTGCCGGATATGGCCGCTATGCCGAATGCCTGCGGCGCATGCCGCGCTTTTCTCCCGTGACAGTCTGGAGGCGAGGCCTTGCCGCCGCGCTTCGCGGTCTGAAACCGGCAACGTGGGATGCCCTGTGCGGCTGGCTGCCCTCAGGACTCCGGCCCCGGAATCCCGGTGTGCGTCTCCACAACCATGCGGATCTTGCTCTTGAGGGATCGCCCCACGCCTTTTACCACCGCTATTTCATGCAGTACTGGTGGCATCCCTCCACCATCCTGCGGACGGGCGCCCCGCCGCCCACTCTTGCGGACGACAGGAATCTGCCGCGCCATATCGTGGCGGATTTGCCCCGCATGCAATATGTGGATACCATGATGTACCTTGGCGAGGACATTCTGACCAAGGTGGATCGCGCCAGTATGCGTCACTCACTGGAAACCCGCGTCCCCCTGCTGGATGTGCGCGTCTTTGAATGGGTCTGCCGCATCCCCGATGCCTGGCGCATGCGCAACGGGGCTGGCAAATACCTCCTCCGCCGCGTGCTTCACCGGTATGTCCCCCCCATTCTTGTGGAGCGCCCCAAAATGGGTTTCGGCATCCCTGTCGGGCAATGGCTGCGCGGTTCCCTGCGTGGATGGGTGGAAGACCTGCTCTCGGAAGAACGGCTGCGCCGCGAGGGGATTTTTCGCCCCGCCCCCGTGCGCGAGGCATGGCAACGCCACGCTGAGGGCCGCAGCAACTGGGAATATCTTTTGTGGATACTCCTCATGTTTCAGGCATGGCATGCCGCGCCGCCACCGTCACCTTCGCCCACGGAGACGGATCTGCCCGTGACCGTTGCCTGACAACCTCCCTGCCGCGCCGGAATTTCCCCGAAGCGGAATGGAGCCAAACCAACCTATCACCAAGGAGAAGACATGGCCTCCCCAAGACAACTACGGCGTATTGACTGCGTCGGCAATGCGAACAACTATATCCTTCTGATTACCCTGGCACTGCGGGATATGGGCATTGACGCGCATCTGCATCTCACCATGGGGGGAGAACGGGATCAACCGGAGGCCTTGCACCCAGAATATGCCGCCGCCTATCCCGGCTGGATACATGACTGGCGCACAGACAAGACGCATCTTGATCTGCGGTCGTCTCCCGATGTCGTTCGGGAACTCTGCGCTGTGCTGGCGCAGGCTGACGGCCTTCTCCTGAATTTTGACAGTGTGGCTCTTGGCTCGCTCCTCGCCAAGCCGTGCGTATGCGTCCTGACAGGAACCGACCTCTATGATTTTTCCACGCCAGGGCAGCACCTGAACTCCTTCTATGGCACGGCGGGCAACCTTTCCCAATCCGATGCCCGTCATTACCAGACGCAGCTCCTCCATACCCTGCGGCAACGGGCGGCCATCCGCAATGCCTGCGGGTTCACCTTTTTCCCCAAAGGGCTGCTCCCGAAGGCCGACGCCATTCTGCACGATATCGGTGTGCATCAGGAGCGGAGAATCTCCCTCATGCTTGCCGACACCGTCACCCAGACGTACATCCCCCAGCCGTTTCGCAGGGAGATGCGGATTCTCTATGGCGCAAGGCTCTCCTGGGACATTGGCGCGGGAGACTGCACCGAATTGGACGACAAGGGGACGGATGTATTTCTGCGCGCCTTCGCGCGCTACATCCGCGGCGGCGGCAAGGCGCGCCTGCGCCTTTTTCGCGTCGGGGCGCGCCTTGCCGAGGCGGAAACGATGGTCAGGGAGCTGCATATGGAATCCCACGTGGACTGGTGCGATCATCTGCCGCAACACGCCTTCAACGAGGCTCTGGAAGAGGCGGATCTTGTGGTGGATCAGACAGGGACATCGCATATCGGCATGGCGGTCGTGGACGCCATGACCAAAGGGCGTCCGGTGCTTGCCAAGGCGCCCGATATGGCCTTATGGGGTATTGGGGAAGACCTGCCCATCTGCCATGCCGCGACAGGGGACGACATCTGTTCCTGGTTGCAGCGCCTTGATGGGGATCCGGCTCTTCGCGAGCGCATCGGCCTGGCGTCGCGCGCCTTTGTGGAAAAACACTGGTCCGCCTCCATCGCCGCGCAAAAGATAACGCATGCCCTCCGATTTGGGGAACAGAACACGGACGAAGTACTGCTCTGGCAGCGCTATGAATTCGCAAAAATGCGGGAAGAGTGGCAGACAAACCTGCGGATCGCCGCAAGCACCTTCCCGGAAACGCCTTCCGGTACCAGAGAATGACAGGTTTCCACATGACCAGCAATCAGTATGGATTTCATGACAGGCTGCATGCCGCCTTCCCTTCCCAAGTTGTCGTGGATGTGACCGAACGCTGCAATCTCGCCTGTGTCCACTGCGGACATGAGGCCTTTGCGCGCGGCGAACTCTATACCGGCGCGGACTTGCCCCGGGACGTCCATACGGAACTTGTGCGTCAGATACGGGAAGACGGACGGGGAATCACCGGCTATATACGCTATACCGCCCAGGGAGAACCCCTGCTGCATCCGCACATCTTTGAGTTTCTGACCCATGCCAGGGCCGCGTCGGGTACGCGCGTCTCCCTGACGACGAACGGAACCCTGCTGACGCCCGATGCCGTGGACAAGCTGCTCAAAACGGACATTGACATTGTCGACATCAGCATCGACGCCTTTTCCGAGGCCTCCTATGCGGCCATCCGCCGTAACGGCGACTACCGGATCGTCGTCGCCAATGTGCTGCATCTGCTGTGCGAACGCGAACGCGCCCACGCGCCGCTGCGCATTGTGACGACCTTTATCGAGCAGGAGGCCAACGCCGGGGAAGGCGCCGCGTTTGAGCGCTTCTGGAAAGAGGCCGGCGCGGATTACGTCATTCTTCGCCGCCTGCACTCCTTTGGAGGATACGTGGAGGAACAGGCTGCGGCGCTGCGCCGCCTGCTGCGGAATCACCCCCGGCGGCCCTGCCTTTACCCATGGGAGCGCCTCTGCGTCACGCCGCGTGGGGACATCAGCTTCTGTCCGTCATCCTGGACGGAAGCCCCCCATTTCGCCACATTGCGGGAAACCTCGCTGGCCGAAGCCTGGCAGGGCCCCCTCATGCGGCAAGTTCGCGACGCCCATCTCCGCAACGACTACAGTCTGTGCCCCGCCTGCGCCGACTGCCCGGACTGGGCGGCGACCCGCTGGCCCCATGAGGGCCGCAGCTTTGCCGATATGGTGGACGATCTATGTCCTCGCGAGAACGAAAACAGGACGTAGGCACAGATGCGCGCCGCCATCATCCAGCCCAGTTACATCCCCTGGCGCGGGTATTTCGACATCATCGCCTCGTCGGATGCCTTTGTCTTTCTTGACGACGTGCAATATACGCCGAGGGACTGGCGCAACCGCAACCGTATCAAGACGCATCAGGGCGCACACTGGCTGACGGTTCCCGTGCTGTCGCCCCACAGGCAGCGCATCCGCGACGTCCGCATTGACGAAAGCACCGCATGGCGCAGAAAGCACCTGCAATCCATTCGCCAGGCCTATGCCGCCGCGCCGTTTTTCAAACCCTGTTTTTCAGAATTCTCCGCTCTCCTGCAAGAGAAGGAAGACAGCCTCTCCGCGCTGGATATACGCCTCACCCGCTGGCTGATGCACAAGCTGGCTATTCAGACGCCGATCCTCCTCTCTTCCGACATGGCGCCGCGGGGAACGCGTACCGCGCGTCTGATAGACATAGTGCAAAAACTGGGAGCCGACACCTATCTTTCCGGCCCATCCGCCGCCGCCTATCTGGATGTGGAGCAATTCCGGCGGCATCATATCCAGCTGGAATTCAAAACCTACGGGTATGCCCCCTATCCCCAGCTGCACGGCGCGTTCGTCCCCGATGTCAGCGTCTTGGATCTGCTGTTCAACACCGGGCCGCAGGCAAAAAACCATCTTCGAAGCCTGACACCCCACAGAAAGGTAAACACTCTCACATGACACCCATCAGGATTCCACAACAGCCCCTCCACCTCACAGGTGAGGAACAGGACTGCGTGGCAGAGGCCATACGGGGGCAACATCTTGCGGGAGACGGCCCCTATTCCCGGCGGTGCGCGCTGTGGCTGCGCCAGAACACCGGCAGCGCCGCCGCGCTGCTGACGCCCTCCTGTACGGCGGCGCTGGAACTAGCCGCGCTGCTGTGCGGCCTACGGCCCGGCGACGAGGTCATCATGCCGTCCTTTACCTTTTCCAGCACGGCCACGGCCTTTCTCAGCGCCGGCGCAACGCCCGTCTTCGCCGACATTGATCCCTGGGACATGAACCTTTCTCCAGATTCCCTCAGACAGTCCATCACCTCCAGAAGCCGCGCCGTTGTGCCGGTGCATTACGCGGGCTGCGCCTGCCGCATGGAAGAGATTATGGGCATCGCCCGCGAGCATGGCCTGTATGTTGTGGAGGACGCCGCACAGGGAATCATGGCCTTTGACGGCGAGCGCCCCCTGGGCGCTATCGGGGATTTCGGCTGTCTCAGCTTCCATGAAAGCAAGAACATCCACTGCGGCGAAGGGGGATGTCTGCTGCTGACAGATCCGGCCATGATCGAGCAGGCGGAGATCTTCCGGGAGAAAGGCACGGATCGCAGCCGCTTCTATCGCGGCCAGGTCGATAAATACACATGGCGCGATCGCGGCTCCTCCTATCTTCTCAGCGAGCTGAACGCCGCCTTCCTCTGGGCGCAGCTGAACCATGCGCACGCCATTACCGAAGACCGGCTGCGTGTGTTCCGGCGCTACCAGGAAGGTCTGACCCCCCTTGAGGAGCGGGGGCTGCTGCGGCTGCCGCATCCCCAGGAACGCCAGCGGCACAACGCGCATATTTTCCATCTTCTCTGCCGGTCCGCCGGGGAGCGTGTCAACCTGAGCGACTTTCTGCGTCAGCGCGGCATTGCCGCCTATTTCCACTACATCCCCCTGCACAGCTCTCCCGCCGGGCGGCGCTTCGGACGCACATACGCTCCCCTTCCCGTGACGGAGCGGCTTGCGGATCGCCTGTTGCGCCTGCCCCTGCATGCGGATATGCCGGAGGGCGATACCGACGCCGTGATCAGCGCCATTTTCGCCTATTTTTCCATGCCGGGCTAACGCCCGCCCTCTGGCGAGGACAAACAGCCATGCCGCAGAATCTCTACGTCTACTGGGGAAGCCGCAACAGCGCCTTCCCCGGAATGATGGACATCTTTTATGCCAACAGATCGCTCCTTGCGGAAAACGGCGTCCTCTACGACGCGCTCAAACTTGACTCCGGTCTTGACCAGTACTCCCATGTGTCTCTCGGTAACCTTCTGCTGTATGGCGGCCAGTATCGCAAGGAGATTGACGCATGGTTCCGGCAACTCGACGAACTTGCCAGAAGCGGGAAAGACCTGCTTGTTTCCTTTGGGCTGTTCCAGAACAATGCCGCCGCGCTGGCGGACTGCCTTGAACACTACCCCCGCCTTCGCCGCTGCGCCGTCCAAGCCGTCATCGCCATAGGCAGGCTGGATACGGAGCTTGAATTCTTCACACGCGCCTGCTGCGACACCGTTCCTGACGAAAAGGCCGTTCAGATTCTCCTTGATGAAAGACGGGACAGCATGGATGCCCTCTTCGGGGAATACCGCCGCCTCTTCGGGAAGGAACACTGCGCCCTCATCGTGCATAACGGCGTCAATCCCTTCGTCGCTGGGGACGGTTTTGCAAAAGACGTCCTCAGGGCATGCGGCTGTGCCCGCCTCGACGGTTTCCTGCCCGCGGAAGACTATTATCCGCGTTCGCTGACCGCCTGCAGGCTGGCGCACAGCCTGGGCGCGCTCGACTTCACCTACCCCGTTTTCCGGGGTAAACAGGCCCTGCTGCGTCACTGGCGCGCCGTGGAACTGCGGGAGGGCGTGAAGGAACAGACTTACAGCGATCCCGCATTACGGGCCGCGCTACGGGATCGCTGCGCCGAAAGCGACCGGCGTCTGGCGCGGGAGGTCTTCGCGAGGGACACCCTCTTTGCCTCGCCCCATCCCTTTGACGCCCTCCCCCAGGCGGACGTTCCCCCTCTTCCCCCCATTGAGGCCAGGGACATCGATCCCTTTATGGAGGGACTTTCGCCTGAATGGCAAACGGTTCTTTTGCGCCTCCTCTGGACATCTCCCCCGCAAACGTCTGTGGGGAAGCTCCTGCTTGCCGCCCTGCGGCAGCGAGACAAAAAGAGCCATCCCCGCAAGGCGCGCCGTTTCCCTGAAAAGAGCGCCGTCTCCGTACTGACGCTGACACGGAATCATGAAAAATACATTGAACGCGCGGTCACAAGTGTCGCGCGGCAGGAAACGGACTTCCCCATAGAGCACATTATCGTCGACGACGCCTCCACCGATGCAACGCCGCTGCTCATCGCCAACCTTGCCGATCGCTATCCGCATATCAAGCCGGTCTATCTTTCCCAACATCAAGTCGGCACGAACATCATCGAGCTCTTTTCGCGCGCGCGCAGCCCCTTTGTTGCCCTTTGCGACGGCGACGACTACTTCACAGACAGGAAAAAACTCCAGAAACAGGTCGCCTTTCTGCGGCGGCATCCCCAATGCGCCCTCTGTTTCCATCCTGTGGACGTTGTCTATGAAGACGGTTCCCCTTCCCGCACGTATCCCACAGAGGATTTACTGCCCGGTGGTGTAAAACGTTTCTATACCATCAGGGATCTTCTCCAGACAAACATCATACAGACAAATTCCGTCATGTATCGCTGGCGTTTTCGAAACGGTCTGCCCGACTGGTTTGAGGCGACCCTGACGCCGGGCGACTGGTACTGGCATCTGCTCCATGCCGAACTCGGCCTTATCGGCTACCTTCCAGAGATTATGAGCGTGTATTTCAGGCATGACCAATCGCTCTACGCCGCCGCGGAACACGATCACATCGCGCACAGAGAGCGGCATGGCTTTGACGAGCTGCGCATGTATCAGGCGGTCGACAACCATTTTTCAGGAAAATACCACCCCTTTCTTTCCCGGCTGGCAACCAGCGTCTTTGCGGATTTCGTTCTTGCCTATACCAGAACGGGAAAAGACGCCCTCCTGAAGCGGGCGTTGAGGAAGTACCCTGACTTTGGACGGGATTTTCTGAAAAAAATGCAAGAAATCGAAGGACTATGACAAAAGAAGTACGTAGAATCTGAAAACTGTGGAAGTGCACATCTGTCGAGAAGCGGAACGGCTTTGCAGCACAGTACCCTATACAGCATTTTCCTATCAAATCCACGGTGATAGCATGAAGACGCGCTTTGAATTCGGAAAAAACTGGACAACGTTTATCCGCCACCATCTCAATGAGGAAACAATACGGCAGTCCCGGAGGGACCTTTGCCGCTTTCTCGGACGGGAGGATCTCTCGCTTGCCGGGCTCAGCTTTCTGGACATCGGCTGCGGCAGCGGCCTGAGTTCGCTGGCGGCGTGGCGCGCCGGGGCCGGCCCCATCGTCAGCTTTGACTACGATCCCCATTCCGTAGCCGCGACGCAGGAACTCCACCGTCAGGCAGGCTCCCCCAAAAACTGGACCATCCTGCGGGGAGACGCCCTCAACGAAGATTTTCTGCGGAGCCTGCCGCCTGTGGACATCGTCTATTCCTGGGGGGTGCTGCACCATACCGGGAATATGGCAAGGGCTGTCCACAACGCCACACTGCCCTGCAAAGCCAACAGGTTGCTGTATCTTGCCCTCTACAGTTATACGAACTACCTCAACTATTCCCTGAGCGGCGCACCAACGCCAGAAGAACGGCGAGGAACGGAGCGCGGCAGGCGATTTCTGGGATGCCATCCTCTCAGCCAGGCAACATACGCCTCTGGAAAAACCGTTTGAGCATGTCTCCGGCCATACGTATGCCTGCCCGCTGCCGCTTCCCGCGGATGTCGCCCCCTGGAGGGTGCGCCTCATGGAGGATGGCGAATGGCTCCCCTTTGCCTCCGCGCCTCGGGAAGCCATCGCCGCCGCCGGAGAAGGCCGCTACCTTTGCTGGGACGGCCAACTCAGCTTCAGCAGCTCCGACAATACGGACCCAATACGAACGGACGGGCGTATATGTGGTTCCTGGATGTCAATCCGCCCACCTGAACCCAGATCCAGAGGGTTACTCCATGATCGCCGCCACTGCCTTCGACTTTTCCGGACGCTATGTCTTCCTTGCAAATTCCGTCTATATGCACCGCCTCGACGAAAGCATCCGCCCTCTGCTGGAAGAACGCGGCGGGCGGATCACCCGCGTCTATACGGATATGACGCCACGACCAGCTACTGGAGATTTTTCTCCGGCAACGCTGCCCCCGGACTTTTTTGAAAAAGAGCACGTGCGGGCGGCTTTTACCTTGGATCAGTCCGCGCCCATAAATCTCGTTCCCCCTGAAGTACCACTGCTTGCCCTGCCCCATGCGTTCTGGTTTCCCCCGCCGCATACGGAACATATGCTCCAAATTTATCCGTCCTATGTCGGCAATGCGGACTATTATCTGACGCAGGACGGGGGCGCCGTTCCCCCGTCCTTTCCACGCCTGACATCAGGACGCCGCCGGGAGGAGCTTTATCTGCTGCCGTTTGGCTGCCTCAAGCTTGACGAACTCCGCCGGCGCTGGCTTGCGGAACCACACAGGGCAACGATTCTGTATACCTGCGGCCACAGCGCGCATGGCGTTCCGCTCCTCATGGAGGAACGCAAAGCCTTCATCGATGCGTGCCTGACCCATTTCCCACAGTACGATTTCGTGTTGCGCCCCTTCCCCGGCGAACGCCCCCGCTACGAACCTCTGGCAACGGCCTTCCGCACGACAAAACGCTTTCGTATGGACAGCAGCCGCAGCACACTGCGCCACATGGCTTCCGCGATCGCCCTGCTCTGCGATCACACCTCCACAACAGGACAACTCTTTGCGCTGGCCACAGGACAGCCCGCCGTCTTCCTCCCCAGCCGAAACATGCCCAGAGCATGGGATGCGAACGATCTCTTTTCTCCCGTGCGCACCCCTGAGGACATGCTTCTGGCCCTCCAGTCCAGCCTTGCCTGGAAAAACGGCGATCACCCGGAACTCGCCGCCCTGCGGGAAAAGCTCATCTTCCGCCCCGGGCACAGCCGGGAGCTTTTTTTCCACTATCTGGCACAGATTCTTTCCGGCGCCGTCCCCAGCGACGCCGTTGCGCTCCCCTGCGACTACATAGGAGACATGGAGCTTACCACTCCGGCGGAGGAAGTTGGCTTTTTCCTGCGCACCTTGCGCGCCAACCGTCCTGACTGCTATTATGAGCCGCTGCGGCGCTTTCCCCTCTACCAGGCGCTGGCCAATTTCTACCAGCAGCTCAATACTCGCTTCCAACAGCACAAACCGCTGCTGCTGTCCATCAGCAAAGAGGACGGACAGACCCGCCTCATGCTGCCTGAAACAACGCTTTCGCCCTTTTTCCGCCCCGCGCCCATGAGCGATTACTCCCCAGAAACGCAGACATTTATCCGGCAACACGAATCCCTGTGCCGCACGGAACAGGAAAGAGAGCCATCCCGCCATATCCTGTTGCCGGACAGGGACAAAACGGTTTTCTGTCATGCGCTGGCCGCCGTCGTGGAACAGGCATTCGGCGACATTCTCGCTCCGGCGGAAACGGCGAAGACGCCATAACATTCTTGGATAAGGAGATTCCCCCATGATCGCCACTGATGCCTTCGACTTTTCCGGAAGCTATGTCTTCCTTGCAAATTCCGTCTATATGCACCGCCTCGACGAAAGCATCCGCCCTCTGCTGGAAGAACGCGGCGGGCGGATCACCCGCGTCTATACGGATATGACGCCACGACCAGCTACTGGAGATTTTTCTCCGGCAACGCTGCCCCCGGACTTTTTTGAAAAAGAGCACGTGCGGGCGGCTTTTACCTTGGATCAGTCCGCGCCCATAAATCTCGTTCCCCCTGAAGTACCACTGCTTGCCCTGCCCCATGCGTTCTGGTTTCCCCCGCCGCATACGGAACATATGCTCCAAATTTATCCGTCCTATGTCGGCAATGCGGACTATTATCTGACGCAGGACGGGGGCGCCGTTCCCCCGTCCTTTCCACGCCTGACATCAGGACGCCGCCGGGAGGAGCTTTATCTGCTGCCGTTTGGCTGCCTCAAGCTTGACGAACTCCGCCGGCGCTGGCTTGCGGAACCACACAGGGCAACGATTCTGTATACCTGCGGCCACAGCGCGCATGGCGTTCCGCTCCTCATGGAGGAACGCAAAGCCTTCATCGATGCGTGCCTGACCCATTTCCCACAGTACGATTTCGTGTTGCGCCCCTTCCCCGGCGAACGCCCCCGCTACGAACCTCTGGCAACGGCCTTCCGCACGACAAAACGCTTTCGTATGGACAGCAGCCGCAGCACACTGCGCCACATGGCTTCCGCGATCGCCCTGCTCTGCGATCACACCTCCACAACAGGACAACTCTTTGCGCTGGCCACAGGACAGCCCGCCGTCTTCCTCCCCAGCCGAAACATGCCCAGAGCATGGGATGCGAACGATCTCTTTTCTCCCGTGCGCACCCCTGAGGACATGCTTCTGGCCCTCCAGTCCAGCCTTGCCTGGAAAAACGGCGATCACCCGGAACTCGCCGCCCTGCGGGAAAAGCTCATCTTCCGCCCCGGGCACAGCCGGGAGCTTTTTTTCCACTATCTGGCACAGATTCTTTCCGGCGCCGTCCCCAGCGACGCCGTTGCGCTCCCCTGCGACTACATAGGAGACATGGAGCTTACCACTCCGGCGGAGGAAGTTGGCTTTTTCCTGCGCACCCTGCGCGCCTGCCGTCCTGATTTGTATTATGAACCCCTATGCCGTTTTCCCCTCTTCCAAGCGCTGAACAATTTCTATAAGCACATGAGTATTCGCTTCTACTGGAAAAAACCGCTGCTGCTGTCCGTCAGTACACAGGAGGGGCGTACCCGCCTCATGCTGCCTGAAACAACACTTTCGCCCTTTTTTCGCCCAGCACCCATAAGCGATTACTGCCCAGAAACGCAGACATTTATCCGGCAACACGAATCCCTGTGCCGCACGGAACAGAAAAAACAGCCGTCCCGCCATATCCTGCTACCGGACAGGGACAGGACGGTTTTTTGCCATGCGCTGGCCGCCGTCGTGGAACAGGCATACGGCGACATTCTCTCTCCGGCGGAAACGGCAGAAACGCCATAAGGCTTCCCCGCGCAAAACAGAGAAGCCGTTTGCCGGAAAAGTACGGCAAACGGCTTCTCTGTTTTGTGGAGCTGTCGCATTTCCCACGTGGTGGGAGAAACTCCCGTCAGCGTCGCGGAAGGCCGGCCGCCACTGCCCCAAGACGTTCCCGCACGGCGGCCACGCATTCTTCCAGCGTCATTTCGGCTGTTGGCAATACCAGATCCGGTGCTTGCGGCACATCGACCGCGGTTTCCGCCCCGGCCATATGACGCAGCGTTCCCGCCGTTGCCGCGGCATAAAGCCCCTTGGGATCGCGTTCCCTGCGCACGGCTTCGGGCACGTCCAGAAAGACTTCCAGATAGCCGGGCAGGTTCTCCCTGTTCCACGCATGGATTTCGTGAAACAGGGAGATGGTCGCCATGACGACGGTGTGCCCCTGTTCCGCCAGCAGCCTGCAGAGACGGGCGTAGGTCTGGGCCAGCGCCAGACGTCCGGCACGGTCAAAACCGGAGGCCGTCGCGCCCAGCACGGCCCGCAGATCGTCGCCGTCCAGCAGCAGAGCCCCCGGCAGATGTTCCATCAGGGCGCGGGCAAGGGTGCTCTTTCCCGCGCCGGAAAGGCCGGTAATCCAGATCACCCGTCCGTTATGCGCGTCTGGCGTCATGGCGCTAGCCCGCGCGGCGCGCAACCCAGGCGTGCGTCGTATAGGGGATCTCAATCTCCGCCTGACCAAGCCCGGTAACATACTTCTCAATCCGGGCAACAATGGCGTCGAATTTTTCACAGGCCTGACGGTGCAGGGTGGAATGGGAGCGCCATGCCTCCACAATATCCTCCGGTGTCTGCCGGTGCCGCACCGCTCCCTGTACGGGCGTGATATCCGTAAACAGACCGGACGCCGTGATCACCTCTGTCTGATCCTCCCGCCGCGTACCGTAGGCATAGTCGGGAATGGCCTCCCTGATGATGCCTTCTATGGCCCGCTGCACAGGATCCTCCAGATTCCTGTGGTTCCACAGGCAGACGAACCATTTGCCGGGCTTGAGCAGACGGTGCGTTTCCACAAGAGATTTGGCGCGATCACACACGTTGAAGGAGGAACCGAACGAAACGAAGTCATATATCCCGGAGGGACGTCCGGTATCCTCCCCGGTTCCCTCAAACCATTGGACACCGTCAAGGTTGGCGGTACGCCGTTTCCCCAGTTCCCTCATGGCGTCGTTGGGTTCCACGGCGTCCACGCGGCAGCCAAATGCCGCCAGAGGAAGAGTCAGATGCGCCACACCCGCGCCAATATCGCACACCGTATCCCCAGGATGCAGTCCGGCAATCTGAAAAATCTGCCTCAGGGCATCCGGCGCATATTCAGGGCGTTTCAGATACCCCTGCGCCAGCGTCGTATAATCCCATTCCGTTTTCATGTCATCTCCTTTTTCTTTTGCATTGTGCGCACACAACCGGCCTACCGCCAGTCATGGCTCCAGCCGCCCTGTCGCAGCTTCGCCTCATAGGCGCGCAAATCGTCCTGGCTGTCCACCTCGCACCAGCGCCCCGCCACCGCCGCCGTGGCGATGGGCACGCGCCGTTCCAGCAGGAGGCGCAAAAAGCCCGTCATATCGGTACGGGCGACCGCCGCGCCAAGATCGCGACAGGCGGCGGCCACGGCCTCCCACCCCCGCGGCGTCACCCGCAGAAGCCCCATATACTGCCCCTGCACATCCTCCAGACGGCGCGGAGCGCGGCCAATGTCGATCAACTCGCCGTCCCTGCAGGCGAAACTTTCGGCGTCCGACAGGGGATCGGCAAAGCGGACGCGCCAGAGCGCCTCCCATTGCGTATCATAGGTAATGGCAAGGGGCGCATCGCCGCCCAAGGCGCACAGGGTACGGACATGATCCGCCGGATAGACGATATCCGCATAGCTGATGACCGCCTCCCTTTCCCCGGCGGCAAAGGCCGCCTCCAGCCACGGCCCGGCACAGAGCAGGGACGAAAGCATGTTGCTGTGTTCCCATTGCGGATTGAGGGCGGTTTCAAAGGCGCCCGCGGGCAGGCCCGCCGCCTCCGGCACAAGGCGATCCGCCAGATAGCCGCGCACGACCAGCAGACGCCGTGCACCCGCGTTCCGCAGGGCGTCGCACTGCCAGCGCAGCAGAGGTTTTCCCGCGAGGGGTACCAGACATTTGGGCCTGCCGTCGGTCAGTTCCCGGAGGCGGGATCCGCGTCCCGCCGCAAGAATCAACGCAATCATGGGCTTACACCTCCGCCCCCAGCGGGGTTATACGTTTTCCCGCGCAATCCAGCAACAGCCTTGTGGCGCGGCTGGCCCGCTCGTAGAGAATGCCGCCGCAACCGATGGCCGCGGGCAGGCCGTATTCCGCGCAGCGGATGGCCATATGGGAATTGACGCCGCCGTAGCGGGTGACCAGCCCGGCGATGTCGCGGGTAAAGAGCCAGTCATAGCCGGGATCCGCGCTTTCGATGCACACGATGCGTCCCTGAAGCGATTCTGGCATGGCGTGGCCGTCCAGCGCGGCCACCGGCGCCTCAATATGCCTGTCGGTGATGAAATTAGGCTCGCTGCGCTGCTGCGCCGCCACATAGACGTCGCGCACGGAACGGATCAGGGGCGCAAGCCGCAGGGAGCGGGCCAGATCGTGCTGGCGGCGCTGTTCCTCGATAACGGCCCCGTAGTACGCCCGCGCCTCGTCGGGCAACGGCGCGTTCAGACTGCCCGTCATGACTTCCAGCGGCAGCATGGCGCAGTCCTCGCGATCAAGCCCCTGACACTGCCCCCATGCGGCCACGGTCTCAAGAATGGCGCACACATGGCGCGTAAAAACAAACTTGATCCATTCCCTTCCGGCAATGGCGCGCCGCGCATAGTCCAGCAGGCGTCGCGGCGCGCAGTCCAGCCCGGCCTCATCCAGAAGCCGGGAAAGATCGTCGCTTTCCCGCGCGGTGAGGCTGAATGCCGCCACCGGTGGCGCTTCCTGGGGGGCCGCCACATGGCTGAACAGATCGCGTTGCGCATAGCAGGGCGTCAGGATGTCATACGTGCCGGGCCGCAAGTGCCCGTAGCGCGCCATGAAATCCCCCCGCATCGCCGGGTTGCGGACAGCTTCGGCAAAGTCCCGCGACAATTCGCCGGAAACGGTGCGCACGGAACGCTTGAAGGCCGCAAGGCGCTCCTCCCGCACCGCGCCGCGCCGCACGGCGGATCGCAGCAGGCTTTCCGCCATGAAGGCATGGCGCGCGGCAATGGAGAAAGGCAGCGTTCCCCATTCCCTGCATTCCTCCAGCAGGGTGCTCAGCCGGGCCACCAGCGAGAACGGCGTGCCTTCCCGCGAATCGGACGGCATGACGGGCGGCATGAGCGCGCGTTGCCGCAGTTCCAGCAATTGCGCGTCGTTCATGGCCTTTTCCAGGCTTCCCTCTGCGGGGCACATGCCGGAAACACGCAAGGCCCGGTTTGTCAGGCGGCGCAGGGCGGCCTTGTACCGCAGCCGTTCCGCCGGGGGGAGCACATCCCCATAGCGCTCCCGGAAGGTGGCGTCAAAGTCAAAATCCAGCACGGTGGGCACAATGGCGAACTCCACCTTATCATGCAGTTCGGGATGCGTGTCAAGGCGATCAAGCCAGGCGTCCGTGAGCAGGGCCGCCGTCTGCCGGGAAACGCCTTCGGGAAGAAAGGAGCTGAAGCTTGCGCGCACGTCGATATAGGGCCGCCCCGCAAGCGAGACCATCAGTTCCACCGGCGGCAGGGCGCGATAGCCCATGTGCTGCCGGGCCACCCGCCAGACACGGCGGGTGATGATGTCCCGGTACAGGCTCAGGGCCAGCGGACGCGGCGTGACGCCGATAATCTCCGCCGGGTTCCAGTCCGGCATGACGCCAAGCAGACTGCGCCTGCCCGGCAGGCCGGGACGTTCCGCCATGATGTCGCGCGCGTAGGTCTCCACGTGCCGGATGTGCCGGGAGACATCCTCCGCCACCTGCGAACGCCAGTGCCGCGCGGCGGCAATGGGACGCGCCTGCAACAGATGCGTGGCGCCGCGCGCATCCACGACAAACTCAATGTCCAGCGGCAATCCTGAAAAGAAGTCCTCAAGCCGGCGCACCAGATCCAGCACCGCCCGCAGGCGCGGCGAGTCGAAATATTCCGCCCTGGCTCCCCGGTAGACGCACACCGTCTTGCTGATGCCGCTGCCGCCGGTAACGGTATCCGTCCGCCCGGAAACATCGTCGTAGTTGATGACGTAGTAGGGGGAACCGTCCTCCAGCGTGCGCGTCATGACGACGCCGCTCAGGGCCACATGAGGTATCATGGGCTGGATCAGAATCTGATCCGCCGCGCTGCCGTAGCGGGACGCCACTTTGACGATGGCGGCCCGCAATGCCGCCGCATCCTGCGACGGCACATGCAGCACACTGTCAAAGGCTCCGGCCAGCGAGGCGGCGCAACCGTCCTCCTGACATGCCGAGGAACGCACGGCCAGCGGCGTTTGCGGAAACGCGGCGCGTATTTCGGCGAGCACGGCATCCGGTACGGCGTCCCAGCGCTCTTTGGTAACATAGCGCAACGGCGGCACGGGAAAACCGTGACGGAGCAGAAGCTCCAGCGTTTCCGCCTTGGTTCCGGATTTGCTTCTTTCTTTCTTATCCTCACTCACGCGAACTCCCTTTCTGGAAATCTTTTCCCCCCCGCCCTGTGCGGGGAAGACCGGCGGCCTGCGCCAACGGACGACGCCACGAAACGCTTTTTCAGGCCTCCGCAAAGAGATGGCGCAGGATCGCCATATCGCTCTCGCGGGGTGTTGCCTCCCGTTCGGGATGCCAGAAAACGCCCATCCACGGCAGGGAGACATGACAGAACGCCTCGACGCTTCCGTCTTCGGGACAGACGGCAACGGCATGGAGGTTCGCCGGAAGCGCCGTGCCGGAAAGCCCCCACCGGTGGAAGGAGTTGACCTCTTCCGTATCCCGCGCGGCAAGCGCGCTGTTCCAGAAGGGCCCGCCGTTCCCGTCCGTATTCCAGACAATGCGATGCCGCGCGGCCACATGCCTACCGGGGTGTACGGCGATGAGCGCCGCCCCGGCCTGCCGGGCCAGCATCTGCGCGCCCCGGCAGACACCGAGCACCGGCAGACGCTCCCCGGCGGCCCAGCGCAGGAGTGCCTCTTCCGTAAGGTCACGATCCGGCGTAGCGCCTCTGTCGTCGCCGCCAGTCAGGAGCAAGGCCCGGACGCCGTAGCGGCGCGCAAGGGCAACGCTGTCCTCGCCCATATTGGGCAGCGGGAACCACTCCGGCGCAAAACCATAAACGTGCCCCAGCCGTTCCAGCAGCACCGGCCAGTCGCGCGCCAGCGCATCCCGTGTCTCTCCATAGTCGGAACGGACGACGCGCATGGTGATGCCTGTGCGGCGTGTCAAAATCATGAAATTTCCCCCCTTGGAAGCATCTAAAGCAAATATTGTTCCAAAAAACGGATGTCGGCTTGACACCCCGCCCGATCGTCTGTACAGTGCTCTTTCCGTATCTACCGCAAAAGAAACACAAGGAGGACTCCGTGTCAGAACTCAACGCCCGCATCCGTGAACTTTTCAACGGCAAAACCGTGGTCGCCTTCTATATCTGTCACACGGATGTCGTTCCCGACGAATGGATGGTCGCCCTCGGCAAGGAGCTGCAAGAGCGGGGATACGGCACCGTCGGCCTCCTGGCGGGCGAGGCCATCGGCGTCATGAACCTTGACGGTCTTGGTCATGTCTTTCAGGTGCGCCCCGAAGAGGTGGAGACACTTGACAGTATCGCCTGCTTCATTGTGACAGATTGTGAAGGCTTCATTGATAATACCAATTTTGAAAAGCCTATGCGCTACCCAAAGACATCACGGGTTCTGGCGATCGTGCACAGCTGTTCACCCGGAGATCCGGGGGCTTTTCTGCAAGGCGCAATAAGTACCCGCAGCTTCGATGGCCTTATCGTGGGCTTCCCCTTTGCGCCCCGCGAAGGAGAAATCAAGGATCTCTGGGATAATTTTTCCCCCCCGGCAAGACTCCTGCGCCCATCGGCGGACTTTTATCTCATGGGCTACGGCTACCCCAAACTCTGCCTGATGCGGCGACGATTCCTTGCGAAACGGCGGGAAGCCGTCAGGGCGGAATGCATCTGCTACGCGCCAATGGGAATTCAGTATACCCCCTATTTGGGCGGAAAGCGTCTCCAGAAACATGGCAAACGGATTCTGCGTTCCCTACTGGCCGCCTTTCCTGAGCATACCGTCATTTTCCGGCCCGCGCCAATAAACAGGGATGAAGATACCGTCAGGGACATCATCGACGCTTTCGCCCATGAGCCGCGCCTCGCCGTCGACACGCGGACAAGCTACCTCGACACCTTCGTCAGGACGCAGGTCATGATTACGGACCTTGCGCATATCGCCGGCACGTTCTGCGCCGTCACCCACAGGCCCGCCATCTACTTCCAGCCCTGGATGACGGCTTCCAACCCCCATGGAAATTCCCCGCTCTCTACGGTAACAACGTTTTCAGAACTGATCTCCGCCATCAAGCACGCCATGGCACATACGTATGCGGAAGAAGAGATGGAACGCTTTCTCATCTCCAGCGGCTACCTTCCTTTTACACATGCCCTGGAAGACCTTGCCAATGATCTGGCCAGCTTCATCGACGGCAGGCCGCGCCCGGACTGGCTTGTCATCCGCAGAGACACCAACAGCCCGGGGGCCTCCGCCGCAAAAATAATGGAAACCATCCTGCAAGAATACAAGGGTGTTCAACTCTATCATGCCGTGCTTTACGCGGACTATTTTCAAAGCCGTCCGCTGGCCGTCTTTGCCACACATCTCTATCGCCAGCGATCGCCAGACATCCCTATCCCCCCACATATCAAAACACTTTCAGGGATGACAGAAAGCCATGTGACGTTTGGCGACGTATCCGCACAGGAGCTTGTCCACCTGTACGGGCAAGCCGCAACAGCATTGCGGGCGGAAAAAAATGTCTCCAACGAAGAGACCGCCGCATTGCTACGGCGAATGGCAAAGCTCGTTGAGGACAATACCCCTCTCTAACCGCGCCGCTGCAAGGAACAGGAATAGCCGCCATGTCGGATCTCAGCACCACTATTGGCAATCTTTTTCCCGGAAAAAGAATCGTCGCTTTTTACATCGGGCACACCAATGTCGTTCCCGACGAATGGATGGTAGCGCTCGGCAAGGAGCTGCAAGAGCGGGGATACGGCACCGTCGGCCTCCTGGCGGGCGAGGCCATCGGCGTCATGAACCTTGACGGTCTTGGTCATGTCTTTCAGGTGCGCCCCGAAGAGGTGGAGACGCTTGACAGTATCGCCTGCTTCATTGCGACAGACTTTGAATCATTTGTGCGCTATCCCACGTCCTCGCGGGTGCTGGCGATGACGCACAGCTGTACCTCGGCTCAAGATCCGCAGGCTTATCTGCAGGGAGCAATAACGTCCTTCAGCTTTGACGGCCTTATCGTAGGCTTTCCCTTTGAACAGCGCAGAAAGGAAATCAAGGCGCTCTGGGACAATTTTTCCCCCCCGGCAAGACTCCTGCGCCCGGCAATGAATTTTTATCTCATGGGTTACGGCTATCCCAAGCTCTGTCTGGTGCGGC
This sequence comes from uncultured Desulfovibrio sp., assembly GCA_934546745.1. Taxonomy (GTDB): domain Bacteria; phylum Desulfobacterota; class Desulfovibrionia; order Desulfovibrionales; family Desulfovibrionaceae; genus Desulfovibrio. The sequence continues at coordinate 68,518 of CAKTDV010000009.1, read as the reverse complement.
GACGATTCCTTGCGAAGCAACGGGAAGGCCTCCAAGCGGAATGCATCTGCTACGCGCCAACGGAAATACACCATGCGCTTCAGTATGGCGGGAACCGTCTCCAGAAACATGGCAAACGGATTCTGCGTTCCCTGCTGGCCGCTTTTCCTGACCACACTATCATTTTCAGACCCACACCAATAAACAGGGAAGAAGAGACAGTCAGGGACATCATCGACGCTTTCGCCCATGAGCCGCGCCTCGCCGTCGACACACAGACAAGCTACCTCGAGACCTTCGTCAGGGCGCAGGTCATGATTACGGACTTTGCGCATATCGCAAGCACCTTCAGCGCCATTACCCACAGGCCCGCCGTCTACTTCCAGCCCTGGATTACGGCAAACGGTCTGCGCCGGGAGGGACTTTTCTACACCGCAAATTCCTTTTCCAAACTGACGCTGGCTGCCAAACACGCGCTGGCGCATTCCCCCCTGTGGAGCGAACAGGAAAAGGAAGCCTTCATCAATAGCCTCGGCTACCTTCCTTTTACACACGCCCTGGAAGACCTTGCCAATGATCTGGCGGACTTCATCGCGGGCAGGCCGCACCCGGACTGGCTCGTCATCCGCAGAGACGGCAACAGCCCGGGAGCTTCCGCGGCAAAGGTTATCATGGCCATTCTGCGGGAAGAGAGACACTTCCACCTCGGGCACGCCCATGACTACGCCTACTACTTTCAAAGCCGTCCGCTGGCCGTCTTTGCCATACACCTTCATGCGCGGCGCGCGCCGGAACTTGTCCTCCCCCCCTGGCTGCAACGTCTTGCCGGTCTCCCAGACGGGGAGGAAACGCGCCGTTACGGGGATATGGCGTCCACGGACATCGCGCGGCTCTACCATGAGGCGGCGGATTCCCTTCAGGCTGAGGCGGACAGGCGCGACAACACCGCGGCGCTCCTGCGCCAGCTGGCCCAGCTTGCGGAACAGAACACCTCCCTCAGGACACTCGCCTGAAAACACAGGCCCCCGGGAAAACTCCCGGAGGCCTGTCATACCCGCACACCGCGTGTGCCTAGGATGCGCTGGATGGCGGCACAGCACCCAGCAGGTTCACATCCGCCGCCTTCCCCACCCTCAAGGCCGGATTGCCGGACATGAGGCAATCATCGCGGCAGCCCCGGTAAAGACAGCTTGCCGCGGCAAAGACGTTGCCATCGCCCGCATGGGCATGATCAAGAATGACGGCATGGGGCCCCAGATGATTGCAGGAGCCCAGTTTTGCCCCTCCCAGCACAAGCGAGTACGGCGCAAGAAAGTTGAAATCGCCGATTTCCGCATCATGCGAAAGATTGACGGCCCCGTTGATGTAATTGGCATTCCCAATTCTGGCGTTGCAGTAGACGGTACAGCCGCGCTGAAAGACATTCCCCTCGCCAAGGACGGCGGACGGGCAGATATCCGTCCAAGGATGAATCAGGTTCATGAACGTGCCGCCGCGCGCCTTGAAGTCTTCAAAAATTGCCTTGCGGAGCCGGGGATGCCCTACCCCGATGACAAAGAGATCGTCAGGCTGTATGACGTATTCCCCGGCGGTTCCCAAATGCAACGCGCTGAACTCCTTGAGATCGCCCGCATGGCCCCGCCAGTCCAGAAAGCCTCTGAACGTATAGTAGCAGCGCAATCCCACCGAGCTGTTCAGCATGTCCTGAAAAATCCAGTAGCACTCCCGCGCGGCCCCGGCATTGCCGATAATGACGACATGGGGCATCAGTAACGCCCTCCGGCAAGAACAAAGTTCTGCCCCGTAATCCAGCGGGCCTGATCTGAAAGCAGAAAGGCCGCCATGTGCGCGACATCCTCAGGCTGCCCGAAACCGAAAGGGTAGCCCCGCAGCTGCTCCTCCCTGTAGGAGGAACCCATATAGGCTTCGGCGCGCTCTTCCAGCGGCGTATCCACAATGCCGGGGGCCAGACAATGCACACGCAGGCGCGGGGCCACTTCCTGGCTTATGGCCTTGGCGGCGGCAGCCACGGCCGCTTTGGCCGCGCCATAAACCATATGGCCCTTTTCCGCAAAAACGGCTGATGCCGACGTCAGAAAGAGAAGCGCGCCTCCCGCCTCGCTGCTGCGCCTGTCGCAAAAGCCCTGCGCAAGCAGCACCGGCATATGAAACCCAAGATCGAAATGGCGTCGCGCCTCCGCCAGCCCGTAGGTTCTCAGGCTGTCCATCAAACCGTCCCCGGCGGCATGCGCCAAGCCCCAGAGTTTGCCATGCTCGCGGGCAAGGCCCCGAACCCAGCCGGGCAAGGTTTCCATATCTTCCAGCAGGTCGCGTTCAATGGACACCCAGCGGGACGGCTCCACAGCCTGGCGCCGCCCCTCAGCCAGACGATCCGCATTGCGGCCGCTGGCCAGCACCGTCGCGCCAAGGGCATTGCAGCGCAGGGCTATGGCCCGCCCTATGCCGGAGCTGGCGCCCGTAACCAGTATCCGCTGTTGCGCGGTAAACATCTTACGAGATGCCCCCGTTGCTCAGCATCGCCAGATCTTCCGGCGTCCGGCACGTCTTCAGCATATCGAACGTAATCCGCTGGCCAAAATTTTTGTCAAAAAAGGAAATCAGCACCATAAAGGCCAGCGAATCCCACTCTTCCATATCCGTCAGCGGCGTTTGCGCATCCAGCTCCCGATCACACTGCAGCATATCCTGAAGAAGCGCCAAAAATTCCTGTTTAGTCATGAGGTTTCTCCTCTCCCTTAAAGATTCGCTCCCACCGCCTGATCAAATCTTCCCTGGACGGGCGGGCGGGATCAGCCTCAACATCAAGAACAGGCGCGCAATTGACAGTGTCCATGCGGCACAGACAGGAAGCCCAGGACAATCCCACGCCATAGCCACACAAAAGAACCCTCCCGGAAAGAGCATCGCCGCTGCCGAACCGATCGCATATCGCAATGGGAATGGATGCCGACGCCGTATTGCCGTACCTGCCAAACGATTCGGCGGGAGCCTTTGCCAGAGGAAAACCGCTCTTGGAGGCAAGGTTCTCCACAATCTGCCTGTTGGCCTGATGCAGCAGAAGCCAGTCAATATCCCCGGAAGACATACCGGCATACGCGAGCAGCTCCGTCATATGCGCGGGGACAACATCCATCGTGAAATTGAAGACGGCGCCGCCGTCCATGAATGTTTCGCACATCTGCCAGGGGTTGCCGCCCGGATCAAGGGTGGATCTGACCAGCGGCTCATTTTTCGCCGCATCGCGGATAAAGGGGAGCCTGGCCTGCCCAGCGGGAACGATAATCGTTTCAAAGCCGCTGCCGTCCGTACCGAGGCCGAACCGCATGGGTTCCGCGTTCCCGTCCCGCTCCAGCAGGGTGGCGCTTCCGCCGTCGCCGAAGACGGAGGCGGTAATGCGGTTGCGCACATCCCGCCCGTAAGGATGGGCATCGCCAACCAGAAGCAGCACGCGCCGCGCCGCGCCGGACGCAACGAGACCGCTGCCCAGCCACAGACCATAGACATACCCGGCGCACCCCTGGTTGACATCAAGGGCGGCGCAGCTTTTCGGCAGACCCAGGCGGTGCTGCAGCTCACATGCCGTAGCCGGAGATCGCCAGTCCGGGGACTGGCTCACGAAAATCAACGCATCCACAGCGCCCCGCGCATCGGAGTACGCATGGAAAAGCGCTTCCGCCGCATGCGCGCACAAATCGGAAGCTGTCACGCCATCCGGGCATACCCTGCGTCTGTCCATGCCAAGGGTGGTCTTGAGCCGGGCAACTTTTCTGGCGCTGCCGCCATAAAATTCCAGCTCATCGTCCAGACGAATCTCCTGGGACGGTACGGCCGATCGTATGGCTGCCACGCGGACATTATGTAATGTGGTAAACATACCCTTGTCTCTTTCCCAAGAACATTTTACGCGCGGCGTCTTCCGCGGAAACAGCACACGCGCATGCAACCGCCACACGCCACGCAATCTGAATGGTGACAAGGGTATAGGAATCGAAGGACAAGCACAAGTTTTTCCACGCGGCAAAGCGCGCCTGGCGCGGCGTTCCCCTATAGCGAACAGAAGAACGGCACCAGAAAAGGAACGCTGAAATCCAGCGGCATGGCGTGGACGATGGAAACAAACGTCCACTGCACCCCGGCATGGCGCGCCACGGTCGGCAGCGTGCTGTCCATGGTGGAGGCGCCGCCGCAGGAAATAAGGCATTCCGGCCCCAGAAGGCGCACAATCAGCGGCGCGGCCACGAAGGTCAGCAGTTCCCGCGCGATATTGGCCATAAGTGCGATGGCGCCCAGCTCGGGCCCCTTGCTCATGCTGATGATGACGGACGAGAGCGAGTAATAGACAAAGCCCGATCCCACAGCCAGACAGTCCGCCAGACCGTAGCTCACGGCCAGGCTGGCCAGCGCGGATCCCAGCAGCGTGCCGCACCCCGTCGCCAACGGCAACAGCAGCGTCCGGGGGCGCAGTGTCCGCAGAATATCGCCCAGACGCTCATCCCTGCCCAGAGAAACGCCCACCAGCGCCATCAGCGCATAGAGCGCGTACAGGGCCGGCATGTGCGATGTCAGCGCGGGCGGCAGCACAGCGGCCCGGGCCAGCACAAGCCCCAGACAGAAAAAGGTGATGATGCCTACGCTGCCCGTCGCCATAGCCATCAGGCGGCGCGCCCCCGGTTCCCGCGCGGCCTCGCCGCGAGATGGGGGTACGCTGGCGGGCGCGTCGGGAACCGGGGGCAGGTATGCCCGTATCAACCGCACACAGACAAAGCTGCCTGCCAGACCGCACAGGGTCAGCCAGAGGGCCACGCCGCCCAGTCGCGGCAACATGCGCAGCAATGCGGCGTCACCGCCTACGCCCGCCCCCAGCAGAAACAGCAGAAAAAGCACCGCGGGCGGTATGGCCTGGGCGCAAAGACGCAGACACAGCGCGGGCCAGCGCCACCGGCGAGCGGCGCAACGCCCCAGATAGCCGGAGACAATCCCGGAAAGCATGAGCAGAAGCGGCGTAAACATCCTGACAATCCTTGGGGCCCGCGCTCCCCCTGAAACAGCAACGCGCCCAGCATGCCAAAGTCAGGGCCGCAGGTCGAGAGGAAAATTCCGGCAAAAAAATCTTGACGCCTCTCACGATGACGGGTAAATATAGCTCCGTTATGGGGCTGTAGCTCAGTTGGGAGAGCGCTTGAATGGCATTCAAGAGGCCAGGAGTTCAATTCTCCTCAGCTCCACCAGATTTCAGGGTTCGCAAGGCGAACCCTTTTTCTTTTTTTCCAGACAAAAATTTTTACACGACAACGCCGCCCTCCCTTCCTTTCCGCAAGGAAGTACAATTTTTTCACCCTGGCAGGGCACGGGCGCACCACAATATCCCTGTCATATCGCCATGTTAGCGATTCATCATGTTGGCATTGTTATTGCTTGTTCAGAGCATCCTCCTTTCTTTGCTGACAACGCTTTCAGTAGCAAGGGCCCGCTTCCCCAGCGGGCCCTTTTGTTTTCCGCCGCCTCCGCAGAGGCTGGATTATCCCGCTTTTCTCTGGCATACTTCCTCCCGTATCACGCCTCTTCTCCACGAGGGAGCCATGCGCCATCACGACTTTCTGGCCTCGGAATATGCCCCCGCCGCCCCCGAGGCGGCGGCCTTCCACGTTATCCCGGCCCCGCTGGAACAAAGTACCTCCTACGGCGGCGGCACGGCGCGGGGACCGGCCGCCATTCTGGCGGCCTCCCAGCAGCTGGAGGCCTGGGACGGCATCAGCGCCCCCTGCGAGGGGGGGGTCTACACCGCTCCCGCCGTCACCTGCGCCACCAGCGAGGAGGCGCTGACAGGCATTGAACAGGCCGTCGCAACAGCGCTGGCCCACAAGGCCCTGCCCGTGCTGCTGGGCGGCGAGCATACCGTCACCCTGGGGGCCCTCCGGGCGCTGGCGCGGGAGGCGCGGCGCAACGAGACCCCCTTCGGCGTCGTCCAGATTGACGCCCATGCGGATCTGCGCCCCAGCTATGAGGGCAACCCGCTCTCCCATGCCAGCGTCATGTATCGCGCCGTAGCGGATTTGGAGCTGCCGCTGGCGCAATTCGCCATACGCGACTACTGCCGCGAGGAAGCCGCCATCCGGCGCCGTTTTCAGATTACGGCGATCGACGCGGCCGCCCTCCACGACAGAGGCATCCCGGAACAGCCCCTGCCCGCCGGCTTTCCTTCCCATATCTACATTACCTTTGATGTGGACGGACTGGACGCCTCGCTCATGCCCGCTACGGGTACGCCCTCTCCGGGCGGTCTGTTCTGGTACGATGCCTTGCGGCTCATCGAGCGCTGTTGCCGGGGCCGCCGCGTCGTCGGCATGGACGTGGTGGAACTGGCTCCCCTGCCCGGCCTCCATCACGCGGACTTCACAGCGGCAAAGCTGACGCATGCCCTCATGGGCTTTGCCCAGCGCGCCAACGCCGCCCCAATATAGGAGCCACCCCATGAAACAGACTGCCGTCACCTTTCGCGCCGCCAAAGGCGATCACAAACTGGTCATGATCACGGCCTATGACTACAGCGTCGCCCGCCTCATGGACGATGCGGCGGATGCCCTCCTTGTCGGGGATTCTCTCGGCATGGTCATGATGGGCCTTGAGGACACGCTGGGCGTCGGCATGGAGCACATGATCCACCACTGCGCCGCCGTGTCCCGCGCGGCGAGTAAGGCGCTGGTGGTCTGCGACATGCCGTTCATGAGCTATCAGGTTTCACCGCGGCAGGCCTGTGAAAACGCGGGGCGTCTGGTACGGGAAGGCCTGGCGCAGGCCGTCAAACTGGAGGGTGGCGCCCATTTCGCGCCGCATGTGGAAGCCATTGTCCAGGCGTCCATTCCGGTCATGGGACATATCGGGCTGACGCCGCAATCCCTGCACAGTCTCGGCGGCTACCGGGTTCAGGGCAAAAGCGCGGAAGCCGCGCAAACAATGCTGGACGACGCGCGCGCCCTTGAGAAGGCCGGCGCCTTCGCCCTTGTGCTGGAATGCGTTCCCACACCTCTGGCCGCCCGCATCACGGAGACCGTTGCCATCCCCACCATCGGCATCGGCGCAGGGCCGGAGTGCGACGGGCAGGTGCTCGTCTGGCAGGACATGCTGGGCATCACCGAACGGCTTTCCCCCAAATTTGTCAAGCGCTTCGCCCCCGTAGGCGACGCCATGCGCGAGGCGTTCGCGGTCTATGCCAACGAGGTGCGCGCCGGAACCTTCCCCGGCCCGGAACACGGATACGGCATGGATGAGGATATTCTGAACACGCTCTACTGAAAAAATTGCGTTTTCCCCTTAACCTTTGGCTGTTTCGGTCGATAGGGAATCGGAGAGGACGAACGGCGCAGGCACGGAGCGCCAGTCCCCAAAACGAGGCCAACCATGTCCCAATCCATCGAACGAGTCCCCACCTATGGCGCGGAAGAATCCGCCGCCTATGACGCGCTGATCCAGCGCGTACAAAATATCGGCCAGCAAAGCGCCGTCACGCCGCAACAACAGCGGCAACCCGCCTCCGCCTTCTCCCGCGAGCTGGAAAACCGCACCGACGAATTGCGGCTCAGTCCTGAGGCACAGGCGCAACTGCGCAAGCTGCAACAGCGCGATCAGGAAGTCCGCTCCCACGAATCGGCCCATTTGGCCACCGCTGGACAGCATGCCGCGGGCGGCGCGCACTACCAGCACCAGAAGGGTCCTGACGGACAGCTCTACGCCATCGGCGGTCATGTCTCCATTGACGTATCCGCTGTTCCCGGCGATCCCGAGGAAACGGAACGCAAGGCAGAACAGATTCGCCGCGCGGCGCTCGCCCCGGCGGAACCCTCCGCACAGGACACGCAGATAGCCGCACAGGCGGCGCGCATGTCCGCCGAGGCCCGCACGGAACAACGCGCCGATCCGGAAGAAGACGGACAGGGCGTTTCCGCCGCGACATCCCAGCGGGCCGCCAGCAGCTATGCCAGCGTGGGCAGTTTCTTTGCCGATGCCAACGGGGTGGGTCCCGTAGGCAGTACCTACGGCTCTGTCAACACCGCCAATGACACCGCCGCCTCCGGCGGCAATCCCCTCTCCGGCATAGGACGCGCGCTGCGTGCCTACGCCGTTTCAGCCATGCAGGGCATCATGCCCACACAGCTTGCCCCCTTTGGTATCGGACTCTCTCTCCAGGTGTAGCGCCGGGATACTTGTTTTTTGAGGGCTTCCCTCCGCTCTGTCTGTTCAGAGAGGAGGGAAGCCCTCAACCTTTTTTCCAGAGCTGCGTCGTTTGAAATTTGCCAATGTCAAACGGCGCTGTCTACATCCTGTTTTTCCTTGCTCCTGGCCTAGCCTACTTGGTTTCACGCTTGTCTTGTAGCTACTTTGTAGCTACAATTTCCCAAGAGGTGACCTATATGCAGGTTCAAACACACGATTCCGTCGTTCGGGCGCGGATTGAAACAGCCATAAAAGAACGGGCCAGCGCTGCGCTGGCCGGCATGGGCCTGTCCATCTCGGACGCTATCCGCCTGCTCCTGGTAAGAGTGGCTCATGAACGCCGCTTGCCTTTTGAGATAAAAGCGCCCAATGCGGCGACGCGCCGGGCCATTGAGGAGCTCGAAGCCGGGAAGGGGGAAAAGTTTGACTCGGTAGCTGAAATGATGGCGGCCCTTTTGAGAATCGCCCGCCTTGGTTCACACGCTGAAATCTTCAGGAAATAACTCTGCTCTGGTCGGCATCATATCAGAAGTCTTTTTCAGGATCGCCGTTCCACGCGCTGTCCGGCGCGTCGTTCTTTTTCACGGCAAACAAGCGCCCCCGCTGCACGGCGGCTTTGCCAAAACGCGCCCGCACGGCATCCAGCGCGGCGTCCAGCCGCCGTCGCCGACTCTCCTCCACCGGATCCTGATCGCCGCCACCACAAAAAACGCCTGGCAGAACCAGTTGCGCGGGCGCGCCGTCAAAGCCGGAAACACCAAGGCCAATCAGGCGCACGGCCAGTGGCAACGCTTCCGCCCACAGCAGGCGGCAAGCGGTATCAAACAGAGTCTGCGTGGAGGCAACGGGCACGGGGAGCGTCCGCGAACGGGTAATCAGCCGGAAATCGGCAAACTTCATCTTGAGCGTCACTGTCCGCCCGCGGATACCCCGCGCCCGCAGCGAGGCCCCCACACGCTCGGCATGGGCCATAAGCGCCCGCTCCAGAAAACGCCTGTCGCGGGTATCGTGCTCAAAGGTCGTTTCGGCGCTTTCGCTCTGTGGATCCCGATCCGGCGTCACAGGCCGGGCATCGCGTCCAAAGGCCCGCTCATGCAGCACCACGCCCCACTTGCCAAAATGGGCATACAGGCTCTCAGCGCTCATGCGGCGCACCTGCTCCACACGGACAATGCCCAAGGCGCCAAGGCGGGCGGCCATGCGGTTACCGACGCCCGGCAACCGGCGTACAGGCAGGGCGCGGAGAAAAGCGTCCACCGCCTCCGGCCGCAGAATGTACACGCCGTCCGGTTTGTTGATGTCGGAACATATCTTGGCAAGGAATTTGACAGGGGCAACGCCTACCGAGCAGGTCAGGCCCCCGGTCACCCTGCGGACGTCCGCCTTGATCCGCGCCACCAGACTGTCCACATCGCCAAAGAGGCGTTCCGTCCCCGTTACGTCAAGATAGGCCTCGTCAATGCTCGCCTGCTCCACCAGAGGAGAGAAGTCCCCCAGCGCCCCCATGACCCGGCGGGAAAGTTCCGCATACCGTGCCCGGCGTCCCGGCAGAAAGATACCGTGCGGACAGAGCCTGCGCGCCACAACTATGGGCATGGCCGAATGGATGCCAAAACGCCGCGCTTCGTAGGACGCCGTGGAGACCACGCCGCGATTGCCACAGCCGCCGACAATGACGGGCCTGCCCCGCAACGACGGAGTATCCATCTGTTCCACCGACGCAAAGAAGGCGTCCATGTCCAGGTGCAAAATCATGGGCACGGCATCATACACGGCAGGGAAGCGGCACTGGGGCTAGGCGCCGTCAACGCCGCCTTGCAGCCATTGCGCCCAGAGCGAACGGCATCGGGGCCCGTCGGCCTCACAGAGATACACCGCCTGCCAGCGCCCGAGACAGAGCCGCCCGCCGCTCACCGGCAACAGCAGGTGCGGCCCGAAAAGGGATGTCCTCATGTGGGCATCGCTGTTCCCTTCCGCATGGGCAAAGGCGGGCGCGCCGGATCGTTCGGGAAACTGGGGAACAAGACGCTCAAAGAAAGCCAGCATATCACGCCGGACATCGGGATCCGCCCCCTCATTGACGGTCAGACCGCAGGTCGTGTGCGGACTGAACAGCAGCAACGCACCGTCACGACGCTGTTGCTCCTCCGCCCAGCGCGCCACAAGGGAACGCACTTCCGGCGTAATATCACGGAATTCACAACGCGCCCGCGTGGAAAAGGAAAGCGCAAGCACAGCTCCCCCCTTTGCGCCGGAGAAGTACGGTCAAGGCCGTGTCTCGATCCCGCCGTCACGGCCTCCGGCATGCATGTTACAGGAAACGTCAGGGGCCGGGGGAAGAAAAGCGCACAGGCCCCAGCCCCCGCCCCGCCGCACGTTCACAGATCCGTTCCCGATCCGTGTGCCTCGCGCCCTATTCCCCGCCAAGGACGCGGAAATAGACAGCCGGTTCCAGCAGCATACCCGCATCGACGGTGTGTTGCAGGGCCGCGCGCATAGCCTGTTCGGTCGTTTCATGGGTCATGAAAACAAAGGGCACTCCTTTGCCTTCCTCATCGCTTTTCTGCATCACCTGCGCCAGACTGACGCCCTCATCCGCCATGCAGCCAGCCACATCGCGCAAAACGCCCGGCGCATCGCGCACCATCAGGCGCACATAGTAACGGGAACGCCACTCCTCAGGCGGCATAAGGGACGCGCGCGGCAGTTCCGCCGCCGCGAAGCCGGTATTGTTGGGCGAGGATTCCCTGGCCACGGCAACCAGATCGGCCAGCACAGCCCCGGCTGTGGGCAAATCTCCCGCGCCGCGTCCGTGGAAAAAGAGCGAACCGGACGCATTGCCATCCACACGCACGGCATTGTACACGCCACCCACACGCGCCAGCAGCAGCGTATGATGCACCAACGCGGGGAACACGCCCGCTTCCAGCCGGGCGCCGCCGCCCTCGCCCCGTTCACGCACCTGGGCAATGAGCTTGACACGATACCCGAATTCCCGCGCAAAGCATATGTCCATGGCGGAAAGGCCGCGAATGCCGCGCACGGGCATGGCGGTATACGGATACTGTACGCCATAGGCCAGACGGATGAGAAGGGTCAGTTTGTGCGCGGCGTCATGGCCGTCGATATCCAGCGTAGGATCGGCTTCGGCATAGCCCAGCTCCTGGGCCTGACGCAACGCGATGTCAAAATCGAGACCGTTGGTCGTCATTTCCGACAAGATATAGTTGCTTGTGCCGTTGAGGATACCCACCAGCGAGGAGATGCGGTTGCCCGCAAAGCTTTCCTTCAGACTTTCCACAATGGGAATGGCCCCGGCAACACTGGCCTCATAGCGCAGAATGCGGCCTTCCCGCGCCGCCTTGCGGAAGAGTTCGCCGCCCTCCTCGGCCAGCAGCGCCTTGTTGGCGGTGACAATATGCATCCCCCTGTCCAGGGCGGCGTCAATAAGCGCGCGCGGGGCATCGATACCGCCCATCAGCTCCACCAGCACCTCGATGTCAGGGTCGTTCAGCAGGGCATCAGGCTTGTCCGTCAGTTCGGCCGTCTCAGGCAGCGGCACGGCACGGCCCTTGCTCAAATTGCGCACCAGCACCTTTTTTATGACAATATCCCGCCCGGCACGACGCCGGACAAGATCCGCGTTTTCCACAAGAAGGCGGGCAAGGCCGCCGCCCACAGTGCCGAATCCGGCCAGGCCAATATACAGAGGTTTATTCGTTTTCGTCGTCATCATCATGGGGGTCGTTGTTTCCGGTAAACAGGCGGCGCATACTGCGGATGGCCTGCCGTGTGCGATGGTCGTTTTCAATGAGAGCAAAACGGACGTGATCGTCTCCGTAGGCGCCAAAGCCGAGCCCCGGCGACACGGCGACATGGGCTTCCCGCAGAAGCCACTTGGAGAACTCCACGGAACCCATCTTGCGGAATTCCTCGGGAATCTGCGCCCAGACGAACATGGTCGCCCTGGGGCTGGGGACATTCCAGCCAATGCGGCCAAGACCCTCGATCAGCCAGTCGCGGCGCTGCCTGTACATATCGCAGATACGCTGCACATCGTCGTCCGGGCCCTTGAGCGCCACCGTTGCCGCAATCTGGATAGGTTGGAAAATGCCGTAATCCAGATAGCTCTTGATGCGCGCCAGGGAGTGCACCAACTGCTTGTTGCCAAGGCAGAAGCCCACGCGCCAGCCGGGCATGGAATAGCTCTTGGAAAGGGTGTAGAATTCCACGCCAACATCCTTGGCGCCCTTGGCCTGCAGGAAGCTGGGGGCTTTATAGCCGTCAAAGACAAGATCGGCATAGGCCAGATCATGGATGACCCACAGTTTGTTGTCCTTGGCGAAATCAACCACCTTTTCAAAAAACTCAAGGCTGGTGACTTCGGTTGTGGGGTTATGGGGATAACAGAGGAACAGCACTTTCGGCCTGGGCCAAGCCTCGCGCGTGGCGGCCGTCAGATCCTCAAAAAAATCCCTCCCCGGCCCGATGGGGACGCTGCGAACATCCGCCCCGGCAATGATGGGGGCATATTTATGGATGGGATAGGTAGGATCGGGAGCCAGCACCACGTCGCCTGGGGAAAGCATGGCCAGGGAAAGATGTGCCAGACCCTCTTTGGAGCCCATCGTCACGATGGCCTCGCTTTCGGGATCCAGCGATACGCCGTAAAGGCGTTCATACCGCCGGCATACGGCCTCGCGCAAATGGGGAATGCCGCGAGAGAGGGAATAGCGGTGGTTGACGGGCTTCTGGGCGGCCTCAACGAGCTTGTCCACAATCTGTGGCGGCGTAGGTATATCGGGGTTACCCATGCTGAAATCGACGACATCGATGTTCTGGCGGCGCAGACGCATTTTCAGTTCGCCGACGACGGCAAAGACATAGGGGGGAAGGCGTTGAATGCGGGAAAACTCTTCCATAGCGACATCTCCTGAAAAAAAATACAAGGAAGGGAGATTTCCAGAGTGCCAGTCGCGCGCCGCCTTGTAAAGAAATCTTTGCAAACATCCAGCCTTGCCCGTAAGCTTCCGCCACGGAGATCCTTTTTCCACGGACAAAGAGCGCGCACATCCGCTCAAACACCTCAACCCCTTGCGCAAACACTATGGAAGATCACATTCGTTTCGACACCGCCGGACATACCCTCTTTCTTTTGGATCAACGCCTCCTGCCCAACAGGGAAGCGCATGTCGCCTGCCGTACCGTGGACGACGTCATCAAGGCGCTGCAAAGCATGGTCGTGCGCGGCGCGCCCGCCATCGGCGTCACGGCCGCCTGGGGGTGCGTTCTGGCACTCCGGGAAGCGCTGGCGGAAGGGGGGAAATCCTGGACAACGGCTTTCAACACGGCGCTGGATCGCCTGGCCCAGGCGCGCCCGACGGCAGTCAACCTGCGCTGGGCCGTGGAACGGATGCGGGCTGTGCGGGCGGGCTTTCAGGAAAGCGCGGAAGAACTTCCGCTCCGCCTCGAACGGGAAGCGCGCGCCATCCAGCAACAGGACATCGCCATCTGCAAGGCTCTTGGCCGGGCGGGGGCGGACTGTATCCCCGACAACAGCACAGTTCTGACGCACTGCAATGCGGGCGCACTGGCAACGGCGGGATACGGAACGGCGTTGGGCGTTATCCGCGCGGCACGGGAACAGGGCAAACATGTCCGCGTCATTGCCGATGAAACGCGCCCCTTTCTTCAGGGGGCGCGCCTGACAGCCTGGGAATTGAAGCGGGACGGCATTGACGTTACCGTCGCCTGCGACAACGCCTGCGCGCTTCTCATGCGAAAGGGGATGGTGGACTGTGTGGTCACAGGCGCGGACCGCATTGCGGCCAACGGCGACAGCGCCAACAAAATCGGCACGTTTGGCGTTGCTGTTCTGGCACAGTATTTCGGCATCCCCTTTTATATTGCCGCCCCTCTATCCACCATTGACACGGCCACACCATCAGGCGCCGAGATCCCCATTGAGGAACGCCCCTATGACGAAGTCGCCACACTCAACGGTCTTCGCCTCTGTCCAGAGGATGTCCCCGCCTACAACTTTGCTTTTGACGTAACTCCGGCACACCTCATCACCGGCATCATCACAGAGCAAGGCGTCTTACGACAACCTTACGCGGACAGCATAGCCGCCGCTTTCCTCAAAGCCGCCTCCAAACAATAAAAGCAGTCGGTGTTTCATATGAAACACCGGCACACTGCCGCCATGAAAAAAGCTTACATCTACACAACAGCAACGCAAAGCTACCCTACGGACGGAGACATCCTCCACTGGGAAGCGTGGGATACTCCAGCGGGACATACTGCCATCCCCGCCTTGCTTCAGAAATATCTTCTCCAAATCCGGACTGAACATACCGCTTGGGCCTATGAAATGGCCTCTGTCCACATTGATGGACAACCCGTGGAACGTTGGCTTCAATGCGGCGAATCGTTGTCCTCATGGTGGTGTTCCCTGCTCTATGAGCGTCATCCCAAAATGAGTCCCTGCCTCTATCCCGTGTATAAATTACGCGCGCTGGAACTCTGGCTGGCTACCCGTGATGATGTCCAGGAACTCTGCCTTGTTGGGGGCGACAGGCTGTTACGCGGTACGTTGAAGCAATTTTGCGAGCTGACCGGACGACGCTTTTCCTGCGAAGGCGTCCGCACCAGAGAAACGTGTTCCGTGAAACGGCGTCTGTATAACGCCTGCCCTCCCCTCCCACGGAGCCTGCTGCGCTTCGCGCATTGGTGGTGGACTGTGCGCCGGCACCTCCCCTTCGTTGGCGACGCGCCCTTGGCGGAGATCAGCGGCGTACCGCACGGCGGGGGTACGACGGGTGTCATTGCAACGTATTTTCCCAATATTGATACCGCGCCCGCCGCAAAGGGACAGTTTCACTCCCGCTACTGGGAAAATCTGCACGGCGCGCTGGCTGAAGAGGGCGCTCCCGGCGTCCGCTGGCTTTTCCTGCGCTTTCCCTCGCCCCAGGGGAATCTCGATCAATGCCTGCGCTGGCGGGACGCTTTCCGGGCATCGGGCAAAGACGGGCTTTCCTTTGATTATGTGGAAGAGTTTCTTGCCCCCCGTGATCTCTGTGCCGCCTGGAAGCGTCACTGCCGCATTGCGCGTCATGCCCGCAGGCTGGAAGCATCACTGCGCGACGCCTTCCGCTTTCGTGGTTCGCATATGGTTTTCTGGGAATACATGGCCGCAGACTGGCGGGAAAGCTTCTCCGGCTGGCGCGGCCTCGAACGCTGCCTGCAACAGCGTGGCATCGCCAATTACATCCGGAGAATCGGCCCCCAGCGCTGGTATGTCTTTCCCCTGGAAAACTGCCCGTGGGAACGGATGCTCACGCACGCCGTGCATACGATCCGTAAAGGGGACGGTCCCGTCTACGGCGCGCAGCATTCCACCATCCGCCCCACGGATTTCCGCTATTTTGACGATCCCCGTACCTTCACTGAAGGAACGCCGCGAACCTTCCAGCCAGATCGCATTCTAGCCAACGGCAACAACGCCCTCACGCAATGGCGGAGTGCCGGCGTCCCCGCCGATCGTCTGGGGGAAGTCGAAGCGCTACGCTACCTCTACCTGAAGTGGATGCCCACCTCCGCTCACGCCGCACACCGTCCACGCCTGCTGGTGGTAACAAGCTTCTTTGCCGACGAGACACGCGCGCATGTCTCCCTGCTGGCGCGCAGCCTGCGCGAGGGACTCCTGGATCGCTTTGAGATTGTGGTCAAACCACATCCCTACCTGCCTGTGGAGGATCTTTTCCGCAAGCTCCTTGGCGGCGATGCCCAACGCCTTGCCATTGCCGACGGCGCCATTGCGGAACAGCTTCTTCCCGGAACGGCCGTCTGGGCCTCCAACTCCACAACCGTCGCCCTGGAAGCGGCGTTGCGCGCCCTGCCGCTCATGGTCATGCGGCCCAGCGGCGACTTTGATCTCTGCCCGCTGCAAAACGTCTCCGGACTTGTCCGTACCGGAACGCTTGAGGACGTCCGTCAGGCGCTTGTCAGCGGCGTCCCTCCGGTTCCCCACCTGGATCCGGACTTCCTGCGTCTGGATCCCGCCCTGCCCCGCTGGCGAACGCTGCTGGGCCTACCGCGACCGCGGACGCACGACCGGCAATCTTGAGTTTGCGGAAAATCCTGCATATGATACGCTGTCTTGTGGACTCCCACCGCAAGGCAAAATCCGTTTCTCCGGAGAAGGCATGCTTGACTATTTTCGCTCCAACGCCCAATCTTTCGGCGTCAAATGTATTTTCGGTCTGATTATTCTGGTCTTCATCGGCTGGGGAGTGGGCAGTTTTACGGATCGCAGCGCCGGTAACGTCGTCGCTACGGTCAACGGCGAACCCATTACGGTCAACGAGTTCGAACGAGCCTATCAGCAGGCGGAATCCGAGGCTGTCACACGCAACCCCTCCCTGACGCGCGAACAGCTTGCGGCTTCCGGCCTTGGTGAAAATGTGCTCAGGGATCTCGTCCAGCAGCTCCTGCTGCAACAGACGGCCGTCCGCCTTGGTCTGGATGCGACGCCGCTGGAAATGCGTCAGCTTGCGGAAGGTATCCCCGCCTTTCAGAACGAACAGGGGCGCTTTGACCCCGCCCGCTATGAGCAGGTCCTGAACAGCCGGCACATGGGCATGGCCGAATTCGAGCGGGATCTTGCCAACCAAATCCGCCGGGACAAGATTCTGTCCATCCTCCAGGATGCCGCATGGACGGATCCCGCCGCCGCAAAACGGCATTACGACTATCTGCGCCAAAAACGCCAGGTAAGCTGTCTGTTCCTGCCCGCCTCAGGCGTCAAGGCCGCTCCTCCTTCGGAGAAAGATATTCAGGACGCCTACGAAGCCCGCAGGCAAAGCCTTGCCATTCCGCGCCGGGTAGCCGTTGAGTTTGTACGGGTTTCCCCGGAAGCGCTGGCGCCAGCCGAAAGCGTCGGCGACGACGACGTGCGCCGCTGGTATGACGGGCACCCCCGCAGCTTTGCGACTCCCGAACAGGTCAAGGCCGCGCATATCCTCGTGCCGCTGGCTCCCGATGCCGGGGAAGCCGACGCCAAAAAAGCCGAGGCAGCCATGGCTGCCATCCGCAGGGAACTGGACGGCGGCAAAAGTTTCGCGGCCGTCGCCGACGCCCACAACGGCCCGCGGGCCGCAGGGCCGGGCGGAGAGCTGGGCTGGGTGGAACGCGACAAGCTCGTCAAACCCTTTGCCGACGCCGCCTTTGCCCTGAAACCCGGCGCCATATCCGATGTGGTGCGAAGCCAGTTCGGCCTGCACCTTATCAAGGTGGAGGATCGAAAGACCGCCGGACGCGCCCCCCTGGACAGCGTCAGGGATGAAATCCGCGCCACTATCGCCAAAGAACAGGGCGCGGCCCGCCTGAACGAAGCGCTGGACGCGCTGCTGGAGGCGGCCATCCTTGGAACTCCGCTGGACAAGACCGCCGCCACCTTCCATCTCAAGGCGGAAAAAACCGCCCCGCTGACGCAGGCAGCCCTGGCCGAAGCCCTGGGCGTGACTGCCGAAGCCGTCGCGCCGCTGATGCGGCTTTCCGCCAACATGCCGCTGGATACGCCGCTGGCCGCCGGCGACGGGTACCTTGTCTGCCGCGCCGCCGCCGTGGAAGAAGCCCATACGCCGGATCTGGCCGCCGTACGGGGCGATCTGGAAAAAGCGCTCCAAGAGGAAACCGCGCTGCGAACGGTGCTGGAAAAGGCCGCGGGACAGCGCTCGGCGCTGGAAGCCTCCACACAGGCGTCCTCCCCCCTGAGCAAGGCGACTGTCGATCGCGGCGGCGCGCTCCCCGGCTTCGAGCCTTCCGCCGCCGTGAGCAACGCCATTTTCACAACCGAAACCGGCCAGTGGACCAATCCCGTCGCCGCCCGCAGCGAGACGCGGGGACAGGGCGCGCTACTCTGCCGGATTGACGCGGCGTTGCAGCCGGACGAGACCGAATGGAACAGCATGCGGAATATCATGCAACAGGTCGCCACAGGACAGCGCGCCCAGGCAATCTTCTCCATCTTCATGCGCGATCTTCTCAAAAACGCCGACATTACCGTGCTGCATCCCGACATCGTGGCCCGCAAGGCGGGCTAGCGCGCTACGCGGATGCGTCATCAGATTACCCCTGCCAAGGAGATCATACCATGTGCGGCATTATCGGTTATACCGGACACCGTCCGGCTGTTCCTGTTGTCGTCGAAGGCCTGCGCCGTCTGGAGTACCGCGGCTATGATTCCGCGGGCATTGCCTACACCCAGTGCGGCAAACTGCACATCGCGCGCGCGCCGGGAAAGCTGTCCGCGCTGGAAGACAAACTGGCCCAGCGCCCCGTCACCATGGCGACAACGGCCATGGGGCACACGCGCTGGGCAACGCACGGCGTTCCCGCCGAGCGCAACGCGCATCCGCATCTCTCCAACAGCGGCAACATTGCCCTTGTCCACAACGGCATCATTGAAAACTACCAGCAGATCAAGGAAGACCTGCTGACCAAAGGCTATGTCTTTCACTCTGAAACCGATACGGAAGTCCTCGTCAATCTGATTGAGGAATGCCGCAAAACGGCGCCGGACATCCTCCATGCCTTTGCCGCCGCCCTGCGTCAGGTTCACGGCGCCTACGCCGTCTGCCTTCTGAGCATGGACGAACCCAATACGCTCTATGCGGCGCGTATGTCCGCCCCTCTTGTTTTCGGCGCGGGCGCGGGTGAGAATTTCATCGCTTCCGATATTCCCGCCTTTCTCCCCTACACGCGCGAGGTCCTCTTTCTTGAGGACGGGGAACTTATCCGCGCAACGGCCACAGACCATGCCATCATGCGGATTGAGGATCTGTCGCCTGTGGCGCGCGCGCTCCAGACCATACAGTGGGACATGCAGGCGGCGCGGAAAGGCGGCTACCGGCACTTCATGCTCAAGGAAATCTTCGAGCAGCCCCGTGTGCTTCGCGACGGACTGACAGGACGCGTCAATGAAAACGGCAACGGCATTGCCCTTGCGGAGCTGGAGGGGCTTCCCGTGCCCGAACGCCTGCATATCGTTGCCTGCGGTACTTCCTACCATGCGGGGCTCTGGGCGCGACAGCTTCTGGAATCCTGGGCGGGCATCCCCACCCAGGTGGAGATAGCGTCGGAATTCCGCTACCGCGATCATCTGCCGCTGGCCCGGAACGACATGGCGCTGGTCATCAGCCAGAGCGGCGAAACAGCGGACACTCTCGCCGCCCTGCGCATCGCCCGTACCAGGGGCATCTCCGTGCTGGGACTCTGCAATGCCGTCGGATCGAGCATCGCCCGCGAGGCGTCGGCCGTCTTCTACACGCAGGCCGGGCCGGAAATCAGCGTCGCCTCCACCAAGGCCATGTGCAGCCAGATGCTGGCGCTGACGCTCATCGCGCTCTTCTGGGGGCAACGGCGGCAGCGTCTCTCCGCAGACAGGGCAGCCACCCATATCCGCCAGCTCAATGTCCTGCCCGCCGCGCTGGAAGCCGCGCTTCCCGCCATGCACGAGCGGGCGCGCGAACTTTCCCGCCGCTATGCGCAGGCCCGTAACTTTTTCTATCTGGGACGCGGCCTCTGCCATGCCCTGGCGCTGGAAGGGGCGCTCAAGCTCAAGGAGCTTTCCTATATCCACGCCGAAGGCTACGCCTCCGGAGAAATGAAGCACGGCCCCATCGCGCTGATTGATCCCTCCTTCCCCACGTTCGCGCTGGCTCTTGACGACAGGCTCTTTCCCAAGGTGCGTTCCAATATTGTGGAGGTGCAGGCCAGACAGGGCAAGGTCATCGCGCTGACCAATCCCGGCGCTGCGCTGGATGCGGACGACATCTGGGAAATTCCCGCCATGCCCGCGCCCTTCTCTTCCTTCATGGCGCTGCCCGCTCTCCAGCTCTTCAGCTACGAAACCGCCGACTATCTTGGCAAAGATGTCGATCAGCCGCGGAATCTGGCCAAGAGCGTTACCGTGGAATAACCGTCCGGGGGACGGAAGCCTTCCCGGGAAGGCTTCCGTCCCCATACCAGGCGCTTAGTTCCTTGCAGGGCGCACATCCCCGTCGTCCACATCGACCACATCGCCGGTATCGGCGACATCGGGAGCCACCGGACTTTCCGGTGAGACGGCGGGAGGAAGCGCCGGGGAATCCGTCATCTGATACCCCCCGCCGGGCAAGGCTTCGATCCCCTGTCCCGCGGGGGCCAGCGGCACACTGTTCTTGCTGACGAGGACGATGCCCGTCTTTTCCAGAACCTCACGCCGAAAGGCGTACTCCTGCTCCATCTGGCGATGGCGAAAGACGAAAAACAGACGCCCCAGATAGCCCACAGCCAAAAAGGCGGCCGCGCCACCCACAAACCACGGCACATAGGGCGTCAGCGCGCCGCCCGCAAGGCGTACGGCTTCCCAGAAATCGCCAAGGAAGATCATGGCCGCGCCCAGCAACAGCAGACAGACCAGCAGAACAACCACCGGCGCATGGCGCACACAGGCATAGAAGCGGCGCACACGTTGCGGGACAAGGTTGGCGTCCGGCGCCTCTGGCGCGGCCTCCACGGAACCGTCCAGGGCCTTGGTCAACACAAGGCTGGAAAGCTGCAGCAGAAGAAAAAGCGCCACGGGCGCGACAACCGCGCCGACCCCCCAGCCCAGCCAGGGAAACCGCACAACAGGCGCCCCTCCGGGAACCGCCGGTTCCGCCCCCATGATGCCGCAGAGCATGGCGACCACAGCCACGGCCAGCTCCAGCAGCACGACCGCAATAAACATATACCACATGGCATCCTTTCCGGGATCGGAACGATAGAGACGGGAGGCCGGACGAGCGAAAGTCCAGCCCGCATCGGCGCGCATACCGTGAGACGGCAGGGAATGTCTATCCAAACTGCTACCCTCGCAAAAAAGTGATGGACACATATGCTCCATGATAGCCGCCTTGCACGGGCCTCACAAGCCCTCTTGCCCGCGCCCGCCTTCTGACGTACCTTCTTGGAGCGGTTTCACGTTGAAAACGCGACCGCTCTGGCGGACGATGGGAAATGGAGAACCGCGCCCGCACACAGAGAGAAGCGCGTTTTTTCCGCCGCGCGCGGGCAACGCCGCCAGTCGCGGCCCCGTTCATGACGCAGAAGGAGATCGCCATGCATGTGCTTGTTACCGGCGCGGCCGGTTTTATCGGCTTCCATCTCTCCCGCCGTCTGACGGCGGACGGACATACCGTTGTTGGTATCGACAATCTCAACGACTATTACGATGTCCGTCTGAAACAGGACAGGCTCGCCCGGCTGGCGGACAATGGAAACTTCCGCTTCGAAAAGCTGGATCTGGCCGACGGTGCGGGCATGGCGGATCTGTTCCGGCGGGAAGGCTTCAGCCATGCCGTCAATCTGGCCGCGCAGGCGGGCGTCCGCTACAGCCTGATCAACCCCGCCTCCTATATTTCCTCCAACCTTGTCGGCTTTGGCAATATCCTTGAGGGCTGCCGCCAGACCGGCGTGCGGCATCTGGTGTTTGCCTCCTCCTCTTCCGTCTATGGCCTGAACGCGCATCAGCCCTTTTCGGAACATGACAACGTGGATCATCCGGTAAGCCTCTATGCGGCTTCCAAGAAAAGCAACGAGCTCATGGCGCATGCCTACAGCCATCTGTTCAACCTTCCCTGCACGGGGCTGCGCTTCTTTACCGTCTATGGCCCGTGGGGGCGTCCGGACATGGCGCTGCAGCTCTTCGCCCATGCCATCATGCGCGGCGAGCCCATCAAGGTTTTCAACAATGGGCATATGCGCCGCGATTTTACCTATATTGACGATATTGTGGAAGGCGTGGCGCGCCTGCTCCTCCTGCCGCCAGCGCGCACGCCGGACTGGGACGCCGGGCACCCCGATCCGGCCTCCAGTGCCGCTCCGTGGCGTATTTTCAATATCGGCAACAATCAGACTGTCGCGCTCAACGACTTTATCGCCACCCTGGAAGACGCGCTGGGCAAAAAGGCCAAACGGCATCTGCTGCCCATGCAACCGGGCGATGTGGAAGCCACCTGGGCCAGCATCGACGCGCTGGCCTCGCTCACCGGCTTTGCGCCGGTGACGCCCCTGGCCGAAGGGATCGCCCGCTTCGTAAGGTGGTTCAAGGAATACTACCGCTATGCCTGATCACGCTGTTCCCGCCGACATCGCGGAAACCCTCCCGGAAATTCTTGCACCCGCGGGCGATACCCCCTCCTTTCTGGCGGCGCTTGCCGCGGGCGCGGATGCCGTCTATCTCGGACTGAAACATTTTTCCGCCCGTATGCAGGCTGAAAATTTTGGTCTTGCGGAACTGTCCCGCCTGACAGATCTGGCCCACGCCGAGAACGCGCGGGTCTATGTCGCCATGAATACGCTGCTCAAACCCGGCGAACCCGCCGCGGCCTACCGCATGATTGCGCGCCTGGCCCGGCAGGTCGCTCCTGACGGCCTCATCGTACAGGACATCGCCTTTCTGGACATTGCCCGGCAGGCAGGTTTCACCGGGGGGCTTTTTCTCTCCACGCTGGCAAATCTTACCCATCCGCAGGCGCTTCTGACGGCCCGATCGTTGGGCGCGGACCGCGTCATTCTGCCGCGCGAACTGTCCATCGACGAAATCCGCCTCATGGGCGAAGCCTGCCCCTCCGGGCTGGATCTGGAATGCTTCGTTCACGGCGCATTGTGCTATTGCGTTTCCGGGCGCTGCTACTGGTCCAGTTATATGGGAGGCAAGAGCGGCCTGCGCGGACGCTGCGTGCAGCCCTGCCGCCGCGTCTATCATCAGGGAGGATCCGCCGTACAGACCTTGCAACGTCAGGCGGAACGCAACGCGCATCAGGGGAACCCCGAAGACAGACGCCACGGACACACCACGCGGGAGCGCAACCGCCGTCCGCAAAAAACGGGCAAGGGACGCGACGGGCGCTTCTTCTCCTGTCTGGATCTGTCGCTGGACGTGCTGGCAAGAACGCTGCGCGGCATTCCGCATCTGGCCTCATGGAAAATCGAAGGCCGCAAAAAAGGACCGCACTACGTCTATCATGTCGTCACGGCCTACCGGATGCTGCGCGATCACTCTCATGAACCGCGTGCCCGCAAAGATGCGGAAGCCATTCTGCAAATGGCTCTGGGCCGTCCCAGCAGCCGGGCGCGCTTCCTGCCGCAGGGGAGACAGACGGTTCCCACGGATCCTTCCGGGCAGACAAGCTCAGGTCTGCTGGCGGGCAAAATCAAAATCACGCCTGAAGGCCAGGTCATCCTCAAACCGCACTTTGAGCTGCTGCCGCGGGATTATCTGCGCATCGGCGTCGAGGACGAACGATGGCACGCGACCCTGCCCGTCACCCGCCGCATTCCCAAGGCGGGAACCCTGCAATTACGCCTCCCCAGGCACAAAACTCCCAAGACGGGTACGCCTGTCTTTCTCATTGATCGCCGCGAACCGGAACTGCTGCATCTGCTGCGAGACTGGCAGGCACGGCTGGAAAGCATGCCCGTCCGGACATCGCGCATGGTCGAGGAAGCCCCGCGCCTCCCCCGTCCCATGACCGCCAGGCCGCGCCCGCGCCCGGATATGGTTGTTCGCCCCGGCCTGCCGCAAGGCAGGGAGACGCGCGGCAGCCGCAACCAGTTCATGGCCTTGTGGCTATCCCCGCGCACGGCGGCGATCTCCCGCACTGTTGCTCCCAGAATATGCTGGTGGCTGCCGCCCGTCCTCTGGCCAGAGGAAGAGGATGGGCTGCGCCGCGCCATTGCCCGCCTCTGCCGGGAAGGGGCGCGGCATTTCGTCTGCAACGCTCCCTGGCAGCGCGATCTTTTCCCCGCGCCTCTGCTGGAAAACCTGCACGCCACGCAAAAAGACGATATCCACGGCGACAAGGGGATGCTGGATCTGCTGGCTGGCCCCTTCTGCAATATCGCCAATGCGCCCGCGCTGGGTATGCTGGCGCGCATGGGCTTTTCGGGCGCCTTCATCAGCCCGGAACTGGCCGCCGGGGATATTCTTGCCCTGCCAGGGCAAAGCCCCCTCCCCCTGGGAATGGTTCTGTCCGGCTTCTGGCCCGTCGGTATAAGCCGCTTCGGTCTGCTGGGAATCAAGAGCAACGAGCCGTTTGTCAGCCCCAAAGGGGAAGTCTTCTGGGCAAGGACCTATGGCGGCAACGTCTGGCTGTATCCCGGCTGGCCGCTGGATCTGACCGCCAAACGTCAGGAGCTTACCGCCGCAGGGTACAGTTTCTTTGCGCATTTTGAGGAATATCCCCCGCAGACTCTCCCCGAAACCCGCCGCCAAAGCCTGTTCAACTGGGAAGGCGCGCTTCTCTGATACGCGCCTTTCGCAACCGGACAGATACCATGACGGAACGCCGCAATGCCCGCCAACGCTTCCCTGCTGGCCTGACACAACCCGTGGGCTGCGCCCGTTTCAGTGTGGATGCCCTCCTGCTGGCAGCCTTTGCGGCGCATACGCTGCGCGGGCTCCCTCCGCCAAAGCGCGGCCCTTTTCTGGAGCTTGGCTGTGGCGCCGGCGCGGCCCTGCTGGCTGTCGCCCTGCTCCAGGAAGACAGTTACGGAGTGGGCGTGGAGCAGGCCCCGCCTCTCACAAACGCGGCACGGGAGAATGCGCTCCACCTGGAGCTGACGGATCGCCTGACTATTCTGGATGGCTTCCTTCCAGAACGCGAAACCCTCCGGCGGTGCCGGGAGCTTCTGGCGACGTATCCGCAGGGAAGAAAGGGCGCAAGTCTTGTTCTTGCCAATCCCCCCTACGGGGAAGAAGGCGATGGAAGGGCTTCCTCCAGCGCTCTTGCGGATATGGCCCGGCGCGGCAGTGACGGAACGTTGCACGATTTCTGTTTCAGCGCCACAAGAGTATTATGCCACAAAGGCTTTTTTTGCTGCATCTATGATGCCCGCGTCCTCCCGCGTCTTTTCAAGGCATGCTCAGAGAATCATCTGGGTATTCGCCGTCTTCTACCGGTGCATCCTCGCATCGGAACACCGGCAAGGCGGATTCTTCTGGAAGCACGCCGGGACGCCAGCCATGACATCGCACTGGAAGAAGCTCTTTACCTGCATCCTTCAGACCATGACACAGGGACACGCTGGACAGCACAGGCGCTTTCCTTCTGCCCCTTTCTTGAGGGTTCGCCATGAGTGTTATTGCCGATCTGCACATCCATTCCCGTTTTTCACGCGCCACCAGCAAACAGCTTACACCACGCCACCTTGCCGCGTGGGCGCAATGCAAAGGCATTAACATCCTTGGCACTGGAGATTTCACCCATCCGCAATGGCGACAAGAGCTCAAGGAGCAGCTTCTTTTTGACGAAGAAAGCGGCTTCTACAAACTCAATGTTCCACATGAAACACTGGATTTCATGCACGACGGATCTCGCAACGAACAAAGCACCCCTCTTTTCTGCCTACAGACAGAAATCAGTTCTATTTATAAACGCGCTGGAAAAACACGCAAGGTTCACAATCTTGTCTTTATGCCGACGCTGGAAGATGCGGAAAAACTCTCCCAACGTCTGGCGCATATTGGCAATCTCGCCTCCGATGGCCGCCCCATTCTCGGACTTGACTCCCACGACCTTCTGGAGATTGTTCTGGAGACATCTCCTGACGCCGCTCTTATTCCCGCCCATATCTGGACGCCGTGGTTTTCTCTTTTTGGTTCAAAATCTGGATTTGATACCATAGAAGAGTGCTTTGCAGATCTTTCCCCGCATATCTTTGCTCTGGAAACAGGACTTTCCTCCGATCCCGCCATGAATCGCCTTGTCAGCGCACTGGACGGGTATGCGCTTGTTTCCAATTCCGATGCCCATTCAGGGGCCAACCTCGGCAGGGAAGCCAACCTCTTTGACGGCCATGTTACCTACCGCACCCTCTTTGCCTCACTTCGTGCCGCCGCACGGCGCACACCGGAGGCGTCTCCCGACTGTCGTTTTCTCGGCACGATGGAATTTTACCCCGAAGAGGGTAAATATCATCTTGACGGGCACCGTGCCTGCGGCGTTGTTCTCGAACCTGAGGAAGCACACCGGCTCAACGGCATCTGCCCCGTCTGCGGCAAACCCCTGACCATCGGTGTCCTGCACAGGGTCTGGGAACTTGCCGACCGCAGGGAAGCTCCCGCCCTGCCTGCCGAACCGGAAGCCCGCCCCCTGATTCCCCTGCCGGAACTGCTTGGCGAAATTCTTGGCGTGGGCAGCGGTTCGCGTAAGGTGCAGCAACGCTATGCCGCCTTACTCCGGGATCTTGGGCCGGATCTTGATATTCTCTGCCGTATGCCCATCGAACGGATTCGCGCCTCATGGGATGTTCTCGGCGAGGCCATTGCGCGGATGCGGCGCGGCGATGTCATCCGTCAGGGAGGCTATGACGGCGAATACGGCGTCGTGCGCGTCTTCAGCCCTGAGGAACAGGCGGAACTGGGAGGCGCGCCCAAACGGGCATCACTGCTGCCATCCAGAAAGACCACGTCGTCCCGATCTCACCCACAGCCTTCTCCGGCCCGCGCCATTACGGCGACACGGGACACGCCCACACCGGAACCGGCCTCGCCTACCTTTTCTGCGGAACAGCAAATCGCTCTGGATGCCGGGCCGCACCCCGTTCTTGTGCTGGCTGGTCCGGGCGCTGGCAAGACACGCGTCCTCGTAGGCCGGCTGCGGCGTCTGCTCTCCCAAGGGACAGCTCCGGAACACCTGCTGGCACTGACGTTTACCCGCCGTGCCGCTGCGGAAATGCGCGATCGTCTTGCGGGAGATACGGCGGAGGCCCCTCTTCCCCGCTGTGATACTCTGCACGGCTACGCCTGGAGCCTGCTCCACAAGGCGCTTCCGGAGTGCACGCTGCTTCCCGACAACGCCGCGCGCAGCCTTTTTGCCGCCGCGAATCCCGCGCTTTCCTCCGAGGAATGCCGCCGTCTCTGGGATGTCATACAGCTCGAAAGGGAACAGGGCCGGCATCTGGACGCCCTGCCGCGGGAGACAAGGGAAGCTGCCTCCCGCTACATGGCGTCCAAGGAGCGGGATCATCACCTGCGTGTGGATTATGCCGATCTGCCCGCCTGGCTGCTCCTGCATCGCGCCGCCCCCCATACGGCGGAGGCGGCGGAAGCCGCCGCCTCCTGGTTGCCGCCCCGCCTGAGAGAGGCCGCCCGCACAACTTACGACGCCGTACCGGCGCACGTCCTTGTGGACGAGGCGCAGGATCTCTCGCCGGTACAGCTTTCGCTCATTCGGGCTCTACTGCCGCCCAACGGGGACGGCTTCTTCGGTATCGGCGACCCGGATCAGGCCATCTATGGCTTTCGTGGGGCGGAAGGCCAGAATGAAAAAACCTTCCGGCAATACTGGCCGGCGCTTCAGGTGTTGCGGCTTGGTGTCAGCTATCGGGCCAGTCAGGCCGTCCTTGATATGGCGCAAAACCTGCTTCAGGGACATGGGCATTGCGGTTCTCTGACGGCAGCGCATCCGCAGGCGGCCTTTCTCCATCTTTTTGCCGCGCCGGACGAACAGAGCGAAGCCCGTTGGATTGCCCGCCATGCCGCCGCGCTGATCGGCGCGACCTCCCACAGCCTGCTTGACACCTCGCGACAGACGGCATTGGATGCCGCCCTTTCACCGGGCGATATTGCCGTCCTGGTGCGCCTCCGCGCACAGATCCCCCCACTCCGTGCGGCACTGGAACATGCGGGGGTTCCCTGCGCCGCGCCGGAAGAGGCCCCCTTCTGGCAGGATCCCCTGTGCGCCGCCGTGCTGCGGGATCTTTGTGAACTGCCGCGGGCTTCAGAACTGTCAGGGGAAACGCGCTGTCTTCCGCCGCTCCCTCGCCACAAGGGTACTCTGCCGCTACCCGCCGATCTTGCCGTCTGGCTTGCGGAGCACGCCAGCGTGGATCCGGCCCTTCTTTCCGGCGGCCCCTGGCAGGAGATGTGCCGCCTCTGGAAGGAGTGCGGGAGCTGGCCACCACTTCTGGAGCGCATTGCGCTTTTGCAGGATCGGGATCTTGTGCGCGGCAAGGCGGAACACGTCCAGCTGATGACGCTCCATGCCTCCAAGGGGCTGGAATTCAGGGCGGTCTTTCTGCCCGGCCTGGAAGAAGGGCTTCTGCCGCTCCGGAGATCGGCGCTGGGAATGCGAGCAGATAACGGCGATGCGTCTCTGGAAGAAGAGCGCCGCCTCCTCTATGTCGGACTCACACGCGCCGCCCGCGGCGTCTTTGCCAGTTACTGCAAACGCCGCCGCCTCTACGGGAAGGAATGGCATCTGCCGCCTTCCCCGTTTCTTCCTCTTGTACAGGAATACTGCCGCGTTACCGTGCTCAAGCCCCATACGCGGCGCGAACAGCGGCCGATCTCCCTGCTGTGAGCAAAAGGCGCACTGTTACCTCCCATTTTTTCGCATACAGATATAAAAAGGCGGACTTCGCAATCGCAAAGTCCGCCCCCAGTATTACCCAAAGCAACGCTAGGAAGCCCATAGTCCCTCAGCCCCCCAATAAAAGGTTTGTGTGCCGTCGCGCCGCTCCTCTTCACAGGGAAATGAGGTATCGCGA
This sequence comes from uncultured Desulfovibrio sp., assembly GCA_934546745.1. Taxonomy (GTDB): domain Bacteria; phylum Desulfobacterota; class Desulfovibrionia; order Desulfovibrionales; family Desulfovibrionaceae; genus Desulfovibrio. The sequence goes on along the minus strand of CAKTDV010000009.1, from coordinate 39,727 downwards.
ACCCGCGCTATACAGGCAACCAAGCCAGAGCGTGCTTTTTTTCAAAAAAATCACAGCATCAGTCGAGCCAGGTATCGTCTTCCAAAACCTTGTAGCCGCGCACCGTCAGATAACGCACCCCGTCCAGTTCATCTACAAGGCCTGTCACTTCCACAGGCACACTGACCTCGTCGTCAAGATCAACGCCAGCGCCGCGCGGCACAATGCGGTATTCCTCATCGTCCTGCTGACGTACGGCCACACGGGCCTGACGCGGATCGGCTGCCCGGGGAACGGGCGTCACATACCCCTTGATGGTTATCAGATTGCTCATGACTCTACTCTTCTGGCGTGAAATCGTCTGCTGTTCCTGAACAGGCCGCGAAAGGGACACCCCCCCGCCGCCTCCGGCAAGCCCGGCTTCCGAAGTCGCCCCACGAAAACGCCGCCCGCAAAAAAGCAACTTTTTCGGGCGGCAAGGGAAAACCGAGCAAGGCTGCATCATCATAGTGCGAACTGAAGTTCTTTCCGGCAAGACCGCCGGAAAAAACGGCGGTATCGCAACGGACGTTTAACGGGGACCGACCCTAGGACGTATAGCTTTTTTGGATTTTCCACGCAAGGGCCGCGCCGCAAAAACGGTCGTCAGGCCCGCCCGCGCGCGTCGCGTCAGACCTTCCAGCGGAGAGCCCTGCCCTTGCGGGCGCAGACGCTCACGCATTCGCCGCAGATCGAACAGCGCAAGGCATCCGGCCCGTCCTTGCGGCGCGGCTGCACGCCAAGCGTACACGCGGCGGCGCACGGCGTTTCGCCCTTGCAGGAACAGCAGGACGCCTCCCAGCGCACGGCGGGCAGGGGCAGGCGGCTCCACCGCTCGCACCATGAGCGCAACCGGGCGGCACAGCCGAGCAGCAGTCCCTGCGGGCAGACAAAGCGGCACCAGAGGCGTTCTCCGGTCAGGAATTCCAGCAGCAGCGCCGTGACCGGAGCCGCAAGAAGCCCGAAGAACACCCCGTCGAAACCGTTGTAACAGGCAATCTGGGGCGCAAGGGAAAGCGTGCCGGGAAAGGAAAGCCGCGTCAGGGCGGGGATACCGCACGCCGCCAGCCCCGTTCCCGCCGCCAGTACGACCGCCCGGCAGGCAAGCTCCCAACGGGCCGGAACCTTCCACGCGCGCGGCCTTGCGCGCAACCTTCCCCCCAGCGTCGCCGCCGCTTCGGAAAGCAATCCGTAAGGGCACAGCCAGCCGCAAAAGACGCGGCCCAGCAGAAACGCCAGCGCCAGCGAGGACCCCACGCCGAGAAGGAAATGCGCTCCCGGCCTTCCTCCGCCTGCCAGCGTCTGCACCAGCGCCGCCGGATCGCCGAACGGCCAGCCGAAGACGTCCAGGGAAAAAAGCGAACCGCTGACGCCGTGCATCCCGGCGGCGTTCAGCCACGGCAGGACGCAGAAAGCGACGGCCGTTCCCAGTCGGGAAAGCCCCCGCAAAAACGAAAGCCTGATGTGCACTATTCTTTCTCCCCGCCGTGATACGGCGGCATGCTTTCGCCCTCGGCGGGCCGTGTGGGAACCGCGTCGCCGGGTATCCAGCGGGATTCTCGCGGCAGGACGACCACGGCCCCCACCGGGCAGACATGGGCGCAAACGCCGCATCCCACGCAGGCGGACGTAATCGCGGGCGTCAGTCCGTCGACCAGCACCACGGCGGAAGCCCGCAGGGGACAGCGATCATAGCATGTCATGCACATGGTCGCGCCGGTATAATTATGGCACGCATTGCGTAAGATATAGGCGCGCCCCATATGCGCCCGGCGCATATCGGTCAGCGTCGCGTCCAGCGCGCCGGAAGGACAGACCGGAGGGCATTTCATGCAGAGCAGGCACGGCTTTTTCTTCGGATCGAACATGGGCGTGTGCCTGTCCCTGCCGAAGCCGCCCCTGAAAAAGAGCGTGTCGTGCGGACATATCTCCACGCATCGCCCGCAACGAATACAGCGGACGGCAAAGTCGTGTTCCCTGACCGCGCCCGGAGGCCGCAAGGCGGGAGCAAACGGCAAGGCGGCGCTCATGCCCGATCCCTCCGTTTCCTATGCGGCGGGCACGGCATATGCCCGTCGGCGTCAAGATCATCCTCATAGTCCGCATAGGCGACGGACAGCTCCAGCACAGGCTCCAGAGACGCCAGCGCCTCCAGCCTGTCACGGATATCGCGCGAGGAGCATTCCAGCACGACGACGAGACGCCCCGCCTCCGCGTCCCGACGCTCCACCACGCCCGGAAACCCGTCCAGCGCGGCGGCAAGCGCGTCTTCCCGCCCGGGCAGCGGAATCAGTACCAGTCCGACCACGGCCATCTTGCTCTTCTCCTCTGCAAAAGGGGCGTCCTTCCCCCGGGTGTGTGGAATGCTCCGGCCTGTGAGGCGTCGCTTTCCCCCCACGATTCCGGTCCAGGGCGTGTTAACACTAAATCGTTCTTCCGGGGGGAAGGGAACCCCCTTGGCTAGCGCACAAGGGTGTTCCCTTCCCCCCAGGCCCCCCATCCTTCCCCCAACGCGCTTTTTCAGAGGGGGTACAGGCCATACGGCAAGTCCTTTCAAAGGTTATGTATCGCCTATATTTTCTATTTATTTTGAATAAATAGAAAAATAGCGTTAACACGCTCTAGGCCTTGCGGATGCGCGCCGCGCAGATTTTATATTCCGGTTCGCGCGACGCGGGGTCCGTGGCGTCAAGAAACAGCTTGTTGACGAGCTTTTCCTTGTCGAAAAACGGCACGGCGATCAGTCCGGGGCGGCACACGTCGCTGACGCGGGCCGGAAGCACCAGCGCGTCGCGGCGCGTCTCCACAACGACATTGTCGCCGTGCCGGATACCCGCCTTTTCCGCGTCCTGCGGATTGATTTCCACAAAGGCCGCGGGATTGGCCCGGCGCAATTCGGGGACCTTGCCCGTCATGGTGGCCGTATGCCAGTGATCGATGACCCGCATGGACGTCAGATACAGGGGATAGTCGGCGTCGGGCTCCTCCGCGGCCCCCTTGTAGGGACGCATCCAGATGACGGCCCTGCCGTCCGGCATGCCGTAGAAGAACATGCGGTGCGGATGATCGGCGGGCACAAGCGGATCTTCTCCCCGCACGAAGCGGCGCAGCGTGCCCGGATGATCTTCCGAGGGACAGGGCCAGAGAATGCCGGATTCCCTGCGCAAGCGTTCGCGCGTCATGCCGTAGAAGTCATAGGTGGTTCCCCGGGCGACCTTACGCCATTCATCCCAAGCCGCGGACGCGTCGGGGAAGCTGAAGGACGCCGGAAGTCCCATGCGGCGGGCGAACTCGCCCAGCGTTTCAATGGTGGGGCGGCAACCGGCGGGCGGCTCCACGGCCTTTTCCGTCAGACTGTAGCGCCGTTCGCCGCAACCGTAGACCCCGTCGCGCTCGCACCAGAAGGCAGGCGCCAGCACAAGATCGGCATATTTCAGCGTCTCGGCATCGGGGAACGCCTCGATGCAGACAATGAAACTGTCGGGATTGGACATGCACTTGTGCATCTTGTTCAGATTGGGGAGCGTGTGCGCCGGATTGGTTTCGCAAATGATCATGCACTTGATGTCCCCGCGTCCCAGCGCCTCGAACATGGCCACGGTATGCGGGCCGGGCTTGTCCTTGATGCGGCCGGGCGGCAGGCCCCACAGGGCTTCCATTTCCGCGCGATGCCGGGGATTGGGAATGGCGCGCCCGGCGGGCAGCAGGTGCGACAGCGCGCCTCCGTCCCGCACGCCGCCGCAGGCGTTGGGCTGTCCCGTCAGGGAAAAGGGCGTCGCCCCGGGACGGCCGATCTGTCCCGTCAGCAGATGCAGGTTATGGATAAGGTTGTTGGCAAAGACGCCCTGTATCCGCTGATTGATGCCCATGCACCACAGCGACATGGTGGCCGCCGATTCGGCAAAAAGCCGCGCGGCCGCGCGTATCTGCTCTTCGGGAATGCGGCAGATGCCCGCGACGATATCCGGCCGGTACTGCTCCAGAAAGGCCTTGTAGCCCTCGAAATCCGAAGGCGTGCCGTCCGACAGCTTGAAACAGGCATGCCGCTGCCAGAAACGCGGATCGTCCAGTTCCTCGTTGATGATGACCCAAGCCATGGCGTGCATGAGCGCAAGGTCCGTCCCCGGGCGGAACGCAATATGCAAATCCGCAATCCGCGACGTATTGGTCCGCCGCGGATCGGCCACGATGATCCGCACGCCGGGATCGACCTGCTTGCGCCGCGCAATGCGGCGGAAAAGCACGGGATGCGCTTCGGAGGTATTCGAGCCGATGATGAAAAAGCAGGTGGCCGAATCTATGTCCGCATAGCAGCCCATGGGCTCGTCCTTGCCGAAGGTCGTCGTATAGCCGCCCACGGCCGACGCCATGCACAAACGGGGATTGCCGTCCACGTTGTTGGTGCCGAAGCCCCCCTTGAACATCTTGTTGGCCGCGTAGCTTTCCTCCGTCAGGCACTGGCCGGAGCCGTACCAGGCCACGGAATCCGGCCCGTACTTGTCGATGCTGGCGCGGAAGCGGGAGGCCATCAGCGACATGGCCTCGTCCCAGGAAACAGGCTCCAAGGGGCCGCCCTTGCTGCGGCGCACCATGGGTGAGGTGATGCGCTCCGCGCTGTTGAGCACGGGAATCAGCAGGGAGCCCTTGAGGCACAGGAGCCCCGCATTATGATTGTTGGGATCGCCCTTGATGGCGACGGCCTTGCCGTTGCGCACGCCGATCAGGACCCCGCAGCCCGTGCCGCAGTAGCGGCAGACGCCCTTGACCCACTTTTCCGGGGTCGTATCGTCTCCGGCCGCCAGGGCGCGCCCGGCAAGCCCCGTACCGGAAGCCGCCGCCATGGCCGCCGTCATGGCCATGCCGCGCAGGAATTCGCGTCGTGAAGCTTTCATACTCTCTCCTTTTCCCGATGCCGGATGCCTGGAGCGTTTCATCCTTGAAAAGATAAAACGCGAGGCGACGGCACAGCGTTTCAAACTGACATTGCTCTAACGCATGACGGGCTTGCCCTGCGCGTCAAAGGCGGTGATGCCGCTGGGCTGCCGGTAGGTGTAGGCATCGCCGTGCATGGGGCTCTGATGGTGCGGGTGACAGGTGCTGCAATCGTCGCGGCGGCCGAACTTGGCCTCCATCCTTTCAATGGCGGCGGAATGGCAGCGGGCGCAGATTTCCTTGCCCGGCGCGGCGCTGAACGGAATGGAGCCCGATCCGTCCGGCAGGCCGTGACAGGTCTGACAGCGTACCAGCATGACGCCGTGCTTGCTTTCGTACCATTCCTGCGCCACGCGCGGGGTCGCCTTGACATGACAGCCGTAGCAGTCTCCCTGCATGGAGTCCGGGGCGGTCAGATGCTTTCCCTCGCACCGCACGTCGGGGAAGGCCCACGCCATATAGGCGAAATAGCCGCCGACCACTGCCAGGCCCGCCAGGCCCGCGATCAACCATTTCTTAGGGCTTTGCAAGATCCGCCTCCTTCAGCTTCTCGGCAAATGCGTGATTTCTGGGAATACGGGCGTCAAAGGGCGGCAAGTGGGCCAGATTCGCATGACAGCCCGCGCAGCCGTTGCGGGAACGACCGTTCTTGCCGAGGTAACTGTCGTGCGCCAGACGCCCTTCCGCCGAAACCGGCCCGTCGCCTTTGGCGTTCCTGCCGAGGTCCTGATGACAGGCCAGACAGTTTGCGTCGTCGATGAACCTCCGGGCCCGGGGCTGCATGGCGGCGCGATCCAGCGCCGTTCCCCCGTCCACGGCATGAACCCAGATATCCTTGGACCCCATCCACATCTTGGCCGCCAGCATGCGCACGATATTGCCGCCGGGAATATGGCATTGTGCGCAGCCTATGGGCCTGCCCTCCGCGTCCCGGGCGTGCGACGAAAATTTCATTTCTTCCGCGTAGACGCGCATTTCGTGGCAGGAAAGGCAAAATTCCGTCCCCGACATGTAACGCACCGTGGCGGCAACGGCCGTGATGCCGATGACGGCCCCCGCCGCCAGCACGACCAGCTTTTTGCTATGCCTCATCCTCCGCTCCTTGTTTGTCCCCGGGCGGCGAACCCGGCCGGCAAAGCTGTGAAAAAAAGCACATCTCTTTGCCGCATTAATTTTCTTTTTTCAGCATATCACGACTTCTGAAACTTAACTGTGATTCAAATCACGGATCGGCATTTTTATTCCAGTCCGCTTGCGACGTCCCGCGCAAAAGGGAGGAAATTTCTCCATAACGCACGCCGCAGGTCCTTTGTGACTTGCATCACAGCATCTTTTCCCGCTATGCTTGATCCGAGTATGATTGTGCGGGCGGCCCGAGGTTCTGCACGCCTGCCACAAGCACAAGGAGGAGTTGTTTTATGGATGCACCCCACAACGGCCCATGGCTCAAGCTCGTTCTGGGCGGCCTTGTGGCCGGCGTGGTGGTCGTGGCGGCCCTGGCCTACGGCATGCGCGTCAGCGACTCGCGCCCGTTCTGCGCCGGCTGTCACATCATGCAGGAGGCGGCCGTCACGCATAAGCTGTCGACGCACGCCAACCTTTCCTGCAACGACTGCCACGCCCCCCACAACCTGATGGCAAAACTGCCCTTCAAGGCAAAGGAAGGACTACGGGATTTCCTTGCCAACGTACAGGGCAAGGACGTGCCGCCCTGTCCCGGCGATACGACGCGCGCCGCCGTCAACGCCAACTGCATTGCCTGCCACACCGCCACCAATACCGATGTGGCCAGCATGAACGTCAAGCCGTACTGCGTCGACTGCCACCGCAATGTGGCGCACATGCGGCACAAGCCCATCAGCACGAGGATCGTCGCCTATGAATAGCAAGCTTCTCCACTCCGCGTTCGCAACGCTGGCACTGCTGGGCGTTGCGGCTGTCAGCGGCTGCAACGACGTCAGCACGGAACTCAAGCCCCCCGTCTATTCCACCTCCATCAAGGAAGATGCCACGCGCCTTTCCGACTTCGCCAAAGACTTCCCGCTGCAATACGCCTCCTACATGAAAAACAACGAAAGCAGCGCGATGACGGAGTACAAGGGTTCCGTTCCCTTTCACAAAAACGACAACGTCAACCCGCTCCCCAAGGGCTGGAAGCACGCGCAGCCCTATCTCAAGAACCTCTGGCTGGGCTACCCCTTCATGTACGAATACAATGAGGCGCGCGGCCATACCTATGCCATAGAGGATTTTGTCAACATCGACCGCATCAACCGCTATGGCGAGAAGGGCGTCCTTCCCGCCACGTGCTGGAACTGCAAAACCCCCAAGATGATGACCTGGGTCAAGCAGTACGGCGACGGCTTCTGGAGCAAGGACGTCAACACCTTCCGCGGCAAGGACGCCATCGACGGCAAGGACGAGACCATCGGCTGCGCCAACTGCCACGATCCCAGGACCATGGAGCTGCGCCCCTACTCCGAGCCTCTCAAGGACTGGCTCAAGCGCAGCGGCAAGGACTGGAACACCCTGAGCCGCAATGAGAAGCGTACCTATGTCTGTGCGCAGTGCCATGTGGAATACTATTTCACCCACAAGGACAACGGCCCCGCCGGCCGCCCGGTCTTCCCGTGGGACAACGGCTTTGATCCCGAAGACATCTATCAATATTACAAGGGACACGGCCCCAAGGGTGCCGACGGCAAGCCCGGCCCCTTCGCGGACTGGGTACATGCCGCCTCCAAGGTGCCCATGATCAAGATGCAGCATCCCGAATTCGAGACCTTCCAGGACGGTCCGCACGGCGCGGCGGGCGTCTCCTGCGCCGACTGCCACATGCCCTATCAGCGCGTGGACGGCAAAAAGGTCTCCAGCCACTGGATGACCTCGCCGCTCAAGGATCCCGAACTGCGCGCCTGCCGCCAGTGCCATGCCGACAAGACCGCCGATTACCTGCGCGATCGCGTCCTCTACACCCAGAAGAAGAGCTTTGATCAGCTCCTCAAGGCACAGGAAATCTCCGTCAAGGCCCACGAGGCCATTCGCCTTGCCAATGCGGATATCGCCGCCAACCCCGGCAACCTGCATCCGCAATACAAGGAACTCATGGCCGAAGCCCGCGAAATGGTGCGCAAGGGCCAGCTTTTCTGGGATTACGTGTCCGCGGAAAACAGCGTCGGCTTCCATAATCCCGCCAAAACGCTCACAACGCTCATGACCTCCGCGGAATGCAGCCAGAAGGCCGTCGATCTCGCACAGCAGGCCACAAAGTACCGCATCAGCCCCGCGCTGGCCGGCGATATCAAGAGCATCGTGCCGCCCATTCTGGAATTCAGCCGCAAGATGCAGCAGGATCCCGCCGTTCTGGAAAGCAACCCGTGGCTGAAGCTCCTGCCCGTGCTTCCCAAGGCCGACAAGGTCTGGGACGGCCAGGAGAAGGTCGCCGCCGCCAAGTAAGCCTGTAAAAAAACTGAAAACGCCGAAAAACGGGGGAGAATCTTTCCACGCAAGGGAAGGATTCTCCCCCTCTTCCTTGCTTCGACGCACACTCCCGCCGCCCCGCCCACCTCCCCGAAACACGCTTGTGAAAAATTGACTTTTCGTTGTGGACACGATAAAAAAATTCTGTGGCACTGTTTTTTACGACACGTTGGGGAGCCCCCTCCCCCGCACGCATATGCAACAACACCACAAGGAGCCTCACATGAAAGGTTTCGCCATGTTGTCCCTGAACAAGGTTGGTTGGATTGAAAAGGAAAAGCCCCAGTGCGGGCCTCTGGATGCGCTGGTGCGCCCCATTGCCATCTCACCTTGTACCTCGGATGTCCACACCGTCTGGGAAGGCGCCCTGGGAGACCGGCACGATATGATTCTGGGGCACGAGGCTGTGGGCGAAGTCGTGGAAACCGGCGCGGTTGTACGCGATTTCAAACCCGGCGACAAGGTCATTGTCCCCGCCATTACGCCGGACTGGAATTCCCTTGAGGCTCAGGCCGGATTTTCCATGCACTCCGGGGGCATGCTTGCCGGGTGGAAATTTTCCAACTTCAAGGACGGCGTCTTTGCCGAGGTGTTTCATGTGAACGACGCTGACGGCAATCTGGCGCACCTGCCGGAAGGCATTGACCCCGCCGAGGCCGTCATGCTCAGCGACATGGTGCCCACCGGCCTGCACGGATCGGAGCTGGCCGACGTACAGTACGGCGATTCCGTCCTTGTGGTGGGCATCGGCCCCGTGGGCCTTATGGGTGTGGCCGGAGCCGCCTTACGGGGCGCGGGTGAGATTTTTGCCGTAGGGTCTCGGCCTGTCTGCATCGAGACGGCGCGCCGCTACGGCGCGACGGACATCATCAACTACCGCGATGGCGATATCGTGACGCAGGTTATGGAAAAGACCGGCGGCAAGGGCGTTGACAAGGCCATTATCGCGGGCGGCGACGTCGATACCTTCGCCGAGGTCATCCGCGTACTCAAACCGGGAGGCCGCATCGGCAACGTCAACTACCTCGGTTCGGGCGATTTCGTCAAAATCCCCCGTGTGGAATGGGGATGCGGCATGGGCCACAAGACCGTGGCGGGTGGCCTCATGCCCGGCGGCCGGCTGCGTATGGAAAAACTGGCCAGCCTGCTGGTGACGAAACGTCTGGATGTGGCCCCGCTGCTGACGCACCGCTTCCAGGGATTTGAGCATATTGAAAAGGCCCTTCTCATGATGAAGGACAAGCCGCGCGACATGATCAAGCCCGTTGTGGTGCTGTAGTCCGGTAACGCTCCCGGAGCCGTTGGCGGCGCCTCCGCCTCTGGATCAAACGACGGAGGGGGATCTTGAAAAAGCCCCCTCCGTTACATAATATCTTACGTGCTTTTTTTGGCCGTCCTCGCTCTGACGGAGACAGGAGCGGACACAGGCGCCCACGCACAGGGAAAAACCCTCTTTTTCCCGCTGTGCGCGGGCGGAACCGCTTCCCCGGCCCTATGCGGACTTCCGCCCGCTTCTGAGCCAGGGTTTTTCCGTGCCATCAAGAAGACGGCCGATGTTTTCCCTGTGCTTCCAGACGACAATGGCGGCGACGCACAGGGCAAGGGGGAGCCACGCCGTCATGCCTGCCGCCACGAGCGCCACGGGCAGGACGCCCACCAGCGTCAGGGAACCCGCGGAAACGAAACCGCTCCGCCAGATGACCGCCACGCAGCAGAGACAGGCCGCAAGGAGGGGCCAGAAGGCAATGGGCAGGAAAACGCCGATGCTTGTCGCCACGGCCTTGCCCCCGCGAAAGTGCATGAAGCAGGAAAAGACGTGCCCCAGAACCGCGGCAAGACCGGTGAGGGAAACCCACACCGTCGGCAAATCCGCCCACAGGGCCAGCGCCACAGGCAACGCGCCTTTGCCCAGATCGCACAGCAGCGTCAGCACCCCCCAGCCAAAACCGCAGAGACGGGCGACGTTGGTTGCGCCGGTATTGCGACTGCCGCCCAGCCGCGGATCAATCCCGCAGAAAACGCGCGCGATGACCAGGCCCCAGGGCACAGAGCCCGCGACATAGGCCAGCAACAGACATAAGATCCCCATGTGTCTCCCCTTCGTTATGGCGGTTATTCACTCGTCACGGCTTCCACGATGGAAATTTCATTATACAGCGGATTGACCTTGCCGATGCGTACCCGCACGGCCATGCCGGGGCAGGCGCGTTCGTCAAAGAGCCGCCGCCGCCCGCGCACAAAAAGCCCTTCTTCCGGAAGGCTCACGCTGACAACAAGATCGTTTTCTTCCGTAATGACGCCATCCCACCAGACTCTGTCCCCCTGCTGGCGGAAATAGAGCAGCTTCCAGTAACGGGGGCGGAAACGCTGCACCTGTCCCGCGGCCTCCAGCGCGACATTGACGGAGGTGAGCAGCGGTTGCAGCTCTTCCGCGGTCCAGCGCGGCGTGCCGTGAAGCAGCATATGCGTCAACTGCGCCTCATTGACGAGGTCGGAATAGCGGCGCAGGGGAGACGTCATGGGCGCGTAGCGGGCCAGGCCCAACGCGGCGTGCGGACGCGCCTGCACCTCAAGGCTTGAGGGAATGAGCGCGCGCATGATGCGCGCCATGTCCTGCGGCTCGGACCAGACGCCCGCATATTCGCGGGGCAGGGCCACATCCTGTGTCCGGTGCAGCAGGGGCAGGGATCGCTCCGCTCCCCAGTCGGCCACGGCAGCGCTGGCAAGAATCATCATTTCCGCAATCATGGCCTGCGTATCCGGGCAGGGTTTGTCCTGGGCCACATAAACACGCACGTCCGCGCCCTCGCCCACCAGCGTCACCGAAGGATCGGGGCGCTCCATGACGACGGCCCCGTCCGCAATGCGCGCATTCTGCCGCGCCCGGGCAAGCGCCCTGCCAAGACGCAGCTGCCCGGCGAAGGGCGTTGCGGGATTGTCCGCGTCGGGAGCGCGGTTTTCGTCCCCGGCGTCCAGAACCTCCTGACAGTCCGTATAGGTCAGATTCGCCTCCAGACGGACGCGGGCAAGGCTCAGGACGCAGCCGCCGAACGTGCCGTCCGGACGGATATCCACGCGCACGCACAACGCCGGAAGACGCCGCCCGGCCGCAAGCGAAAGCAGATCGGTGCCCAGACATTCCGGCAGCATATGGCAGTTGCCTTCCGGCAGATAGATACTTGTGCCGCGCCGCAGCACGGCCTTGTCAAACGCGCCGCCAAAGGGCCAGCACAGGGCTGGGCAGGCCAGCGCCAGCGTCAGACGCCAGCCGCCTTCGGGAAGCTCCTCCACAAAAAAGGCATCGTCCACATCACGCGTGCTGGCGCTGTCAATGCTGACAAAGGGCAGATCGCAGGACGGCAGCTCCACAGCGGCGCTTTCGGCCAGCAGGCGTTCCACCTCCTCACGGTACCCATGCCACCAGACATCGCCGGGCGCATAGCCCGCGCGATCCAGCCAGAAATTGTAATGGGGCGGAATCTCTCCCCAGGCCGCCAGCAGCTGGTACGGCAGATGCGGCACATCGGGCAATCCCTTGGAGAGCATACGCCACAGAGCTTCGTCCTCCTGCGTCTCGGGGTCGGCCATGCGCGTGAAGAGAATCCCACGCAAACGCGCCGCCACTTCCGGCGCGGGAGGCGGAACGGCATCACCCGCCGTCTGGCCCCCCCGTCTTCCGGCGCTCTCCAGCAGCGCACGCAGAAACGCCGCGCCGCCCGCAATGAGGTTCTCGCGTTCCTCGCGCTCGCGCTGCTCGTTCAGGCGCTTTTCCACCGTCTCCGCGTCAAAAACCTGAAACAGGGGCGGCTGAAAACGAAAATGGCTTTTGCAGGCCAGCAGGGCCCTGCCGCAGGCCGCCACCCCGTCGGCATCCGCCGGAAGACCGGCCAGCTCAGCGAACCAGGAAGCCGATGCCTCGGGAACCTCGCCCTGCGCCATTTCCCATATATCCAGTACGGGCACGGCATCGGCCGCTTCCTCACGTTTGCGGCGACAGGCTTCCAGCGCCCTGACGCAGGCGTCCTTGCCCGGCGACCCCTCAAGAACCGGCCCGGCCCAGGGCAGCAGGCGCGCGCCTGCCAGGCGTGTTTCCCGCCTGTTGGGCAGCAACAGCCGCAACTTGCCTCCGTTTTCTTCCATGACAAGAGCGATTTGAACCGCATTGCCTTCCAAATACTCCACCACGCATCCGGCGGAGGGATACTGCACCAGTGCCGACATAGTCACTCCTTGCGGCATACAATCGGGCATTTTTCCGCCGCTGGCAAGAGGACGGGAGACCCTTCGGGGAAGGGCTTTGACGCTACGCGCAAATATCCGTATATTATCCGCTTCACAATGTCTCTTTCGCCCGCTGAGGGCGCACAGGCGGTTCACCATGAGCGTACTTCACCATACGGGCAGCAGCCGTCCCCTGCAGTTGCAGAATTGCGACGAACCGCAGCTGTACCGCGAAATTTTTCCGTATACCAGCATTTGCCGGACCACGTTCGACGAAACCCTGCTTGCGCCGCGTCCGGCGGAACAAATGCGCATCACCGATACGACCTTTCGCGACGGCCAGCAGGCCCGCCCGCCCTACACCGTCAAGCAGGTGGCCAGGATGTTCGACTTCCTGCACCGTCTCGGCGGCAAGTCGGGTCTGATCTCGGCCTCGGAGTTTTTTCTTTACTCCGCCCGCGATCGCAGGTGCGTCGACATCTGCCGCGCGCGGGGCTACCGCTTCCCCCGTGTCACCGCGTGGATTCGCGCCAACAAGGAGGATCTCCGGCTGGCGCGCGACATGGAATTTGATGAGACGGGCATGCTGACCAGCGTGTCGGACTACCATATTTTCCTCAAGCTGGGCAAAACGCGACAGCAGGCTCTGGACATGTACGTGGGCCTTGCCGAAAAGGCGCTGGAATGGGGCATCATTCCGCGCTGCCATTTCGAGGACGTGACACGCGCCGATATTTACGGCTTCTGCCTGCCGCTGGCGCAGCGCCTCATGCAGCTTTCCCAGCAGAGCGGCATGCCCGTCAAGATCCGCCTCTGTGACACCATGGGCTATGGCGTCCCCTATCCCGGCGCGGCCCTGCCGCGTTCCGTGCAACGCGTGGTGCGCGCCTTTACCGACGAGGCCGGCGTGCCCGGCGAATGGCTGGAATGGCACGGCCATAACGATTTCCACAAGGTGCTGGTCAACGGCGTCACGGCATGGCTCTACGGCTGCGGCGCCGTCAACAGTACGCTGTTCGGCTTTGGCGAACGCACGGGGAACACGCCGCTGGAAGCGCTGATCATTGAGTACATTTCCCTGACCGGCGACGACGGAGCGGCGGATACGGCCATTCTCAGCGAGGTTGCGGACTTCTTTGAAAAAGAGCTGGATTACCGCATTCCCCACAACTACCCCTTTGTGGGCCGGGACTTCAACGCCACCAGCGCGGGCGTGCATGCCGACGGACTGGCAAAGAACGAGGAAATATACAACATCTTCGATACGCGCCGCCTTCTCGGCCGTTCCGTTCCCATCATCATCACGGACAAGACCGGCCGTGCGGGCATCGCCTACTGGATCAACAACAACCTCCGTCTGTCCGGAGAACGGCAGGTCTCCAAGAAGCATCCGGCCGTGGGCCATATCTATGACGCCATCGAGGAACTGTATGAAAACGGCCGCACGACCCACATGTCGCATGACGAGATGCAGGCGCTGGTGCAGCGTTTCATGCCCGAACTCTTTACCACCGAATTCGACAAGATGAAGCAGCTGGCCGGAGATCTGGCCGCGCATCTCATTGTCAAGCTGGCCTCCAGAGAGGAACTTCGCGACTTCGGCAAACAGGCCTGCGCCCGCCTGGACTCCTTCGCCGCCGAGTACCCCTTCATCCAGTACCTCTACCTGACGGACACCAGCGGCAGCCTCAAGTGCGCGACCATCACGGATCCCGCCTACAAGGAAACGTATCAGGCCCTGCCCATAGGCTACGACTTTTCGCAGCGCGAATGGTTCAGGATGCCCATGCGAACCGGCGACCTGCACATCATGGATGTCTACCAGTCCCATTTCACGGGCAAACTGATTATCACCGTCTCCTGCGCCGTCACGGACGAAAAGGACAATATCGTGGGTGTGCTCGGCGTGGACATCCAGCTTGAACAGCTCCTCAAGCGGGCACAGGCCCTGCGCCAGGAAGCGCGGCAGGCTGACGATTAGCGCGGTGACGCCCATGCCCCCGCGAGGGGTGGTTTCAACCCATAAAGGATATGTTGATGAAAAAAACTGTCTACTGGATCGAAGGCGACGGCATCGGGCCGGAAATCTGGAACGCCGCCCGGCCCGTCATTGACGCCGCGCTGGCCAGGGAAAGCGACATGCGCATCGAGTGGGTGGAGCTGCTGGCCGGGGAAAAGGCCCTGAAGGAAACGGGCAACCCTCTGCCTGAGGAAACCGTCCAGACACTGCGCGGCGCGGCTGTGGCCATGAAGGGCCCCCTCGGTACTCCCGTGGGTACCGGTATGCGCAGCCTGAACGTGGCCCTGCGGCATACGCTGGATCTCTATGCCTGCATCCGCCCCGTGCGTCATTTCGAAGGATTGCAGACACCGGTCAAGCACCCTGAAAAAGTGGATATGGTCATTTTCCGTGAAAATACGGAAGACGTCTACGCCGGCATCGAGTATCAGGCCAACACGCCCGAAGCCAGAAAGCTCATCGCCTTTCTGCGCGACGAGCTGGGCGTGACGAAAATCGGCGATACCGCCGCCGTGGGCATCAAACCCATGACGGAACAGGGTTCAAAACGCCTTGTGCGCCGGGCCCTGCGCTTTGCGCTGGATACGGGCCGCTCCAGCCTGACCCTTGTCCACAAGGGCAATATCATGAAGTTCACCGAGGGGGCTTTCCGCCAGTGGGGCTACGATCTGGCCGCCGAGGAATTCGGCGACAGCACCTGCACGGAAAAGGACGCCGCGCCCGGAAAACTCGTCGTCAAGGATCGCATTGCGGACGCCATGTTCCAGGAGGCGCTGCTGCGCCCCGAACAGTATTCCGTCATCGCCACGCCAAACCTCAACGGCGACTACCTCTCCGACGCGCTGGCCGCCCAGGTGGGGGGCCTCGGCCTTGCTCCCGGCGTCAACATGTCCGATACCCTGGCCTTCTATGAGGCCACGCACGGCACAGCCCCCACCATTGCCGGACAGGACAAGGCCAATCCCGGCAGCGTCATCCTCTGCGGTGCGCTCATGCTGGAGCATATCGGCGTGCCGAAGGCGGCCGAACGCATCCGCAATGCGGTGGCAAAGGCCATTGGCAACGGGGCCGTGACCGTGGATCTCGCCGCGCAGGTGGATGGGGCCAAGGTCGTGGGCTGCCGCGCTTTTGGCGACATCATCGGCGAAAACCTCTAGTGGAAGACGGGGGAAGCTTCCGGCGCTCCCCCCGCTTTTTCCCCGCAGATGGACGCGCTTATTCTCTTTGTTCCCGTAGCGGCCCTGATGGTCGTTCTGCCCGGGCCGGACTTCGTTCTGATCCTGCGCATAGCGCTTGCCGAGGGCCGCGCACGCGGACAGGCCGCCGCGCTGGGCGTGGCCTGCGGTATTCTTCTGCACACCTGCGCCGCCATGATCGGGCTTTCCGCCATCATTGCCGCCTCACCTTCGCTCTTCGGCCTTCTGACATACGCGGGCATGGCCTATCTTGTCTGGATCGGCCTCGCCTCCCTCCGACACGGGCTGCGCATGGCCGGCACTGTCGCCCACACCCACGACGGCACGCCTCCGCCCGCCCCCCTCATGACGCGCGGCGCGGCGTTCCGGCAGGGCTTTCTGACCAACGCGCTGAATCCCAAGGCCGTTCTTTCCTTCCTGACGCTGCTGCCGCAGTTCATGACGCATACGGCACCCCTCTGGCCGCAGTTTCTGGCGCTGGGCGGCACACTGTCTCTGCTCTGCCTGATCTGGTTCAGTACGCTGGCATGGCTGCTCTCCCGGCTTCGCCGCGTCTTTTCGAGTCCCCTCTTTCAGCGGCGGCTGCATCTGGGCGCGGGCTGCGTGTTCCTGCTGTGCGCGGCGCTGCTGTTTTTCTTCCACGCGGGCAGGCACTGCTGATGTGTCCCCGCGCAACCCTTTTCCGCAAAGGATTTCCCCATGATCCAGCTTGACGACAATGCCGTCATCGTTGACGGCGACGCCCTGCTTTCCTCCGGCGAGGCCGCCGCGCGCGGCATCGATACCGCGCAGGCCCGCAACAACACGCTTGCGCACCGCATCCTTGCCGCACACGACACCTCCACAGCGCGGGACGGTACCCTGCGCCTGCGTTTCGACGCGCTGGCCTCGCACGACATCACCTATGTGGGCATCATACAGACGGCCCGCGCCAGCGGTCTTGAGCGCTTCCCCATGCCCTACGCCCTCACCAACTGCCATAACAGCCTGTGCGCCGTAGGCGGCACCATCAATGAGGACGACCATCTGTTCGGGCTCACAGCCGCCCAGAAATACGGCGGCATCTTCGTTCCGCCACATATGGCCGTCATCCATCAGTATGCCCGTGAAATGCTGGCCGGTTGCGGCAAAATGATTCTCGGTTCGGACAGCCACACCCGCTACGGCGCGCTGGGCTCCATGGCCATCGGCGAAGGCGGCCCCGAACTGGTCAAACAGCTCCTCGGCAAGACCTACGACGTGAGCGCCCCGGAAGTCGTCCTCGTCTGGCTGGAAAATACGCCGCAGCCCGGCGTCGGCCCGCAGGATGTGGCCCTGGCCATCATCCGCGCCGTCTTCAAAAACGGTTTCGTCAAAAATCGCGTCATGGAATTTGCCGGCCCCGGCGTGGACGGACTTTCTGTGGAGTACCGCTGCGGTATTGATGTCATGACGACGGAAACGACCTGTCTCTCCTCCATCTGGCGCACGGATGGCAAGGTACGCGACTATCTGACCCTGCACGGCCGCGCGGGAGACTATACGGAGCTGAAGCTCGAAGCCCCCGCCTGCTACGACCGTCTGATCCGCATCGATCTTGCCGCCGTACAACCCATGATCGCCCTTCCCTTCCACCCCAGCAACGCTTACCCCATTGCGGAATTCCTCCGCCATGCCGGCGATCTGCTGGCCACGGCGGAAGAGGAGGCACACAGGCAATTCGGAAAGGCGGGCGAAGGATTGCGCCTGCGCGCCAAGATGCACGACGGCGGCGTCTGGACGGATCAGGGCGTCATCGCCGGTTGCGCGGGGGGCTCCTTTGAAAACTGCATGCTGGCCTCCGCCATCCTCGACGGCCAAAGCACGGGCAACGGCGCGTTCTCTCTCTCCGTCTACCCGGCCAGCGAACCGCAGTCCCTCGCTCTTGTCCGTAACGGCGCCGCGGCGAAACTCATGGCGGCGGGCGCCATCATCAAGAACGCCTTCTGCGGCCCCTGCTTCGGCGCGGGGGATACGCCCGCGCACGGCGCGCTGTCCATCCGCCACTCCACGCGCAACTTTCCCAACCGCGAAGGCTCCAAGCCCGGCAACGGACAGGCCAGCGCCGTCGCGCTCATGGACGCCCGTTCCATCGCGGCCACAGCGGCCAACGGGGGCAGGCTCACTCCCGCCACCGATCTTGACTGGACGGATCCCCGCCTCAACCCCGATCTGACGTATGATTTTGACGCAAACCTCTATGCCCGCCGCGTCTATAACGGCTACAATCAGCCAAAGCCGGAAACAGAACTCCAATTCGGCCCCAACATCACCGACTGGCCGCATATGAGTCCGCTGACAGAACACCTGCTGCTCAAGGTGGCTTCCGTCATTACCGATCCCGTCACGACAACGGACGAACTGATTCCCTCTGGCGAAACCTCGTCCCTGCGCTCCAACCCGCTGCGCCTCTCTGAATTCACGCTGTCCCGCAAGGATCCGGCGTATGTGGGCCGCGCGAAGGCGACCCAGGCGCTGGAAACGGCCCGCCTTGCCAATGCCGCCGACGCCGCCCTGCTGGACAATGTGCGGGCTCTGTGCGCGGCCCTCAACAGCGCCGATGCCGCCGCCTATGCCGCCCTCTGCGGTTCCTCCCTCGCGGATACGGGCATCGGTTCCACCATCTTCGCCCTGAAGCCGGGCGACGGATCCGCCCGCGAACAGGCCGCCTCCTGCCAGAAGGTTCTGGGCGGCTGGGCCAACCTTGCCGCGGAATACGCCACCAAGCGCTACCGCTCCAACCTTATCAACTGGGGAATGCTGCCCCTCATTGCGGATGCCGATCTGGCGCAACGCCTGCATGTGGACGACGTCATCGCCCTGCCGCATATCCGCAAGGCGATTGCGGAAAAACAGGAACGCATCCAGGGCTGGCTGCTGCCCGCCGGCGGCGCATCCGCACAGCCGCTGAACTTTACCCTCAGCGGGCTGACGGACGATGAGCGGCAGATTATCCTTGATGGCTGCCTGATCAACTTCTATAACCGCCACTAATCCCGGAAGGCCCTTCGAGAGCTGGCAACGGGCGTTGCCAGGCATTTCCGGAGGGCAAGGAGTTTTGTTCTGTGAACCACCATGATTTTCCGTCCTACAGGGGCAACATGGAATATGTCTGCCTCGGCTGCGGCACACGCCGCCCCGGAGACAGCCTGCTCTATACCTGCCCTGATTGCGGGGGTGTCTTCCTGCTGGAAAACACCCGGTTTGACGCGTTGCGCGCCACCAGTGGAGAACAGTGGCGCGCCCTGTTCGACGGTCGCGCGGCAACGCGCTCCACGGCGCTGCGCGGCATTTTCCGCTACTATGAATTGCTGGCACCGCTGATGGACGAGGAAGATATCGTCTATCTGGGCGAAGGGCTCACCCCCATCATCGAAGCCGCCCCCGCGCTTCGGGATCAGATCGGCATCCCCTTTGCCTACAAGAACGACGGCCAGAATCCCAGCGCCTCATTCAAGGACAGAGGCATGGCCTGCGCCTTCAGCTACCTGAAATGGCTCTGCCGCCGCCACAACTGGGAAGAAATACTGACGGTCTGCGCCTCCACCGGCGACACCTCCGCCGCCGCCGCGCTCTATGCGTCCTATGTCGGCGCGCCGCTCACATCCGTAGTGCTGCTGCCGCATGGCAAGGTGACGCCGCAACAGCTTTCACAGCCTCTGGGCAGCGGCGCAAAAGTGCTGGAACTGCCCGGCGTCTTTGACGACTGCATGAAGGTCGTGGAGCATCTGGCCGAACATTACCGCGTGGCGCTGCTCAACTCCAAAAACAGCTGGCGCATTCTCGGACAGGAATCCTACGCCTATGAAGTCGCACAGTGGTACGGCTGGGACGCGTCGGATCTTTGTCTTTTTGTGCCCATAGGCAATGCGGGCAATATTACCGCCATCATGTGCGGTTTCCTCAAGATGCTGGATTTGGACATTATCACCAGCCTGCCGCGCATCTTCGGCGTCCAGAGCGAACATGCCGACCCCGTCTACCGCTATTATGCCGCTCCGGCGAATCAACGCACATGGGCTCCCGTAAGCGTCACACCAAGTGTGGCGCAGGCCGCCATGATTGGAAATCCCGTTTCCTTCCCTCGCGTCAAGGCACTTGCCCAACGCTTCATCGAGGCGGGCGGTGAGCGCGCCTTCCAGGTTGTTCAGGTGACGGAACAGCAAATTATGGACGCCATGATCGAAGCCAACCGTCACGGCCATATTGCCTGCACGCAGGGTGGGGAATGCCTTGCGGGCCTGCGCAACGCCAAGGCCCTCAAGCTTATTGACGCCAACGAACATGCGGTACTGGATGCCACAGCCCACAGCCTGAAATTCTCCGGCTTCCAGGACATGTATTTCCATAATACGTTCCCCGCGGCCTATGGCGTACATCCCCGTCCGGAACTTGCCAACACACCTGTACTGCTCCTCCCGGACAATGCCCGTGAAGGCAAAGACATTGCGGAATACGCCCGCATCGGGGCGGAAGCCGTTGTCGCGCAACTGGGCCTGCACAAAAAATAGGATAAAAAAAAGAGCCTCTCTTTCCCCGCGCGTTTAACGGCAAAAAAGAGGGGCTCTTTTCATTGTATTCAATTGTTCCACGGGAAACATTCACCCCAAGGATCTATCTTTCCTCTTTACCTTCCAGTACTCGAATAACACGTGCGGGATTCCCTGCCGCCAGGCAGAAGGGAGGGACATCGCGCGTTACCACGCTGCCCGCGCCAATAATGGCGCCGCGCCCGATATGAACGCCCTTGAGTATCTGACAGTTCATGCCAATCCAAACGTAGTCATCGATGCACACGGGGCGATCACGATCCATGCCGGGGGATACCGCCCGATCTTCGGGAGGCCACGGCGCATGAAAATCCGCATCCGTAATAACACAATGAGGGCCTACCAGCACCTGCCGTCCCAATGTGACCGCGGTGGAACGCACAGCAATGGAGGTTCCTGACAATTCACAGGCGGCCCCGATGCTGATGACTGCCTTTGGGCCAAAGGTACGCAGGCGCGTAGGAGCCGCCAACGTGCAGGCAGTCGATCGCCGCCACGAGGAAATGATGCTGACGCCATCGCCTATTTCAATGTGGCTGCCGGGCCAGCGCAGCAGCCCGACGGGGCCATGCGCTCGCACCCCCTGGCCGAGGCGCACCCCCAGCAGCACGGCTTTGCAACGCAGACGCAGCGTACCCAGCACCTTCCCCCAGAAATACATATGTTGCAGAGAGAGGTAGGAAATAACGTTGCCCGGCGTCAGACCGCCGCAACGCAGAATTTTTTGCCACAGATTCACGCGCCCATCTCCTTCAGGGCTTCACGGATACGGCATACGCCGCAGATATCACCTGAAGACGTGGGATACCCGCAGGACAGACAGGGCGAAAGCGTTTCTCCCTCCTCCGCCTCCCGACGGGCGAAGACAGGCCGCCCACGCTTGAGAAAGCCCTGATAAAAGTCCAGTTTACGCCCTGGCATGGCGGCTTCAAGACGTTGCAACAGCCCCTTGAGGGTAGTGAAACTCGCGCCGGGGCTGTAGGGGCACGGCGCGTAGTGATGTTCAATCCCCATGAGAAAGGCATAGTTGGCCGTTTCAAATTCCGTCAGGCGCCACAGCGGCTTGACCTTGCGGGCAAAGCCATCTTCGCCGTCCAGGCGGGGTCCCTGATCCGAGAGGTAGGCCGTATCCCAGCGAAGCGTATTGCTGAAAAGACGGGCTGCCTCGTCATCCAGATTATGTCCTGTCGCCAGCGCGTCAAAACCGCCGTCCAGAGCCGCCCTGTTGAAGAAATGCCGCTTGATCTTGCCGCAGACCGAACATACGGGGCGTCTGAGACGCGCCTTGACCTGGGGAATGGCCAGACCTTCCGCCGCCATCTCCTTCACCATGAGTTTCAGATTGTGCCGGGCGCAAAAACGCTCCACGACACCCCGCGCCGCCGGAGAAGAGCCGGGAATGCCCAAATCGATATGCAGACCAGTCACGTTGTAGCCCTGACGCGCCAGCTCAAGCATGAGCCCCAGCGAATCCTTGCCGCCGGAAAGCGCCACGAGGATCTTTTCCTCACGGGTAAACAGCTTCTGGCTTTCGATACCGCGCTCCACCTGGCGCGCAAAAAAATCCAGGTAACACCTGGCACAGAACGCCGTATTATGACTACGGAGAGCGACCACAGCGGTTTCTTTACAAATCTTGCACTTCATCAAAATTTCCTTTGTGGTCTGAAACCTTCCCCTTCAGGGGAAAAGCGCTTCTTGACACACTGGTCAATCCGGTAAAAACCTTTTACGCAGCCTCTCCCTTCAGGGAGAGGCAAGCCGCACGACCTCTCACCGTCGGGTGCGGTGTCAGTCGACGGATGGGGCGACTGAGGATGGAAACATGAAGACTCGCGACGGGAGGTTTGACCGAAACGGTCGTGTTCAAAAAATGGGCGCGGCTTCACCGCGAAGATGTGGCCGCAACGAAAGGCTAACCGCCAGAGGAGGCGCGTTCATCGCCGTCACCCGTTTTTTCCCGGACGGCGGAGCTCTGTTCAGGATGCGCGACCCAGCCCCGCCGGGTATACCATTTTTCAAAAAAGACGCACAGCTCACGGGCGGCGTCGTCCGGCAGGCGGCGCAGAACCGCCTCGCGCCCACGCCCGGAAAGCGCGCGCCGCAGGGAGGCATCCTGCATGATCCTGATCATGGCTCCCGCCAGATCCTGCGGATTGCCCTCCTCAAAAAACAGCACGGCGTCCCCACAATCCCGCAACCGTTCCTCATGAAGCGCACCCTGGCTGACGATGGCCGGCATACCGGCCGCCAGTCCGGCCCAGAGCGTCACCGGCGCTTCCTCCGGCGAGCTGCCGGGCACAAGCCAGGCATGCGCCCGCCGCAGGGCCTCGTCCATGACGTCGTCATGCTGCTCTCCCAGCAGAGAAAGCCGTGACGCAACGCCGAGAGAGCGCGCTTTTTCAAGAATCTCCATAAGGCGATCGCCACCGCCGTAGAGGCGCACTTCCCACGGCGGCAAATCCATACGCTGCCATAGGGCGGCCATGGCGCGTGTCACAAGCGCGGCCCCTGAACGGGGAAGCAGGCTTTCCCGCATACAGAAGATAAAGCGCCGCCCTTCTTCCGCAACGGCAGGGACGTTCCGCAACAGGCTTGCGCTTTCACTGTCTACGGCGGGCGGCAGAGGGATCAGGCGGCGCTCTCCCGGCCCTTGCGGCGTCGGCCCATCAAGGCTGTGTTCCGCAAGACGTTCCCGCACGTGCCCGGAACCGCAGAAAATGCAATCCGCCGCGGCAAGATTGCGCCGCCAGCGCCCCTGGAGGAGGGTACGAGAAGGAGGGGCCATAAGGAAGGCATGCGCCAGAAGCGTTGTTTCCTTTGGACGTAGGCGGCGGACTGCCGTACCGAGCGAGACGGAAGCCTGGCCGAAGGTCTGGATCAGCACACCTCGCCAGTGGCGGCAGTGCCAGCGCAGACGCAGGGCGGCCAGCACCTCCGCCGCCCCCCCCCTTCCCAGCGCCATCCCGGGTATTTTCTGTTCACGCAGGGCGGCGTCCAGGAAACCGCCTTTTGAGCACACAACGAAGGGAGCCATACGGCCGCCGTCCCGCATGACGCGCGCTATGTTCAACGCCATACGCGCCTCCATGCGTCGCTCCAGAAGACTCGCTTCCGTATTTTCCAGGGCCAGCAGCAGACAGCGCATCAGAAAGAGGCTCCCTCACGGAGCATGGCGCGCAGCATTTCCTCCCGTAACAGAGGGGCCACAGGTCCGGGCTTGCCGCAGCCCACGGGAATGCCGTCAAAAGATGTCAGGGAAAGACAGAGGCTGGCGCTGGTAAAGAGCAGCATTTCCCGCGCGCGCGCAATGTCGCCACGTGTGACATCACGCCGCAGGGCGGACATGCCCGCCTTTCGCGCCGCCGCAAGAGCGGCCAGCATGGACGTGCCTTCAAGAATGCGTTCAGGCGGCGGGCAGACGAGCGCTCCGGTCTCGTTCACAATGCCGACGCTGGCAATGGCCGCCTCACACATGCGCCCCTGCCCGTCAAAAGCGATGGCCACATCCAGACCGCGTTCGGCCGCTTCCTGCGCCATAAGAACGTTCGGCAGATAATTGTTGCTCTTGATACGCGCCAGATAGGGCTGCTTTGGCGGAATGGCGCTGGCAAAGGCGGAGAGCCCCTTCTCAAGAACTTCCCGCCGCGTCGGTGCGCTTTCCAGCGCAACGATGTACAGGCTGGACACAGGGCATTCGGAAGGCGCTATGCCAAAGCCGCCGGGACCGCGCCCCAGAAGCACACGCAGGCCGCAGTCATCACGGCCGGAGGCGCGGGCCACGTCCATAATCCGCGCGCGCACCTCCTCCCAGGAGCAGGGCGGCCGCAGACGCAGCGCCGCCGCGCCCTCGCGCAGGCGTGCCAGATGCCCGTCCAGGGCAAAGACCGTGCGCTCCCGGCAGGCCAGGCTTTCAAAGAGGCCGTCGCCACGCAGGCAGAGGTGATCATCCAGCGGGAGCAAAAGCAGGCGCTGATCCGCGCATATCCTGCCCACGCGATGATCGTAGAAGGCAAGGACTCCCGTATGGGGACGGGGCGCGTGCAGCAGCGCCGCCAGATATTCGTCAAAATCCACGGCTTCCATGGTTGCTTCAATCCGCGGTCGCCCACACGGCGCCTGACAGGCGCATCCGGCGGTCAGGAACCGTGCGGGGAAGTTTCAGACAACAAAGGCGTTATGATGGTTTGGCGCATGCCGGATCGGGACTCGCGCCCACGCACAGGGAAAACAGCGCAGTTCCTCCATGCGCGGGCGGCGTACAACGATTTACATGAAGACGTTGCGATCCCTCACGCCCAGCAAATCGCGCCGCACCAGCTCTTCCGCAATCTGGACGGCGTTGAGCGCCGCGCCCTTGCGGATATTGTCGGCCACAATCCAGAGATTCAGGCCGTTATCAACGCTTTCGTCCTCGCGAATGCGCCCCACAAAGACATCGTCCGTTCCGGCCGCATACAGTGGCATGGGATACAGCTTCTCCCTGGGGTTATCGAAGACCTTCACGCCGGGCGCCTGCGACAGCAGCACACGGCACTCTTTGGCGGTCATTTTCTTTCTGGTTTCCACATTCACCGACTCGGCATGTCCGTAAAACACGGGCACACGGGCACAGGTGGCCGTCACACGCACGGTGTCGTCGCCAAGAATCTTCCTGGTTTCGTTGACCATCTTCATTTCTTCCTTGGTGTAGTCATTCTCAAGGAAGACATCGATATGCGGCAGGATGTTGAACGCAATCTGGTAGGGATAGGTTTTGCACTCCGGATCGCGCAGATTGAAGACGTCGCGGGTCTGGCGCTCCAGTTCCTCGATGCCCTTCTGCCCCGTGCCGGAGACGGCCTGATAGGTGGAAACCACGATGCGTGTGATGCCCACCGCGTCATAAATAGGCTTGAGCGCGGCGATCATCTGGATGGTGGAACAATTGGGGTTGGCGATAATGCCGTTATGCTCCTCCAGCGCCCGTGGGTTGACTTCGGGCACGACCAGCGGACAACGCCCGTCCATGCGCCAGGCGGCGGAGTTGTCCACGACCACGGAACCGGCGTGGGCCGCATGGGGGGCGAACCGCCGCGACGTGTCGCCGCCAGCGGAAAAAATGGCGATGTCGACGCCGTCAAAAACGTCTTCCTTCAATTCCCGCACCACAAGCTCGCCGCTGCCATAGGGCACCTTGTCGCCCGCGGAACGCGCGGACGCAAACGCCCGTACCTCCGTGGCCGGGAAGTTGCGTTCGTGCAGGGTCTTCAACATTTCGCGGCCCACGGCTCCGGTAGCGCCCACGACGGCGACGGTCAACGATTTGCTCATTCTGCTTTCTCCTTTTGCGCGCCGGGCTGTACCGGAAGAAAGGCCGCCTTTCAGGCGCCATATGCCGATCCAGCGCGGCGCGTCAGTATATCCGGGCTTTCTCCAAAAGGGAAGGCGCAAAAATGGGGGGCCCGGCCATATCCTGTTGACCCACGGTAAAAGTCTCTTTATAGCTCTGTATTATGTCTACGCCTCCCTCTTCCTCACTCCTGACAGTTCTGGACCTTGTGCCGTTCGGCCAGATCGGCGGTGAATCCCGCTACTATGCCCTGCGCATCTCCAGACCGGACTGGGAAAACTGGCGTCCCGGCCAGTTCGTCATGCTGCGCCCCCTTTCCTTCGGCCTGGAAATGCCCTGGGCGCGCCCCTTTGGCATCTGTCACATGACGGCCCGTCATATGATCTGCTTCTTTCAGGTCGCCGGGCGGGGTACCCGCCGCATGACCGAACTCAGGGCCGGTGATCGCATCCGCGTCTGGGGACCGCTGGGCAACGGCTTTGCGGTGGATCCGGAAACGCCCACACTCCTGCTGGCTGGCGGCATGGGCATCGTTCCCTTTGTGGGCTATGTGGCGCGCCACCCCAACCCGTGGAACGTCTCCATGATTTTTGGCCACCGCGATCCCCTGAGCTGCTACCCCGTGGACAGCATCAACGAACATGTGACGCTGGATACGCTGCAGGAAACCGTTCCCGGCGATCTGGATAATTTCATCTACACATTGCAGGAACGCATCCGCGAATATGCGGAGCAGAAAGGTCTGGTGCTGGCGTGCGGCCCCCTGCCCTTTCTGAAAACGGTGCGCTCGCTGGCGCTGCGGTACGGCGCGCGTACCCAGCTTTCACTGGAAAACCGCATGGCCTGCGGCGTGGGCGCCTGCCTTGGCTGCGTTACCCGCACAACAGCGGCATGGCCCGTCGCCGAAAAGCGCGAAGGCCTGGTGCAGGTCTGCAATCATGGCCCCGTTTTCTGGGCTGACCAGATTGCGCTTTAGCACCCTCGCGAGAGATGACCGCTCGCGGACGCAGGAGCGGATGGCCGCGCCCGTCCCCTTTTCCGGCGACACCGCTGCCGGTTGCACCGGCGTTGCCATCGTGGCAAAACGTCTTCTCCCTCTGAAGGAGCGGGTTTCAGGCCACAAAGGAATTTTTGATGAACTCTTCGATGGATTTGTCGGTTGCGCTTGCCGGGCCACACCATACGCTGCGCCTTAAAAATCCTGTCATGACAGCGTCGGGCACCTTTGGCTACGGCGTGGAATTTGCCCCCTACGGGGATCTGGCAAGCCTTGGCGGCATTGTCGTCAAGGGGCTCTCCCTTCAGCCGCGCGAAGGCAACCCCTGCCCGCGCATCGCGGAAACGACCGGCGGTATGCTGAATGCCGTCGGCCTGCAAAACGACGGTGTGGAAGCCTTCTGCGCGCGCACGCTGCCGCGGCTGCCCTGGAGGGATCTGCCTGTGGTGGCCAATCTCTATGCGACGTCGCCGGAAGAGTTCGGCGAACTGGCCGCCCGCCTCAACGGTGAAACGGGCGTTGCCGCGCTGGAAGTCAATGTCTCCTGCCCCAACGTCAGGGAAGGCGGCATCCTCTTCGGCCAGGATCCCGATCTTGCCGCGGCGGTCACCCGCGCCGTGCGCGACAAGGCCCCCGGCAAACCCGTCATCGTCAAGCTTTCCCCCAATGTCACGGACATCACCCGCATGGCGCAGGCCGTGGAAGCCGCGGGCGCGGACATCATTTCCTGCATCAACACGCTTTCGGGCATGGCTGTTGACGTGGCCACGCGCCGCCCGCGTCTGGCCAATGTCACCGGCGGCCTCTCAGGACCGGCCATCAAACCTGTGGCGTTGCGCTGCGTCTGGCAGACCGCCCGCGCCGTGTCCATTCCCGTCATCGGTATCGGGGGCATCGTCTGTGCCGAGGATGTGCTGGAATTCATCCTCGCGGGAGCCCATGCCGTACAAATCGGCACCGGCAACTTCCTGCGCCCCGACTGCGCGTTCGCCGCCGTCAGCGAGCTCCCCGCCGCATGCGCCCGGCTTGGTGTCTCCAGCCTGGAGGAGCTGCGCGGATCCCTGCGTCTGTATGGTGGAATCGCTCATGGATGACCGCCGGAATGCCACTGCCACCGGCGCGGGCGGCGCGTTGCGCGTCGTTCCGGTTCACGATGGGGCCGCGCTGGAGGCTTTTGTAGCCCTGCCGTGGGCCATTCATGCCCGGAGCCCTCTCTGGGTTCCTCCCCTGCGCGCCCAGGACAAGGCGCTGCTCACGCCCGGAAAACACCCTTTCTGGAACGCCGCCCGGCGTGAGCTGTTTCTTGCCCTGCGCGGCGAAGACCCTGTGGGCCGCATCGCGGCCATCGTGGATGACAATCACAACGCCTATGCCCGCGAGCGCTGCGGCGCTTTCGGCTTCTTCGAATGCCGGAACGACCGCCCGGCGGCACATGCCCTCTTTGCCGCCGCCCGCGACTGGCTGTCGGCACAGGGCATGGACTTCATGCGCGGGCCCATCAATCCTTCCACAAACTACACCTGCGGTATGCTGGTGGACGGTTTCGACCACCCTCCCGCCATCATGATGCCCTGGAACCCTCCCTACTATGCCGAACTTGCGGAAAGCTGGCATCTGCGCAAGGAACAGGACCTCTTTGCCTACCTCATTGAGCGGGAACGCCTTCATCTGCCCCAGTGGCTGCGCGACGAGATCGCCCGCATCAAGGCCGAAGCCCGGTTTACACGGCGCAGTTCCCGCCGGGCCACCCTGGCCGAGGATATCCGCATCATGCTTGATCTGTACCATGAGTCATGGTCCCAGAACTGGGGCTTTACGCCGCTGCCCCCGGCCGAGGCCGACGCGCTGGTCAGAGACCTGAAAACCTATCTGGAACCGGATTTCTTCGTCCTCTTCTTCCACAGGGGCGTTCCCGCGGCGGGCATGGTAGCCCTGCCGGACTTCAACCCGCTCCTCAAACGCCTCAACGGCCGCATCGGCCTTGCCGCTCCCTGGCATTTCTGGAAGGCCCGCAAGGAAATACGGGGAAACTACCGCATCATTCTGTTCGGCATCAGGCCGGAATTCCGCCTCATGGGCCTGCCGCTGCTCCTGCTTGACTACATGCTGGAACAGGCGGCCGCGCACCCCGATTTCAAACGGGTCGAAGGCTCGTGGGTACTGGAGGACAATACCGCCATTGACGACCTGATTGAAGACTTTTCAGGTCGCATCACCAAGCGCTATCGCCTCTACCGCCGTGATATTGCGGAAAAAATATAGCGCATCACCAAGGAGCCGCCCTATGGCGACAGCAACCTTTCTCCCTGACGAATTTCTGGATACCCTTACGGCCCGCATGGAGCACCTGCGCGACGCCTCCGTGCTTGTCACAGGCGGCACGGGCTTTGTCGGACGCCACCTGATCCCCCTGCTGATCCGCGCGGGCGCCCGCGTCACCTGCTTCGTGCGCCCCACCTCGGATACGAGCCACCTCCCTGAGAGCGTAACGCTCATCCGCGGCGATATCATGAGCGGCAGCGGCCTGGCGCAGGCCATGGCCGATCGCGATATCGTCATCCATATGGCGGCCGTCCTTTTCAGCGGCGACTGGCGAAGCTATCTGCGCGGCAATGCGGGATCGGCCGCCTCCATCGCCGAGGCCTGGCGCCTTCTGGACAAGGCTCGCCACGCTCCCAAGCGCCTGATTTTTGTTTCCAGTCTTTCCGCCTCCGGCCCCAGCGCCCTCGCGCCGGGCCGCACCGACGCCGACGCCGAGGACGGCGTCGATCGCCCGGTATCGGCCTATGGCTGGTCCAAGCTCTTTGCCGAGCATATTCTCTATCGCGCCGCCGGCGAGCGGCTCGTCGTCCTGCGGCCCCCCATCATCTACGGCAGCGGCGATCGCGGCCTGCTTCCCATCTTCAAGACCATCTCCAGAGGTTTCGTGATCCTGCCCGGACGCAATCGCGCCTTCCCCGTTTCCGCGGTCCATGCGGTGGACGCGGCGCAGGCCGTCATGCTCTGCTGCCGTCCCGATGCCAACGGCTGGTATCATCTCAGCGACGGCCACGTGTACTCCATCGCGCAGTTCTGCCGCGCCATCGGCAAGGCCCTTGGACAAAGCGGCGACAATCTCCGCATCGTCAACGTGCCTCTCTGGGCGGGAAACATCAGCGCGAAAATGTGCGGCATGGGCGCGCGCCTGCTGAGCGCTCTCTCCCGTTCCTGCGGCAGGCGGTACACGACCGTTCCCCGATGGAATGAGGACAAATTCCGTGAAGCCCGCGAGGACGGCTGGCTGTGCGACGACAGCCGCATCAAGGGAGAACTGGCCTTCTTCCCTGTCGTCAACGAGCTGTCCGTGGGTATGGAAGAAGCCGTCAAAGGCTATCGCGCCGAGGGCCTTCTATGAAAATAACGATTCAGGAGCTCTCCAAATCCTTTGGCGGGCGCGACATCTTCAACAATTTTTCCCTGGAGGTCGATTCCGGCGTCCGGCTCTGTGTCTGCGGCCCCAACGGTACGGGCAAATCCACCCTGCTGCGCCTGCTCGCCGGTGTGGATGCGCCTGACGGAGGGCGCGTCATCCTGCCGCGCGGTTGCCGTCTGGGCTATGTGGAACAGGAACTTTCCGATGAGGCCCTGCAAACGCCGCTGCTGACCTACGTGCTGGATGTCCTGCACGACTGGAACGATTTCTGGGCCCAGTGGGAAGAAGCCGCCTCCTCTGGCGACGAGGCCCGTCTGGGACAGCTCATGCGGCGTCAGGGAGAACTGGAAAGCGCCTACGGCTATAATCCTGAACACCGCGCCAAGGCCGTCCTTTCCGGCCTCGGCTTTGCGGAAGGCAAATGGTACCGCAAACTCGGCGAGCTCTCCGGCGGCTGGCGCGAACGCGCTAAGCTGGCCCGCGTCCTCACCGCCGGGGCGGACGTGCTGCTGCTTGACGAACCCACCAACCACCTCGATGTGGAAGCCGTGGAATGGCTGGAGTCCTTCCTGCTCGACTTCAAGGGCGCGCTGGTCTTTGTGGCCCACGACCGCGTTTTCATGGATACCGTAGGGACGCATGTTCTTTATCTGGGCCTGTCCCGCCCCATTTTCCGCAAGGCCACCTACAGTCATTTCCTTGAGCTTCAGGAAGAATACAATGCGCAACGCGAGCGGGAAGCCAGGGCCCTGCGGGACGAGCTGAACCGCAAGATGGCCTTTGTGGAACGCTTCCGTGCCAAGGCCACCAAGGCACGGCAGGCGGGTTCCCGCCAGAAGATGGCAAAAAAGCTGGAGAAGGAGCTGGAAGACTACCGTCCGGAACCGAAACGCAGGGAACTCAGTTTCACCTGGCCGGAAGCCCCGCACACGGAAAAGGTCGTGCTGGCCGTCGCCGATCTGGCCTTCCACTTCCCCGACGGCAAAACCATGTGGCCGCCGCTCACCTTTACAGTCTACCGGGGTCAGCGAGTGGCTCTTGTCGGGCACAACGGCTGCGGCAAATCCACGCTGCTCAAGCTGCTTGCGGGAACGCTGAAACGATGCGGCGGCACGATGGTAACCGGCTCGCAGGTGCGCATGGGCTATTACACCCAGCATCAGATGGATACTCTGCGGCCGGACACCACCGTGCTGGGAGAAATACGCCGCCTTTCCGATCCACGCACGACGGAAGAGGAGCTGATGAGCGTCCTCGGCCTCTTTCTTCTTGGCCAGGAATATTTCGATCGTCAGGTTTCCCACCTTTCCGGCGGTGAAAAAGCGCGCCTTGTGCTGGCAAGCCTCTTTCTCAAGCGCTGCAATTTCCTGTTGCTGGACGAACCGACCAACCATCTTGACCTCGAAAGCCGGGAGGCTTTGGCCGCTGCGCTGGAAAAATTCGACGGAACCCTGCTCATGGTGGCGCACGACCGCTGGCTGCTCTCTCAGGTGGGGGCCGAGGCATGGGCCCTGAATAGCGACGGACTGACTGTGTATCCCGATTTTCGCGGTTATGACGAAGCCCGCCGGGCGGCGCTGGAAAATGGGGAGACATCCGCCGTTTCCGATCGTTCGGCGCCTGTCGGGGATGCGCGCTCCGGTCTGTCCCGCGAGGAACAGAAACGCATCAAACGCGAGCAGGCCCAGCGCCGCAACGCTCTTTACAAGGAACTGAAACCCCTGCAAGAGCGCTACGCCTCGCTTGAAAAAGAACTGGAAACAACCATGACCGAACAGGCCGGCGTGGAGCAGCGGCTGGCGGATCCCGCCGTCTATGCCGACAGCGCCCGCTCAACGGAACTGCTCAAATCTTTTTCCACACTGCGGGATGCCTGTGAGCGCATTATGGAAGACATGGCCGCCCTTGAGCATCAGATAGCCGCCATCGAGATCAGACGGGCGGAGTGCGCGGGAGAGTGAGTATATGAAACAGAGAGAGGTCGCCGTAGGTCTGATCTGGCGCAGAGGACGCCTTCTTGCCGCACAGCGCCCTGAAGGCAAGGCGCATGAGGGCTACTGGGAATTCCCCGGCGGCAAGCTGGAACAGGGGGAAACCCCTCAGGAGGCCCTGACGCGCGAACTGGCCGAAGAGCTGGGCATCGGCGTCCGCGGCTGCCGTTTCTGGAAAACGACGACGCACGTCTATGAGGAATATGGTCTCCATGTGCGCCTGTATTTCTTTCATGTGATCGCGTTCGCGGGCGAACCCTGCGCGCGGGAGGGACAGAACATCCGCTGGGTGACTCCCGCCGAAGCCGCCGAGCTCCCCCTGCTCCCCGCCGATACGGAGCTTGTCGCCACACTGCCGCCCCACGGTCCCCAGGAGGAAGACGCATGAATGCCGCCACTCATGCCCTGCGCCGCGAGAAACTGCGGGCCGCCATCAGAGATCGCGGGCTGGACGCGCTGCTTGTCAGCGCCGCGCCCAACCGCTACTACCTTTCCGGCTTTGAACTGCATGATCCCCAGTTCAATGAAAGCGCCGGACGCCTTGTCATCCGCGCCAACGGCCATGACTGGCTGGCGACCGACGCCCGCTATGCCGACGCCGCCGCGCGCCTCTGGGACGCGGATCACATCTTTATCTACAGTGGCGACGGCATCTCCCATCTCGCCCGCCTCCTGCGCTCCTGCGGCCTGCGCATCGGCTTTGAGGCCGCCAGCGTGAGCCATGCCTTTGCCCGCGCCCTGCGCCATGCCGCGCCCGGTCTGGCGCTTGAGGCCGCCGACGGCCTGGTGGAAGCCCTGCGCATCGTCAAGGACGGCGACGAAATAGCCGCGCTGCGCGCCTCTTTCCAGCTCAGCCACGCCATGCTCACCTGGGTTCGCGACAAAATCATCCCTGGCCGCAGCGAACAGGAGCTGAGCTGGGACATCGAACGCTATTTCCGTGAGCATGGCGCTTCGGAGCTGGCATTCCCCAATATCGTCGCCGTGGGGCCCAACGCCGCGCTGCCGCATGCCGTACCCGGTTCCACCCGCGTCAGCGAAAATTGCCCTGTCCTGATCGATACCGGCTGCCGCGTGCGGGATTACTGCTCTGATCAAACCCGCACCTTCTGGATAGGCGACAGACCGTCGGACGCCTTCCTGCGCTCGCTGGAACAGGTACAGTCCGCCCAGAAAGCCGCCCTTGCCGTACTGCGACCGGGCCTGCCCATGCGCGATGCCTACGCCGCCGCCCGCCGCGTCTTTGAAAACGCGGGCGTTGAGGCGCACTTCACCCACGGACTCGGGCACGGCGTTGGCCTTGAGACGCACGAGGCCCCCAACCTCAACCCGCGCTACGGCGACACCCTGCGCGCCGGTATGGTCGTCACCGTGGAACCCGGCCTCTACTACCCGCAATGGGGCGGCGTCCGCTGGGAACACACGGCCCTCATTACGGAAGACGGCGCGACGCTGTTCTGACATCCGTCCGATCCATACAGGGGAAATTCCATGTCGCTTATCTTTCTTGTGGGACCGCGCGCCTGCGGCAAGACAACGGTCGGCCGGCAGCTTGCCGCGTTGCGCCGCGTCCCCTTCACCGATACGGACGCCCTGATACAGGAGCGGGAACAACGCAGTATTGCCGACATCGTCGCGGAAGAAGGCTGGCCCGTTTTCCGGCGTCTTGAGAGTGAGGCTCTCAAAGAGGCCGCGCGCCGTTGCGGCTATCCCGACGCCCCGCGCGGCGTGATTGCCACAGGCGGCGGCATGGTGCTTGCGGAAGAAAACCGTCGTTTTCTCCGCCACGCGGGCGAGACCGTCTTCCTCCAGGCTCCGGCCGCGACCCTGACCGCCCGCCTGACGCGCCGCGCCCTGCCGTCGCAGCGCCCCAGCCTCACCGGCGGCAATACGGCGCTTGAGGCCGCCGCCGTCCTTGCGGAACGCCTGCCACTCTATAAGTCCTCGGCCCGCCACTGGGTTGACGCCACCCTTCCCATCCACGACCTCTGCGCCTTGCTGCAACGCCTCTGTCCTGAATAAGACGAGAGTAGGTGTCTTCCCCTCGAAAGCATACCTTCTGAAAAAATGAAAATTCTTTCCGTCCGCTTCATCTGCCGTCTCAAAAACAACGGCCTCTTCTCCGCGTACAAAGGCTCCATGCTGCGCGGCGCTCTGGGCGTCTGCCTGCGCCGTGCCGTCTGCATGACGCAAAAAAGCGAATGTTTTCACTGTATGCTGCGTGCCACATGCGTCTTTCCCCGCCTTTTTACCGCGGCATCCGCACCTGGGGGAAGTGGCACCGCGCCGCTGCTGCCGCCGCCCTTCTGCATCGAGCCAGCCCAGGATCGACAAACGGAGTATGCGGCAGGAGAAACCTTTTCCTTTGGTTTGAAGCTTTTTTCCTATGCCACGGAGTACCTGCCCTATTTCATCCATGCCTTCACGCTGGCCGGACAACGCGGCATGGGACGGGGAACGGAACATGGTCAGGGAAGATTTCTTGTCGAGGATGTGCTGCTGGACGGCAGATCGATCTATGATGCGCGCACAGAGCGGCTTCATGACATCGAGACGCGGAATCTTCCGCTCCCCACGCCATGCCCGGCGGACGGCAATGGCCTCCTGCCATGCCGCCTTGTGACGCCTCTGCGCTTCAAAGTGGAAAACCGGCTGTCCGCCACACTGGATTTCACAACCCTGCTGCATCTCATTATGCGCCGTATCAGAAGCCTGTACGCGCTGGATGGCGAAACCTTCCGTTTGCCGCAGGAGGAGTTTTCCACGCTGCTCCAGACGGCCTCCACCGTGACCATCGCGGAAAACGCCCTGCGCTGGGAAGACTGGAGCCGCTATTCCGGCCGCCAACGGACAGTCATGCAACTCGGCGGACTGACGGGGCGCATCGTCTATCAGGGGCCTGTGGCCGTTTTTGGGGAATACCTTGATTTTGCCCGCATGGCGCATATTGGCAAGCAAAGCAGTTTCGGCCTTGGCGCTCTTGAGCTGAACTGAAACACACCAGCCCACGGTTTCCGCGTGTCGTCCGCAGCGCTGCCGGCAGGAGACCTCTTTGCCCCGCGTCTGCCTCCCGTACCGCGCGCCCTCTTTCGCCAATGGGTAGATGAGGAGCGCGCCTTCACAGACCGCACGGGGGCCGCCCTGGATCTTGGCGGGGCTCTGCAGGCCTTCAAACGTTTCCGCAAGCGGGCGTATCTGCCGCTTGGGGACTGGCGGAAACACGCCGGGAACCTTTCCGTGCGCGGCCTGTTCGCGGCCTTCTGCGCCCGCGCCCTGCCGCAACAGGACGGCTGCGCCAACGCGCCTGACGCACATACGGTTGAACCGCATGTGGCCGTGGATCGGCGTAGCGGCGGAGCTCTGGAAGGAGCCTTGTATTTCAACCGCCTGCGCTGGTTCCGGGAGGATACGCGCCTCCACCTCTACGCCCGCACGGATGCGGCGGACGATCTGCTTTCCCTGCTGGCGGAAGTGGGGGAACTGGGCTTTGGCAAGGATGCGGCCACCGGCAAGGGCCGCTTTGCCGTGGAAAACGATCCGGACTTCCGCCCCAGCGATCTGGAAAACGACGGCCCGGACGCTCTCCTGCTTTCGGTATGCGCCGCTCCGGACATGACGGATCTGGACGGCTGGTATGCCACGGAGACCAAACGCGGCAAGGTCTGGGGCACGGGGATCAGTCCCTTCAAGAATCCGATACTGCTGCTGCGGGAAGGGAGCCTGTTGCACCGCTTCCCCAAAGGTCCGTTTGTCCTGCGGGGTATCCATCCCCAGGATCGCATTGTTCAGATAACGCATCCGCTGGCTCTGCCCTGTCGCTTGGCCGAGGAGGTCCGCTGATATGGCCGATTCGAAAAACCTTCCCCGCCGCTGGGACGCACACGGCTTCAAACCTTTCCGCCTGGAGGTTCTCACGCCGGTTTTTGTGGGGTCGGGAGAGCCGTTCACCCCGCTGGACTACGTTGTCCGCAAGGAAGGACACCACTACATCCTCTATCTTGTGGACGGCGCCGCCTGGCT
The DNA here is from genome assembly GCA_934546745.1 of uncultured Desulfovibrio sp. Classification (GTDB taxonomy): domain Bacteria; phylum Desulfobacterota; class Desulfovibrionia; order Desulfovibrionales; family Desulfovibrionaceae; genus Desulfovibrio. The sequence goes on along the minus strand of CAKTDV010000009.1, from coordinate 3,540 downwards.
GCGGGAAGCCTATGCTACAGGTGAGGTGGGAGAGGTCGCGCTGTCCGATATGGCGCGCCTGCGCACGCTGCTGGCGGAACGGCTCGATGTCGCACGGTACGCCTATGCCCGGCTGCCCATCACGTTGCCCGCCACAGGGAAGGAGCTGCAAGAGAACATCAAGAATCCCCAGAGCAACAGCAAGGCCGAAGTGCTCCCTCTGGCGCGCGCTGCCGTCAGCGGTGGCGCTTTTCTGCCCGGTTCCTCCCTCAAGGGAGCGCTGAGCACGCCGCTTATAAATGCGCTGAACGAAAAACTGTCCCCGACGTGCCGCCTTTCCAGAACGAACTATAACGACGTGCTGAAAGACATGTTCGGCCCCAGTACCGAACATGCCATGCAGGCCCTCAAGGTGGCGGACATACCTCTTGCCCCGCAGGCCACCGGCATTGTGACCGCCCGGGAGGTACGGCGCGCCGCCACCCCGGGCAAACGCGGTACACCCAAGCCGCCCTGCGAGGCCCTGCTTCCCGTTGGCGAAACGAAAACGCCGCCGCCCTACGGCAGCCTGCATCTGGATTGCCGCAGCGGCCAGCCCGCTGTGGAATTACCAAATGGCAGCCTGATTTCCTGGCGGGAGCTGGGCAAACTGTGCAATGCCTTCTACAAAGAACGTTTTCAGAAGGAATGGGATACCTTCTATGCCATGCCACATCTGAAGGAGGCAGGGCAGGCCCTGCGCGCCGTCCGCGATCGTGTGGAGAAGCTTGATCCGGAACGGGAATGGCTTGTCCGCGTGGGGCGGTATTCGCATATCGAATGCGTTACCGTCAGCCGCAACGCGCCGGAGCTGAAAAAAGGGTACGGCAAAACGCGCACTCTGGCCGATAGGCAACGCCCCTTCGGCTGGGCCATCCTCCATTTCTGTTCGCTGGAGGAATACGAAAAAGGGGTACGCGCCGTGCAGGTGTCTCTTGCCGAAGCGCAACGGGAGCGGCATCGCCAGCGCGGCGAACAGGAGACGAGGTTGCGGGAGGCGATGGAACAGGCACGCCTGAGGCGTGAAGCCACGGCAAGGGCGCAGGAAGAGCAGGAACGCAAAGAGCGGGAAGCCGCGGAACGCGAAGCCCTGTTGGCGCGACTCTCCCCCCAGGAGCGGGCGCTGCGGGCCCTGGACTTTTCCGATGCGGACGCTACCACCGCGCTGGAACTTTTCCGGCAACTTGACGGCATGGACGACCCCCTACGGCGTCAGGCCGCTGAAAAACTCAAGGCATTCTGGCAGGCTCGCGATAACCGGCAGGGGAAAAAGCCCAGCAAAAAACAGAAGGAAAAAGTGGCGCGCGTCAGGGAAATTCTGGGAGAATAGCGCGGCACAACAAGGATGGATGGAGCGGAAGCATGATCGCCTATATCTGCGAACAGGGCGCGAAAATCAGCCGTGAAGGCCGACGGCTGATAGTGACGACCCCGGAAGCGACACGAACCCTGTTTACCGAGCGGCTGGAGCAGCTTCTGCTGTTCGGCAATGTACAGCTGACGCCCCCGGCGCTCTTTCTGCTGCTGCGTGAAGGCGTGGACACCGTCTTTCTTCGCCGTGACGGGCGCTATATGGGACGGCTGGCGGACAAGGAGCCGGCCAACATCTTCCTGCGCAAAAAACAGTTTGCCCTTGCCGAGGACACGGCCTTCCGCACACGGACAGCCCGCCGCATCGTGCAGGGCAAGCTGCTCAATCAGGCCACCGTGCTGGCGCGCATCAAACGCAGCCGGGGTCAGGAGGCGGCGGGCAACGCCGCGCGGGAGCTGCGCCTGCTGGCGGACAAAGCGGAACAGGCGCACGACGTGGAGAGTCTGCGCGGTCTCGAGGGCAGCGGCGCGGCCTGTTATTTCCGGTATCTGCCGCTGGCCTTCAACCAGGAATGGGGGTTTTCCCGCCGTGTGCGCCGCCCACCGACGGATCCGGTCAACGCCGTGCTGTCGCTGCTGTACACCCTGCTTATCAACCGCTGCTGCGCCGCCATCCGCATTGCGGGGCTGGATCCCTATCCGGCCTGCCTGCATACGGCGGCCTATGGCCGCCAGTCACTGCCGCTCGATCTGGTGGAGGAATTCCGGGCCATGCTGGCCGATACCCTGACCATTTCCCTGTTCAACATGCGTATGCTGCACAAGGAGGATTTTGAAACGCCCTTACCGGAAACGGATCCGGACGATCTGGAAAAAAACGACGAACTGGACGCGGTGCTGCGCGATCCCATCGGTCTCATGACGCCGGAAAACGCCGTGCCGGATGTCAGCGATCTGCCGGGCGAACAACTGGACACGCCGCCGTCGGATGCGCCCTCGCCGGGAAAGCGGCCCGTGCTCCTGCGCAAGGAGGCTTTCCGCAAGGTGCTTGCCGCCTTTTCCAAAAAAATGGAGACCGAATTCTTCCATCCGGCGGCGGAACGGCATATGTCCTATGCCGACGCCCTTGTTTTTCAGGCCCGCCTCTACCGCCGTCTTATCGAGGGAGAGGTGGAGGAATACCGCCCGCTCATGCTGCGCTGAGGGGCCGCGCCATGCACGTTCTTGTTGGCTATGATATCAGCGACAACCGGCTGCGCGGGAAAATCTTCGCCTTTCTCAAGGAAAAAGGGCTGCACTCGCAAAAATCCGTGTTTGAATGCGACATGGATCCGGCAATCCTGCGGGCCGTCATGCGTTTCATGCAACAGCTTGATCTGGGCGATCGGGACTCCATCGTCTTTTACCCCTTGTGCTCCCGCTGCGCCAGAAAGGGGCGCATCCTTGGTCAGGGCCTCAAATTGCTACAGACAGACTGGATCATCATCTGAATGGAAAACAGCTACCTTGCCATCTATGATATTTCCGACGGCCGGCGGCTGAACAAGGTCGCCGCTATTTTGCAGGATTATGGCGTTCGTATACAGAAATCCGTCTTTGAACTGCGCCTTTCCGAAACAGCGAGAAGAGAAATGGAGCGACGGTTGCGCGCCGTTATTGAGGAAGAGGAAGACGGGATCAAAATTTTCCCGCTGTGCGCCTCCTGCGAGGCGGGAAAACAGGGGCTGGGGGCCGTCAGTTTTCCCAGTGGCGATTCCAGCTGGATTCTTTTGTGAAAAACGGCTATCCTGTGTCGAACGCGACAGTCGCGCTCCGGAGCGAACGTTCATCCCGCCTCCGGACGCGACCTTGCCGGACGGGGAAGGCTGTTTTTCTAACATACTGGAATAACAGCTTTTTTTGAAAAACGCTTCCAAAAGGTCGCGCGGACTGTTTTTTCTTGTCATTTCAGGAGGATAGAAAATCATGCCAGCCTATGCCCTGCCACACGGCGATCGCAACCGCGAAGGTTCGCGCAAACGTCCCCGCAAACCCGCGCCCGACGTGGCCTTGGGGAGGTAGCTGTACAAATAGACCTGATTCATAAAGGGATTAAGACCGGCCAAGTTCGCAGGCGATACGCCGTTTTTTCATCGTACAAATAGACCTGATTCATAAAGGGATTAAGACCGGCCAAGTTCGCAGGCGATACGCCGTTTTTTCATCGTACAA
>CAKTDV010000008.1 GCA_934546745.1 uncultured Desulfovibrio sp. | reverse complement strand
TCCCGCTCCCTGTCAAGAACTTTTTCCCGGAACCAGCGGAAAATCTCCCGCCCCAGCTCCTGGCGGAACCCCTTCGGATCCCGTTCCCAACCGGTGAAGGCGATTTCTACGCAATCTACCACCAAACGTCAAGCCTTTTTGCAGATTTTTTGGAAAAAAGACTCCTTGAAGGCGAGGCACTTTCCCAGTAACAGGCAGGGGGTGAAAGAAAGAGTTCCTTTCATCCCCCTGTTTTTACAGATTTTCCCTGTAGCAGCAGGCGTGCATCTTCACTCTCGCGTCCGCCAGAACGCCCGCACTTTCCGCTCTAAAAGGCGTCCTTACCGTGCTGGGTACGCATCTCCGTGACAGCAGCCACCAGGCCACCGCCATCCAGCACCATCTCCATCATACTGATCTGTTCCTCCCAGGCCTGTGGATCAGCCTCAGCCTTTATCAGGGGATCCAGAATGTGATAGACGGAGAGTCCCAACGGGACTCCGGCCAGGGGACCTGCGAACGTAGGATCGCCGGCGGTGACGGTTTCGGCATAAATGCCGGCGCCTTCAGCGTCGGAAGCGCCAAGGATGACAATGATGTTCTCCGCGCCGAAGGATTCGACGGCATCCTTGATACGCTGTTGGTTCTGCAGATCCATGGCCCCTGCCGCCGTTCAGACGAAACATTCCGTGGCCGCGAAAACCACTTCGGCTCCGCTGTTGGCAAAGACGCTCTCCATGGCCGGGCTGGGAATGCCATCCCGTTCACCAAGAAGAATCAACTTCTTTCCAGCGAGTCTGCTCATACGCGCTCCTTATGTCCCCTGAAACGGGGACGGCCTTACGCGGAAAAAATCCCGCTGTTTCTCCCGTGCCCCGGTACCCGGGCAGAGGTTATCCGTCCGCTTCGGGGAGAATACCTTCTCCCCCGCGACGGGACGTCCGCCAAGGCAGCCGCCAAAGTTCCCGCTCTCCAAAACCCCGTGCTTTTCTGAAGGCGAGCCTTCGGATCGGACACACCGCCCCAACCGAGATATGTACATGCATACCTGGCGCGAATGCCCGATCTAGCCGGCCAGAGCTTCCGCGCGGGTCGTGATGGCTTCAAGGCTGACCTTCTCGCCAGAGAGCCGATCCGTGCATTTCCCGTCTCTGTAAAAAAGGAATGTCGGCACGCTCATGACACCGAGGCTGATACAGAGACGACGATTGCCTGCCACGTTGACCTTGCCTATTTTCACCTTGCCTTCGAGGCGTTCGGCGAGCTTCTCCACATCAGGCATCAGCGCAAGGCAGGGGCCGCACTGAGGCCCCCAGAAGTCCAGTATGACAGGGAGGGAGGACTGAATCACTTCGGCGTCAAAATTTTCCTTATCGATTTCGATCATTGGGGATCTCCTTCCGAAGGCGCAAGAAAACCTTCGCGTTGCAGAATGACGGCGGCCTTTTCCCTGAGAGACGCCTGAACCCGGATAACCGGACCGGTACATCCCATGGCATTTTCCGCATAGATATTTTCTTTCCACAGAGCCTGCGTGGCAGCTTCCAGATCAAGAACATCCACGCCGGAGATCTGCGCATCCACGGGCACGGCTGGCGGCGCTGCGGGTGCGGAAGCCTCGGCGGCGGAAGGCGCGGGCATCAGCTGCGCAAGAGCGCCGTCAAGCCCCGCGGCGCGCGCGGAATCCAGCTCACGGGCAACGATGTCAGGCAGACGCGCGGCGGCGCAGGTCGCGGCCAGCTGCAGCGCCTGTGCCACCACGGGCGCCCCCGACGCGCGGGAAACAATGGACACCACACGATGCCACCCTTCACCTGCCGACGGACCGTAGCCCCATCCGGCGGTTTCCCGGTAGCCGCCGGACGTAAAGCTTGCAAATACCTTGACCAGCGCGTTTCCCGTCAAACTGTCACAGACAAGCACGTCCACGGATCCGGCCACCAGATCGTTGCCGCGCAACAGATTACCACCGTCGCTTCGTCCGCTGCCGCCAAGGACGACATCGTATCCGGCATCGCGCAGGCGTTGCAGGGCACGCAAGGCCTGCGCCGCGCCGTCCAGATTGAGAAAGGCCAGCGAAGGACGCTCAAGGCCCGCCGCCTTGGCCACAGCCAGCCCGTAAACGGCATTGAGCAGCAGCGCCGGGCCGCGCCGGGCATGGGACATGCCCGTGCAGGACGCCACAAAGAGCGGCATACCGCGACCGGGAGTGCGAATACGGCCGACGGTAGTCACCCCTATGGGAAAAGGATAATGGAGGGCCACGGCGCCATCGATACGCCCTTCGGAAAAGGCCATATCAAGAGCGGCGGCGCGCTCGCCGTCGCTATCGCCGCAGGGGAGCCAGTCAAGATCCTCCCACCCGGGCACAGGCGTTCCGATGGCCAGCACGCGCAGATTGCGACGGGCCTCCCGCGCCATACGCGCGCCGCGCAGCAGCTCCTCCGCTCCCAGCTCGCCGCCGCCGGTCATCAGGCCGATCCGCCGCTCAGGGCCGCACGCACGGGCCGTGCGCACGATATCCGCCAGAGCTTCGGCAATGCGTTGTCTCTTGAGGCTATCCATGAGCTACCCCTTGAGCCTCCCGGCCATGTCTTCCATCACGTCCAGCAGCACGGCGCGTATGTCCCGCGCCTCCACAGCGGCGGACCGCTCCACAGGCTTTTCCACAATAAAGGACGCGCCGTCGGCCAGATTCGTCAAACGTCCGAGAAACAGGCTTCCCTTGCCGATCAGCATGGCCCTCCGCATGCGCCCGTCACGGATGGCATCCACGGCATGTCCGAGAAAAGGCACGCCGGACGGGATATGTCCCTGCGTGGGAGCGAATCCCGGCACACCATGCGTTGCCACGAAGTTGGCAATGGCCGAACGCTCAAGCTGCCCTTTCATGACGGCCAGCGCGGCAATCATCTTGTAATTGGCTTCGGGCACATTGCCCGCGCCCGCAGGCAGGGTAATTTCCGGATCATGCAGCTCCGGCGCATAGACGTCGATATCGCTGAATCCCAGGCCCGCCGCCGTCAGCGGCGCATGGACCAGCGCCTCCGTCACGGCCTGCGGCGATGCCCCCGCGCTCACGCTGTGCTTGCCAATGGCATCAAGGCGGATGGCGGGCGTCCGCCCGTCGTCGGCCCCAAGCAGCACGGCAAAGCAGCCCAGGCAACATTCCAGCGGCAAGACGTTTTTTTTCAGATGTTCACGCGAATTCATGAACAGCTTGGGAATGCATCCGCCGCTGACTATGGCCACGTTCTTTCGAACGCCCGCGGCAACCATACTGGCCGACGCGATGATGGCGGCCACCGGCGCGGCACAGAAGGCGCGCACGTCAAATCCGCTGGCGTGGGAGCAGCCCGCGCTCTCGGCAATGGCCTTGGCCATGTTGCCGCCGCCCCGCTGATTGCAGTCACCCGCCGCTTCTTCCGAGCAATCCACCACAAAGTCGATCGCATCGGGCGTCAGACCGGAATTTCTGATGAGGTGCAGCAGCGCCAGCACCGCTCCGGCCTTGCTGGCAATATTCTCAAGCAGCACATGGGCCGAAAGATTCGCATCCGACTCATGCCCGCGACGGCAGCAGCCCACGACCGCGCCGCCATAATACAAAGGAAGGGCCTGCTCTTCGTTGAGCTGGCATTCGATTTCCCCGGCCCCATGCCCGGATTCCAGACGGGCCAGCTGCGCGGCACCGATAAGCGGGTGGGCTTCCAACTTTGCTTTCATGGCCTCGGCGAACGTCTTTTCCAGCCAGATCAGATCAAAGACATCACATATGTCCAGCAGGGCCAGGAATTCATCTTCAGGCATAATCTCGCCGTAACGCCCGTAGCGTACCGACGTCCCGGCAAGATGTTCCATGCACGGACGCGCCGCGGCCGCAAAGGCGGGCATATCCAGGGCGCCGGTGTAGACCAGATTGGGCGCATAGCGGCTGACAATGTCGTAGCCGGGAAGCTTTGCCGCCAGCCCGGCCATAAATGGGGAATCCGGCCTGGCGACGCGCTCCTGCATGGGCGTCGTCCCGTAATGAAATCCCAGCTCAGACGCATGATTGAGACAATAGGCTGTGCCTCTTATGGCGGCATATGGCATATGCAGAGCCTCCCCGCATCTTCCCGTTGTTATTGATTATGCGCCGGTAATATGGTGATAGGCGGATATGGCGGCGAGAGCGCCGTCGGCCGCCGCGGTAACGACCTGACGCAAAGGCGTGTCGCGCACATCCCCGGCGGCGAAGATGCCCGACACGGATGTCTGGAGACGGCGATCGGTCTCAAGCCAGCCTCCGCTGGCGCGGCGGCAGAGATCGCCCAGAAAGTCAAGACGCGGTACGGTACCCACAAAGACGAACACTCCTGACAGCGGGATATCGGAGAGAACGCCTGTTTTAACATGACGCACGGTAATACTTTCCACACAGTCCGTGCCATTGATGCGTTCCACCACGGAATCCCATACGGGAACGATTTTCGGATTGGAGAGGGCACGCTCGCCGGGGACGCGATCCGCGCGGAATTCCCCGCGCCGGTGCACGATATGGACTTTCGAGGCAAAGCGGGTCAGGTAGCAGGCTTCCTCAACGGCGGTATTGCCGCCGCCGATGACGGCGACCTCCTCGCCGGTGAAAAACGCGCCGTCACAGACGGCGCAATAGCTGACGCCCGCGCCGGTCAATGCGGCTTCGCCAGGGCACCCCAGACGGCGAAACGCCGCGCCCGAGGCGATGACAACGGCTTTGGCGGCGATGTCTCCCTCCGGCGTGTGTACCGTATGAACCCCTTCGCCCGGCGTGATGCCCCGCACTTCGGCGCGGCGGAATGCGCACCCAAGGTGCGCCGCATGCGCGTGAAAGGTCTTTCCGATGTCAGCACCGGAAATACGTATCTGCCCCGGCCAGTTTTCCACCTCGCTGGTGATAAGAATCTGCCCGCCAAAAGAGCCTTTTTCCAGCACCACCACATCAAGACCGGCGCGCTTGCCGTAAATGGCGGCCGTCAAACCCGCTGGCCCGCCGCCGATAATCACAAGTTCCTTCTGTTCCATGGACGTAACCCTGGATGTTTCTTGTAGGCAAAAAACGTATGGGGAAAGCCGCGCGGGCCTGTCCCGTATCCGGATCCGCGCGGCCCCCTTGCGCGACGCCGCAAAGGGGGCCGCTTCCTTTTCCGCGCCCGCCAGAGCGGTTGCGTTTTCACGCTGAAACCGCTCTAGAATACCGTCTGTTCACTGACATTGGTCGAGAGCGCGGCAAGAGCCTTTTCAACCAGCCTGTAGCGAAGGTTCTTTTCCTCCCCGGGATCAAGGGTCGGGTCGCCGAGCGGATGCGGGATGGCGACCGTCGGGACGATACGGTTCGCCCCCACGCTCTGGGAAATGGGCACAATGGAGGCCATATGGACCACAGGCATGCCGCCGGTATCCTCAATGCCCTTGGCAAGCGTTGCGCCGCAACGCGTGCAGGTGCCTCAGGTGGATGTAAGAATGACGGCCTGAACGTTGGCCTCGCGCAACTTTTCGCCGATTTCCGCGCCCCACTTGCGGGCGTTGCCCACGGATGTCCCATTGCCCACGGTCGCATAGTAAAGATGGTGCAGCCTGCCGATACGCCCTTCCTTTTCAAACTCGCGCAGCGCGTCCACGGGTAGCACACGATCCGGATCCTGATTGGCGTAACTCTGATCATAGCCGCCATGAACGGTCTGATAGCTTTCAGCCCGCAGATCGTTGACGCCGCTGATATCGTATTCGCCGTAATTACGGGCGCTGGATGCGGCGATGTGATCGGGGTTGCCCCGCGGCACGATGCCGCCGGAGGTCACCAGGGCAACGGTGGCATGCGTCATGTCTTCCACAGCGGGGCGCGGGGACACACGGTCAAAGACAGGCATCTTGTACTCAGTGACAAAAGGTTCGCCGCGCAACTTCCTGAGCAGCATGTCCACAGCGCGTTCCGCGCCGATCCTGTCGTAGAACGTATTCACACGCACGCCGCGTTCGATGTATGCGCCGCTTTCCGGACCCGCGGGCCGCTCACCGCGCAGCAGCGTCCCCATAAAGGCGGCCATGGCAGGAAGGGCCTGGCCCATGCCGCGCGCGTTGTCGCTGGTGGGCACAATGTAGGTCGCCGCCTTGTAGAGCTCCACGCCGGGATTTTCAGGGAACATGGCCGCAAGCGTGACAAAGCCCGCCTGCGCGGCGGCCGCGCAGGCAAAACCGCAGGCCATGCCATAACGGCCGGCGTTAAACGCGGGACCAGCAATCAGCCCCCGCACGTCGTACGAACGCAGCGCCTCCACGATGAACGCGCCCACTTCTTCCTGATGGGAGACGCAGTAGTTATCGCCGCAGACAATGGTCGCCACGATTTCCACGTCAGCGCCGAACAGACGGCTCAGGCCGATGCCGGGTCCGACCGCGCCTTCCCGAATCTCCGGAGGCATATCAGCCCTGTCCTCGCCGCCAACGCCGGCAAAAAACTGATTTATATAGTGAACAATGCGGTAGCTCATGCTGTTCTCCTCCGCTCTAGATGGTATATGCGCCAAGACGGTTGAACCCCAGCTCGTTGGTGGCGGCCATGATGGCCTGAAGCTCCACCTCAAGAGAACCGTCGGACCTGAGCGAACCGAAGAAACCACCGGCCAGGCTGTCGGCCTGGCCGATATCGCCGATGACCTTTTCCATGGGTGGCAGCAGAATGGTGGCATTGGCATTGCCGCCGGTGACGCAGGCATCCCCCTCCACGCAGGAGTCGGCCAGCGACTGGCTCGCGCCGTTGGATCCGGCAAATTCATCCGTCACCAGCACGGTACGGATGCCCGCCTTTTCCGCCTTCACACAGTTGAGCACAAGATCCGCATCAGGGTTGCCAAACCCCTCCTCAGAGATGATCGCGGCGTCCACGCCAAGCATGGCGGCCAGCTTGACGGCATAGGAGGACGAGCGCTGCTTGTCCGCCAGCGTCACATTTTCATTGGTGATGATCACGCCCGCAAAATTCAGTTCCTTGCCGTGACGTCTGAACAGTTCACGGATGATGGGGTTGTTCTGATGCACATAGGTGTTGTTCTTGTCGCAGGCGGACACGCAGTTGCCAGAGACAATGGCGCCGTCCATGATTTCCGTGGGCGCGATGAGCGTCGGCAAAATACGCTTGGCATCCACACCGTAAACCCAGGTGTCATGCAGGAGGCCCTGCGACTGCAGCATATAGATATAGGCCACCTTGGGCAGAGCTGGCCAAGCGGTGAGGCCTTCGCGCAGGGAAGGAACTTCGTAGCTTTCCACCGTATCGGCCGGATGCTCCCGGCAGTGCGAGGCCAGATAGTGCGCGGCCCTGAGACCGGCAATACGGCAGGCGCGCTCGGCTTCGTGGAGTTTCACGTCCTCGCGCGGGCGCAGCACGACCACAAGGTTGCAGGTCCGCGAAAACGGCGTGTAGTCCGCGCCTGGTCCGGACATGTCCACAATGCCTTCCTGCGCGGCCACAAGACGGCCAGCCGTCAGGACGCACATCCCCTCAAGCGCCAGGGTTTTGCCCTGGCCGACGGTTTCCACCGGCCCGATAAGGCCGGGAAAGACCTCGCCCGGGCCTTCCAGCTTGCAACGCGGTTCGATGGCATCCTTGACAGGCATGATGCGCACGCTGTCCCCAGGATGGGCCACATCTAGATCCACGCCGGCAAGATGGGCATCTTCCAGCAAGAGGGCGCGCAGTTCATCGGCATTGACGGTAAGGCAACTTCCCTCAAGACCGGTAGACGGCCCGAAACGAAGTTGCGAGACGCGGATCTTGTGCAGTTCAAGCTTCACGACAGGCCTCCTTGCACGGCGCTATGCCGTACATTCACTGGGTAATGGTTCCGCTGCGGGCCGGATACCGTACAGATCCAGCGTAACGCGCAGCAGTTCAAGATCCAGAAAAGAACAGGACTGGCGAAGGACTGGGGGGACATCCGCCGGATGCGGCCCCGGATCGACGGCAAAGACGGCCGCCGCTTCCTCCATAAGACGCAGGGACTCCACATCCACAGGGGGAGGGTGCGAAGGATGGTCAGGCGAGGCGAGCAGAAGAGAACGGTAAGGCTGCTGGCGCGGGCGGAAATTGCCGTAGAGCGGATGGTGCAGCAGACGCCAGCCAACATGCACGAGATCGCGCCCGGCTGTCAGGACATGCAGCGCCGCCGCGTCACCAAGAAAGCAGGAAAAACCGGAGGAAAGCAGGAACGCCCGCACACCGTGCGAACGGATTTCCGGCCAGGGGCGTCACAGGTTGCCCCGCACGCGGCTCCGCATACGTGGATTGTTGGTCAGCAGGATGAACGCCATAGAACCGGCCTCCATGCTGTTTGCCTCTGTCGCCGTCGGGTAGCGGCTTCAGAGTGCGTCCGGCCATACTCCTTTTGCCTGAGAGATTCGGTTTCCCTTTCCCCTTCGGCGGCGCTGAACGCGCGCTCTCGCATGGCCGTCATCCGCGTGTGTTTTTTAGACGGTGCTCTTTTGTGATTTTTTTGTCAATATGTTTGAGATGCATTTCAGATCTTTTTATCTGTTTTTCGTACTCTTTTTATTATGCCGTTTTTATTGAATAAAAATATAGCTATGTTTCAAAAAATAATTTAATAAGTAATATTTATTTTAAGAATTTTTTGAAAAAAACGTTATTTTTCAAAAAATAACAAATTATTTCAAGATGAAAAAATTTTTTCTCCATGAAAGCGTTTTTTTTCACAAAAAGAAATTTTCCTTGCCATAAGGCTTCATTGCCTTATCTGGGAATAAGGCGGGTGGACAACACAAGATCCTATCGGCTATTCTTGCTCAAAAGCGGAAAACCTCACGCCGTATGGCGTGCCTGAAACGAACGCCATGCCCGGAACGGCGGCAAGCACCCTCGCCGTTCGTTGCGGCAGGCTGGACGGCAGCCGGTACGCCTCCGGAACAGGATTGGCGACGCCGGCGCATGCCGCGACATGGAGACAGCGGATGGATCTGCAGCAATTTCACGCCATGGAAGAGCGCTGTTCACAGGAGGACATGCCTCAGTGTACGGCTGCCTGCCCCCTGCATGTGGATGTCCGGGGCATGCTGGCCGCCGCGCGGCAGGGCGACTTCTCGCGCGGCTACGCCCTTTTCGCGCAACTGGCCCCTTTCCCCGGAATAATCAGCCGCATGTGCGACCACCCCTGCCAGACCGCCTGTATCCGTGAATCGTCGGATGCCGGCATTGCCGTCAACGCTCTTGAGCGGGCGTGCGTGGCATTTCGATCCAGACCTTTACCCAGCAAACTCCACGCTCCGGCCAAGGATAAAACCATCGCCGTTGTGGGTGCGGGCATCAGCGGTCTTGCGGCCGCCTTCTTCCTGGCCCGCAAAGGCTATCGCATTGAGCTGTTTGACGCTGGGGTCCTGTGCGGCGGCACGCTCACCGCCCTTTCCGAGGAAACGCTGCCACGCGGGATCATGACGGAGGATTTCGCGGTTCTGGAACGCCTTGGCGTCACAACGAACCTTGGGGTCACCGTAAGCAATACGGCGCATGGGGACGTGTCTTTCAACGCCCTGCTGGAACGCGTGGACGCCGTCTATCTGGCTCCGGGCAAGGGCAGTGTGGCGGAATGGGATCTTGGTCTCGGCACGTTCGACGACGGCACGCTCCGCGTGGATCGGGAAACCCTCGCCACCACCCACCCCAAGGTCTTTGCGGGCGGTGGTCACCGGCCAGAGAACGCATCCTCCTTCATCCGCGCCATCTCCGATGGAAAATCCGCCATGATCTCCATCGAGCGCTTCCTGCAGGGAGCCTCCCTTACGGCCAACAGGGTCAACGAAGGGCCGCGGCCCACCCGGCTGTTTGCCCGAAGCGCCGCAACGCCGCTTCCGGCGGTGACGATGAGCGATCCAGGCAGGGGATACTCCAGGGACGAAGCCGTGGCCGAGGCGGAGCGCTGTCTGGATTGCCAATGCCTGGAATGCGTCAGCCGCTGCGAATACATACGGCACTACAAATCTTCCCCCCGCCAGATCGCGCGGCAGGTATTCAAAAACATGTCCGGCGTGGGCGGGCACCGCTTCAATGAGCAGATGAATTCCTGCAGCCTGTGCCGTCAGTGCGAGGCCGTCTGCCCCGACGGCTTCAATCTGGCGGACATCTGCCGCGCCGCGAGGGAATCCCTTGTCGAACAGGGGAAGATGCCTCCCTCCGCCTTTGACTTCGCGCTCCATGACCTGCGTTTCAGCGGCAGCGACGCCTTCACGCTGGCACGCCATGAACCGGGGCATACCTCCAGCGCCTATGCCTTCTACCCCGGTTGCCAGCTCAGCGGCGCGGCCCCCTGGCAGGTAAGCGCCCTCTATGCCTACCTGCGGGGAAAAATCAGCGCGGGCGTCGGGCTTCTGCTGGGCTGCTGCGGCGTACAGGCGGACTGGGCGGGAGAAAAAGAGGTTTTTACGGCGTCCCTTGCGGCGGTGCGGGATCAGTGGGAGCGTCTGGGCCGGCCCGCCGTCATTCTGGCCTGCCCCACATGCCATACCGTCTTCAAAAAACATCTGCCGGAAATTCCCATAGAATTCGTCTTCCCTCTCATGGAACGCCTGGGCCTGCCCCACGCGCCGGACGACGCGCCGCGAACGCTGGCGGTGCATGATTCCTGTACCACGCGCCATGAAACGGACATCCAGGAGAGCGTCCGCCGGATTCTGAGCCGCCTGGGACATACCGTGACGGAGTTGCCCGATTCGCGGCAACATACCGCATGCTGCGGCTTCGGCGGCCTGATGCAGATTTCCAACCGTCATCTGGCCCATCAGGTCATGGACCGCCGTATAGGCGAAAGCGACGACGACTATCTGACGTACTGCGCCATGTGCCGGGAAAATTTCTCCAGCCGGGGAAAAACCACGTTTCACCTGCTGGATCTTCTTTTCGGCGACGCCTCGGGGCATGTGGCCGCGCGGCCGGCCGCGGGGTACTCCCTCCGCCATGACAACCGCGCTCGGCTCAAGAAAACCCTGCTGCGGGACATCTGGGAAGAATGCGTGTCCGGCACGCCGCGGCCATACGCCCTGCGGATTTCCCCGGAGGTCCGCGGCGTGATGGAAGATGCCTTCATTCTTGACGACGATGTGTGCGATGTCATCGCCTATGCGGAACGCACGGGCAACCGCCTGCGCAATCGTACCAACGGGCACTTCATGGCCAGCTTCAGGCCCGGCCATGTCACCTTCTGGGTGGAATACAGCCGGCAGGGCGAAACGTTTGTCATCCATGACGCCTACTGTCACCGTCTGGAAATCGTCGGACTGCCCGGCGCACCGCACGCGCAATAAGGAGCGAGAGATCATGGCCCGGATGAACGATCAGGAAAAACAGGCTAACGGCGGCGACATGGAGTGCGCCAGATGCGGCGTGTCTCTGGAGGTGAAACCCGTCACCTTCGCCTATGTGGGCGCCACCTTCCCCGTTTCGCTGTACACGTGCCCGCAATGCGGCTTTGTCTATGTGCCGGGAGTGCTGGCGCGCGGCTCCATGCTGCATGTCCAGCGCGCCCTGGAAGACAAATAAGCGCCATTGCCCCCTGCAAAAGGGCGTGTTCTGACAGACGCGCACGCGGATGCCACACCTTGGGATACGGAGACGTTTTCGATGAATATCACTGACGAAAACTATTTTCACCTGTTGCAACTGGCAAACCAGGAATATTCCTGCAGTCAGATTCTGCTGCAGATGACGCTTGACGATCAGGGGAAAGAAAATCAGGAGCTTATCCGTGCCGTCGGCGGGCTTGTCGGCGGGCTGGGATACTGCGGCAAACTCTGCGGCGCGCTGACCAGCGGCGCGTGCCTGCTCTCGCTTTACGCGGGCAAGGGGTCGCCCGACGAGGTCGAGGACAGCCGCCTTAACGATATGATCGCGGAACTTGTCCAGTGGTTTGAAAACACGTTCGGCGCGCGTTACGGCGGCACAAACTGCCAGGACATCCTTGAGGGAGATTACGGCAACCGCGTGGAACGCTGCCCGGAAATTCTGTTGCAGACACAACGCAAGGTCCATGAAATCCTTGCGGCCCACTCGTATGACATTCTGACTGGCAGGCTTGAAGCCTGAAACCGGCCCTGACACCGTCATCGCCTGACCGCCACATATCGGGGGTAGCCCCGGGAGGCAAAAGACACGTATGGCAACAACAGTGTATTGCAACAACGCCGCCACTTCCTGGCCAAAAGCTCCGGGCACGTCCCTCGCGGTGGCAGGGCATATGGACGCGCTCCCTCTGCATCCGGGGCGATCCGGCTTTGACGTGCCCGACCCGGAAGGCGACTGCCGTACCCGGCTGGCAAAGCTGCTGCGCGTGGAGGATGCCAGCCGCATCGTCCTCGCGGCCAACGCCACCCATGCCCTGAACGTGGCGCTGCACGGCTTCCCCTGGGCGGAAAAGGCCGTTGCGCTGACCACGCTGGCGGAACACAACTCCGTGCTGCGCCCTCTGCATTTTCTGCAACGCCATCGCGGCCTGCGCGTGGCCTATGCGCGGACGGACAGCGCCGGCAGGATCGATCTCCGGCACTGGGAGGAGGCGCTGCGGCGGCACCGGCCGCAACTGGCGGTCTTTACGCACGCCTCCAATGTCACCGGAGCCGTCAACCCGGTGGAGGAAATGTGCGCGCTGGCACGCGCGGCGGGCGCGGCGACGCTGGTGGACGCCTCGCAGACAGCGGGCTGCACCGCCGTGCTGCCGCGTGACTGGGGCGCGGACATGCTCGCTTTCACCGGCCACAAGTATTTGCTTGGCCCGCCGGGAACGGGCGGCCTGTACATCGCTCCCGGCGTGGAGCTGGAGCCTGTCCTAGTAGGCGGCACGGGTATTTTGAGCGAACTGGAGGACATGCCGCCCCAGTTGCCCGTTCGCTATGAGGCCGGTACGCCCAATTCCCCGGCCTTTGCCGGACTTGCCCATGCGCTGGCCTGGGGGGAGGCGCACCCCTACCCCACGGGAGAGGTTGAACGGCGTCTGGAAAGGCTGCGTGAGGGACTGGCTCTGGCAGGAGCCTGGATAGCGGACTGGAAGGGAGCGCATACCCCGGTGCTGTCCTTCACACTCCCCGGAGTTTCCGTGGAGGACGCGGGAGAAATCCTGCAGCGGAGTTTCGGCATCATCTGCCGCACAGGGCTGCACTGCGCGCCGCTGGTACACAACGCCATCGGCGCGGGATCGGAAGGTACCGTGCGATTCAGCCTTTCCCGCTTCACCACGGACGAGGAGGTGGACTACGTGCTTGACGCCGTGCGGAGAATCCTCGCATGAGCGGTTTTACCTGCAAAAAACTTGAAAACTGCTTTGTGAGCAAGTCCGTATACCAATACAGCCTGGGTGGAAAGATCGACGACGCTTTTGTGCTGTGGCTGCAAGGGATCAGCAAAACCTGCTCCTGCCGCCGGGACTTTCCCCGTCCCTATTTTACCGCCGAACGGGATGACGGTACGCAGGTCAAAGGCGTCATAGGCGATACCGCGTTCAAGGTCACCTACCCCGATGCCACCGCAGACGCCAGCAAGGCCGCGTTTGAGCGGCTCCTGTAAACACGCCGCGCGATCCGCCGTGAGGAAGACACCGTGACACCCAGGGAAACCGTTCTGAACGCCACCCGGAGCCTCTGCCCGGTCTGCCTCAGGCGTATTCCGGCCTGGAATGTGCGACGCGGCGACAATGTGTACCTTGTCAAACACTGTCCGGATCACGGGAGCTTCCGCACGGTGATCTGGCGCGGCGAACCGGCCTACGAAACCTGGGGCTATCCGCACAGCGCCTCCGGCCCGGACGTGTGCGCCACGCCGCGCCGCGAAGGCTGCCCCTTTGACTGCGGCCTCTGCCCGGAACACCGCGCAACCCCCTGCGCCGTGCTGCTGGAAGTGACGTCGCGCTGCAATCTGCGCTGCCCCGTCTGTTTTGCCGATGCCGGCTCCACAGATGTCCCGGATCCCGGACTGGATGTTCTGGAACAACGGTATCGCGATCTGCTCGCGCACGTCGGCCCCTGCAACATCCAGCTTTCGGGCGGCGAACCTACCCTGCGCGAGGATCTGCCGGATATTGTCGCCCTGGGACGCCGCCTGGGCTTTGATTTCATCCAGATCAACACAAACGGCCTGCGTCTGGGCAGCGACCCGGCGTATGTACGGCGGCTCAAGGAGGCGGGACTTGCCTGCGCCTTCCTGCAATTTGACGGACTGACCGACAATGTCTTTCTGAAAACACGCGACCAGCCCCTGTTGCGGATAAAAGAGGCGGCCATTGACCACTGCGCGGCGCACGGCATCGGCGTGGTACTGGCCGCCACGCTGGTTCCGGGGGTGAATACGGATCAGATAGGGGCCCTCGCCGGGTACGCCCTGCGCCGCGTCCCCCAGGTACGGGGCCTGCATCTGCAACCCATCGGCTATCTTGGACGCTATCCCGCCCCTCCCACGGACGGGGATCGCCTGACCCTGCCGGAAATTATCCGCGCTCTGGAGGAACAGACCGGCGGCCGTCTGCGGGCGTCCTCTTTCCTGCCCCCGGCAGGCGAAAACGCCCACTGTTCCTTCCACGCCAATATCGCCGTCCTGCAAGATGGCACCCTGCAACCGTGGGTCTCCGATCTGGCCTCCTACTACCGTGGCAAGGCGGCGCCCGGCAACGACGGCTCGCTGCATGCGCGAAATTTCATGGCCAGACAATGGCGCGCGGTTGGGGAGGCGACACGGGACGGCGGCGATGCGCAGCCATCTCTGGAAGCCATGCTGGATCGGATGCGCAGCCATACCCTGAGCATTTCCGCCATGGCCTTTCAGGATATCTGGAACCTTGATCTGAACCGGCTGCGCGACTGCCATATCGGCACCGTGGGCACGGATGGACGTATCATCCCCTTTTGCGCCTATAACCTGACCTCGCTGACAGGGCGCGGCCTGTACCGTAACGCGGGAACACCGGCATGAGCGCCCTGTGCGGCACGCCGTACGACGCCTGGATCGCGCGGCGGACAGGGAGCGAGCCGTCCCGCCCGCTGAACCTCCAGACACTCCGGCGCTACCAGCTGGCGCGCCTTAACGATGTCCAGGCTCTGGCCCGCGCCCACAGCCCTTTTTACCAGCGCCATCTGGCGGCTCATGCCCCCAGGCTGGACAATCTGGCTCAGCTGGAGCGGCTGCCCTTCACAACGCCGGACGACATACGGCGTCATGGCCTGCAAATGCTCTGTCTCAGCCAGCGCGCCATCAGCCATGCGGTGACGCTGGAAACGTCGGGGACGACAGGTCCCCCAAAGCGGCTCTTCTTTACCGAAGAGGAACAGGCGAGAACGCTGGAAATTTTTGCCGTCTCCCTGTCCCAAATCGTGCGCCCCGGCGATGCCGCCGCTATCCTGCTGCCCGCCGCCAGGCCCGGCGGCGTGGGAGATCTGCTGTGCCGCGCCGTGCTTGCGCTGGACGCCGTCCCTGTGCGGTTCGGGCTTGTTTCGCGTCTTCCCGAGGCGCTGGAGGCGCTGCGCACACACGCCGTTACCTGCGCCGTGGGTGTCCCTGTCCAGCTGCTTGCCCTGGCCAAGTATCATGCCGCGCACCACAAGCGCCCCCCCCTTTGCCTGCGGCATGTCCTGCTTTGCACCGATCGCGCGTCGCCTCCGCTTCGCGAGGCCATTGAGCGGGTCTGGAATTGCCACGTCATTACATATTACGGAATGACCGAATCCGGATTCGGCGGCGGCATGGAATGCCCGGCCCGTTGCGGCTATCACCTGCAGGAAGCCGATTTTTATATTGAGCTTATCGATCCTCTGACAGGACTGCCCGTGGAAGAGGGGCGACAGGGGGAAATAACCGTCACCACGCTGTCCCGCGGCGGTATGCCGCTCATCAGGTACCGCACGGGCGACCTGTCCCGCTTTCTCCCCGGAGCCTGTCCGTGCGGCAGCGCGTTGCGCCGCCTGGACATCATTCCGTCCAGAATCACGGAGAGCGTGCGCCTGGGCGCTTCCGGCCTGCTGGCAATGGCGGATCTGGATGCCGCGCTCTTTCCCCTTGAGAGTGTCATCAATGTCAGCGCGCGCCTCATCCCGGACGATCCCGGCAATCTGCTGGAAATCGATCTGCTCACCCTTGACGGAAGTATGCCGGTACAGGCGGCGGAAGAAGCCGTAACAGGCATTGCCGCCGTGGGCGACGCCCTGCGCGCGGGGGAACTCCGTCTGCGCCTGACGGCGACACCCGCGGGCGACACCATCGCCGCTTCCGCCGCCAAACGGCGGATTGTTACCAACCTGTAAAGTTTTTGCTTTTGAAACCTGTCACTTCCACAAGCGGATTTTCCGCAGAGCGTGGGCGTCCTCAGGGCAACGGCCTTGGCGCCTCTTCCCCAGGAATCGAGGGGGATGGGGAGGAGCCGTGAGAGAGTACACGCCCGCATCCAAGCCTCAAGAAACGCCGCGCTCCTGAAAGATTCCTTTTTCCGCCCCGCCCCCGCGCGGGGCGTGTGCTTTTTGGGGCGGGGGAGGCGGCGCGCTGACGGAGAAATGGCGCGGCGGCATGTCAAAAAAGTGGCATTTTTTGAGATGAGTCCGTATCCCTATGATTTTTCAGGTGAAAACTGTTTTGGCAACAGTATTGCATAGAAAAGGGTATTCAAAAGGACTTGTCCCGCGGGACGCGGGTTGTAGGGAGGTTGATCATGCTCTTTTTACTCGGTGGCGACAAGAAGACGCGCAAGCAGAATAAGCAGGGCAAGCTGTCGGATATCAGCGCGCAGGCACGCGAAATTTTTCTGGCCGGTCGTTTCCCGGTAGTGACGACATCCCAGATGGAAGATCGCAGGATTGCCAAGGTCCTCGGGCTGGTGGCCTGTCGCGGCTTTGATTCTGACGAGGCTTTTTTTGGCATGGCCGGACGCGCCATGAGCAAGGGCGCGCAGGCCATCGTGGGCTATCAGGAAAATGTGGCGTTTCATCCTGACGGAAGTAAATATTTTTCCTGCTACGGTACGGCCGTCATGTTTGAGTATGATCCCAGCGATCCCGACGCCATGCCGCTCATGCTGCAACAGCGCGTAGGCCGTTTGCCGCAAAAGAACATCGTTCCCTACATGTAGGATCCGATCCCGGTGTTCCGCCCCCGCAAAGGCATGGCGTCTTTTGCGGGGGCGGAATACCATGCCTGAATCTTGTGGGGCGCCCGTGGAAAAAGGCGGACGCCCCGCATGTCCCGTCTGAAAGCGCGCTAGATCGCCGCATCCAGCAGAAGATTGTCGCGATGGATGACTTCGGGGTAGTGCGCGTCACCGAGGATGGCGGCGACTTCATGACGGCGCAGCCCCATGATTTTCCGCAACTCCCCGGCGGCATAGTTGGTCAGCCCCACCCCCAGGGAGGCTTGCGGGTCGGCACAGCCCAGGCGCGCCACACGCACGAGCGCGCCTTTCTGGAAGACGCCGTCCACGCGGCGCACCCCTCCCGGCAAAAGGCTGCCGCCTTTGCCGGAAAGCGCGCTGGCCGCGCCCTCGTCCACCCAGAGCGTCCCCGCCGGATCGGTCTGATAGGCCAGCCAGAACTTGCGCCGGGAAATGGCGTGTTCCGCGGGGCGAACCCATGTTCCGACACATTCGCCCGCCAATGCGCGCCCGATGACGTTTTCCCGCCTGCCAGGCAGGATGAGCGTGGGGACGCCCAGTTGCGCGGCGCGACGGGCCGCCAGCAGCTTGGAGTACATGCCGCCGGTGCCTACGGACGTTTTGCCGCCGCACAGACGCCCGAGGTCAAGGCGCGCCACGTCGTCGATGCAGGGAAGAACCGCCGCGCCGGCGTCGGTGTCAGGATTGGAGGCGTACACGCCCGGCGCGGATGTCAGATTGATATACAGATCCGCGCCGACAAGGTTGACCAGCAGGCTGGCAAGACAGTCGTTGTCCCCGAATTTGAGTTCACGCACGGAGACCGTATCGTTTTCATTGACGACGGGCAGGACGTCCCAGGAAAGCAGCTCGGCAAAGGTATTGCGCACATTGAGAAAGCGCGTCCGCGCCCGCAGGTCGTCGCGCGTCAGCAATATTTGCGCCGCGGGAATGCCGTAAGGCAGCAGGGCCTTGTCCCACAGGCGCATGAGCTGCGCCTGCCCCAGGGCCGCAGCGGCCTGACGGGCGGCCAGCCCCTGCGTCTCGCAGGCGCGGCCGTGCCGGGCCAGCGCGCGCCTTCCGGCGGCCACGGCGCCGGAGGAAACCAGCACAACCTTGCGAACCCCGTCGTTGCCGCGCAGGATCGCCAGTTGGCGCGCAAGGCCGGTCATGACGGCTTCGGACAGGCCGTTCTCACCGGCCAGAACGGCGCTGCCGACCTTCACCACCACGAGGCGCGCCCGCTCGAGACAGCGTCGCCGCTCCTCATGCCAGTCTTCGTTCCGCGACATGGCGGCACTCCTTATTCACGGGTATAGATGACCTCGATATCCGGAAACGCTTCCTTATCCAGCGTTTCGGCGGGTTCGAAGCGGTGCAGGGGATCGTGGGGTGCAACATCGTCGCGCAAGCGCCACATGGCGGCCACCAGCGGGTCGATGCCGGTGCCTTCGCGCGCGGAAATGAAGAAGATCTCCCGCCCGTCGGCGTTCGCACGCGCCTTGAGCGCGGTAAGGCGTTCCTCACTTGCCAGATCGATCTTGTTGACGACTTCCAGCTGACGGCGATCGGCCAGTTCTTCGCTGAAGTTTTTCAGCTCCGCGTTGATAAGATCAAAACCGGCCCAGGGGTTTTCTTCGTCTATGTCCTCAATGCTGAGGATATGGACAAGAAAGCGGGTTCGTTCCACATGCCTGAGAAAACGGATACCCAGCCCCTGGCCTTCATGCGCACCTTCAATAAGCCCCGGAATGTCGGCAATGACCATACGGCGATCCGGATCATATTCGTCGATCATCACGCCGAGGTTGGGGGTCAGCGTTGTGAAGGGGTAGGCCGCGATTTTGGGACGGGCGGCCGATACCTGGGAAATGAAGGTGGATTTGCCCGCGTTTGGCAGGCCCAGCAGGCCGGCGTCCGCCAGAATCTTCAGTTCCAGACGCAGCTCGGCCTCCTCGCCTGGTTCGCCGCTCTGGGCAAAACGCGGCGCGCGCATGGTGGAGGACTTGAAATGTTCGTTGCCCTTGCCGCCCCGACCGCCCCGCGCGGCCACGGCTTCCGCGCCCGGCTCGCTCAAATCGGCGAGCAGGTATTCCCCCTCCGGGCCGCGTCCGTAGACCAGCGTCCCCACGGGCAGGCACAGCACCATGTCCTCACCCTTGCGTCCGTCACACTGGCTTCCCTGGCCGGGCTGTCCGTTGCGCGCTTCATACACGCGCTTGAGACGGAAATCATACAGGGAAAGAAGGCGCGGTTCCGCACGCAGGATGACGGAACCGCCATCGCCGCCGTTGCCGCCGTCCGGCCCGCCGCGCGGCACAAATTTTTCCCGGCGGAAGGACACGCACCCATGCCCTCCCTTGCCCGCCTTGACAAGTATTTTCGCTTCATCGACAAACCGCATACGTCTCTCCGGGCAGGTTGGCGGCGGACGTGTCGCCGTGTGGACAACAGGAAAGGGGAAGAAGCCTTGCGGCCCCTTCCCTCTTGACAGCGTGAAGAACGTCCCAGGCCTCAGGCGGCCGGGAGATCCACATGGACGCGGGTAAGAACGCGACGCTTGCGGATGAACTTTTCAAAACGCACGACGCCGTCAACCTTGGCGAACAGGGTATAATCCCTGCCCATACCCACGTTTGCGCCGGGATACACGCGGGTACCCAGCTGGCGCACCAGAATGTTGCCGGCCAGAACGGGCTGGCCGCCGAAGCGCTTGACGCCGCGTCGCTGGCCCGCGCTGTCGCGGCCGTTGCGCGAGGAACCGCCTGCTTTCTTATGAGCCATGATATACTCCTTGCAAGGGCTGCTTCCCGTACGGCGCGCAGGACGCCGTATCGGGGGAATTAGCCGTTGATGCTCTTGACGCGGATGGTCGTGTAGTCCTGACGGTGCCCGCGCAGTTTGCGCGAGTCATTGCGCCGCCAGCGTTTGAAGACCATCACCTTGGCTCCGCGGCTGTGCTCCACCACTTCGGCGGTCACGGCGGCTCCGGCGACATAGGGAGCGCCAATCTTGCAGCTGGCGCCACCAATCATCAGAACCTTCTCCAGCTTCACTTCGCTGCCGGCGGCAGCCGCGAGCTTTTCCACAACAACTCTGGAACCTTCTTCGACGCGGTACTGTTTGCCGCCCGTTTCGATAATCGCGTACATGGTGTAACCTCCGAAAAGAGAAAAGTCTATTTGCCCCAGGCCCGAAAAAATGTCAAGTGTTACGTTACCCGCCCCATGCGCGGGCGGGAGCGCGCCGCTCGATGACGGACATCTCAGCACATACGTTACCCGCCCCATGCGCGGGCGGGAGAGGCGGATGGGCCTGGCTCCGGTGGGATTGCCGCCCGCATCCGGCCTTGGCAAGGTCCCCTTCCCTGTTTGTTGCGGGGGGTGTCCAGGGCGCATTGCGATAGCGCGCAACTATTATAAAGAAGGATGGGAAAATGTACAATGCCCCGGAAACAGGTTTTTTCTGCGACATCCTGTCGCTGAGCCATGACGGGCGCGGCGTGGCCCGCCCGCGGGGTGACGGCGGCCCCGTCGTTTTTGTGGCGGGGGCGCTGCCGGGGCAGCGCGTGCGCGCGCGGACGGTGCGCCGCAAGGCCCGCTATGTGGAAGCCGTCTGTCTTGAGGTGACGCGCCCGGCTCCCGGAGAGGAACCTCCCCTCTGCCCCCACGACGGCGAGTGCGGCGGATGCCCCCTGCAACGGATGCCCTATGCGGCCCAGTTGCGGGCCAAGGGAGACATGCTGCGGCAGGCGCTGCGCCGGATCGGCGGCCTGGAGGGCGCGCCCGTCGCCATGCCACTGGCCTCGCCGCTGACGCGGGGCTTTCGCAACAAGATGGAATTCGCCTTCGGTACCGGCGACGGCGGGCGCTTGCTGCTGGGGCAACGGCGCCGCAACGGACACGGCGTCGTGCGCGTCCCCGGCTGCGCCCTGATGCCGCCCTTTGCGCCGCGCCTGGTGGCGCGCCTTGAGGAGCTGGCCGCCGCCTCCGGCCTGCCGGCCTACAGCCTTCCGCCCCGACGCGGCGATCGGCACGGCGATCGGATGGGCGCGGCAGGATTCTGGCGCAGTGCCGTCCTGCGTCTTCATTGGCCTGAAACGCGCGCGCCGCGCGCGGACGACGCGGCGGTCTGGAACGACGCGGGCCGCTGGCGCGCGGCCCTCCTGCTGCTTACCTCTCCGGGCGATGACGGGCAGCGCCGCGCCGTGCGCCGTGTGGCTGAAGCCCTCCTGCGAGATATTCCCGGCCTGACAGGCGTTGTCCATGAGGAGCGTACCTCCCGCGATGGGCTGGCGCTTGGCGAACGCCGTATCGCCGTCCTGGGCGCCTTGCCGGAAGAGGGCGAATACGCCGCTCTCCTGCGCATGCCGCTGCTGGGGCACTGTCTGGATCTGGACATCGCCTCGTTTTTTCAGGTCAACACCGCAGCGGCCCAAATTCTGGCCGGTCTGGCCGTCCATGCCGTTCACGGCCGCCTGCCGGCGACGGCGGCCGGCGCCCTTGCCCCATCGCCGTCGCCGTCGCCGCCGTCGCTGCTGGATCTGTATTGCGGGGCGGGCGCTCCCGGGCTGTTGTGCGTGGATGCGCTGGCGCGCCTGAGCGGTGTCGAATATGACGTCCAGGCAACGGAGCTGGCCGCGCGGAATGCCAGAGTCCTCTCCCGGCGGCGGGCGTGCTATCATGCCGGCGACGCCGCCCGGGTAATCCGGCGGTTATCCGTGGAACATGAGGTCATTCTGGCGGATCCGCCCCGCGCGGGCATGGGGGAGGATGTCATCGCGGCGCTGGAGCGCCAGAAGGCCGATCGCCTCATCTATATATCCTGCAATCCCGCGACGCTGGCGCGCGATGCCGGCCTGCTGGCGCGCGCCTGGTCGCCTGAGGGCTTTCAGCCGGTGGATCTTTTCCCGCATACGCCGCATCTGGAGTGCGTCAGCCTCTGGCGGCGCGGGACCGCGTGACGCGCCGCCAGAGGCGCTCGGCGCGCGCGGGCTGTCTTCCCAGCCCATGTTTTTGCCGCAAATGCGTTGACGGAAGTATCCGGCTGTGATAATCTGCACACGTTATCGCCAAGAAGTCGTTAGTTAGTCATTTGATGGCATACGGCTGGCGGTGAGAATGTTTATGGACATTCGCAGCTTCAAACAGGAGTCCGCATGTCCTTCAAGGATATCCTCGATCAGCAACGGCATGGAATGGAAGCGGCGGCCTCTACCGGAACCATCGGGCTGCATCTTGTCAGCGGTCCCCTTGTGGGTGTTGCCATCGGTTTCGGGCTGGACGCCTGGCTGGGGACCAGTCCGTGGATGAAGATTGTCTTTCTTTTCGTGGGCATCGGCGCGGGATTCCTCAACGTCTATCGGGATTCCCGGCGTCTGCTGCAAAAAATGGCCGCCGAGGATGCCCGCCGGGCGGGCGCGGACACATCCACGGACGGAGAGCGGAAGGATGCGTAACCCCTGCGATGCCTGGCTGCGGCGGCGGGGCATAGCGCATCCGGTGATTATGCCGGTCATCCGGAACGGCCTCCTGACGGCGGCGTTTCTGCTGGCGGCTGGCGCGGCGGCGTGGCGCTGGGAACCCTGGATCCTGTGGGCGGGCGTCGGCGCGGCTATACCGGTCTGGATTTTCTGGGGGCTTGCCCGATTTTTTCTGCGCCGCCCCCTTGGCGAATATAGTACCGCTTTCCTGCGCGTTGTGTTGCTGCGTTTTGTCGCGCGGATGCTGGTACTTGCGGTGGCGGTCTATGTGATCCTTGTGGAGTGCGCGGCCTCGCCATTCGCTCTTGTCGGAGGGCTGACGGCGGGTTTTGCCGTCGCGCTGGTGACGTTCGCCGCCGCCTCACGGCGGGCAACGCGCCGTTGACCGGCACAGGGATATGCCCCGTGCCACGGACAGAAGGCAGTCCCGGGACGTCTGTTTTTTCCGGGGCTGACGGTGTACTGGGGATTTAACCGAGGGAGGCTTGGCTCATGGCTGGTGGATTGCCGCATCCGGTATTGCTGTCCACATTCTGCAATATGGATGAAATCGTCATCAATGGACAGACGCTGGAATTCAAGCATGTGTTCTACTCATGGGTGTGTATCGCCCTGCTGGTGGTCGTTTCCCTGCTCGTCCGCCGTCGTCTGAAAATGGTGCCGTCGGGTATGCAGAATTTCTTCGAGACGCTCATCGACACCATTGAAAACTTTATCTGCACGACTATGGGTGAGGCGGGCCGCAAGTATGTGGGGCTGCTGGCCGGCATCTTCATCTATATTTTCGGCATGAATCTCATGGGGCTTGTGCCGGGTTTTGATGCGCCGACGGCCAACCTCAATACGACCGTCTGCATGGCCGTTTTTGTCCTGCTGTTTTACAATGCCGTCGGTCTGGCCCGGTGGAAATTCCACTATATCCATCACTTCACCGGTCCCTCCAAGGCGTTGATTCCTCTTATGTTTCCGCTGGAAATCGTCTCGCATCTCTCGCGTCCGGTTTCTCTTTCTCTCCGTCTTTTCGGCAACATCCGCGGCGAAGAAATCGTCATGGTGCTTTTCTTCGTCATGGCGCCCATTCTTGGGACCATTCCGATTTATGCCCTGTTCCTGCTTGGCAAGACCATGCAGGCTTTCGTCTTCTTCATGCTGACCATGTTCTACATCAAGGGTGCCATTGAAGCGCCGGAACATTAACAGGCATGCGCGGCGGGCTGACCGCTCTCCGCGACGATTCCTCCGGGGGAATGGCCGGTTTCCGGCCCAACAATAAACGAGAAGGAGTTTCTCATGCGTAAATTTCTGATGATCGCCCTGAACACCGTGATGCTTCTTGGTATGGCCAGCATGGCGTCCGCCGCTACTCTGGACTCCGCTTCCCTTGGCTATACCTGCCTTGCCGCCGCTCTGGGCATCGGCATTGCCGCTTTTGGCTGCGGTATCGGCATGGGTCTCGGTCTGAAGGGCGCCTGCGAAGGTATCGCCCGCAATCCTGACGTGAGCGGCAAGGTGACCGGTACCATGATTCTGGCCTTCGCCTTCATCGAATCCCTGGCCATTTACGCCCTGGTCGTGAGCTTCATTCTGCTCTTCGCCAACCCCTTCGTCGGCTAGGCATCCTTTCCATAGCTTGAGCGGAGAGGCGTCCCTTTTGGGGGCGCCTCTCTTTTTTCCCGTGCGGCCTTGTGCGCCTGCCGCCCGCGCCTCTTGCCATGAACTTCGTTTTTTCGTACTTTCAAAAAAATATTTTTCACAGGTATCCGTCAGCCGGAGGGCTGATAAAAGGTGCGGTTATGTTGAATCCTCCCAAAAGCAAACATATACCGCGCGCTACCATCCAACGCCTGGCTACCTATGTGCAGGTTCTGGAAAATCTGGCGCGCGACGGCGTCGAGGTTATCTCGTCCAATCCCCTTGCCGAGGCCTGCGGCGTCAACGGTTCCCAGGTACGCAAGGATCTTGCCTATTTCGGTGAATTTGGCATTCGTGGCGTCGGCTACCATGTGACTTCGCTCATCAGCTCCATCACCTCCGCTCTCGGGGTGGATCGCGAATGGCGCATGGCCGTTGTCGGTATCGGCAACCTGGGCAAGGCCATTCTCAATCACAGCGAATTTCGCGCGCGCGGCTTCAATATCGTTGGCATATTCGATTGCGATCCCTTCAAGATAGGTGAAATCGTACACGGCCTTGAAGTGCATTGTACCAAGGACTTACCCGGCATGGTCGCCGAATACGGCATTGAAATCGGCGTTATCACGACGCCTCCGGAACGGGCGCAGCGTGCCGCGCAACATATGATGGACGCTGGCATTACCAGCATCCTCAACTTCGCTCCTGCCAGAATCAAGGTTCCAGATCATATCAGCGTGGAGTATGTGGATTTTTTCCATCATCTTTATTCGCTGGCCTTCAAGCACACGCAGCAGCGCGCGCAGTAGGTTCGCGGCATGGGCGTGTTTTCCGCGGCGCGCGCTTTTCTCAGCGCGCCTTTTGTGCGTGCCTGCCACGCACTGGCCTTTCTCAGCCGCCTGAACGTTCGTTCCGCTGACTCTGAAGATGCGTTGCGTGTGGCGACGCCCTGGTTCCCGCTGGCGGGCCTGCTTCTTGGAATGCTCTGGTGTGCCGCCGCCTGTTGCCTCTTTCACGTTGTCGCGCAGCCATCCCGGCTGCCCTCCCCCTTTCCGGCATTGCTTTCCGGCTGGGGATGGCTTTGCCTCTCCGTATGGGTGACGCGCGGCCTCCACTGGGACGGGGTAGCCGATGTGGGGGATGCCTGCGGCAGCGGCGCGCGGGATGAGCGCTTCTGGTGCATCCTCCGTGATAGCCGCATGGGGGCTTTCGGCGGCATGAGCCTCTGTCTTGGGCTCCTTGGGCAGGGGATATGCGCCGCCGCCCATATACAGCAGGCGCAGTGGCTTCCGCTTGCCCTTGCTCCGGCCTGGTCCAGAACGGCATCCCTCTGGCTGGCCGCGACAACGCCGCCTCATGACGACGGTCTGCTTGGGCGCATTGTCTGCGCCGCCATGACCCCGGCGCGCCTGCGCTGGAGTCTGCTGTGGGGCCTCTGTCTGGCAACGGTGGCAACGCTGACGGGCGACGGCGCCTGGCAAAGGCTTCCCTTTCTTTTGCTTGGGCAAGGGGCGCTCCATCGTTGGTTTGCCATGACCGCGCGCCGTCATGGCGGCATCTCCGGAGACTTTTTGGGGGCGTATATTGAAAGCAGCCAGCTCTGGTTCCTGCTGGCATTGATCTAGGGCAGGGAGGGATGACAGAAAAGGCTCTCCCCGGCTTCGCCGTCCTGTCAACCACGCTTTCCCCCTGATGGGGGAGGTTTCAGCCACAAAGGAATTTTTGATAAACGATGGACGATTTCAAAAAGCTTGTGGAGCAGGCCAGATCCTGCCGCCGCTTTGTGGAGAATGATCCTCTGGACATGGCGGATCTGGAATGGCTTGTTGCATGCGCCCGCCTCACGCCCTGCGCCCGCAATCAGCAGGCGCTGCGTTATTCGCTGGTGACAGCGGGCCCTGTCCGTGATGCGCTTTTTGCCAAAACGGCCTGGGCCGCGGCGCTCAAGGACTGGGGTGGCCCGCATCCGGGTGAACGGCCTACGGCCTTCATTGTCGTCAGTCTGCCCGTGGATGCCGGCCGGCTGACCTGGGTCGATCTGGGGATCGCCGTCCAGACCATGCAGCTGGCCGCCAGCAGCCGCGCATGGGGCTGCTGCATCCTTGCCAGCTTTGACGCCGAAACCTGCCGCGCGCTTTGCCAGATTCCTGATGGGCTTGCGCCGCATCTGGTTCTTGGTCTTGGCAAGGCCGCGGAAACAAGGGTCGTTGCGCCCGTGCCCGACAGCGGCAGCCTTGCCTACTGGCGCGATAGCGCCGGTGTGCATCATGTCCCCAAGCTTTCCCGTGATCAACTGGTGATAGGGCGGTTTTGAGTCAGGGGCTCCAGGGATCCCGCCCAGGCGCGCCTCCCCGCGCCTGGGCGGGATCCCCCGGACAGAAGCATGTCAAACGGCGAAAAGACAGTCGGCCCTGCGGCGTATCTCCGACGCAAGATGCTGGTATTCCGCCTCAATAAGCCGCTGCTGTTGTGCCGGGCAGGCGGCGAAGGCCTTCCGCTCAATGGCGTCCTTCAAACACAGAAAACCATCCGCCATGCCGCCCAGCGTCTCTTCATACGGATATGCCAACAGAAGTATTTCCATGAGGCGGGCGGGAAGCATGATTACGCATTCGCTGTGGTGGAGTTTACGGGGAAAGAGGGACGAATCGGCGCAAAGCATCCTTCCAAGATGCGCGGCGGAGATGCGTACAGCCCTGTAGCGCATCATCAACAGCATGGCGGAGCCGATATCCGGTACAGCGCGGGAAATCTTCCGCATACATTCCTCCCTGAATGTTCGCTCTTCCAGCGGTATGCCGTGAACGCACTTTTTCTATCGGCATCAGAAAAATAATATTTAGATTTTTTTATGAAATATTGCCCCTTGCCAAAGGACGAGGATAGGCTTATTTCTCAGAAAGATACAGTCGGATTGCAAACCGGCAGGATTCGGGGGCGCACTGGTTTCGACGGGGATGTGGAAGCCGATGCGGCAGGCCGAGGCGCCGCTGGCCTCGTAAAAAGCGGCAACACAGTAATTGCCAACAACGATTACGAATACGCTTGCGCCGCCTAGTGTGGCAAAGCACCTGACCGCATAGACGGTCACGTCGGAAGGGCTGACGCCTGATACGTCTTTCCGGCGACATGTCATCAGGCTGGCGAGGTTCGGCGTCCGCCGGGAATCTCGCGAGGATTGTTTCCGGCGGACTGGTCGTGCCGCGCCCGGGCGGAGGTTACCGGCACGACGAGATGCAAGTCCGTCCTAAGCCTGTAGAAGCTTCGCGTGGAATGTTCTCGGACGGGGGTTCGACTCCCCCCGCCTCCACCATGAAAAAAACGTAAACCTGCCTCTTCGTGTGCATTCCGGGGCAGGTTTTCTTTTTCCGCGTCCGTGCGCAAGGGTGTTGTAGTGTCTCTGTCAGGAAACGGCGGCTTCTTCTCTCGAAGACGCCGCCGTAAACACTTGGCGCGGACTACCGCACGGGAGATGTGGCATCCATCCACTTCAGGATGGGACGGCCAGCGGCATCTTTA
This sequence comes from uncultured Desulfovibrio sp., assembly GCA_934546745.1. Classification (GTDB taxonomy): domain Bacteria; phylum Desulfobacterota; class Desulfovibrionia; order Desulfovibrionales; family Desulfovibrionaceae; genus Desulfovibrio. The sequence goes on along the minus strand of CAKTDV010000008.1, from coordinate 68,292 downwards.
AATCCTCCGCATGCAATCATAATCAGATCAACCAAGTTTTCCCTCCCGTGTGGGTCGGCGTCGCTTTTGCGTTTGAGAAATATTAAACGCAACATGCCCTAAGGCGCGTCCGCATTTTCCATGACGCTTTTGCCGTGGCGACGCAGGATTTCCATGGCCGCGTCCTTTGTCGGGACGCGCCCCCTGCAGCGCGGATGCTGCAGGCGGTTCTCCGGGCAGTACCCCAGCTGGACGCAGCTGGGGCCGGCCCCGGCAAAGAGGTCGGGAGCGGCCTTGCGGCACAGCTCCAGCATGCTTTGAGCCAGGTGGCGGATTTCATGCTGGGCATTGCGGCAGCAGCGGATGGAGAACCAGTCGTGCAGGGCATGGGCGTTCATGCCGATGATGGCCTTGAATTCCGTGGCCTGCGGCTTGAGGTAGCGCAAGTCCTCCTCTGGAAGCCCCTGTTCCACGCCCGCCTCGTACCACTGGCGGGAAATGTCGGCCAGATCATGTCCCGTCAGGGTGACGGCGCGCCCGTCCGGCAGTGTGACGGATGCGGAAAAATCCCGCGCGCCGCGGGGATAGACCACGGAAAAGGCCCGTTTCCCGTTCAGCTCCGCGCGGCCGGATTTGATAAGATAGGAAGCGAGACGCTTGCGCACAAGCTGCGTTTCCGTGACGCGCGAGTAGCCTTCCACAGCAAAGATAAAATAATCGAACTCCAGCGCGGCCCTGTGGCCGCTGGAAAGGATGTTGCGCACGATTTCCCGCGAATAGGGGGACGCGGCAATCTCTTCAAGGCTGCGCTCGCTGCGGACGAAACGCGCCGCCACGTCCGTATATATTTTGCCGCCGCCCGCCAGCAGCAGCACCTTGCCTTCGCCCGTCATCCGTTCCCGCAACATGCCCGCCTCCTTGCGTTTTCGCGACCCCAGCATGCCAGAGTCGCGCGGAAAGGTCGAGTCCCCGCCCTTGTGATGCCTGGGCGGGCGGGTTATAGATGGATGGACAGAATTCCACAAATAAAGGGGAGTGCCATGACGACGATTATTGATGGAAAGGGCACGGCGCAAGCCGTGCGCGCGGAGCTCAGGGAGGAAATCGCCGTTCGCCGCAAGGACGGTCTGCGCGCTCCGGGGCTCGCCGTCATCCTGGTGGGCGACGACCCCGCTTCGCAGGTCTATGTCCGCAACAAGGAGCGCGCCTGCCAGGACGCGGGCATTGCCTCCTTTCCCTGTCGCCTGCCTGCCGCTACCACCCAGGAGGCGCTGCTCGATCTGATTGCCCGGTTGAATGCCCGGCCCGATGTGGACGGTATTCTTCTGCAGTTGCCTTTGCCCAGGGGGCTGGACGCTTCCCGTTGCCTTCTGGCCATTGATCCGGCCAAGGATGTGGACGGCTTTCATCCGGAAAACGTGGGGCGGCTTTCCCTGGGGTTGCCGGGCATGGTTTCCTGCACACCCGCCGGCGTCATAGAGCTGTTGCGGCGTTACAAGCTGTCCCCGCGAGGGAAAAAGGCTGTCGTCGTGGGGCGTTCCGATATCGTGGGCAAGCCGCTGGCGCTGCTGCTGGCCCGCCCCGGCGAATTCGGCGACGCCACGGTGACGCTGTGCCATTCCCGTACGCCCGATCTTGCCGGCGAATGCCGGAGCGCCGATTTTCTTTTCCTCGCCGTGGGGCGTCCGCGCATGGTGACGGGCGATATGGTAAAGGAGGGCGCCGTTCTCATTGATGTGGGCATCAACCGTACGGAAGACGGCCGCCTGTGCGGCGACGCCGACTATGAGAGCGTTTTTCCACGGGCGAGCGCCATCACGCCTGTGCCTGGAGGCGTGGGGCCCATGACCATCGCCATGCTGCTGAAAAATACCGTGGGCGCCTGGAAGGCGCGCACTGGCGCCGCCTCGCGCTGACAACGTGAGATGCCGCCCCGCACGGCTTGCTTGCCAGAAGCGCGGCGATGGCGTATGTGCGGAAAGTTCTCCCCTTCAACCAACAAGGAATACGCAGTCATGTACCGCAATGCGAAAAATGTCGGGCATTACATGATAGGGCTGGGCGCTCTTGCCCAGCTGGGCGATCTGCTGGCCCCGCGGCGATCCCAGGGCGGCCCGGCCGTCTTTTTTCTGGATCATTTCTTCAAAAATCACGATCTGCTTTCCCGCCTCCCTGTGGAAGACAGGGATCTGGTCGTCTATGTGGACACGACGGAAGAACCCACAACAGACAGCGTGGACGGATATACCGCGCGGGTGAAGACCTTTCTTGGGAATACGCCGCCCTGCGCCCTGCTGGCTTTTGGCGGCGGTTCCACGCTGGATACCTGCAAATGCGTGGGCAACCTGCTGACAAATCCCGGCAAGGCCGAGGACTATCAGGGCTGGGAGCTGGTGAAACATCCCGCTCCTTACAAGATTGCCGTCCCCACGCTTTCCGGGACAGGTTCCGAAACCTCGCGCACAGGCATCATCTGCAATGAGGCGAAAAACCTCAAACTGGGGATGAACAGCGATTACACCATGTTCGATCAAGTGCTGCTCGACCCTGCGCTGACGGCCAGCGTGCCCCGTGATACGTATTTCTTCACGGGTATTGACACGTATATGCACTGCTTTGAGAGCCTTTCCGGCTCCTACCGCAACGTGGTGGTGGACGCGCTGGCCTCCAAGGCGATCGATCTTTGCCGCGACGTGTTCCTGAAAGGGGACATGATGAGCGATGAAAACAGGGAAAAAATGATGATCGCTTCCTACCTTGGCGGTATGGCCGCGGGCTTTGTGGGAGTGGTGCATCCTGTTTCCGCGGGGCTGAGCATGGTTTTGCACATGCGCCATAACATTGCCAATTGCTACGCGCTGTCCGTGGAGGAAGACATTTATCCCGACGAATATCAGGAAATGTACCGGATGATGGAGAAGCAGGGCATTTCCCTCAAGCCCGGCATCTGTCAGGGCTTGACGGACGCGCAGTATACGGCTCTGTATGATGCCAGTATCGTGCATGAAAAACCGCTTTCCAACCGTCTTGGCCCGGACTTCAGGAAGATTCTGACCAGGGAAAACCTTATCGAACGCTTCAAGCGCATGTAAATCGCCCCGGGCGGCGGGTTGCCCTCGGCTTTTCCGCCGCCTTGTCCGCAAGGAGAACGCATGGACATCAAGGTAAATTTCAGCGGTCGCGCCATTCAATACACCGAGGAGGAAATCGCCGTGGTCGTGGAGGCCATGCGCAATGCCGAACCGCTCACCCAGGGCCGCCATATGCGGGAATTTGAGAGCAGGTTCGCCACCTATCAGGGCGTGGAGCAGGGGTCCTGCTTCACGGCCATGAACGGTGCGTCCGCGCTGGAAATGTCCGCGCAGCTCTGCCTGCTCAAGCCCGGCGATGAAATTGTCATGCCGTCCCATACGTTCACGGCTTCCGCCTACCCCTATGTGAAAAAGGGGGCCGTCATGGCGTGGGCCGACATCGATTTGCCTACCCGTGTCGTGACCGCCGAAACCGTCGAGCGTGCCCTGACCCCGCGCACCAAAGCCGTCGTTGTGGTTCACCTCTACGGCTATGTCGCCGATATGCCCGCCATCGCCGCTCTCTGCGGGGAAAAGGGCATCCTGTGCATCGAGGACGCGGCCCAGTCCATCGGATCGGAGCTGGATGGCCGCAAGGCGGGCAGCTTTGGAGATATGGCCGCGTTCAGCTTCCATTCGCATAAAAATCTGACCACGCTTGGCGAGGGCGGCATGCTTTACCTGCGTGATCCGGAAATGCGGGCCATCCTGCCCGCGCTGCGTCATAACGGGCACTGTGCCTATGATTTCGAGCGGCCGGATTACTGGAAACCAGCCATGGGCAACGTGGATATCCCCATGCTGCGTGGCGAACCGCTTATGCCCAGCAACTACTCCCTTGGCGAAGTGGAGTGTGCCCTGGGGACGAAACTGCTGGATCGTATTGATCGCATCAATGCGGAAAAACGCCAACGCGCCCTGCGTTTCATTGACGCCCTGGCCGATTTCCCGGAACTGGAATTTCACCGGGAAGATTCTCCCCGGCATAACTATCATCTGCTGGCGGCCCGTTTTGTCACCGGCCCGGAACAGCGCGACAGGTTCATACGCGCCATGTACGATGAAAAGGGTGTGAAATGCGTTGTCCAGTATATTCCGCTGGATCGGTATGATTTCTATAAACGCCTTGGCATGGGTGAAGCGCATTGCCCCAATGCCGACACATTCTTCGACAGTATGGTCTCCTTTCCGTTCCAGCACTGGCTGAGTGAGGAGGATTTCATCTATATGCTCGAATCCACGCGCGATATTCTGAAAAAACTCCGCAATGCCTGAGGGATCGCCAAAGGAGCCCGCGTGAAGGAACGCTGCATTGTCATTCCCGCGCTGAAAAAGAACGCGGTCATTCCCGATCAGCTGGTCAAACGGCTGGCGGGAGTGACGCTTATGGAGCGCGCGTTGCATACGGCGCGAAGCGTGACCGCCGCGGACGACATCATCGTGTTGACGGACAGTCAGGAGATTGCGCTGATTTGCGAACGCGCGGGCGTAGGGGTGCGCCATAATCCCGCCTTTTGTTTCACGACGCTGAATATTGTGGCGGAAATGCGGGATTTACTGGAGGAGCTGGCACGGGAATACGAACACTGTCTTATTCTGCGCGCTTCCTGCCCGCTGATGACGTGGGTGGACGTGGAAGACGCCTGGAAGCGCTATCGGGAGGCCGGCGCGGACAGCCTTGTGACCGTCAAGAGCGTGCGGCAGCGCGTCTGGAATGTGCAGGGGGATACGCTGGAGAATCTCCTGCGCGACGATGGCGCGCGGACGCTTGTGCTGGAAAGCCGGGCCTTGCTCATCCTGCGTTCGGAGGCGTTCCTGCGGGCGGCCCGCACGGGGCGTATGGCGGTTATGGGCAAGACCATCCCCTATTTTCTCAATGATCGCGCCATAGAGATTCAGGGATACCAGGACTGGTGGATTTGCGAACGCCTGCTGTTGCGGCGTCATGTCGTCTTTGTTGTGGCTGGCTGGCCCGCCATTGGCATGGGGCATGTCTTCCGCGCGCTTATGCTGGCGCATGAGATCACGGATCACAGGATCACCTTTGTCTGTACGCGGCAAAGCGAACTGGCCGTCGAAAGCATTGCCCGTCGGGATTACCGCATGGTGCGGCAGGGGGGGGAGGAACTGGCGGATACGGTTCTTCGCCTGCGCCCGGATCTGGTCATAAATGATCTGCTCAATACGGATCCCTCCTATATGGCGCGCCTACGGGAAGCCGGATGCCGGATTGTCAATTTCGAGGATGACGGCCCGGGAGCAAAGTTGGCGCATCTTGTGATCAATGCCCTGTATGAGCACGGCGATCCCGGCATCTGTTGCGGGCCTGACTACTTTTGCCTGCGCGACGAGTTCGCCGGGGCCCGGCGCTGTACGTTGCGGCCGGAAGTGAAGACGCTGCTGATCACGTTCGGCGGCACGGACGCCGCGGACTGTACCCTGCGGGTGCTGAAGATTGTGGAACCTCTGTGCAGGCGGCGCGGCATTGCCATCCGCGTCGTGGCGGGGCCGGGATACGCACACAGGGAAAGTATGGAACGTCATATTGCGGCTCTGGGCAATCCGCTGATAGAGTTCACGTGGGCCACCAATGTCATGAGCCGCATGATGGAAGGGGCGGATATGGCTGTTTGCGCCGCGGGACGCACCGTGTACGAACTGGCCCATATGAGAGTGCCCGCCATTGTTATCGCACAGCATGATCGCGAGGCGACACATACCTTTGCCAGAGAGAACAACGGCTTTCTTTTTCTTGGCGTGGCGGCGAGGATAAGCGATGCCGCCATTGACGGCGCGTTTCGCTCCCTCCTGGACGGGCCTCTGCGCGCAACGCTTTTTGCCCGGCAGGCCGCTCTTGATTTCACGCGCAACAAGGCGCGTGTCGTCCGGCTCATGCTGGATTTGTTGGGAGACAGAAAGGATTGAAATCATGCCAAAAAGTACGCTCGGCAAAACAGTGGCCATTGTGCAGGCACGGCTGGGATCCAGCCGTCTGCCCATGAAAAGTCTGCTCTGCCTGCACGGATACCCCATCATTGACTGGGTGACGCAGCGCCTGTCCACCTCCCGTCTGCTGGACAGGATCATTGTGGCGACGCCGGACACGCCGATGGACGCGGTGTTGCGCGAACATCTGCGTTGCCGGAATATCGCGTCCATGAGCGGTTCGGAAAATGACGTCCTGTCGCGCGTCTGCGATGCCGCCCGTCTGACGGGAGCGGAGACCGTCGTGCGCGTCTGTGCCGATAATCCGCTTATCTGGGGCGAGGCTGTGGATCGTCTGCTGCTTTTTTATGCGGTGACACACTGCGACTATGCCTACAACCATATCCCCCGCAACAACCTCTGGCCTGATGGCCTTGGCGCGGAGGTTCTGTCCGCCGATCTCTTGTTTGAGCTGGAGCGTATGGCCAAAACGCCGGCGCAACGGGAACATTGCCTCAATTATCTGTGGGATAACAGGGGAGATTTCTGTCTGGCGACCTTTGATCCTGACGAGACCGTCCTGCGCCGTCCCGACGTACGGCTGGATGTCGATACGCCGGAGGACTTTGCCCGGCTGGCACTGGCGCCTCTGCGCATAGACATGACCGCGGATGAGGTGATGCGCTGCATGGGCTGAGCCTTGCGGCGCGTGTTGTCCGAGCAAGTTTTTATGGCGGGGTGCGGCAACGTCGCGGAAAAAGTCGTCAGCGTGCCACGCCGCCCTGGCTGTGCAGCCAGCCGTCGAGAATGCCGGTCAGGAGATGATCGCCGTGGCGTTCGGCCATAACGCGGGCTTGGCGTACACGGCGCGAGCGTTCCCGCGCGGCTTCCGGGGCATCGCGCAGCATGTTCAGGGCCGCTTCCGCCAGCGCCGTGTTTCCCTGCCGCCGGGCACAGGTCAGCAGCGCCCGCTGCGCTTCCGGCACGGGGAAAAAGCTCACGGCCTCGCCAAGGCTTTCCAGCGCGGCAGCCTGTTGCCCGCGCTCTTCCTGAAGGGCGGCCAGACGCAGCCGTCCCCGCAGCCAGAGAGGTTCTTTTTCCAGGGCATTGCGCAGGGCCTCTTCCCTGTCCGGCGTGGCGGCGAGTTCCCGGAGGCGCTCGTCGCATGGCCGCAGGTAGGTGACGAGTTGCGCGTTCAGGCAGGCGGTATAGCCGTCCATACTGGCCAGCCGGTGGATGTCCGGGCGCGCGGCGTCGCCCCAGCGGGAGGCAAAGAGATCGGCATTGGCATCGTTATGCGCCTTGCGCCCCGGCGTCCGCCCTTCGTGGTGAATGACAACGCTTTCAGGAACGACGCGCAACCTCTGGTTGCGGCGGCGCAGGGCAAAACACAAATCCATATCCTCATACCCGTTGCGGTAGCCCTCATGAAAGCCGCCGCATGTCTCAAAATCCACACGGCGCACCGCCAGGCAGGCTCCCGTAATGGCCTGAAGTGGATGCGGCTGGCGCAGAGCCGGATGCGTTCCGGGAAAACGGGCGTACAGGTGCCCCGGATTGCCGAACAGGGAGAAAAAGATGCCGCAATGCTGGTTGCGTCCATCAGGGTAGAGCAGCAGCGGACCGGCGGCGCCGGTATCTTCCATTTGCAGGGCCTTGTGGAGCGGCCGCAGCCAGTGGGGCGTCACTGTGGTATCGTTGTTCAGAAAAAGCAGCGTGTCGCCGCGTGCCGCGAGGGCGCCGGCATTGCACCCGACGGCAAAGCCGCGATTTTCTTCCAGACGTACCCGGGTAAAGCGTCCGCCGAACAGGGCCGTTCCCGCCGCACCCAACTCTGTGGCGGTGGCGTCGCTCGATCCGTTGTCCAGAACCACGACTTCTGTAAGAAGATCGTCCATGCCGTCATGGCACGCTGCCAGTGAACGCAGGCAGGCCAGTGTCGTTTCCCAGAGATTCCATGCCGGAATGATGATTGAAAAGCCCATCAACAACTCCTTTGCGGTCAGGAACCTGTCTTTTCAGAGAAAATCTCGTCTGTCTGACCAGATGGCAAGCGGGAGCGCCTGCCTGTCCTGCTTGCGACGTGAAACCTGTCATTCCAGGCTGGAAGGGGTTCGTTGCAGCAGGCGTTGGAGTTCCTCCTGGGCTTCCCCGGCGTCGATTCCCATGCGTTGCGCCAGCCGCGGCAGCGTTTCCACGGCATCGCAGGGACGGATGTAGAGAGGCTCTATATCTACGTGTCCATATTCCCCGTGGCGCGCCAGCAGGCGCAGGGCGTCTACGGACGGCAAGCGCAACTGATCGAGGCAGAGTGGATCAGGGCGCTTTGCCAGCTCTTCCAGCAGGCAGGGGTTACGTTGCAGCCCGCTGCCACAGAAAACAGTGTGCGAGTTGTCTGTCATGAACCGTGCGAGCACTTCCTCGGGAGTGCACAGGCGCACGGCATCCGCGGCTTGCGCGGGGATGCTCCAGCCATAGGAAATGTACGGCTGAACGTGGAGCAGGTGACGCCGGGCGTGGGTCAGCACCGTTATGGGCGTGGCGTAAGGCAGCCGCCGCTCCACGGCGGCGGTCGTCGCGAGAGCCTGCAGGTAGTCAAGACCGGCCAGTTGCAGGGCGGGAGCCGTTCGTCGCAGGGCCGCCGCCGTGGCCAGCACGAGGCGTATGCCGGTAAAGGAACCGGGCCCGCGCACGCAGGCGATACGGCGTAACTGCCGCGGGCGCAGGCCACAGGTTCTGGCCATATCCGCCAGTGCGGGCGCCAGTATTTCCGTTGCCCGATCGTTGCGGCCCCAGCGCTGGGCGCAGATGAGCTCCTCGGCATGGGTGAGCACGATTTGCAGCGCGCCTTCCGCCGCGCTGAGGATAAGTTCCCAGCCGCTGCCCTCTTCAACTTCCTGATCCATCAGGCCCCGCCTCCCAAACCCCATCCCCGTAACAGGCGCATAATGTCGTTATAGGTGGCGAAGATCATGAGCATGGCAAGCAGCGCCACGCCGAAACGCATGGCCCACATCTGGATGGGGGCGGGAACCGGCCTGCGGAAGAGCATTTCCAGAAGGAAGAAAAGAAGTTGTCCTCCGTCCAGTACGGGGATGGGCAGAAGATTGAGGACGCCGAGGTTGATGCTGATCAGGGCCGCCAGGCCGAGCAGGCCCGCAAGGCCCTGTTCCGCCTGCTGGCCGACCATTTGCGCAATCATGATGGGGCCGCCCACCTGATCCGCGGGAATGACGCGCTGCGCCAGCTTGATGAAGCTCTGCCATGTCAGGTCCAGAAGACGGCCCGTCTGTGTCAGCCCTTCACGGGCGGCCTCAAAGAAGCCGAGTTTCATGTGGCGGACATTGCCGGAAGCCGTAATGCCCACAAGCCAGGCTTTTTCATCCTCGCCAAAAATGGTTTTGCGGACGGAAAGGGCGGGCCTCACGGTGAGCTGAAGCACCCGCGCGTCTTTGGAGACCACGCCGGACAGGCTGGTCACGCCTATCCCGTTCTCCGTGGCGGTACGCGGGCGGGAGATCATCAGCTGCAACGGCGCGCCACCGCTGTTGCCGATGGCGTCGGCCATATCCTTCCATTCCTGTACCGGCGCGCCGTTGACGCGCAGGATGGTATCCCCGGGACGTACTCCGGCGGTGGCGGCGGGGCTGTTTGCCTCAACCTTGCCCACGTGCGGCAGCAGGATGCCCATCCCCCAGCCATAGGCCATGATCCAGCACAGCAACCAGGCCAGAAGGATGTTGAACACAGGCCCTGCCGCCACGACCAGCAACCGTTGCCAGGCCGGCCGGGCGGAGAACGCTTCCTCGTGCGTGAAGCCGTCGGGCAGTTCGTTACCGCCGTCGCTCTCATTTTCGCCCACCAGCGCCACATACCCGCCCAGCGGCACCAGTGAGAGGGCATATTCCGTTTTACCGGGTTTCCATGTCAGCAGCTTGGGGCCAAAGCCCAGGGAAAATGTCGAAACGCCCATGCCCAGCGTCCGGGCCACGAGAAAGTGACCCAGCTCGTGGAAAAAAATCAGACCGCCCAGAACGATGACGGCGGCAACAATGGTTGTCAGCACTCGCGTACTCCGGCGCGTACCAGCCTGTGGGCCAGCGCGCGGCTTTGTTTGTCAAGAGAGAGGATGCGCTCCATGGCCTCACAGGCATGGGCGGCCGCTGTTTCCGGATCCGCCGGCGCGTCGGGAAGGCTCCACGGCAGATGGGTGGCGCTTTCCCGGTCCTGGCTGTCCATGACGGTGGCAATGATATCGGTAATGTCCGTAAAGCCGCATTCCCCGTTGAGAAAGAGCTCCACAGCCGCTTCGTTGGCGGCGTTCATCGCCACACAGGCGCCGCCCCGCCGCTTCAGAGCCCGCCATGCCAACGGAATGGCGGGAAAGGCCTCCGGATCCGGTTCCAGAAATTCCAGCGGCCCACAGGCAAAGAGATCAAGTTCCGGCGCATTCACAGATAGACACTCCGGCCAGAGAAGGCAATGCCCTATGGGCAGACGCATATCCGTGGGGCCCATTTGCGCCAGCAGACCTCCATCCCGGAAGCGCACGAGCGAATGGACGATCGATTGCGGATGCACGGCCACGCGGATGGCGTCGGGCGAAATGCCATACAGATGATAGGCTTCGATGACTTCCAGCGCCTTGTTCATCATTGTGGCGGAATCGATGGTGATTTTTGCCCCCATAGCCCATTTGGGGTGTTTCAGGGCCTGTTCCCGGGTGACATGCCGCAACGCTTCGCGGCGGTATCCCCGGAAAGGGCCGCCGGACGCTGTCAGAATGAGTTCCCGCGCGTCCTGTCCGCGTCCGGCAAGACATTGGAAAAGGGCGTTGTGTTCCGAGTCCACCGGCAGGATGGCCGATCCGCGCGCCGCGCAGACGCGGCGCAGCAGATCGCCGGCCAGCACCAGCGATTCCTTGTTGGCCAGCGCGATGGTTTTTCCCGCCAGCGCGGCGGCCAGCGTTCCCGCCAGCCCTGCCGCGCCGACCTGCGCGGACAGCACAAGGCGGGTTTCCGGCAATGCCGCCATACGGGCATAGCCGTCCGCGCCTGTCAGAATTTCCGGCCTATAGCCGGAAAGGCGTGCCTCGCGCAGACGCGTCCGCAACGTGCCCGCGGTCTGTTCGTCCAGCACGGCCAGAAAAGGGGGGCGAAATTCCGCCGCCTGCGCGGCCAGCAGCGCGGTATTGCGCGCGCAGGCCAGTCCCAGAACGCGGAATCGGGCGGCATGGGCGCGAATGACGTTGAGCGCGTTGCCGCCGATGGAGCCTGTGGAGCCCAGAATGACAATCAGGCGGCGTTCCCGCAGGGCGTCCGGGTCGGGAGGTTCGGAGATATAGTCGATTGTCGGGCCGCTCCGGCCTGGCCAAAGAGCCGTCATCCGTCAACTCCTTTCTTCAGCGCGCCGGCAGGCAAGACGACATCCTTTCCCCGGCGCGCGTTGGAAGGAGGGGCGGACAAACAGGACGGGCGCTTTCCTCTCCCTGACCTTCCCGGCAATCCGCGGCGGACGGTTTTGGGGCGGGCAGGGCGTTTGCTCAGAAGAAATGGAACCACTGGTCGACGACGGCAAACATGGGCATGGCGAAAAGGACACTGTCCGCGCGGTCGAGAACGCCGCCATGTCCGGGGAGCAGCCTGCCGGAATCCTTGACGTTGACGGAACGTTTGAGGGCGGATTCAAAGAGATCTCCCATCTGGGCAAAGGCGTTGATGGCGATACCGAGCAGGGTGAACGAAACAACACCCGTCTTGCCGAAAATCGCGCCGTAAACGATGCAGAAAATCACGCAACCTACAAGGCTCCCCAAGGCCCCCTCGGAGCTTTTGTTGGGGCTGACGCGGGGCCAGAGCTTATGATGTCCGAAGCGTGTCCCGACAAAATAGGCGGTCGTGTCGGAGGCCGCTACGGCGGCCAGCACAAAGATGAGCTGCGTTGTGGAGAGATAGGTGGCGGGCAGGAGCAGAAGAGGCACATAGGCCAGACCGGCCATGAAAATGCCGCTGGGCGCAAAGGCCGTTTCCTCGCCGACGACATCCCAGCGGAAAAGGAAGTTCAGCGCGGCCAGAACAAAACCCGCCCCAAGGAAGACAAGCGCGTCCTGCGGGCGATGCAGCCATGTGAGCGCCAGCATGCCCCAACCGAGAAGGATGGCGGCGACGCGGGTGGGGATGCGTCCGCGAGGGCCCCAGAACAGCGAAAAAAATTCCCAGAGACCCAGCGCGGATACAAGCATGATAAAGAGAAGCAGGGGCCAGCCCCGTACCGCCAAGACAGTAACGACGGCGGCGGCGAGCACAAGACCGGTAATAATCCGGCGCATATCAATCGCATGATCAACGGACATTCATTTGCTCCTGTGTTTTGCCGAAACGGCGCGAACGGGAGGCGTAGACGGAAAGGGCTTCCCGCAGCTGGGGTACGCGAAAGTCGGGCCACGGCACAGAGGTAAAGTAAAATTCGCTGTAGGCGCACTGATAGAGCAGATAGTTGCTCAGGCGCTGTTCGCCGCTGGTGCGGATAAGAAAATCCGGATCCGGCTGTCCGGCCGTATACAGCCGCAGGGCGAACGTCTCCTCCGTCACATCCTCAGGAGCGGCGCCGTCGCGCAGCAGATTCCGCACGGCCCGGACGATTTCGGCGCGGCCGCCGTAGTTGAGCGCGAGATTGAGCGTCATGGTCCCGTTGGCGGCGGTACGGCACATGCCGTGCCGCAGGGCCGTACGGGCGGCGAGAGGCAGCCCATCGATGTCTCCGAGCACATTCAGGCGGATGCCCTGGCGTTCCATACGGGGAACCTCCTGACTGAGAAACTCCAGCAGAAGGGTGAACAGGGCTGTCACTTCCGCCTTGGGGCGGTTCCAGTTCTCGCTGGAAAACGTGTAGAGCGTCAGATAGCGGATGCCCATTTTACGGCATTCGGCCACGATGTCGCGCGCGGTTTCCGCGCCGGCGCGATGCCCGGCCTCACGCGGCAGGCCGCGCGCCTGGGCCCAGCGGCCGTTGCCGTCCATGATGACGGCGAGATGGACGGGCAGCGGTTGCGGCGTGATGGCGTCGGTAGCGTTCATACGGCCCCATGCGCATGCGGGGCGCGGCCTGTGTGAGGCCGCGCCCCGCGCGGCGATGTTAGATATCCATGATTTCTTTTTCTTTGGCCGCGCATTTTTTGTCCGTTTCGGCAACGAATCTGTCCGTCAGCTTCTGTACGTCGGCTTCGGCCTTTTTCTGTTCGTCCTCGGTGATGCTTTTGTCTTTTTCCAGCTTTTTCAGGCTGTCGTTGGCATCGCGGCGCACATTGCGGATGGCGATTTTGGCCTCTTCGCCGTACTTGTGCGAGACTTTGACAAGCTCCTTGCGGCGCTCCTCGGTCAGCGGCGGAATGGCAATGCGGATCAGACGGCCGTCGTTGATGGGGGTCAGACCCAGATCGGACTTGAGAATGGCCTTTTCCACAACGCTGATGCCGCCCTTGTCCCAGGGCTGGATGGTAATGGTCCGGCTGTCGGGCACGGCCACGGAGGCCATCTGCGAAATCGGCGTCGGCGTCCCGTAGTAGTCGGCCTTGATGCCGTCCACAAGGGCCGTTGTGGCACGGCCGGTGCGCAGTTTGGCAAATTCGCGCTCCAGCGATGCCAGCGCCTTTTCCATGCGTTCTTCGGTATCGAGGAGAATGCCGTCAATATCCATGCGGGGCTCCTTGGGGTTCGCGGTTGCTATTTGTGAACAATGGTGCCGACGGCTTCGCCCAGAAGCACGCGGCGGATATAGCCGCCGGACATGCGGCACACAATGATGGGCACGTTGTTGTCGCGCATGAGCGCGAAGGCCGCGGCGTCCATGACGCCGATACGGCGGTTCAGGCTTTCATCATAGGTCAGGCTGTCATATCTGACGGCGTCGGCATGGACGGCGGGATCCTTGTCATAGATGCCGTCGACTTTGGTCGCCTTGATGACGGCGTCGCATTGCAGCTCCATACCGCGCAGGGCCGCCGTGGTGTCCGTGGTGAAATAGGGATTGCCGGTGCCCGCCGCACAGATGACGACGCGTCCTTTTTCCAGATGGCGCAGGGCGCGCCGCCGGATGAAGGGTTCGCAGACTTCCCGCATGGTGATGGCGGACAGGACGCGCGTGGGGTATCCCTGTTTTTCCAGCATGTCCTGTACGGCCAGCGCGTTGAGAACCGTGGCCAGCATCCCCATGTAGTCGGCCGAGGAGCGTTCCATGCCCTTGGCCGATCCGGAAAGGCCGCGAAAGATGTTGCCACCGCCGATGACGAGGGCAAGCTGGACGCCCAGATCAAGCAGGCCGCCGATTTCTGTGCAGATTGCGGCAACGGTATCGGGATTGATGCCCGTTTTGAGTTCCCCCGCCAGAGCCTCGCCGCTCAGTTTGAGCAGCACGCGCCTGTATTTCAGTTCCGCCATGACTGTACCCCTCCCAGGTCTGCGCGGCGCATCCGCCGGAACGGAGGCCGCAGTGGACGCGCCGCCGGTGCGGCAGGTCGTTGCGGACGGCGCGCCGGAAGCGCGCGACGGGAGAAGCGTAACAGAAATATCGCCGCAACTCAAAGACACTTTTACCACTTCCGTGCCGCAGGGGTGAGTCGGACGCGTCCCCTTTCCGGCGTGCTGCATTCGCGCCCGTTTTTCCCTGGCGAAGAAAGGCGGACTTTTTTATTTTTTTCTTTGTAGCTGAATTTATTTGAAAAAATTTTTTTTTGCTTCATTTTTGCGGAAAAACGTTGGGAAATTTGTCACAGACCCTTTGACAGAATCTCTTCTTCGGGCTACGGTTCGGATGCTTTTTACAACATTTTGCCTTTTTACAGGAGGAGGGCGGGAATGCTGGATCTCAACATCACCATGCTTTTCCAGTTGGTGAATTTTTTTGTGGCGCTCATTCTTCTGAACGTGCTGCTCATTCGCCCAATCCGGAATATTATCCGCCAGCGCAAGTCCGTTATGGACGGCATGGGCTCCGAGGCCGCCTCTTTTGAGGAGCAGGCCGCCAGGCGTCTTGCCGAGTATGAGGAACAGCTGCAGGGCGCGCGTCAGGAAGCCGGCAGAAATCGTGCCGAGGGACGCGCGGCGGGCACTGCCGAGCAGGCCGCGCTTGTGAGCGCCGCCCAGCAGGAAGCCCAGACGATCATGGCCCAGGCCCGCGAATCGCTGCGGAGCGAAGCCGATGCCGCCATGTCCCAGCTGCGTGGCAGGATTGATGAATTTGCCGACAAGGCCGTTGCCCGCGTTCTGGGCTAGCGGTACGCGGCGTCTCGCGCCCGCCCTGCCGGCGCGCGAACTGGTTAGGGGATACGGGCCTGTATGCCCGTTTGTGAGTGACCCAAAGAGGGGGTGGGCTTTGAACCGGAAAAAATACGCCATCTCACGCTTTGCGCGTACGGCCGCTGCCGTCGCGCCTGTCGTTGCCGTTGCGCTCCTGAGCGCTTCGGCCGCATGGGCCGCGGAAGGGCATGGGCCCCGCTGGGACGATTTCGGCTGGCGTGTGCTCAATTTCGTGCTGTTCGCCGGTATCCTGTGGTACTTTATTGGCGGCAAGGCCAAACAGTTCTTCCGCAATCGCCGCGAAGGCATTTCCAGTGAGCTGGACAATCTGGATGCCCGCCGCAAGAACGCCCGTGAGGAACTGGACAAGGTCGAGCAGCGCATCCGCAACCTGGAGGCGGAACGCCGGGCTATTCTTGATGAGAGCCGCGAACAGGCCGAAAACCTGAAGCGGTCCATCATTGACGAAGCCCGTGCGCATGCGGCGCAGATTGTGGAACAGGCGCGCCGGTCGGCGGAAAATGAAGGCCGCGCCGTCATTGCCGAAGTGCGCGCGGTTATCGCCGACGAAATTGTGGCCGCCACTGAAAAGGCCCTGGCCGGGAAGCTCGGTTCCGCCGAGCAGGAGGCTCTCATCGACAAATCCCTTAACAAGGTGGTGCTCCATTGACCGACGCCATAGTTGCCCGCAGGTATGCACACGCGCTATTTTCGCTGGGTCAGGCCGGCGGCGCCAAGGTGCTGAACCGGTACGGCGATAATCTGTTCGCCATCGGGAGCCTGCTTGAATCCTCGGCCAAGCTGGAGCAGGCGCTGAAAAGCCCTGTTATCAGCGGTGAAGAGAAAAAGAAGGTCCTTCAGGCCCTTTTCAAAAAAATTAATGCCGATTCCACCGTCCGAAACTTTTGTTTCTTGCTGGCCGACAAAGAGCGCCTCGCCTGCCTGGGCGAGATTGTCGCCTGCTTCCGCAAGCTTCTGGACGAGGCCAAAGGCATTATCCGCGGCAACCTCACCACCGCCGTGGAACTGACTGATGCGAAGCGCGGCCAGCTGAAGGCCGCGCTGGAGGAAAAAGCCGGAGCCGGCATCGAGCTGACCTTCGACGTTGACGCATCCATCCTTGGAGGAGTGGTGCTCAAGGTTGGCGACAGGGTGCTGGACGCAAGTCTGCGCGCGCAGTTGGCGATCCTTCGGGAGACATTCAAGAGGGGTGAATAGCACATGCAGATCAAAGCGGAAGAGATAAGCAAGATCATTGAGGATCAAATCAAAAACTACGAGCAGCGCGTAGAAATGAGCGAAACCGGCACTGTGCTCTATGTCGGCGACGGCATCGCTCGCGTACACGGCGTGGAGAACGCCATGGCCATGGAGTTGCTGGAGTTTCCCGGCGGCGTCATGGGCATGGTGCTCAACCTCGAAGAGGACAACGTCGGCGTCGCCCTGCTCGGTTCGGACACGGGCATCAAGGAAGGCGATCCGGTCAAGCGTACCGGCAAGATCTTCTCTGTGCCTGTGGGCGACAAGGTCATGGGGCGCGTGCTCAACCCCCTGGGTCAGCCCATCGACGGTCTCGGCCCCATTGAGGCCGAGGAAGTGCGCCCGGTGGAAATCAAGGCCCCCGGCATCATTGCGCGCAAGAGCGTGCATGAGCCCATGCCTACGGGCCTGAAGGCCATCGACGCCATGACCCCCATCGGCCGCGGTCAGCGCGAGCTGATCATCGGCGACCGTCAGACGGGCAAGACCGCCGTCTGCCTAGATGCGATCCTCGCGCAAAAGGAAACGGACATCCACTGCTTCTACGTGGCCATCGGTCAGAAGAAGGCCTCTGTCGCTCTGGTGGCGGATACGCTGCGCCGTCACGGCGCCCTGGAGTATACGACCATCATTTCCGCAACGGCCTCCGATCCCGCGCCGTTGCAGTACATTGCGGCCTATACCGGTTGTACCATGGCGGAATACTACCGCGACAGCGGCAAGCACGCCCTGATCATCTACGATGACCTCTCCAAGCAGGCTGTGGCCTACCGCCAGATGTCCCTGCTGCTCCGTCGTCCTCCGGGACGTGAAGCGTTCCCCGGCGACGTCTTCTACCTGCACTCCCGTCTGCTTGAACGGGCGGCAAAGGTAAACGACAGCCTCGGCGCCGGTTCGCTGACGGCGCTGCCCATTATCGAGACCCAGGCCGGCGACGTGTCCGCGTATATTCCGACCAACGTCATCTCGATTACCGACGGCCAGGTATACCTTGAACCCAACCTGTTCAACGCCGGCGTCCGCCCGGCCATCAACGTGGGTCTTTCCGTTTCCCGCGTGGGTGGCGCGGCACAGATCAAGGCCATGAAACAGGTGGCGGGAACCATGCGGCTGGATCTCGCCCAGTACCGTGAACTGGCCGCTTTCGCGCAGTTCGGTTCCGATCTGGACAAGGCCACCAAGGCCAAGCTGGAGCGCGGCGCGCGTCTGGTCGAGCTGCTGAAGCAACCTCAGTACCAGCCCATGCCCGCGCATGAACAGGTTGCCTCCATCTATGCCGCCACGCGCGGTTTCATGGATGATGTGCCTGTGGAGCAGGTGCGTACCTTTGAAAGCCAGATGCTGACCTTCCTACGCGATGCTAAGAAGGATGTGCTGGACGCCATCAAGGAAAAGAAAGTCATTGATGAAGCTGTGGAAAAGGGGCTGAACGAAGCGATCGCCGCCTTCAAGCAGAGCTACACGGCCTAACGCCGGGAGTTGCGTATGCCTTCACTCAAAGACGTAAAAATGAAAATCGTCGGGGTCGGCAAGACCAAGCAGATCACCAAGGCCATGAACATGGTGGCTTCGGCGAAACTGCGCGGCGCGCAGGCCCGGATCGAGCGCTTCCGCCCCTATGCCGGCAAGTACCGCGACGTTCTCGCGGAACTTGCCAGCAAGGTGGAGGGCACGTCCCATCCGCTGCTGGCCGAGCACGAAGAGAAGAAGAACTGCGCCATCGTCCTTGTCACCTCCGATCGCGGTCTGTGCGGCAGCTTCAACGGCAACATCATTACCGCTGCCCTGAAGCTGGCCCGTCAGAAACAGGACGAGGGAATGCAGGTCCACTTTGCCTGCGTGGGCCGCAAGGGACGCGACGCCGCCGCCAAGAGCGGCTATGGGTTGATGACCTCCTACGGCGATCGCATGGGCAGTCTTGATTTTGCCCTTGCCAGCGCTGTCGCGCAGGAAGTCATCCATGGCTACGAGGCGCTGGATCTCGACGAGGTGTGGCTGGTGTACGGCGAATTCGTCTCCATGGGGCATCAGCCTCCGCGCAGTCTCCGGCTTCTGCCGCTGGCCGCGCCCGAAGCCGGAGAGGCCGGGAGTGAGGAGGCGGGAGCCCGCTGCGAGTATGTGTACGAGCCGCAGGAAGAGCATCTGCTGGCGGAGCTTTTGCCCCGCTATGTCAAGGTACAGATATACAGCGGTCTGCTCGACACCTCGGCCAGCGAGCATGCGGCCCGTATGGCTGCCATGGACAACGCCACGCGCAACTGCAACGAAATGATCAATACGCTCACCCTGCTGTATAACAAGACGCGGCAGGCCTCGATTACGAGCGAGCTTATTGACATCGTCGGCGGCGCGGAAGCGCTGAACGGGTAACAGGAGCCAAGCACATGAGCAAAAATACCGGTAAGATCGTTCAGGTTATCGGCGCCGTCGTGGACGTTGAGTTCAGCGACGGAAACCTGCCCAATATCCTGACCGCTTTGGAAATCAAAAACCCCAACAATGCCGACGCGCCCGATCTGATTTGCGAAGTGGCGCAGCATCTGGGCGACAATATCGTGCGTACCATTGCCATGGACGCTACGGAAGGTCTGGTGCGCGGCATGGAGGTTGTGGACACGGGCAACCCGATCATGGTGCCTGTGGGCAAACCTTCCGTGGGGCGTATTCTCAACGTTATCGGCCGTCCGGTGGACGAACTGGGCCCGATCAACGCCGAGAAGTACTATCCCATTCACCGTCCGGCCCCCGAGTTCACCGAACAGAATACCAAGGTTGAACTGCTTGAAACCGGCATCAAGGTCGTGGACCTGCTCGTCCCCTTCCCCAAGGGCGGCAAGATGGGTCTGTTCGGCGGCGCTGGCGTGGGCAAGACCGTTATTCTGATGGAGATGATCAACAACATCGCCAAGCAGCATGGCGGTTCGTCCGTGTTCGCCGGCGTGGGCGAGCGCACCCGTGAAGGGAACGACCTCTATCACGAACTGAAAGAGGCCGGCGTTCTGGAGCGCGCCACGCTTGTTTACGGCCAGATGAACGAGCCTCCGGGAGCCCGCGCCCGTGTGGCCCTGACGGCCCTTGCCTGCGCGGAATACTTCCGTGACGAGGAAAATCAGGACGTGCTGCTCTTCATCGACAACATCTTCCGTTTCACCCAGGCGGGTTCGGAAGTGTCCGCCCTGCTGGGCCGCATGCCGTCGGCGGTGGGCTATCAGCCTACCCTGGGGACTGACCTCGGCGCCCTGCAGGAACGCATTACCTCCACCAACAAAGGTTCGATCACGTCGGTGCAGGCCGTGTACGTGCCCGCCGACGACCTGACCGACCCCGCCCCGGCAACCACCTTCTCGCACCTGGACGGCACGCTCGTGCTTTCCCGTCAGATTGCGGAACTGGGCATTTATCCCGCGGTGGACCCGCTGGACTCCACCTCCCGCATTCTTGACCCCAATGTGGTGGGAGAGGAGCACTATCAGGTTGCCCGGCAGGTGCAGATGGTATTGCAGAAATACAAGGAACTGCAGGATATCATTGCCATTCTGGGGATGGACGAACTGTCTGATGAAGACAAGCTCACCGTGTCCCGCGCACGCCGTATCCAGCGTTTCCTGTCGCAGCCTTTCCATGTAGCCGAAACCTTTACCGGTACGCCCGGCCAGTACGTGAAGCTTGAAGATACCATCGCGGGCTTCAAGGGCATTCTGGAAGGCAAATACGACCATCTGGCGGAAGGCGACTTCTACATGCTCGGCGGCATCGATCAGGCTGTTGCCAAGTATGAGAAGCGCATGCAGGACGAAAAATAAGGAGCGCCCATGAGCACGCTGCAATTGGAAGTGGTCACGCCCGACAAGACGGTGGTCAGCGCTGAGGTAGATATGACGGTCTGCCCCGGTGTCATGGGCGAGTTCGGCGTGCTGCCGCATCACGTCTCGCTCCTTTCCGCCCTCAAGACCGGCTGCCTGCGGTATACGCGGAACGGCGCGCCGACGTATGTGTTCATTTCCGGTGGTTTTGCCGATGTGAACAACAAGGTGCTGACTGTTCTGGCTGAATCCGCCGAAATGGCGGAGGATATTGATACCGCCCGGGCCAAGGCCGCCCAGGAACGCGCGGAAAAACGTCTTGCCGAGGACGGTGAAAACGTCGACCACGCCAGAGCCGAGGCTGCTCTGCATAGAGCTGTGATGCGCCTGCAAATCGCCAACATGCGTTAAGGGCGTTCCACCACAAAAAATGCAAGGCCGGAAATCGAAAGATTTCCGGCCTTGTTGTTTGATGGAGGCCAACGGTTTTCTGGAATGGCCGGGTACGGCGGAGGCTACTTCTGGCGGGTACCGTTGCAGCAGCAGGGGGCATCGCCGCTGGCGGGACGGGGAGCGGCGGGGGATTTGGAACAGCCGCAGCCGCAGGAGCATCCTCCGGTGCCTTTAAGCGTCCGGTATACCTTGTTTCCGATAAAAAATACGGCGACAGCGAGACACAGCGCAATGACAAGGGTATCCATGCTCATGGGAAACCTCTCTGATGGGAGTTCATTTTAAGAAGCGATCTTCTTTTTCACTCGTTAGTAAAATAAAAAAAGAATGTCAAATTCTTTATTGACGATTTCCGCGCACCGCAGCTGCTGGAAAAGACGCTCCCGCTTTTTGCGGCATACGCGGGTGGCGTCGCTTTTGAAATTGGAAAATCTCAAAAGCGACAGTCCGCTAGGTGTGGTGCGTGTCGCGATGGGCGCGGCATGCCGGGCAGATACCGTAGAGATTGTGTACGTGCCCGCTCAGCACGAAACCGTGCGCCGAGGCAATGTCCTTCTGCAATTTTTCAATGCGTTCGTCACAGATTTCCACGATTTTGCCGCAGGCGAGACAGACCATGTGATCATGATGGCTGTCGGGATGGGCGACCTCGTAACGGGCAATGCCATCGCTGAAGTGGGTTTCGGTGGCGAGTCCGGCATCGCAGAGAAGTTTGAGCGTGCGGTAAACGGTCGTTTGCCCGATGCTGGGGTCTTTTTTCTGTATATGCAGATAGAATTCCTCAAGGGAATGATGTCCGGGAAAATCGAAAAAAGCCTCGGCAATGGCCTTGCGCTGCGCCGTTGTATTCAGTCCCTTGCGACCCATGAAATCAAGAAAGGCACGGACGGAGGACAGTGTTGCGGTGTCGGCATCGTTTTTCATGGTGCTCCTCCCTGGAGAAGATGAGGCGATCGTTGTACCGCGCACGGGCGCGATGCCGCGAAGCATGTCAAAAATAGCACGATGCCTTGCGCCTGCCAAGTGAGAAGAGGTGGTTGACAGCGCCCCGCCCCCTTTCTATAGGGTTCTGCAATGCCGCGCCGCATGCCTTTTCTGTACGGTTCCGGGCCGGACAACCTGCCCCTCCGTGACGTGGCTTGCCGGCGCGGACGCGTTCTTTTCCCAGGGAGAAATGTTTATGGTTGCCGCCCCTTCTTTTTTCCATGTCTTTTTTCACTTGTTTTTACTCTATATTTCATGGGGTTCCACGTATGTCGCCATAAAATGGTGTCTTGCGGCTCTCGGCCCCTTCCTGCTGGTTGGCTGCCGTATGCTTGTGGCCGGCGGCTTGCTGGCGTTGTTTCTGCTGGCGACAGGGCGCTGGAAGCGGCCTTCGCGGGGCGATTGCCTCCATGCCGTGTGGCTGGCTGTCTTTATGGTGCTTATGGGATCCGGTTTTCTTGCCAAGGGGCAGCAGCTCGGGGTTTCCGCCTGCGCCGCGGCCTTGATCACCGGTTCCACGCCGTTTTCCATGCTGCTGGCCGGCTGGCTGTTTGCCGGGGAGCGGCGGCCCTGCCTGATGCAGTGGCTTGGTCTTGTGGGCAGTTTCGCCGGTCTTGTGATGCTGGAGATGGGGCAGGAAGCCGCGCGGATGGAGCTCGGAGGCCCGCTTGCGCCGGGAGAAGGCGGCCTGCCTCTGGCCGGGATGTGCTGGATTCTGTTCGCTACCTGGGGCTGGGTCGCCGGTTCCCTGCTTTCCCGCCGTTTTCCGCATACCTCGCCATTGTCGGGCCTGCAATCCTGCAGCCTGCTGCTGCTTGTCGGCGGGCTTGAATGCGTTGTTGCCGGTCTGCTCTGGGGAGAAGCCTCGCTGACCCATTGGGAATTGTTGCAGGCGCGTTCTGTTCTCGCGTTTCTCTGGATGAGCATCGGCGGCGGGATTTTCGCCTACTACTGCTATTTCTGGCTGCTGGAGCGCGTTTCCATTGCCGTCGCCGTTTCCTATGAATACGTTGTCCCGGTCGTGGGCGTGCTGCTGGGCTGGCAGCTGGCGGGGGAACCGGTCAATGCCATGATGGCGGGCGCATGCGCCCTCATCGTCCTCTCTGTCTTTTTTGTCATGTGGCACAAAAATGTGAGGGCCTAGCGGCGGCGCGCATGTGTTGCGTGTCTGGAACGCAATGGCTATAGTGCTGGCATGTCGCGTACCTTCAACCCCGCGGCGGCAAGCCGTTTTCCTTATGACCATCCATGACATTCGCGCCGCCCTGGCGGCGGACAAGGCCACGGTAGGCACCTGGCTGCAATTGCCCTCCCCCGATGTGGCGGAACTGATGGCCCGCGCGGGCTACGACTGGGTTGCGGTGGATATGGAGCACGGATCGTTCGGGCGTACCGGTCTGCCTGATATTTTCCGTGCCATTGAGTGCGGTGGCGCGGCCCCTTTTGCGCGTCTGCCCGCGGCGTCCAAAACGTCTGTCAAGGCGGCGCTGGAAGCCGGGGCCCAGGGGCTGGTGTTTCCCATGATCGAAACGCGGGAACAGCTGGATCAGGCCATCAGCTGGGCGGTCTACCCTGGCCATGACGATGGCCGTGCCCACGGCGCTCCCTTGCGTGAGAATCGCGGCGTGGGCTACTGTCGCGCCAATGCCTTCGGCAGGGATTTTGACGCCTATATGACGCGGCGCGCCCCGGAATTGTTTTTTGTGGCGCAGATCGAGCATATCCGGGCCGTGGAAAATCTTGACGCCATTCTTTCCCATCCGCGTCTGGATGCCATTATGGTGGGACCCTATGATCTTTCCGGCTCCATGGGACTGACGGGACAGTTTGATCACCCGGATTTCAAGGCCGCCCTGGAGCGCATTCACGCGGCCTGCAAACGCCACAGGCCGCTTATGGGCCTGCATATTGTGCAGCCGGATCCGGCGGAGCTGCAACGGCAGATTGCGGCGGGCAGCCGTTTCATCGCCTACGGCATTGACGCCGTCTTTCTCTGGCGCGGCGCGGAGCGCCCGCGTTAGTCCGCCGCAAAGGAGGCTTCTGTGAAGATTACAGTTTTCGGCGGATCCGGTTTTCTGGGGTCGCATATCTGCGACAAGCTGTCCGAGGCGGGACACGGTGTCACCATTGTGGACGTCCAGCCTTCGCCGTGGCTGCGCCCTGATCAGACGATGCTGCGGGGCAGCATCCTGGATGAGGACACCGTGCGCCGCGCGGTGGACGGCGCGGACATGGTGTTCAACTATGCCGGGATTGCCGATATCGGCGAGGCGAATAACCGTCCGGTGGACACGGCGCGTCTTAACGTGGTGGGCAATGTCATGGCGCTGGAAGCCTGCCGCCAGGCGGGTGTCAAACGCTATGTGTTCGCCAGCTCGCTCTATGTCTACGGCAAGTCCGGCGGTTTCTACCGGTGCAGCAAGCAGGCCTGTGAAATCTATATTGAGAACTATCAGGCCATGCACCGTCTGCCCTATACGATCCTGCGCTACGGTTCGCTGTACGGGCCAAGGGCGGACAGGCGCAACGCCATTCACCGTTTCGTGCATGAGGCGCTGTCCACTGGCCGCATCACCTATTACGGCGCGCCCACAGCCCTGCGAGAATATGTGCATGTGGATGATGCCAGCACCGCGACCCTGATGGTGCTCGATCCGGAATTTGAGAATCAGAACATCATTATTTCCGGCAATCAGCCCATGCGCGTGGGTGATCTGTTCAGGATGATCGGCGAAATGCTCGGCAGGGATCTGGAGGTCAGCTACCAGAATGATCCCAACAGCGGCCATTACCAGATCACGCCCTACTCCTTTATGCCCAAGATCGGCCGCAAGCTTGTGCCGCCGCTGACGGTGGATCTTGGACAGGGCATTCTGCGTGTCATGGAGGAGGCCCATAAGGCCGCGCATCCCGAGCTGCAGAGCGAAGGCGGCTATCTTGTCGCCACGGACGACTGACGGGCGGCGGGCGTGGTTCCCGTATGTACCGGCGCGGCGTTGCCGTCCTGCCAGGAACATCTTTTCCCTCTGAAAGGGAAGATTCAGACCATAAAGGAATTTCTGATGAATATCATTGCCATTATTCCCGCCCGGATGGGATCCAGCCGTTATCCGGGCAAACCCCTGGCCCTTATTCACGGTGTACCCATGGTGGGGCATGTGGCGTTCAGAACACGGCGGAGTTCCCTGCTGAGCGCCACCTATGTGGCGACCTGCGACGATATTATTGCGAACTACTGCGAAGACGCCGGGCTGGAATGTGTCATGACGGGCAACCACCATGTGCGCTGTTCCACGCGTACCGCCGAGGCGCTTCTGAAAATCGAGGCGGCGACGGGCCGCAGGGCCGATATTGTGGTCATGGTGCAGGGAGACGAGCCCATGATCACCCCCGCCATGATCGATGCCGCCGTTGCCCCCATGCTGGAGGATCCTTCCATCAATGTTGTGAACCTCATGGCGGAGATGGAGACCGTTGAGGAGTTCGAAGACCCCAACGAGGTCAAGGTTGTCGTGGATCGCAACATGAATGCCCTGTACTTTTCACGCGAGCCCATCCCTTCGCGCAAAAAGGGTTCCGACAGGGTGCCCATGCGCAAGCAGGTCTGCATCATTCCTTTCCGTCGCGACTATCTGCTGCGTTTCAATGAAATGGAGGAAAGCCCGCTGGAAATCTATGAATCCGTGGATATGATGCGTATTCTGGAATACGGCGAAAAGGTGCGCATGGTGCCTACTGGCGAGCGTACCTGCAGCGTGGATACGCCGGAGGATCTCGCCCGCGTGGAACGCCTCATGGCGGGCGACACGCTCATGAAAACCTACAGCAGGCAGGGATGAGCGGGCGTCCTTCCCTGTGGCGCCGCTGCCGCGCGGCCCTGGAGGAAGCCTGGATTGCCCTCTGGGGCTGGATTCCCACGCCGCTGGGAACGGCGCTGCGGCTGGCGGCCTGGCGCTGGTGCTTTGACGCCTGCGGTTCCGCCCGTTTTGCTACCGGCATAGCTCTGCTTGGCTGCCGTCACATGCGTCTCGGCAACGGTGTGCGCATAGGCCGGGGCTGTTTCCTTTCCGCGGAGGAGGGGCGGCTGGAGCTGGCGGATGAAGCCGCGCTGTCGCCCAATGTGCATGTGGGCGCGGATCATGGGCTGATCCGCATCGGCAGGCAGACGGCCATTGGCCCGGGCACGGTCATTCGTGCGGCCAACCATCGCTTTGACGATGTTTCCCGCCCCATCATGCGGCAGGGCCATCAGTATGGAGAGATTGTCATTGAGGACGATGTCTGGATCGGCGCCAACTGCGTCATCACGCCCGGGGTGCACATAGGGCGTGGCGCCGTCATTGGCGCTGGTGCTGTCGTGACCCGCGACGTGCCGCCGTATGCCGTGGCAGCCGGAGTGCCCGCGCGTCCCATTGCGCGGCGCGGCGGGAATGCCGCCTGAGCCTTTCTTCCGTATCATCCGTCCGGGGCGTAACGGCTGCCTGGACGTTCTCCCGTGAGGTTTTTGCCATGCTGCAGTGTCTGGCGTTTGATTGCGACGGCGTCCTGCTGGACAGCGTCCCCGTCAAGACGCGGGCCTTTGCCCGGATTGCCGAACCCTATGGGGCCGAAGCCCGCGATCGTTTTGTTATGTACCATACCGTTCATGGCGGCGTGAGCCGCTACAGAAAGTTCGCATGGTTTTACCGGGAAGTTCTCGGCCGTGAGATCACGCCGGAAGAATCCGACGAGCTGGGACGCAGGTTTGCCGCCTACGCGCTGGACGAGGTGCGGCGCTGCCCCATGATCGCCGGCGCGGAAGATGTGCTGCGGCGCTGGCATGGCGTGCTTCCGCTCTATGTCTGTTCGGGCGCGCCGCAGGAAGAGCTGGATCTTGTCTTGCGGGAACGCGGGTTGACTGGCTATTTCAACGGTGTGTTCGGTTCGCCGCCAGCAAAGGCCGAATTACTGGCGCGCGCCGTTGCCCTGGCGGGAGTCATGCCGGAGGACTGCCTCATGGTGGGCGATGCTCCGACAGACCGCCATGCCGCGGAAACCGTGGGGACGCTGTTTTACGGCGTCGGGCCGGAAATGAAAGGAGGAGACATCCCCTGGGGGCGGGATCTCCTTGCGCTCAATGACTGGATAGAAGCCCGCGTTGCCGTCAAGGGGTGACGCCGGTGGCGCGCTTTTTCCTTTCCCCGCGTCGCGTGCCGCCGTCTGTTCCGCTTGTGCTCCTGGTGGGAGGAGGAGTGCTTGCCCTGTTTCTGTATTCGGGCGATTTCGGCATGTTGCCGCAGGCTGGCGGGGGTGGCGATGTTTCCAGGACGGCTGCCTTTTCCGCAAAGGAGAGCGCTTCCGCGCCCGGAGAGGAGGCGGCGGCCCCGTCCCGGCAGTATCTTCCCGAGGAAATCAGAACCGTCCGTTCCGGCGTCGCCCAAGCTCCCGCCCAGGAACGCTTGTGGGCCAACGAGATTCTGCTTCACGCAAACCGGGTTGTTTCGCTGCTGCGAGGCGTCTATGACGCCTATGTGGCGTCATTGCTGCAACTGGCGAATGTCTACGAGCGTGAATTTACCGCGCCGGATCCTCCGCAACGCCCGGCGCGCGCGGCGTTGTCTTCCTCTCTGGCGCCGCCGGAGACGCTCTGGACGCCGGACGGCACGCGGCGTTTCAGGGAAGGGCTTGCGGGCATGGATGCCGCCATTGATTCTTTGCGGGCGGATTACATGGCTCTGATGCGCTACGTGGCCGATGACAGCGTCAGGGACGACGGGGTCAGGGGAAAAGGGCTGATACGCGGTATGCGCCGCAGCGGCGCGGCGTATGACAAGGCCCGCGACAAGGTGCTGTCCAGCCTTGACAGCGAGGCCGGCAGGGCTGAGGAGACGCTGCTGCGCGGGCATCCCCTGCGCCCGCAGATCATGGCGGCCAAACTGCTTACGGAGCGTATGCGTCTTGCGCCCGCCATGCTGGCCGGGGAGAGACCTGATCCTCAGATACTGGAACGCTGGCGCAGGGAACTGGACGGTATGCTCAGGGAAGCCGCCATGCTGCCCTGCGCCGTTCCCGGGGAAGTCGAGCGGCGTTGGCGCGCGTTCCTCCGCACGGCGGCGGAGTTTCCCCAGACTGTCGCAACCGGGCAACGGGCTGGTTTTGACGACCTTCTCCGCAGGCAGCTCAATACGGCGTACACGCGCGTACAGCATGCCTACAATGCTTTTGCCGAAGCCGTGAACGGGCCGGAAGCGACCCGTTCCGGCAGATGATTCGCCCGCGGTGAGGGCGCTTCCTTCGGGGATGCCGGAGGTGGGGAAAAGGATCTTCTCCTGATTGCGGAGAAGATCCCTTTCCCCGGCGCAAAGCGCCCTAGCTCTGTCCCTCCGGCACAAGACGGCGGACGATTTCCTGACCGGCGCGGCGGCCCGCGCCCATGGCGAGGATAACCGTTGCCGCGCCGGTGACGATGTCTCCACCGGCAAAGACATTGGGCATGGAGGTTTCTCCAGTGTCCTCATTGACCCTGATGTAGCCCCGTTCGGTCAGTTCAAGGCCCTTGGTGGCTTCCAGCAGGATGGGGTTGGAACGGGTGCCAAGGGCGACGATGGCGAGATCGGTGGGAAGATCGTAGGTCTGGTTTTCCACGGGGACGGGGCGGCGGCGTCCCGAGGCGTCGGGTTCGCCCAGTTCCATTTTCTGGAGGGTGACGGACTGGAGGCGCATTTCCGCATCCCCGTTGAAGCGCAGGGGGGCGGCGAGCATTTCGAATGTGACGCCCTCTTCCTCCGCGTGTTCGATCTCCTCATGGCGGGCGGGCATTTCCGCCTTGGTGCGCCGGTAGACGATATGGACGCTTTCAGCGCCCATGCGCAGGGCTGTGCGGGCGGCGTCCATGGCCACGTTGCCCGCGCCGAAGACGGTCACGCGCTTTCCGGGGAAGGCGGGCGTATCATGGTTGGGAAAGTCGTAGGCGCGGCCAAGATTGACGCGGGTAAGATACTCGTTGGCGGAAAAGACGCCCACAAGGTTTTCCCCCGGCACCCCCAGGAAAATGGGCAGCCCCGCGCCCACGCCGATGAACACGGCGTCATAGTCCTGGCGGAGCTCCTCGACGAGAACGGTACGGCCGCCCACGCTGTTCAGATGGAAGTCCACACCGGCAAGGCTGAGGCCGTTGACTTCCGTCGCCACAACGCTCTTGGGCAGACGGAAGGCGGGAATGCCATAGATGAGGACGCCCCCCGGCTCGTGCAGGGCTTCGAAGACGTCGACTTTCAGGCCGGCCGCGGCGCACACGCCCGCGCAGGTAAGGGATGAGGGGCCGGAACCGATACAGGCGACCTTTTTCCCCGCCACGGGCATGGCGCAGGCGTTGGTACCGGTGACCTGTTCACAGGCGCTGGTGGCGATGTAGGTATCGGCCACGAAGCGTTCGAGGCGGCCGATGGCGATGGGCTGCCCCTTTGCCTTGAGGACGCAGCGCCCTTCGCACTGGTTTTCCTGCGGGCAGACGCGGCCGCAGACGGCGGGCAGGCTGTTGGTGGATTTGATGATGCGGTACGCCGCATCGAAATTGCCGCGTGCCACTTCGCCGATGAAGTCGCGGATGGGCACTTCCACGGGGCAGCCTTTCATGCAGAGGGGTTTTTTGCATTGCAGGCAGCGGGAGGCTTCCCGCAGCGCCATGTCCCGTGTATAGCCGAGGGCCACTTCCTCAAAGTTACGGGCGCGCACGCCGGCAGGCTGGCAGGGCATCTCCACACGCGGGGCCACGGTCTTTTTCGCGTTAGTTTCCATGTGCGCTCCTGAAGGTGTCGAGAGAGAGCTTTTCCTGCTCGCGAAAAGCGCCGAGGCGGCGGCGCAGTTCCGCGAAGTCGACGGCATGGCCGTCAAATTCGGGACCGTCCACGCAGGCAAATTTGGTTTTTCCGTCCACAGTGACGCGGCAGGCGCCACACATGCCGATGCCGTCCACCATGATGGGGTTGAGGCTGACGGTCGTTTTTACCTGGAAGGGGCGGGTGGTGTCGGCCACGGCGGCCATCATGGGCACGGGCCCCACAGCCACGACCTCGAAGATGTCCTTGTCCTTTTCCAGACGATCGCGCAGCAGATCGGTGACGAGGCCCTTGTGCCCGCGGCTGCCGTCATCGGTGGAGATGAGCAGCTCGTCGGCAAAGGAGCGCAACTCGTCCTCAAAAAGCAGCAGATCCTTGCCGCGTGCGCCGATGACGCCTATGACTCTGTTGCCTGCGCGCTTGTGCCCCTTGGCGATATGGTGCATGGCCGCAATGCCTGTGCCGCCGCCCACACAGATGACGGTACCGCGTTTTTCGATATGGGTCGGGTGGCCGAGAGGGCCGCAGACGTCAAGGATGGCGTCCCCGGCGTTCAGGCGTTCCAGCTCGGCGGTACTTTTCCCCAGAACGAGATAGACGATGGTGACGGTGCCTTTCCCGGCGTCAGTATCGGCAATGGTCAGGGGGATGCGCTCGCCCGTGGGGCTCATGCGCAGCATGACGAAGTGTCCCGGGCGGGCATGGCGCGCGATTTCGGGAGCCTGCAGCACAAGTTTGCTGGTTTTCCCCGGAATCAGGGGCGTTTTTTCCAAAATCGGTGTCGGCATATGCCTCTCCTTCTGAAAATGGGCATCGACAGCAGGGCCTGACGCATTTTGCGCCTGAAGCAACGCCGCGGCGTCACCGCGGAACACCGGTTGCGCTTCCTCAAGGGGAATCCCGGCGGAAAGGAGCACTGAAACGGGTTGCGGACCGGCAACCTGCCGGATAAAACAGGTGTGGGGAAAGGTTAGCAGAGACAAGGGGTTCAAGCAATAGAGCGGGATACGCATTTTGCGCCCCCGGAAGGGCCTTTGCAGCGCGGCGCGCGGGCGGCGTCGCTTTTGCGGTTGGCAACGTCCAAAAGCGGTATGCTCTAAAGAAAGGCGCCTTGCCTGCCGATAGATGGGGGAGACGAGTAAGAGAGAGGGAAAGGTCGCGGCGTGAGGCGATGCCCCGTGAAAGGCGTCATCCGGCTTACAGGATGCGCGCTGTTTTTTACCAGCATGGCCCGTACCGCGTTGTGGAGGCACGATCCTTGATTGCCGGAGAGTGGGAAGCTGTGTTCCATTCAGGGAGGAATGGTCATGTCAGTAATGCACAGCGCACGGAACTGCTATCCTTTACCGTCGTCCGAGGACGGGATGACGGTGAAGGAATGCTTTGAGGACGCCATGCAGTGTCTGCTGGCGGATGAAGGTAAACAGTCTCACCGTTATATGTTGAGTGAAGCCTCCGTGGCCACGGATATGGCCATGTTTGTACGGGGGCGTCTGGCGGGATTGCGCGGCGGCTCCGCTGTCGCCGTGTTGAGGGATTTGGCGCTTTTCCTTGTGCGGAGAGAAGTGTCCGCACCCCGTCAGTAACGGAACTGGCGGCTGAAGGTGTGCCGGAAGCGGACGCCCGCGCCTGGGTACAGGGAAAACCGCGTTTTTTCCGCAGTGCGCGGACGGACTTGCTTTTGCAAGTGAAGATCAAAAGTACAATGCGTTAATGACCCCCTGTGGGGGGCAAGCAATGGATACGACGTTTCCAGGGAAACGGGAACGCGGATCGTCCTGTCGCCAAGAGAGTCGCTTTGCTCGTTACGGGGAGGCCCTTTGGGGTTTCCCCGTTGCCGTTTCAGAGTGGACAGCGCCGTTGTTGAACCTGACAAAATAAAATGGAATTTTCAGGGAGCCGTCATGATTCGTGTCGATTTGCATATCCATACCCGCTACTCGCATGGGCGGGACGATCCGCGGGCCATGTATGCCGCCGCGCAGGCCGCCGGACTGGAAGTCATGGGGTTCAGCGAGCACTCTCCCCGGCCTTTGGGCTATGACTATACGCGGGAATACCGGGAGGAATTGCGCCGGAGTCTGCCCCGCTATGTCTCCGAGGTCACAGAATTGCGGGATAGCGCGGCGCGGAAGGGCGGGTGTCAGGTTTTGTTCGGCATGGAGATGGACTGGCTTGACGGCGCGGAGGCCTTTGTGCGCGAAGCCTGCGCCGCCTATCCGTTCGATTATCTGATCGGCAGCGTGCATTTTCTGGGTACGTGGGGCTATGACGACGTTCTGGAGACATGGGACACCCTTTCCCAGGAAGAATGCGAAAAACACTATCTGGAGTATTTCGCCGCCTGGCGCCGCATGATCGCCTCCGGCCTGTTCAACATCGCGGCGCATCCTGATCTGATAAAGATCGCCAGTGTGGATCGCTTCCATCGCTGGTTGAACACGCCGTCGGCGGAGGAGCTTGTGGGTACGGCTCTTCGGGAGTTGCGCGATGCCGGCATGGCGATGGAGATTTCTTCGGCGGGGTTGCGCAAACCGTGCCGGGAGATCTATCCCGCGCCCCTGTTCATGCGTCTGGCCCATGAGCTGCGTGTGCCCGTCGCCTTTGCTTCCGACGCGCATACGACGGACGACGTGGCCTACGGTTTCCCGCGGTTGCGGACCTACGCCCGGGCTTTTGGTTTTACGGAAAGCGTCAGCTTCCTCAAGGGGGAAATGCGGCGGCATGCGATCTAGACTGTCACCCCTCATTCCCTCTCCTGCCGCCTTGTCCGCCCGTCTTTCCCTCCTCTCCCCGAATCCGCCGCGAATCAGGCGCATTGCCCAAAAATTTTGCCTCCATGTGAAAAATTTTACCCGCACAAACTCTCAAGGAATTTCAGAGGGATAGAGAAGAGGAAAACCATAGTGAACCACTCTGTTTTTCACACAAAAAAGAGGATACCTGCTGGAAAGTATTGCCATTTTCACTGCCATGAAAGCTGTGGAGGCAAGGGAGCCTCCCCGCTTGTTTTTTCGTGAAATGGTCTGTATGAGAAAAAGAAAACACACCGTCCACGTATTCCGTTCTGGGAAAGGAGCCTTGTATGCGGGAAATGACGTACCCAGTTGCTGACGTATTGCCAGGCGCAGGCGATCTTCTCGTCCGCAACGTCAATCCCACGGCCTCTTCCGGCCATGTGGATCTGAACACGTGGCGCGTGGGCGGACAGGCCTCCGGCACGGTGACGGTGGACGGACGCTACGGAACCCTTGCCCTGACCACGGACGGCGGCAACACCGCCTCCTGGGTCTATACCCTGCATCCCGGCCTTGATGCCGACGGTATTGTGGATACGGACAACTTCAGCGTTGTTGTCCGTGATATCTACGGTGGCGAGAGTGTACAGCCACTGAGCATCAATCTTGCGCCGCTCTCGCATGTGCCGGAATGCGACGACATCAATCTGAACTGGGCCGTCACGCCTTCCGGAGCGCCCGTATCGTACATGGAGGGAACATTGTCCTTCCGTGATACGGACATGAGCTACGATCCGGAAGAGACCCTGACCCTGAGTGTCAACGGTACGGCAGTCACCGAGGAAGCCATCCTGACAGGGCGCTATGGTCAGTTGACCATCAGCCCGGATGGTGCCTTCACGTACACCACGACACACATAGGCGAAGCCCTGTTGGAGGACTTCACCTACACGGCCACGGACAAAGCGGGCAACGTTGCTGAAGCGCATCTGTATATCCGTCTGGGTGACGGCGCGCCCGCCTTCCCCAACACCGGTGGCACTGGCGAAGGCGTTTTCTCCGTTGTGGACGGGACATTGGCGACCTTCATGGATGCCGCCGCCGTCCCCGCTACGGAGGCAACGCCCACCCTGCCCGAACCGGTGGAAGTGGCGCTTGCCAACGTCCCCTTGCCCTACGACGTGGACGCCACGCAACACATCTGATCCTCCTTCGAACAAATACCCCGGCCCGCGCTTTTGCGCGGGCCGGGGGCAGTGCCATTATTTTTTCTTCCGGGATCGCCCTATGTCTACCTCTCTGCACCATAACCTCATGGCCGCCAACACCAACCGTAATCTTACCTCGCACTATTCCCGGCTTTCGGATTCCGTGCGCCGTCTCTCCACGGGCCTGCGCGTGGAACGTGCGGCGGATGACGCCGCCGGGCTGGCCATACGGGAACTCATGCGGGCGGACATGGCTTCTCTCTATCAGGGGGCGCGGAATATTAATGATGCCATTTCGTTAATACAAACAGCCGACGGCGCGCTGGGCGTCATTGATGAAAAATTGATCCGCATGAAGGAACTGGCCGAACAGGCAGCTACCGGCACCTACGATTCCACCCAGCGCCTGATGATCGACAGCGAATTCCAGCAAATGGCCTCGGAAATCGAACGCATCGCCCGCGCCACGGACTTCAACGGCATCCATCTGCTGGACGGCTCTCTTTCCGGTACCCACGACGGCAGCGGCCTTACCTCCACCGGCGCACTCAAGGTGCATTTCGGTACGGCCAACGACAGCGCCGAAGACTATTATTACGTGGAAATCGGCGATGCGACGTTGAAAGGCCTTGGTCTGCTGGACGTGGTGGAAGGTGCCAACGGCGGCAACCAGAACGCGGGGGCTGGCGGAGGACAGGGGGGAGCTGGGGCCGGTGGAACAACATACGGTGGCGTACCGGCATTGAACGATGTGTTACAGCAAGGGCAATGGAAGCGGATGGATAGAGGTCAGTCGGTATTCTCCAATATTGTTTTGGGGATTATCCCTGCGGGAACGGAACAGTTTTTTTTCCTTGCGTGACCATGGGCAAAATGATACAATACAAATTTTTACAAGATCTGGAAAACACCTTGCTGGGACAAGGCCAAATTCTTGGGGAAACGCCGCTGTAGGAGGTTTCGTTACTTCTGTAGATATGTCAACCGTTATTACAGAAGCAAATGTTTTTTTACCTGGCGCTTCATATGATGGCACACAATTAAATGGTACTGGAAATAATATTGCTTTTGACTATAACGACCATAATAAAATGACAAATTTTTTTGTAAATGGCATGAATTTTGCCTACACAGGAGACGGGGATGGGGATCCTAATATACACTGGACATTGCTTAGTGATATGGAAAAATTAACCATTGATATGGTTACTGAAGATTTAATTATTGTTATTGCGGGGTATGATGCACTCGGTATGGAAGCGAATTGGGTAGCTATGCCGCCGTTGAACCCCAACGTTCCCCCCGCACCCGGGCCAGGACCTGCACCAAACCCAGATGTGGACGATGACGATAAGGAACTCATGTCCATCAAAACGCAGGAACTGGCACAGAAAGGCATTGTGCGTATCAACGACGCCATTGTGCGCAAGGATCAAATCCGCTCCCATCTGGGAGCCGTGCAAAACCGGCTGGAAAACACCGTGACCAACATCAACATGCAGGCCGAAAACCTCCAAAGCGCCGAATCCCGCATTTCCGATGCCGACATCGCCACGGAAATGACCAACTTCGCCCGCACCCAGATCCTCTCCCAAACCGCTGTCTCCATGCTCGCCCAGGCCAACTCCTTCCCCCACATGCTCATGGAGCTTATCGAAGGGTAGGGGAAGAAAAACCAAAGGAGAAAAATGATGAGCAAGGCTGATTTGACTAAAAACATGCTCATGACCATTTGTGTAGAAAATAATTTTTCTATTGATATAGGAAATTTATTTAAAGAGGTCGCTGATAAAAGCGGTGCTAGTGAAATACTCTCCATAATGCAAAAAATAGATGAACATGATTGTTTCACGAAAATTCTTGCTGAAAAATATATAAAAGGTGAGGCGACTATCAAAGATGTGAATTCTGCTTTTCTAGTAGACTTTCTACTAGCAAAATGTGTTAATTCATGTGATATCATAAAAGAGATCATAATTGATAATGGCGGCTTTACTAAATTTGAAGCTGAAAGATACGTCAAAAATGAGGCGACTCATAAAGAGCTCTTATCCGCTATTTGGCAGGACAGACTTTTCTTTGAACAAAAAAATGAGAACCCTGAGTAGATTGTGTTGAGAACAGGGGGAGTAGGGACACCTAAGATTTTCCCTTAAGTGCCTTTTCTTTGATTTTGTTTTTATAATGATACCGTAAAAAATCAATTCTTCAGTAGAGGAGGATAAGAGTATGGTAGCACGCTGGAATTTTTCAGGAAGTAAATGGTGGAGTTTTGACTTTCACAGCCACACTCCCGCATCGGAAGACTATGGGAAAGGCCCTCTGCAATCAACATACAAAAGCATAACACCGCAAGACTGGCTACTCAATTATATGAGACAAGGCATAGATTGCGTTGCTGTGACCGATCACAATTCTGGCGCTTGGATTGATAAGCTCAAAACTGCGCTGGAGGATTTATCATCTCAAAAACATCCTGAGTATCGTCCGCTTTATATTTTCCCAGGGGTCGAACTCTCAGTCCAAGGGGGTCTCCACCTTTTGGCTATTTTCGACAAAAACAAGACGACATCGGATATTGATTCTTTACTTGGCGCAGTAAAATACCGTGCCATGAAAGGAACAAGTGATGGCTGTACTGAATCTTCAGCGATTCAAGTTATCTCTGAAATTATACGGGAAGATGGAATTGTCATACCGGCTCATGTTGATCAACCAAAAGGTCTTTGGGAAGCTGTTAGCGGAAAAACTCTAGAACAGATACTTGATCATGAAAATATATTTGCTATGGAAGTAAAAAATAGCCAAGCATCTAAACCTCAACTTTATGTTGATAAACATATCAAATGGACAGAGGTCTTGGGAACGGACTTACATCATCAATCTTCTATAGATTATTTTACCTGGGTAAAAATGTCTGAACCTACGTATGACGGATTACGCTTAGCTCTCATTGATGGAGATCTTTCAATAAAGCGTTCGGACAATTTCACGGGTAATCCTAATCAACATGGGCAACTTGCTATAGAAAGCATAAAAATTTCCAATGCAAAATATATGGGAAGAGGGCAAGCTTTTTTCTTTCAACTAAATCCTTGTTTTAATACTATCATTGGTGGAAGAGGTACTGGCAAGTCCTCTTTACTGGAATTTTTAAGAATTGCGCTCGATCGAAAAGGTGAAATACCTCAAAAGCTCATAGAGGAATTTGCTAAATATAATCAGATATCGCATACGCGCTATGACGAAGGATTATTAAAAGAACAAACAGAAATTTCCGTTATCTTTTGTAAAGATAACGGCAGATTTCGTATTACTTGGTCTTGCGCTAAAGAAATAGGCTGTATAGAGGAAGAAATATCTCCCGGGGTGTGGACTCCTGCAGAAGGGAGCATTAGACAGCGCTTTCCCGTCAGAATTTACAGCCAAAAGCAGATTTTTGAACTTGCAAAAAACCCACAGGCTCTTTTGCAGATCATTGACGATGCTCCCATTGTCAACCAGCAAGAATGGAAACGTGAATGGGATAAACTTCTTTCTCAATATTCGATTCTTTGCGCCCAACAGCGTAAACTCAAAGCTGAATTGAAAGAAGAGTCGCTAATAAAAGGCCAATTGAGCGATGTCCTCCTTAAACTCAATGTTTTTGAGTCAACACAATATGCTGCAATTTTAAAAAACTATCAACATAGACTGGAACAAAACAAAGCCATTGACGCTTGGGAAAACTCTTGGAGGAATCTCTCTGAAGAAATACGAAATTTTTCGAAAAACTTGCTGCCACAAGAATTTAATTTGCAACATTTTAACACTTCAGACGAAGAAGACAAGGCGGTTATAGATGCTGTTTCAACTATTCAGGGACTATTTACAGCATTTCAAGAAAAAATAAATGCTGTCGCTCAGCAGCTTGACGAAATAAAACAAAAATGGTTCCATAAAAAAATGGATTTAGCAATATATCAGAAAATGACAGAAGCCAAACAGGCATATGAAACTCTCCCTAAGCGACTTTATGAAGCAGGAATTGATAACACTACGAAATATGAGGAACTTGTCAATTTAGGACATAATCTTAAAAATAGACTATCAGAATGTGTAAATAAGAAAAATGAATTTGAAAAATGCAATCAGGACATAAAAATATCTATTGAAAAAATATTCACTCATCGTATTAAGCTGACACAGCTTCGTAGAGATTTTCTCAAAGACACTCTGTGTAACAACTCATATATAAAGATAAATATCATTCCTTTTGGTGATACATATACTCTCACTGATGACTTTCGTGAACTCATCAACCGTAACGATGGAGCTTTTGTCCGTGATATAGGCGAAGTCAACGGAGATGAAGGTCTATTAGCTATATTAGTACAAAACTCCTCAGAAAATATAGAACAAAGAATTGAAAAAATGAAATCAAAACTCTTGGCCATCTACGACGGCAATGAAGAAGAGATTGCAACAGTTAAAGATCGACGCTTTGTCTCCCATATCCAAAGCTTACCTCCTGAAAGCATGGATCGCATCCGTGTTTGGTTCCCACAGGATTCTCTAGAGATTACGTACAGCCCCAAAAGTGGAGAGGCATTTAAATCAATATCTCAAGCTTCTCCAGGGCAAAAAACTGCTGCTCTTCTTGCCTTTATCTTTTCGTATGGGGAAGAACCTCTTTTGCTTGATCAACCAGAAGACGATCTTGATAACAAGCTCATCTACGATCTTATTGTTAATGAGCTACGGGCGAACAAACAGAAACGGCAAATATTGGCCGTTACACACAATGCAAATATTGTTGTAAATGGTGATGCAGAAAATATAGCTGTTCTCGATGTTCACTCTGGGCAAACTCAAATTATCAAACATGGTGGCCTTCAAGACCTTGAAATACGAAATGAAATATGCCGAATAATGGAAGGAGGCAAAGAAGCCTTCATGCAAAGATATAAGCGAATTAATATAAAATAATAGATTATTTATTTTTTATCTCATTCAAGAATGGCAGCGCCGGGATGCCCGGCGCTGGTTCTTTGTCTTGCCTACCGCATACGCGGGCTTGAAAACACCAGTCCCCGCACCACAGTGTCAGGCATGGCCGCCGGTGGGGCCGCCCGCTGCCTGTAGGCGCTCACCTGATCCAGCGCTTCCGCAAGGGTCTCAAAAACGCTCTGGCGGCTTCGCGCCGCGTCGATGATGCGATCCTGTTCGTACTGGACGCGCAGGCCGATATTGCCCTCTTCCGTCTGGAAGATGCGGAACTCAAAAAGGCCGCCGTCGCCCGCGTCAAGCGTCCGCACCTGTTCCTGTTTTCCGTGGAAATCCGACGCCGCTGGCTGAAACCCGGCTTCCCGCAACTGTTGCCGGTACAGATCGTCTCTGGCCATGCCGGGAGGGGGCGGCAACGCCTCTCCGTCCTTTGCCGTCGCGACGGAATACAAGCCGCGCCGCGCGGCATCCTCACGGGCGGCGGCCATAGCTTCTTCCGGCGAGGCAAACCGCAAGAGATTCACCCCACGGGGAGCGGTCGCCGTCGTGTACCATTGACCATCCTCATAAAGGCTTTGCCCCAGAGAGCCTACCAGCTGGTGAAAGACGGTGCTCCGCACGACATACCCGGACACCTCAACGCCATTGTGCCGGTTGGTGATACTGTATTCCCGTCTGCCATCCCCTTCGCCAAAGACGATTTTCTGCGGCAGGGACGCTGAGGCCGCCTGTCCGGCCTCTTCCCTGCCTGTGTCCGCCTCCTTCGGGAGGGTCTTCGGCACCCACGCTGAAATGTACCCGGCATCGTCCCGCATCCGTTGCAGCTCCCGGACAATGGCGCTGTTATTCTCCCGTGCCAGCCGCAATTCCGCCATCTGGGGGAATTCCCGGCCCAAAGCTTCCCGCACGGTTTCCAGTTCGGCGTTTTCCTGACGGCATTTCTCCCGGAATTTTTCCATGCCCTCTTCCAGACCTTTCCCCAGAAAGTTGTCCATACGCTGAAACAGGCCGGACAAACTGAGCCTGTCGTCAAAGGTATAGACAAGATTGTCGGGCATGAATTCCCGCGATCCCGCGCTGCTGCTGACCACGATGCGGAAACCGTCCTTGCCGCCCAGAGGGTGCGTGTGCCGGACAATATGCATGGAAAACCCGCGATAGGAACCGAACAGCGCCTTTGCGCCGGAATTGCGCGTGACCTCCTTGACACACCCCAGCAACAGGTCTTTCATCTTTTCCCCGTCCTTGTCCGTCAAGACACGATCGCCCGCGTGCAGCGCAATGCGGATTTTCTCCCTGCCATTTTCCCTGACGGTCTGCGTATGGGTGTCGCGGCAACGCAGATGGGCGGCATGATCGGCTTCCGCCCCGGCAAGACGGGCGTCCGCCCCCTCAAGCCATTGCAGACGGTCACGCAGACGGTGCTGGCCACGCTGATGCTGGGAATAGAGCGCCTCCAGCTTGCGCAGATCAGCGGCAAGCCGCACCTGCATCAAAATCAGCGGATTGCCTGATGCGGCGGCCTTCATTTCCGCCGCATTGGCGGCCTCGCTCTGCACGTCGTCAATGACGCGCTGCAACAGATCCCCCTTGCGGAACTGCTCAATGGCGGCTGACTTGTACTCAATGGTCTGCCACATGCGGGCGTCATAGGTCTGCTTTGTGGCATAGTTGTAAATGGCCACGGAAAAATTGTCGGGATCGCGTTCATAGAACATATTCCCCTGACGGATAATTCTTCCGTTGCGCTGCTCCAAATCAGACGGCCGCCACGGCGCGTCCAGATGATGCGCGGCGACAAGCCGTTTCTGCACATTCATGCCCGCGCCCATCTTGCTGGTAGAGCCCAGCAGGATACGGACGCGGCCCGCATTCATGTCGCTGAACAGCTTTGCTTTTCGCATATCCGTGTTGGCATCATGGATGAAGGCGATTTCCCCGGCGGGAATGCCCTTTACCATGAGCTTTTGCTTCATGTCGTCATACACGGAGAACGTGCCGGATGCGGCAATGATTGCATCCATATCGACGATACCGAGAGCATCGTCCTCAACATCTTCCTGTTCCGGAGTTTCCCGGACAAGAGTGCCGTCCACATCGATAAGCGCCCCGGATTCCAACTCCTGCCGTGCAGCGTGCGCGGATGCCTGGGCCTTTCCTCCCCTGGGTGTGGACAAGTCACAAAAAACAAGCTGCGTGCCCCTGTCCGCCGCCGTCTCCCGCCAGATGGCATGGATGCGCTCGACAGCGGCATTGATTTTTGAACCCGCGAAATCGTCCGCGTCCGGATCTATCAGCCGGTAATCCAGCCCCGCTTTTCTGGCGTCATTGGTAATTTTGAGAGGATTGTCGATGCGCGGATCCTTGGGCAGATTCTCCATGCGATGGATGATTTGCCGCATGTATCCAGCCTGGGCATCAGAGCGTTCCACCACGTCATTGAAGGGTTTGCCGCCCTCAAGAGGAGGCGTCAGGGGGCGTTCCCCGGCCTGCCTGGCCTGTTCGTCCAGATCGCTTTTGGTAACAACATCGGCAAAGGTACGGTACATGGAGAGCAATTCCGGGATATTCTGGAATTTTGCGAACCTGCTCTGCAACCTGTAGTTGACCCCCGTGGCATCAAGCTCCCATCCATTCGTCACCTGTCCGAAGGTGGACGCCCAGGCATCAAAATGTTCAATATCCTTGTCTTTCAGTTCCTCATGCCGCATATAGCGTTGCAGGGTATAGACTTCGGCAATGGTATTGCTGATGGGTGTTCCTGTCATGAAGTACACACCGCGCCCATTGTTTTTCCGTTGCAGATAACGGCACTTGATGAACAGATCGAGGGCCTTGGCTGAACCGGTAAGATTGCCCAGGCCGGAGACGTTCATGGTGGTCTGGAAGGCGAGATTCTTGAACTCGTGGGACTCGTCGATGAACAGGGCATCCACGCCCAAATCCGCGAAGTCCACGGCCCGGTCTTTTTGCCCGGTTCCCGCAAGCAGCGCCTTATAGCGTTCCTCCATTTTTTCGCGCTGTTTCTCAAGCTGCTTGATGGTGGCCCGTCCGCCTTCAGCGGCCTTGGAGGCGTCAATGGCCTCAATGACCGCGTCAATCTGTTCCTTGAGGATTTCCTCCTGCACGTCGCGCGGCATGTCGATTTTTTTGAAGGAGCTGTGCGCCACAATGACGGCGTCCCAATCGCCGGTGGCGATACGTCCAAACAATCCTTCCCGCTTCTGTCTGGTGAAGTCCGTCTTGTCAGCCACCAGAATGTTCGCATCGGGATAGAGTTTGTAGAACTCGTCTTTCCACTGGTATAGCAGATGGTTGGGGACGACAATCATGGGCTTGGAAAGAAAACCCATGCGTTTCGATTCCATCACCGTGGCAACGCAGGCCAATGTCTTGCCCGCCCCGACAACATGGTCGAACAGACATGTGCCTTCCTGAATGGCGCGCCAGACCGCGTTTTTCTGATGGGGACGCAACGTGACGGCCTCGGATGCGCCCACCAGCTCCAGGTGGGAACCGTCATACGCCGGCGGGACGTTCGTATTGAATCGTTCGTTGTAGAGCCTGGTCAGCATGTCCCGGCGTTCGTCATCCGTCCACACCCAGTCAAGGAATGCCTGCCTGATCTCATCGGCCTTTTGCATGGCGGCCGCGGTCAGTTCCTGGTCAATGATCATGATGTCCTTGCCGCGTTCATCTTTCTGCCCGCTTGCCTTCTGCACCTTGATGGGCTTGTTCGTGAGCAGACTTTCGATAATCTTTCCGGCGGGATATTCGGGTATGCCCCAGACGCTGGTGGCGAGCGAGGCATCCCAGATGTTGACTGATGCCTCCCAGCGGCCCAGCGTCGGCAGATAGCTGATGGTCTGTATCCCCTTGCCACCGTGCAGATGCTCCACGAAGTCGGCAAAGACCTGTGCCGGAACCCAGGAGGAGCCGAATCTGATGCCGATGTCCACGGCCTCGATGTCCGGCGGCAGGGCGGCGGACAGGGCTTCCACATTGGGAGAAAAACGCGGATTGGCTTTCGCTGCGGCCTGAGCCTGGCGCAATTTGGCCCGGACATTGCCGGTCAGATACCTGTCGCGGATTTCCCACTCCTCTGTCGCGGGATTCAGAAAAATCTGCCCCTGTTCCCACAGCTCCGTCTGAATGTCCTCCGCCGGACGGCGCAGAAGCCGCTCCATACGGGAAAAATCCACCCTGCCGTTTTCGCGCAGGGCAATGAGCAAGGCATCCTTGATGGTTTCCGCATGTTCCACGACGTGGGCGGGTTTGAGTACCCTCTGGCGGAAAATAGCGGCTTTTTTCGCTGATGCCGGACGCGCCTCACCGCCATACCTGCGGGCCGTCTCCGGCGACAGGCCCTTGTCGTAATCCAGCTCCAGCGATTCCAGCAGGGAGTGTTCCGGGTCGCTCCGCATGAGGCTGCGATTGGTCTGGGAATTGAGGTGCCCGTACTTTTTGACAAAGGTGTCATAGTGGACGTTGAGCCTCTGGCGCAGGGCCGCCATCCGGCCTTCATCGGCGTCATCGGACTTTTCCGTATTGATGAGTTCGCGCAGGGTGTCCCGGATTTGAATCATGGAAACAAGGCGCAGACGGGCCGTTTCATTCTTGACCGGAAAAATATCGTAATCGTTTTCACCGAAAGCGGCGGCAGTCTTGAAGACAATCTTCCGGCTTTGCGGCTCGACGCACAGGGCATCTGTTTTCAGGGACTGGAAATACGGGCTGCGGATGAAGTCGGCGTTGCGTACCCTGACTTCCACGTTGAGCGGGTTTTCCTCTCGCGGCACGAAACAGTCCGCCGGAAGCACGTCCAGCCGCGCGGCGATTTCCTGTCCCAAATCCGCATGGGCCGGATCGGGCAGGCAGGTCAGCGCCCTCTCAAACATTCGCCCGGAATAGGCCAGTGTGCCGATGATTTGCCGGGGATGTTCCGCAAAGTAGCTGTTGATTGTGGCAGGTCGCCTGTCACCGCTCTGGGGGTCGTCCACATCAATGGAGACCGTGTTCACCCAGTCCCGGCTGCGCGTGCTTTCGCCGCCGTGCCGCTGGAAAAAGACAATGTCGGTCGTGACATCGGTGAGCGCATTCTGACGGAAGGCTGTTTCCGGTAGGCGGAGAGCGCCAAGCAGGTCGGCCTGTCCCGCGATATGCTCACGGGCCGAAGGGTCGGCGGCATCCATGAAATAGCGGCTGACCACAAAGGCCGCGACGCCGCCTTCGCGCAGCAGGCTGATGGACTTGGCAAGGAAATAGTTGTGGATGGAAAATTTCCGCAGTTCAGGGAAATCCGGGTCGTACAGCGCCTGTTTGCCGAAGGGGGGATTGCCCACTACGGCGTCGAAAAAGCCGCTGCTGAGTCGGGTGTTCTGAAAACCGTTATGTATATGATGCTCATTGGGATAGAGATACCCGGCTATGGCGGAAGTCGT
The DNA here is from genome assembly GCA_934546745.1 of uncultured Desulfovibrio sp. GTDB lineage: Bacteria > Desulfobacterota > Desulfovibrionia > Desulfovibrionales > Desulfovibrionaceae > Desulfovibrio. The sequence goes on along the minus strand of CAKTDV010000008.1, from coordinate 24,334 downwards.
GGGATCGAGTTCCACGGCAAGGAATTTCGCATTGAAAGTATCAGGACAAAGGCCAAGGAAGTTGCCGATCCCCACCGAAGGTTCCAAAATCCTGAGCGGTTCCCCTGTATCAAGGCCGAGGCGGGAAAGCCCCTGATAGATGCCTTTGATAACGGTTTCCGATGTGTAGTGCGCGTCTTGTGTTGAGCGGCGGGCAGCCGCATAGGCGTCCGGGGAAAGCTGCCCCTGCAATTCCCGGTATTCAGCGGCCCATTGCTCGTTTTTGGCGTCAAAGACTTGCGGCAGGCCACCCCATCCCACATAGCGGACGAGGACTTTCTGTTCCTCCGGCGTGGCCAGTACCGCGCCGTTGGTCTGAAGCCGTTTGAGCAGGCGTATGGCGGCGACGTTATCCGCATATTTGGTTTTCGCGCCGCCAACGCCCAGCCGGTCTTCCGGGGTTATCCGGTAATTTTCAGGCGCATGTCGATGCCCATGCTCTCCAATATCTCCGAATCCGACATCCCCCGCAGGCTCGCCTGCCGGGAGGTCTCGCTGCTCAGGGCTTCCGCTTCCTTCTGCTGTTGCCCGTACAGCTTCACCATGAAGGGGATGTCCCCCATCGCTTCCAGCTTCTTCAGGTCTTCGGGACTGTTCAGCGCCCAGCGATCCAGTATCGAATAGCCCAAACTGGTGTATCCCCCGCTTCTCACGTCGTTGATTGTTTCGGGCTTGAGCACCTTTCTTGCGATTTCGAGCGGATAGGTTTGTCTGTCGAGCATGTTGTACCTCCCATGGAAGGGCTTGGGTGAAGCGGGAAATTTCCTGTACGGTCAGATAGTCGTCCGCTCCGGCCTCAAACAGTTTTTCGGGTGTTCTTTTTTCACCGTCAAGGATCTGCAGGATGTCCGGGTTGGAACTGTACATGCGGGAGCCGTCTTGCAGCTCATAGACGGAATCGCCCTTGCCATTGACGCCAAGGCGTCTCTTGTTTCCGTCATTCGTGGGAAAGGGCTTTTCCTTTCTTTTTTCCACTTCCGGCGTGGTGGTAACGGTCTGTTCCTGTTCACGTTCAGCGGAGGACGGAGCGGTCTCCCGCATATCGTCCTGAATATTTTCTTCCCGTATTGCCTCGATCTGATTCGCCATGACGTCGAAAAGCGACAACTGGCGGGGATCATAGGTCTGTTTGCGCCGTCTGGCCATCGTTTCCATCCCTTGCCGCACGGCGCGGGAGTTGACGGCGCAGCGCGCGTCCTGGCAACTCCTATGCGCCGGAATCCTGTCTGGGCGCAAGCGTCAGCTTTGCGGCGTTCTCCACGGCAATGCGCCCGTCAACCTCATAAAAAACGACCTTATCCCCCTCTGTGACCTGGAGTTTTTTCCTGATGGCCAGCGGAAGGGTTATCTGCCCGCGAGACGTGACCTTGGCGATTTCCATGCTCTTTCTCCTTTGAAATCTTACTTGACATGATTTCCTTGTTTGTAAGATTTACAGAGGAGAACGAAGCCTGTCAACGGCCTACAGCAGCTCCTCGTCACGCAGGCCGCGCGTCACCATCTGGACAAGGCGTTCTTTGGCGTCCGCATCGCCGGAACGCGCCTTTCCGGCAAGCTCCAGCGCCTGGCGAAGCTGCCCGGCGGTGAAATCGCACGCGGGGAAACGGAGACCTTTCAGGACGTAGGTAGGCGTTGAGACGATACGGCGGGATTGGGCGGCAACCATATCGGCGCTTACCAGCGGGGAGGCGTTACGCAGGGCCTCGCCGAAGGCATCGGGGGCAATGGCGGCTTCCTGAAGCGCCGATTGCAGGGCAGCGCCATAGGGAACGGGAAGAGCCAGGGTCGTTCTGGGGATGACGGCATCCCAGAAGCGCTGCGCGGCATTGACGGAAACGCTGTGCAGGGCCTCATAGCTGAGGGCCTTTCTCAGGGATTCGCCATAGGCCTCCGTGGGCGTGTGGCGTGCCACAATGCACAGGCCGCGATCATCACGCTGCGCTTTGAGGGCTTCCTGAACGCCGCAATAGGAACATTCAAGATTCACCCAGTATTCGATGATTTCTCCCTGAAAGCCGTCCACCTGTCTGCCGTCAAGGCAACGCCTGCCGGAGAGCGGGGCCGCATCCGGGAGTGGCAGGGCCAGATCTCTGGCAAGTTCCGTCCGTACTCCGGCTTCCACGGCGGCACGATCGGAAATGGGGGTTCCGGCGCGGGCCAGCGGCAAAGGCAGCAGAAGGGAGCAGGCAAGCATCATAAAAAACAGCATATTACAGGCCGGTTGCATGGCTGACCTCCTGAGAAATCTGAAGAAGCTGGGGAATGCGTAGCTGGGCGTTTTTCAGGGGAGGGTTGGCGAAAAACATGTCCCCGCGAACAATCTGGCCGTTGAAGACAAAGTGCGCCTCGCCCTCGATTTGTTCCTGGAGATCCCGCAGGACGACGCGATCCTCCATTTCCACTGTGGTGGAATTGGCATCCCGGTATTCGGGGCTGATGTTCTCATCTCTGCTGTAGCCCGTGGTGCGGAGAACGGCGCTTTGTCCCGCCTGTCCACGCAGGAGCTCCCACGTCTTCTCCGCATCCAGCATTTTCATGAAGATTTTGAGACAGGTATTGGCGACCATCTGCTGCGCCCCTTTGGCGTCGGCCTCAAGAATACCCGCGTAATCCTGGCTGGCCACAATGGCGGCGATACCCAGGCCGCGCCCCTGTGTCAGCACCACCTCAAAGCCGGGGGTGACGATGGCCGCGTATTCGTCAACAATACATATGTAGGGGCCGATACCGATGGTATCCGTCGGTAAGGATTCCAGCACATCGGCGGCATCGCCCTCAATGCGCGCCCCAAGGCCAGCGGAACAGGCGTTACGGATGGCGGAGAGGCTTATTTTGCCGAGGCTTTCAAGCTCGGCGGGCGCTTTTTCCAGCGATGGCAACAGAACAACCAGAATGCGCCGCTGCATGATGGCGTCGAAGAAATCGACCTCGCCATCCTCCACGCCGTAGATATGGGAGTAGGTGTCCGTCAGACTGGAGAGAATTTTTCCGAAATAGCTCTGGGCATAGCCAAACTGCTCGGCAAAGGAAGGCGGCTGATCTTTCAGCTCGCGCCCGGAAACCCAGCTGGTACTGCTCAGCGCGGCCTGAATGGAGTCGCGGGATTCCCCGTCAAGTTCCGGGCGCATGGCAAGGGCGACGCACTTTTCCAGTGTCAGGGATTCCCGGAGGACTTTGGTGGAGAGTTTGAGCAGGCCCTTATCGCGCAAATCCACCAGAGCGTACATGACGCCGGTAATCAATGCCTGTGCCTTGTCGGCAAAGATGCTGTTGGGCCCGTCGGAGGAGGACATCAGCGACACAAGCAGCTGTGTCAGTCCTTCCGCACTCCCGAAGGTGAACGGGTTGTTCGTATTCGAGAGGCGTTCCGGCGTCTTGCCTTTCGCCTTGCCGCTGGTGGCGTAGTTGAGAACGCGGAAATCATCGTCGCGTCCCAGAAAACGGGCCATCTGCCACAGTTGTGAGGGCAGCTTGGGGCTGGATTTGGGATCGATATAGAAAAGCCCGCTGCCCGTGGCCAGGGCATTGTAGGCAAGGGAGACAAGGGTTTCCGTTTTGCCTGAACCGGTCGTCCCGAACAGGAGGGTATGGGTAAGGATATCCTTGGCTTTCAGCCAAAGCTCCTGTCCGTCCTGGGCGCGGTTGCCCAGAAAGAACAGTCCTTCCGGCCTGGCGTAGCCGCGCCGCCCGGGCAGGGGATCGCCTCTGTCCTTCCCTTGCAGGCCCAGAGGCATCCTGAACGGCAGATGTTCTCCGGGGATGCGGCAACAGCGGGCCGCAAAGAAGGCCATGCCCACGCAGAAAAGCGGCAGGGCAACGGCGGGGAAAAGCAGGAGACACAGCCCGGCCGCAAAGATGGCGCCGGTCTGTACGCGCCCACGTTGCAGGGTGTCGGCAGCGCGTTGCAGGGGGAAACGCACATCCCGAAGGAGGCGCTTGCGTTCCTGGGTTTCATGGTCTTCAAGACCCCGTATTTTTCGCATGGTCATACCATCCTCAATACTGTTCCCGTGCCAGCGATTGATCCTCGTGGGCGTCGTATTCGGGATCATCCTCGGCGGCGGCCAGAACGACCTCCGGCAACGACGGCGCGGCACTGGCGGAAGGGATGAAGATATCCGTCAGCCAGCCCTGGGCGTTGAGAGCGTCCCGGAGACTGGCTACGGCGGACGCCACATGGGGGCTGGGAAGGGTGTGTCCGGCCTGCTCCTCCATCATGTAATGTGCCCACGCGGCGGCCCCTTCCATCATGGCCGTGCGTCCGCCACACTGGCAGAGGGCATACCAGAGAGGACGATCCATCGGACGCAGCCAGAGGAATTGCGCATTGGCAAGCACGCCCTTACGCCGGGCGCGATACAGCAGCGCCATGAACCACGGGGCCTCAAAGTGCCCATGACGGCGCAGGCACCGTTCGGAAAGAAGGGCGCTGTGCCGCTCCCAGAGGCCTTCCAGCCGTTGCGGGAAGTTTTCATCCTCCAGTATGCGGCATGTTGCCCGCCCGTTCCGTTCCCCATAGGATGAGGACATGGCGTCCAGAATGGCGACGCCTCCCTTTTTGTCCCCTCCCGCATAGGTGAGAAAGGCGACGGCCAGAGCGCGCCGCCAGGGCGTCAGCCCCCCATAGCCCTCAAAGGGTTTTCCGAGCTGTTCCTCCAGCACTTCACGGGCCTTTATCTCATCCAGCCGGGCATTGCCCCAGGCGGGAAGCTCCCTGTCGGGAAGCCCGTTACGCAACGCCTGATCAGGAGAAAAGGCCAACCCATCCCCATCGAGCAGCAGGCCCCGTTCCAGGGCGTACTGGGCGGGCGTCCGGGCAATGCGCCACAGCCCTTCGTCGTAGGATTCGCGTGAAAGCAGGTAGCTGCCCCGTCCAACCACAGGGCGCAGGCAGGGAAAGGAGGCGGCGTTGTTTTTCAGCAATCTTTGCATGGTGAAGCGCCGGACAAGCCGCCCCGTGCGGTCAGAGATAAGGACAACGACGCCGCACAGGAGAAGAATCAGCGACATGGGCCAGCGTATCCACGACCCGGCATAGTGCAGGATATGCCACATCTGTTCCCAGCGCAGCGTCCCGGGGTCTATGGCCGACAGACGGGACAGGGCCGCCCTGGCTTCCTCTGAAAACGGCGCGAACACACCGATCTGCGCCATTGCCAGACGGAGCAGCGGCCTGTTGACGCTGCCGCTGTAGGAGGCATAGCTTGCCGGAATGACGACGCAGACAAGGAGAAGCAGCACGCAGCACAGAAAGAGCGGGCCGTCCCTGGTGTCAGAAGACGGGTTCATGGACATCCCTCCTGAAGGGAGGGCAGGCTTCCGACGCCCCGGCGGCGCAGCCTATCCATATTTGCCCTGACCTTCGTCATGTAGGCGTCCCGGCGATGGGGCGTTCTGGAATGATACGCGCCGATGGCCAGCCATATGTCTCCGGTACGCTGATATTCCCCGCGCAGCAGCGTGGCTGCCGCGCGGGCGTTGACACACCCGTCCCGGAGGACGGCTTCCGGAGAGATGCCCATCGCCGCCAATGTGTTGAGGTGTACCGTGTTGATCTGGAACGGCCCGAGATCCCACGTGCCGTTGACATTGCGCAATGCCTCGCCCGCGCGGCCCCCTTCCGTGGCAAGGATGCCGAAAAGGGCCGCAGGGGGCAGGCCGCTGGCAAGGGCGGCCTCTGTGACGCAGGCCGCCGTCAGCGGGCGCGTCTGCGGAACCGCGACGCGGGCGCGTCCGGCGGCGTGGGCCGCGCCCGCCAGCAGGCACAGACTCAGGCAGAGCAGGAGCGATCTCATTTGAGGCTTCCCTTCAGTTTGACGATGAATTCCCCGCCTGTGCCGTATACCTTGAAGGGGTTGTTTCCCCCAATACCGTTGACGCTGTTGAGCACCTGACTGTGCGCGCTGTTTATTTTCCTCTGGATAAGGGAATCCACCTGATTGCACATGCCCTCAAGCAGCTGATCCATGCCCGGCAGGGTGACGCCAAGATTGAAGGCGTCGCCAATGCCGTTGACGCAATCCAGACAGGCGGACAGGGCTTCCCGCTCGGACTCGGGATCCGGGATAAGCGTATTGTAGACGCCCGCCACGCTTCCGCTCCGTTGCCGTATGGCCGCGCCCGCAACCTCCTGGAGATCCTGACAGGTGGAGGCATGGGAGGGATGCGCGGCTGCCAGACAGAAGAAAAGAAAGAGCAGGCGTTTCATTTTCCACGCCTCTTTCTGGCCTTCCTGTCGGGAGCGCCGTCTGTGCTGGCGGGGAACGTCTGTTTGCAGGCGGGATAGCCGGAGCAACCGAAGAATGCGCCTTTGGCGCTAACCCGCCGTACCAGCGGTTTGCCGCAGGCCGGGCAGGCATATTCCGAAAGCGCGGCTTTCTCCCGTGGCTTGCCGGGTTTTCCGTTGTTGTCGGGCAGAATCCGTTTGCAGTCAGGATAGGCGGAGCATCCCCAGAACCACGAGGCGTCCTTTTTGTTCCTTCGGCGAAGAAGGGCCGCGCCGCAGTCCGGGCAGGCATGGACGGGAGTAGGCTTGCGTTCCAGAATCGGAGCCAGCAGTTCGGGCAGGATGCGCGTCTGTTCCGCAAGAAAGGCCTCCAGGGTTTCCCGTCCCTGCGCGATGGATTCCAGACGATCTTCCCACGCGGCTGTGGTGACGGGATCTTTCAGGGCTGGCGGCGTCAGATCGATGATTTCCCGCCCGAGAGGCGTGGACACAAGGCTTTTCTTTTCGACGGCCAGATAGCCGCGCTCCTTCAGCGTTTCGATGATGTTGGCGCGCGTCGCTTCCGTACCGATACCCTTGCTTTCCCTGAGCGTGGCCCTGGCCCGCGCATCCTGTACAAAGCGATGCGCATTGGCCATCGCCTCAATCAGGCTCCCTTCCGTAAACCTGGAAGGCGGCGAGGTTTTTTTGCGCACGCTTTCCGCTGTCTGGCAGCGCACGGAATCCCCCTCTCCCACCAGAGGAAGCGGGGTCTGCTCCTGTCCGTCGCCATCCTCTCTGGCAAAGGCTGTCCATCCGGCATCCAGCAGACGGCGTCCCGAAGCCTCCCAGCGGGTATCTCCAAGAGAAACGGTCAATTTCTGCGCCTCATAGCGCAGGGGCGGATGAAATTGCAGGCAGAAGGCCGTGGCAATCAGGAGAAACAGGGAGCGCTCCTCTTCGGAGAGGCGTTCCGGGAGTTCTCCGGTAGGGACGATGGCATGATGCGCCGTCACTTTTTGGGTGTTCCAGACGGCGCTTTTCCGTTTTCCATCCGCCTTGCCCGCGCACTGTTCCAGTTCAGGAATCCGGGAAAGGGCCTCCAGTACGGCGGCAGCGCCGTCAAACTGTTCTTCCGGAAGATAGCGGCAGTCCGTTCTGGGGTAGGTGGTCAGTTTTTTCTCATAAAGGGATTGGGCTATGTCGAGAACCTTTTTGGCGGATAGGCCTAAGCGGGAAGAGGCCGTCTTTTGCAGGGACGAGAGGGAATGCGGCAAGGGGGCTGGCGTGCTTTTCTTTTCCCGCGGGGATTCCAGAATGGTTCCTTCCGCCCCGTTGACACCGTCAAGAATGGCGGCAGCCCGCGCCATATCCACAAGGCGTCCGGCGTCATCCAGCCCGCTCTGTGTTTCTCCGGGAACAAAGACGGCTGAGAACTCGCCATTGACATGGACAAGACCGGCGCGCAGCACGCAATAGTCCGAGGGCGTAAAACTGGCGATTTCCCTGTCGCGGGCAACGACAAGCGCCAGCGTGGGCGTTTGAACGCGCCCGAGGGACAGCACGTCCGTCCGGCCGCATTCCCTGCCGTAAACGGTCAGGGCGCGTGTGGCGTTCATGCCCACCAGCCAGTCGGCCAGCATCCGGGCGCGCGCGGCGTCGCGCAAAGGGGCGTTGGGCGCGTTGTCCCTGATGGCGTCCAGGGCGATACGTACCGACGTGTCGTCAAGGGAGGGAAGCCAGAGGCGGAACACAGGGCCGCGATAGGAAAAATGCTCAAGGACTTCATCAACAAGGAGCTGGCCTTCGCGATCCGGATCCCCGGCGTGGACGACAGCGTCCGCGTCGCGCAGCAGCGTTCCGATGTGCTGGAGCTGCTCCCTGGCCGATCGTTTGACAGCGTATTTCCAGGAGGAGGGAATGATGGGCAGATGTTCGCGCCGCCAGTGGACGTATTCGGGCGCGTAGGCTTCGGGCCAGGCAGGTTCAAGAAGGTGCCCGAAGCACCAGGTGACGGTATCGTCACCACACAGGATATGGCCGTTTTCCGGCGTTCCGCCGCCAAGGCCTTTGGCGACAGCCTTTCCAAGACTGGGTTTTTCAGCGATAAAAAGTCTCATGCTACATCCTCATGCGCCGCGCGGCAGCGGCCTGTTGTTCGTGCGGGGGAGCGGGATTTTCCAGAGCGCCGGAAGCCGCGCGCAGCTTCCCGTCCGCTTCCATGTGGAGAACCTGTGCCAAGCGATCGCAGAGTCCGGCCAGATCGAGCATGGAATGGGGATCTTCCCGAAGGGCCAGGGCAAGAAATTCAGGGTGTCGCAGAATGATGCGCGCCTTGCTGACCGGATTGTCCGTCCCCTTGAAGGCAACGGCGGCGTCCGCGAGAGAGGGCGGTTCCGGCAGGGAATCGGGCTTACGCGCAAACGTCTGTGTTCCGGAGGCATCCTTTTCGTGGACGAAGACGCCGCAGGCCACATCGCGCTGTATCTGGAGCGCCAGCAGTTCCGGCCATTCCGCGCGTTGGGGGAACCATTTCGCGGCGGGCTGTTCATCCTGTTCAAACTGGTGCAGCGTTGTCAGGATACGGGCGGCTTCCGACGCCGCCTTGAACACGGCTCTGGCATCTCCTCCGGAAAAGGCCTGATTCCAGTGCGCGATGTAGGCGGCGGCATTGCTTTCCGGCATGGGCAGCTGGAGATGCGCTCCCGCCAGTACGGAAAACATCTCCGCCCGCATTTCCTCAAAGGCGTAGCCCTTGAGCGTCCGCGCTGTTTTTTCCAGGCGGTTCTCCCGGATCTCATGGCCGGTGGCGTGGAAGAACTCATGCAGCTTGGCGGCATAGTACTCGTCCGTGCCGCTGAACCTGTCGGGATAGGGCAGGCAAACCTCATTGGCGTCACGGGCGAAGCAGGGGTCGCCGCCGTAATGCCTGACAGTCACGCCGGAGCTGGCGATAAAGCGTTCCACCAGCTCGTTCCGTTCGATTTCCGTCATGGCGTGCGCGGGAACTTCCTTGGCGGGGAAGCCGTCAATCTGGGCGGCGTTGAAGACGGTGAACGGATAAAAGAGCGTCCTGCGCTCCACCTCGGGCACGGCAAGGCCTTGCGCCCTGCGTTCCTCAAGGCGTTTGAGTTCTTTGTGTCCCAGAAATCTCCAGCTCCCGTCCTCTTCGACGATGTAGGCGATCTCTTCCGGGCGCAGCACCTTGACGCCGTGTTCCCCCTTGCGAATACTCATTTTCAGTTCGGGGTGGGCTTCCTGAAAGGTCTGGAGCTGCCGGAAGGTCATCCAGCGGTCGTCGGCATAGCCTTTGACGATACTGGTCAGCAGCAGGCGAACCATGTTCGCGCCGCTGTATTCCCTGCCTGTCACGGGGCAGAACGGCATTCCGACAGCGGCGGATGTCCATCCCTGCCGCCATTTTCCCGCGTCCCGGGCCAGCGACAGCATGGTTTCGGCAATACCGTTGACAAACTCTTCCTGCACCTCGCGGCTTATCTGGAAGCGGTTTTTTCGTTCAACGGTCATTGGGCGCTCTCCCTGATGTCAATGACGACGCTGTCCTGCATATCCTGCGGATTGAGGAAGCCTGCCGCGACCGCTTCTTCCCGCGACAGCGGAAAGGCTCCGGCATCAAGCTGGCGCTCGATGTCCTCGCGAGTGAGAAGAACCTGCACCTTTTCGGCGGATCGGTGTGCGGCGTCAAAAAGTCCCAGACTGTTACGCTGTTCGTTGTGCATGGAATACCTCTCCATAAGGGTCAAAAGTTACAGCCTACCACCGGCAGCGTCTGCGCCAAAGGGTTTCGGAGTAACGGGTTTCCCGTCTCCGGCCCATGAGCGCCGTGCGGATGGCCCGAAGGCAGGCAAGGGGCGACATGCCGGTACGCTGGACAAGGTACAGACCGGCAATGCCGAGGAAGGCAAGGCTTGCCGTCCACCATGCCCAGTGGAAAAGCCACAGAAGCAGCGGAAAGACGGCGCGGGCGTCCAGAATGAGAATTTTGGGCGTAATACCCGTGTCCCTCCAGAGGATGTCGCCGGTCATCATACTGTTTCCTCCCGTTTTTTTCGTTCCGCCAGAATGGCCAGGCAGTTTTCTCTGTCGATGCGCCCCGCGGCATACGCGCGTTCCGCCGCGTCCTGAATGGACTGGCCGTATTCGGCCAGAAGTTTTTCCGTCTGCGGAATCAGCCGTTCCAGCGGTGTGTCCAGCAGCCGCTCCCTGACTTCCGGCGTAAAGGCCAGGTATTCGCGCAATGCCGTGCGCCCGCTGTTGTCCGGCAGAGGCACAAGGCGTTGCGAAACGATGAGCCGCAGACTGGCCAGCAAGGTGGCCGTAATCTGAAGGCGTTCCGTACTGGGAAAGATATTGACGATACGGCTGAGCGTTTCCGGTACAGAACGGGTATGCACCGTGGAGTAGGCGGCGACGCCGATTTCCGCGCTTTCAATCATGCCCCGGAGGGTATCCGGATCGCGGCTTTCGCCGATGAGCACCACATCCGGAGCCGTGCGCGTGCTGTTGCGCGTGGCTGTCAGAAAGGAAGCCAGGTGTTCTGGGATGGTGCTTTGCGACACCGGCCCGCCGGGATGGGGAATGGCGTCAAAATCAAACTCAATGGGGGCCTCGTAGGTGCTGACGTTACGTCCGCCAGTTTCGATGATACGACGGATAATGGCGGCAAGAAGCGTGCTTTTGCCACTGCCCATGACGCCCGTCACCAGCACCAGGCCATGAGACGGCATGGCGTGCTCCAGAATACCCTGTTCAACAGACAGCTCTTCCAGGGCGGGCGGCATGGAAGGTATGGCCCGAAACACAATCTTGACGCCTGTGGAATACCCATCCACAATGGGCGTGGCATTGCCGCGATACCGGCGGCGCACACCGCGCGACTCTTCTATCTCATGGGCAAAGTCGTAATCCGCCTGACCGGATTTGATCAGGGTGGCAACGGAATTGTTGCGCGTCAGACGTTCCAGCGCCGCCAGAAGTTCATCCGTGGCGATGGGCTTCCTTGTGACGGGAATCCATGTCCCATTCAGGCGCATCCATGCCGGAAGACCGGAGCGAAGGCACAGATCGGACATGCCGCGCCGCGTGGCCCAGAGCAGCAGGCTGTTGATGTCGCTGTGATCCCAGCGGATACGCGGCTCCTGTGGATAATACTCCGCCGTCATGTTAGCCGCCTTTTTTCTTCGGCGTCGCGGGCGACGCGACGGTGAAGGCCGACGGCGCTGTGATCCTGTAGCAGCGCTGGCCGATGTTCAGCATCTCGCCCTTTCCGGAGGTACGCATGCCCACCTCGGAAGATGCCGTGCGGATGCGGCTCAAAAGATGCTGTGCCGTCAGCAGATGATAGAGCATGGCCCCGCGATAGCTGCGCGCCATGCGCGCCACATTGTCCGCATAGAGCTGATCCGCTTCTGCCAGTCCCCGCGCCCAGGCCTCGCGCACGGCGGCACGCCAGAGGGCACGCTCCCTGGCATCTCTGGGAAGAACGGCGGGATGGGGACTTTCCGGCGCGGGGAACGCATCCATCATCAGAAATTCGCGCCAATGGGGCACGGTCGCGATATAGCGCGCCGGAGCCAGCAAGGCGTAGGTCGCCGTCGCCGACGTCGCGGTCATGCCGTCCTCAATACGCATGGAGGCTCCGGATCGCGCTATCAGGGGCGGCATGATCAGCGCGTCCCCCTGTGTCAGCAGCAGCGGCGCAAAATTAAAGGCGGCGTCCATGACGGAACTGTAGCGTTCCGTCTGTTTCGCGAGCTGGTCATAGCGCCAGGCGATGGCCTTCTGAAAGGCGGCGAGTTGCGCCGCCTCCCTGATGGCCTGGGGACGCATCCGATGGACGGCGGTTACTGCCGTGTCCTTATCCCCTTTCATTTCCAGAAGGGCGGCCAGTTCGCCGGGTTCCCCCTGTCGCGGGCCGGAAGCGGGCTCAGCGGGTATGCGCACCGCCAGATACTGCCCGTCTCCCTCCTCGTGATACGTGGCGTCATGCGGCGTAAAGGCATCCTTGTCACGGGTATCCCGCGCTGGCGCTGGCGCGTTTTCAACGGCGGGCGGCACAGGGGCGGGAAGAGCCGCCGCCTCCCGTTTTCCGGCGCATCCGGCCAGCGCCGTACAGACAACCAGGGGAAGCAGGAGCGCTTTCAGGGTGTTGGAGGCAATTTCCCCAAAACGGTCAAGATGGCGGCACAGCGCCGAGAGAAGCCGTGACGCATGGCGGGCGATCATGAAGCAGGCCAGCAACAGGATCATCATACCGCAGCCGCACAGAACAACACCGGCGGCAGACAGATCCGCTGAGGAAAATCCGTCCTGAAACCCCTCCCTGTAACCACCCTCATAGGATGACAGAATACACGGGCCCGGTTTCACGGGGAGCGCAATCGCTTCGCCGCTCATGACCGCGCCTCCCTGCCGGATGTCCGCGCCAGCGTAACGGTTCGATTGATGGGATCAACGCGCACCACGGCCACGGGTTGCACCTGCCAGGCAATATCTTCCAGCAGTTCATGGGCCGGGCGATTCTGTCCGCGCACGACAACAGTCATGCTCTGGACGGACGGCCTCCCCATTTCCTGGTAGCGATACCCGACTTGCAGACATATTTCCTTGAGCACCCCTTCCATTGGCCCTGTCCATGCCACGGTCACGGGACGCTTCAAGGCCGGATCCGGGGGAAGCGTCAGGGGCCGCATTCCCTGCCCGCGCAATCGGGCGACCATTGCCAAATCCTCATGCGCCAGTTCCGCCGCCTGTCCGAGGGTCGTGGAAACAATACCGGCGGACGGCGGTACAGACACCTGTTCCTTGCCCGCGCAGGCGCAAAGGCACAGGCCGCACAGGCACACGACGATGTTTTGCAACATGAAATACCTCCTGTTATAGGGGCGATATACACCCCAAAAGATTATGCGCGGAGCGCGTTGATGCATTCCCTCAACCAGCGGGCAGGCGGCAGGAAACGGCGTTGCCGCAGGATGGAGATCCGCCAGGCCGTCGTGAACATGCCCAGAAGGCAGGGGGGGACGATGAGGCAGGCCGCTATCAGCGACAACAGCGTCTGATGCCATACCGCCGCCGTGATGAAACCCACGGCGGGAATGCCGAACACCAGAAAACGCAGGCGCAGCGCCCTGATGACGCCGGGAATGGCGGCAACGCCGTCAATACCCCACGAGATCAGCAAGAGGCCAAATTCCCGCATGACGGCTTCCTGATCCTGTGCGGAGCGATGCCGCCGGAAGCGGGCAAAACGCGAACAAAAGCCGTCTCGCAGGGTTGAGAGTTCGCGTCGCGACTGCCGCACGGACGAGCGTATTCCCTGGGAGTTCATGACACGCTCCTCTGGGGTGTATTGGCCTCAAAGACGGCGCGGGCAAAGCCCGCTGGCGTAGCGCTGCGCAGATTGGCCCGCTCCCTGGATGGGGGAAGCAGGTGCATTTTACTCCCCTGAACGGGAGGCCGTTTTCTGGGTTCAGGCATCTTGAATCCCCCGCCAACCCAAAGGCAGGTCTTCTTGGTGTAGAGATCCGCTTCTCCGCCGGGATAGCCCGCGTAATCGCACGGATTAAAGACGTAGTCTGGCTTTCTCCAATACGTCGAGACCGTGGAGACGGGATTTTCAATAAGATAGGGCGCTCCAGACCATTCCGCGATACGGATGGCGGCGTAGAACAGTTCCAGCGCCCGGCACAGGGAAAACAGCCCTTTGTCCCTGAACCAGCGCGCCCCGGAAACGGCCACATCCGTACAGGGAGGGAAAAAGGAGGCAAAGCGGATCGGTTCGCGGGGCGGCAGCCAGTCCCGCATATCCGCGCCGACTTTGATAATGTTGCCTTGTCGGGTTTCCCCCTTCGGATGCTGTATGTCCACGCAGTAGCAGCGATATCCGGCATCCGCCCAGGGCCTCACCATCGTGCCGGTGAGATCAAAACAGCTTATGACAATGCTGTCGGACATGGCTCAGCTCCTGAAACTGTCCTGCGAGATCGTCGCCAAACCGGCGACGCCCTGTTGTTCCGCCGGTGCGGAAGATGCGGCGGACGCTTTCCAGCTCCGCGCGGCATCGCCGCGCAGTTCCCGCGCGCCATGCGCCCCGGAGCTGACGGCATTGGTGGAGCCGATGAAGACATTTTTGGCTCCCGCCTGATCTTCTTTTTCCCCAAGGCTCTGGAACTGCTGGCCAATCCAATTGGTCACATGCTCAGGCAGATAGTGGATGAGAGAAAAAAACTTGTTGGCCGCCATGACGACGGTAATGCCGAGAATGACCAGCATGGCAAATGTGCCCGTGATGCCGACGATCCTGGTTTGCGCGGTTCCCGCGATAAACAGCTCAAAACCGCCCCCGATAAGCCTTCCCAGCACCTGCATCAGAAGAATGGCGGCAAAAAAACCGGTGACCATCAGCGGCGGACGAATGACGATGCCCAGCAGCAGCATGTAGCCGCGTTTGCCGTGCTGTCCCGCCGCGCCTTCACCTTCGGGCAGCGCATGGGCGCACAGCCAGAGCGGAGCCGCCACAAGGGCTTCCACAATGAGGATGATCCATCCCACAAGCGCCGCGATCCAGCGAATAAAGGGTATGGCTGGCAGGTAGTACGCCAGCGCCAGTCCATAGAGCAGCAGCGGCAGAAAGATAGAGAACAGGGTAAAAGAAATGTACTTGTCCAGATTGGGGATAACGCTGTCGATAAAAGGCAGTTTTTTGCCAAGGGCGTGCGTCACATCCACGACGCCCAGCGCTGAGGCAAGCCCCCAGGCTGTGCCGATCAGGTAATCGCCCACATCGGAAACCGCCATGATGGGATCCTGGCTGGAGAGCTTTTCCACGGCGACAGGGAGAATATTCCCGGCGACAAGCTGATTCAGCGTGGAGCGTAACCAGTTGAGAACCTCATCAAAGGCTCTGCCCTCGTCCGTGACTGCCGGGGAAGCGGCGTTTTGGGGAATTTCCCGCCGGATGGAATAGGCGGTCCTGATGTAGTTTGCCACCCGTTCCCTGACGGCATCGTAGTCCTGCAGGCCGCGCATCTGTGCATGGAGTTCCGACGCCGTGTACTCATGCGGACGGTAGGAAATGCCGGAATACATGGCTTCCCGGACTTCCTGGTTAATCCATGCGATCGACCAGTAGGAAGCGCCCGCCATAATCCAGCCAAAGCGGGCGGAGCGCTCCTGGAAATCATCCAGCTTTGTCTTGAGCTGGCCCTGCCGCGCATAGCTTTGCAGATGTGAGAGGATGGCGCCATTGACCTGTTCGGCGGCCTCATACAGCGCACTGGCCGGTATGGCCGATGCGGGCGTCTCGGGATTGGCAAGCTGGCGGGCCACGGATGACAGGGAGGAAATGGCCGCGCCAACGGCATTGACCTTGCCCCGGCACAGGGCGTCGCCCTCATCCACGCAACTGACGCTGATACTCCCGGCATTGCGGTTGAAAACAAAGGTATACTCCCCTCCGGACTGAACAAGGTTGGCGCTGTACTTCCATGATCCGCCCGGCTGGACGTTCAGACCGCGCCGCTCGTTCATGTAGTACTGGAGCGTCAAGGATTCCAGTGCGCCGTTGGTAATGGCCGCATAGTGCGTGACATTCTGGGGCGGTGCCTGCACGGTCATCTGTCCACCCTGTTCCACAAAGTAGCCGGTTCCCAGTTCCCAGATGTAATTCCCCAGATTGATGGAAAAGCCGATGCAGGCCAGAATGGCCACCTGAAACAGGCTCAGGCCTTTGAAAACAGGGGCAAGCGCGCCCATAGCGCCCACAAAGCGCAAGGGCATCCAGAGGGAGCTGTAGCGTTTCCCAAAAGGCGCGCCCTCATGGGCCGTACCGGCCACGGCAATGGCCGAGACCCAGATGAAGAGCGCCGAAACAACAGCCAGGGCCACCACGTTGAAGACGCTGAAAAGCTGCAACATCAGTTCAGCGCCCTGCGACCCGCCAAGGCCCTGCCCCCAGGCATCCCAGCCGCGCCCCAGAAAGGCGTCAAGAAGATGTTTGCTGCCGTCCGTCTCCAGAAGAACTTTCGATGTGGCGGGAATGTCAGATGCGGGCATGGGCGTTCTCCAGGAGCGGGCGTTGTTCCGGGGAGCGGAACATGCTGACGGAACAAGGCAAACGTACTTTGGAATTTCCCTGAAGGGATGCGCCCACGCCGCTTCTGGCGGCATTGACATTCCGCCCGTGTAGGCTACGCTTCCCCAAACAAGGAGGAAAACCATGACTGCCAATGCTTCCTATGTCCGTGCCCGTATCGATCCCGCCATCAGGAACGAGGCCGCCGCCGTTCTTGCGGAAATGGGCCTGACGCTTGCCGATGCCTTCCGCATGACGCTGGCCCAAATCGCCAGGGAAAAGTGCCTGCCCTTTGATACGGAAATTCCCAATGCCCTGACCCGTGAAACGATGGAAAAGGCCGATAGGGGAGAGGAGATTCATCATGCCAAAGATTTGGACGATCTTCTGTTTCAGTTGAGGAGCTAGATGCGAATTCCTGACTATACAACGCAGTTTAAACGAGACTTCAAAAAGATCGAGGCTCGTGGAAAACCGATGAAAAAAATGGAAGAAGCCATGCGCTTCCTGCTTACGGAAGCCTTGCTGCCAGAGTCGTACAGGGATCATTCTTTGAAAGGAGCATGGAAGCATTACAGAGAATTGCATCTCGAACCAGATTGGCTTCTTGTTTACAAAATTGTCGGGGACACCGTTGTATTCTCCAGAACCGGCACCCATGCCGATATATTCAACGAATAAAGCATCCATGAGAGCGGCCTCTACTGCTGCGCGCCGATCATGCGGGCGTAGAGATCTTCCATGTCTTTGCCTGTGGTGCCTTCCATACGGGCGAGGAAATCCAGCGAGGCAATGACGCTCAGACGATCCAGAAATTCCGTATTCTTGCGCGTCAGCTCCAGTTGCAGGGCCTGCATCACGGCGAGTTCGCGCAACAGGCCCGTATCCGTGGACGCGGCAAGCTGGGCAAACCAGTTGGGGTTGCCGGTGCGCATCCGCGAAAGCAGCCTGAACAGACCGGCTTCGGAAAGTTTGCCATCCACGAGGCCCGGCGGCGTCCCGCTTCCTCCGGCTTCCGCCCACTGGCTTTGCGCCCATGCGGCCACGTCTTCCGGCAGCGTGGGAGAATGCAGCACCACATGCTGGTTGAGGGCTTCGGTCACGAGCGCAAGACGGTTTTCGTGAACCCTGCGGGCAGCCGTATAGGTTTGTCCCGCCGCCGTAGCTTTCTGGCTGTCCGTCGCCACGGGCAGGGGCCGGGGATTGGACAGCGTCTTGACGGTTTCATGCGCCTGCGCCACCTGTTCTTCCGTCAGTGTTCCCCGCAAGGGAAACATGGCTTCCAGGCTTTCCCTCTCCGAAGGGTGTTCCCCGGCCAGAACACGGTGCAGAAATTCCACGGGGCGGACGCCCGGCGTGTTGGCGTAGGCATGTTGTTTGTCCCGCATGGCCGCATGGATTTCCTGTCCGGCCAGCGCGCCGGTCTGAATGCCCGCCCCCAGCGTGCTTGCGCCGCAAAGACCTGACGGCTGCGCGGCCTTTCCGTACATGTCCTCCGTTTTCAGGCTTTCATTCGCCATGCCCTGCCCCTTGAGAGCCGCCACGTTGCTTTCCTTCAGAGCGACAATCGCCCGGATAATGGTCGCGGATTCGCTTTTGATGGTGCCGATGAGATTCTGTGCCGCCAGCAGAATCTCCGAGCGGATGGCCTCCGCTTCCGCTGCCGTGGTGGCGTTGACGGTCTGTATGGTTTCCACCTTGGCAAGCATGATCATGGCGTTGATGGAACCGCAGTCGCATCCCCCTGCCCAGCCTTGGACAGGCATCAGGATAAGCATCAGTGTGACAACGATCTTTTTCATTGCTCTCCCTCGATTTCACCGACGATTTCAAGAAGCACATCCACTATTTTCTCATCGGCTTCCGTCTGATCGCCGACCAGACGGCGACGGCGCTCCACTTCCGCCTTGGCCGATCCGCCGGGGAAACGGCGCGCCAGCCTGCGCAGGGCTTCGGACGGCCCCAGCCGCTGGTACAGGTGGTTGCGAATGACAACGTCTTCCGTCGTTGTGGAAAAGGCCCAGAGTGATTGCGGGCCAATGGTCAGACTGAGGACAAGCTGGGACATGCCCGCGCCTGTTCTGAACAGGGCCACAAGATTGGAACCGGCCCTGTCCGGCTTGCCCAGACGGGAAAGCGCATGACGGCAGCTTCCGTTGAGACCGAACCGCCGGGACAGGTTGTCAATGCTCTTTTCCGTGCCCGCGCCAAGAATGAGGACCGTTGTGGCCAGCTCGTCGGTAATGATGGAAGGAATGTCGTCAACGGATTGCGTGTACAGGCCGATGGATAAGTTCCATTTGCGGCTTTCGCGGGCCATCGTGGTCATATCCGCCTGGAGCTGACCGGAAACGGAGACATTTCCGGTGACGCGGTGCGCCTCGTCGTAGCAAAGCCGCTTGGGATCTTCCCGTATGGCCTCAATGCGCGTGGCATGATAGGCCCGGTAGCGCTTGGGCATCAGCCGCACATCACTGGGCATGAGGAAAAAACGCGCTCCCAGAATATGCCTGGCCAGCATGTACATGACCGCCGACTGTCTGTCAGCGGCGGAGCCGCCGCGAGGCGCTACCTCATCAAGATCGAGGCTGACTATCTGGGCGTCGCCAATATCGAAGCGCGTCGGTTCCTTGAGCACTGGATAGGCCTCAATGGCGTCCGAAAGAGCGCGCCAGACGCCGAGGATGGTTGTCTGCTCATACGTATTCTGGATGCCTGTATTCTGACGGATCTGCATCAGCACATCCGCAAGCATGGGGACTGCGTAACGCTGTGCCAGCAAGGCCTGATGGGCGTAGCCCCGATCAAAGAGGGCGTCGACAATTTCCCACCAGCTTGTCGAGGCATCCAGAGGCATGTCCGCCTGGAGCAGCAGCGCGTGAATCTCAGGCAGGGCATTGGACTGATAGAGCCGGGGATGCCGCTTGTCTGAGAGTTCGTCATAGGCAAGGCTGACAGCCCTGCCAATGATACCGGGGACGCCATCGGCGGGCGCGGACGCTTCCAGAGGGGTCGCCAGCAAACTGAGGAAATTCGTCAGAAAGGCTTTGTGCGACGGGAGAGGCCTTCGATTGCCGAGCGGCAGATCAAAAGGATTGACGGCATAGTCCGGCGTCATTCTGAGGCGGTGATACGCCGCCAGATATCTGCGTTCCTCGGGAAGATTCTCGCGCAGCAGCGTGATAAGCCCGGAACTGGACGGCCCCACATCCACAATGGAAAGCCACGGCAGCCGTGAAAGCCCCGCCTGCACGATAAAGGCAAAATTCATGGCGTTGAGCAGGACGGATTTTCCGCCGCCCATCGGCGCGACGCCTATGTCTATCCAGGCGGCCTGTTCAGCCGAATTGGCCGCAAAGGGAATGATCTTGCCGTCTCCGGTGCGGAACAGCAAACTGCCTTCTTTCCAGGGAGAGGCGGGGCGTAACGGCGTCATGCCAATGGCGTCCCGCAACGGCGCGGCTGTCACAGGGGCCGGAGACGTGGGCATCATGGCGGGGAGCGTCGCCGTCACGCCGAGCAGTGGATCGCCGAGCGCTTCGGCGACATCCGTTGTCCCCCAGCCCTGGACCGTCTTGGCCAGCTCAGCGACACGGCGTCTGAGAAGAAGAAAAGCCTCCTGTTCAGACATGTCCCGCACACTGACCCAGGTGCAGAGACAGATACGGAACCTCACGCAGCACATGCCCTCGAGATGCAGGTGCCGCAGGGCATCGACAGCTTTGTTGAAGCGTTTGTTGTCGGAGGAGGTGAAGGCAAGGATGGTGGACAGCAGGGGTTTCAACCCCAGGCGCAATCCCCCGTCCTCCATGAGAAAGGATATGCGGTAGGGCAGACGTTCATCCCGTTTGGCAAGCACGCGGAAAAGATCCTGAAACGGCCTGGGGGTCTGCGGCATGAGGGTCATAATCAACGGGCCATAGATCCTGTCTCCAATACGGATGGCGTTTCGGGAGAGCATTTGCCCTTCTTCCGGCCAGAGCTGCGTCTTGAAATCCGGGTACAGGACGTTATGGAGTGTGTTCGCGCTTCCCGTATCCGGGTCTGGCAGACGAAGCGGCAGGGGATCGCCGGGGATGAGCGCTCTCCAGTGACGGCCTGTGAGCTCCGGAGCTATGCTCATTCTGATATCCCGCAAGGCCGCATGGGCTGAAAGAGGATGGATCAGCAGATCCGCCTGCCGGAAGGCGTCCAGAACGCCGGTCAGAAAACCGTTATGCGCGTCATGCAAGGCAACCACGGCCCGGGAAACCTGCTGGCATCCCGGAATGTTTGGCGTTTTCGACATGGCAGCGGCCCGTTCCCTCAAGGCGGTCTTCCGCAGCGTCTCCGAGAGCACGGAAGGCCGCGTCCACAGTGCCAGCCAGCACGTCTCCAGCGCGCAGTATCGTTGCAGGGCGCTTCCCCAATCATCCAGAAGAGCGCCTATATCCAGCCCAAGATTCCGCGCTGTCAGGCGGGAGGGCCGTAAAAGTTCGGCAATCCGCGCGCCGCTGCTCTCCGGGTCATAGTCAAAAAGCACCTGAATCAGGTGGCCCGGTCTGGAAAGGCTGGATTGCAGCTTTTCCGTAAGAGAGGAGACAATGACGCCGAATTCATCAACGCCTATCTGCTGGAGCGATCCCTCAAGGCGCAACAGGCTGATCAGACTGCCGTCGTCCGCCACCAGAACGCCGTCATCCACGGTTTCCAGACGGCAGTAGCTGTGCACAGGCCCGGCAAAGACTTCCGACAGGGCGCGTATGCCGCAATCCACACCATGAACAAGGCGATCAAGCATCAGGAGTCCCTCTTCAGTACAATTTGCTGGATGACGACGCCGCGCGGTGTTATGGCCGTGGAGGCACGGCGGACAAGAACCGTCGCAAGAAGGCGTTGCGTACTTTCAACGCCCTGGCTGGACTCATAAGATACGATGAGGGGGAACTCGATGCGCCATGTGGCCTTGTCCCCCACCAGACCCGAAGCAATGATGACCGGCGCGCGTGTGGCGACAGCCGACGCGGAAAGGCGTTTCTCTCTGATCATTTCCAGAATGCCGGAGCTTTGCAGAGACGTGAGGAACGACTTGTAGGCCGCGTTGTCAAAGTTCTCCCGCAGGGTTTCCAGTTTTTTGCGCCATTCCAGAAAATCCAGAGACATGGCTCCGGCGACGGTCTCGGCTGTCCATGACAGGAGGCCCTGCTGTGTCAGCAGCGGTTGATCCAGAGGAATCATGGGCGCAAGCCGCAAGTCGGGAGTTGATGCGAAATAGCGCGGCGTCGGACGGTTCAGGAGCAACAGCAGAACAATGCCCAGACTGACGGCCAGCGCAACGGCCAACCCCAGGGCCAGCTTCATGGAACGGTGGAACTGCCTCCTGTACCAGCCAAGGCCGCCGATGACATCCGCCGCATCGCGGACAGGAGAAGAGGCATGGGCATCCGATGCCCTCATGGGATGGACGGGCTTGGCGGCAGGGCCAGGACGCCCCATTGCAACAACGTTCATGCCTCTTCTCCTTTCAGATTACAGGCCGAGTTCGCCCAGACCGGAGGTCTGATCCGAACCGAACAGCGTTGCCGATCCGGAGCCGATGGTTTCTCCCAGACCGAGAATGACAGCGGCAATCAGCAGTTTGATGATGCCGCTGGTATAGGTGGCCTGTCCTTGCTGTCGTGTGGCCTTGTACATGTCCACACAGCCCCAGACACCCATCCCGATGCCTGTGGCGAATCCGGCAAGATAGATGCCTTTGGCAACGCCTTTGGAGTTTTCCGCGACATTGCGGCCCACTTCTCCAAGCGGGATAGCCGCCTGGACAAGGTCGGGCACAAGCAGCCATACGGCGGAAAGAGCAAGGAATGCGGCTGTCCAGCGGCATGGAGAGATGAATCCGGGATGTCCTGCGATGCTCTTCATGGGTTCCTCCGAATGTCAGCCAATGATTCTGGCGACATATGTTTGGACATCACCGCCTATCGTGGCCCCAAGCCCACGTAAGAAGGTGACCAGGTTGACGGCGATGATTCCGCCGATCAGATGTACGATTCCCCTGCTGAAATTCATGGCCCGATTGGGCGTATCGCGCATAAGGCACAGCCCGCGCGCAATGCCGATGACGCCAATGGTGGCAATGCCGTACACGGCAAATTGAATATAGACGGAAGCGGGCGAGTCCGGCGGGCTGTAGCTGAGGCTTCGCTCCGAACTTTGATTGAACACGGTCATGGCCAGCGAGTCCATGAACGCCGGTAAGTTGAGCAGCAACACCGCGCAGACAAACGTCCATACCGCTGGGGAGCGGTTAAAGCGGTGCTTTCCGCTGACAGCCAGAACAAAGGACGTCAGCGCGAATCCGAGGCCGACCAGATAGGCCAGCTGGATAATGACGGGCCACCACTGCCGCAAATGTGGAATAACGTTGGCAACGTAATTTTCCATGACGTCACCTGCCCTTGACGCTCACAATGAGAATACCGACGGGGGTTCCGCTCTCAAGGCGGACAGTGGGCGGACGATCAAAGCCCTTTTCCAGGACTTTCCCGGCTTTTTCTCCTACCTTTCCGGCGGCAATCCAGGCCTGATCCCCCACGCTGTAGGTATTCCAGATCATCTGATCGCTGGTTTCACCGTTATAGCCGTAGATGGTGCTCCGGGAGCCACTGTACCGTTTGGCGGTTCCCAGACCTTCAAGAAACGCCGACGCAATGAGGCCGCCCCACCGGCTGAAAAAATGCGTATCGACCGAACTGGCCACCGAGGCTTCGGATGTCCCCGGGTCAATGGCGTAGGCGTCCATCTGGAGTGTCTCTCCGTCCGGAAGAATGATTCTGTTGAACGCCAGCACAAGGCGCTCCTCATGGCGTTGAAACGTCCCCATGACGCGGGCATTGCGGTATTTGCCGGAGGTGATGGTCGCAAGAACGACAGACGGCACATCGGAATTCACGCCGGTGTCAATGATGGCGTACAGCACATCCCCCGGCTTGATGCCTGCGGGAACAGCGGGTTTCTTTTCCGGAAGCCCGGAAGGCGCTTTTTCAGCGGCAGCGGCCTTCGCGTTTTCTTCTGAAAAATCCCGCTGGTAGACGATGAGTCCCTGCCCAGCCGAAACGGCGGCAAGACGTCCTTCCAGTGTCGCCAGATCTTCCGCCATTCGCTTGAGCATGGCGTTATCCGTGCGCGGAGCCTGGACGGATACGACGCGGACAGGCGCAACCGGAGGCGGCGCGGGCGGTGTTTCCGTCTTTTTCCCCACAAGGGGCTTTCTGTCTCCCACAGGCGTTGCAACGAAACTTTCTCCGCTTTTGAGGGCTTCGCCAGCCTGACGCTGATCGTGTTCCCTGAGTTTCTGGTTGTATTCCTCCGAACCGACGCCTCCAGCCTGACCGCTCACGCGATCCGCGTTCGCGGGAGACATGGTGGCTGTGCCACCCGTCTCTTCCGGGGAAAAGAACAGGGAAAAGGCAAGTACGAGAACAGAAACGCCAATCACAAGGCCAAGAAGCAGCACCGCAAGGCGTCTCTTTTTTTCTGTGCCGGTCACGTCGCTCATGGACATGTTTCTACCTGTTCTCCTGCAGAAGGAAGGTTTGCATCTTCCCCTCATGCGACGTCATGATCCGTGCGGTCACCGGCAACTCATAGCACGTTATGGAACCCGCGCCGTTGACGGCGGCTGTCCATGCGGGCCAGATCAGCGTCTGTGTTGTCCGGGCATAATGTTTCCCGTTATATTTCCAGATCGTCATTGTTTCCAAAGGTGGCTCCACCCGGAGGCGGACAGCGCCTTCCGGCGGCACGCGATCAAGAAAGGCCAGCATGGCCGTATCCGCCGTTTCCCTGATTTCCCTGATAAGCGGCGCAGCGGCTCTGGGGCCATGATGGGCCATCTGGAAAAGTACCAGTGCATCGGCCCTGCGTTCCGGAGAACGCACGGAATCGGACTCAAGCCGCACAACCAGGGGAACATCCCGTTTTTCCAGCGTGACGACGAGCGTGGATGTGGCGTG
>CAKTDV010000007.1 GCA_934546745.1 uncultured Desulfovibrio sp. | reverse complement strand
GAGGATTCGTCATAAGCACATCCTTGCAGAATTGATGCGCTTTGCATACCATAAATCTCGTGTAAACACTACCTAGATTCTCCGGTTCTGAAAAGCCCCCCTACCCCCCACGCCAGCACGTGCCAGCGGGGAGGCAGGGGGCGGCTGAAGGTGTGTCACTCCTCACTGAGTTCCCACGGCCCTTTCATGTCCCCGGCTCCCTTTAACGTCAGTCCGGTTTCCGCCCTTGACGATGCGCCACCCTTTCGCCGTGACGTGATCGCGCCGCTGTTCGCCCGTTCACCGGGCAGGGCCGCCGGGGGGCCGCTTGACTTTATGGGCTTGCTGTAGATAGTTTTTTCTTATCTGTCAAGGTATATTTTTCCTTATCAAATTCAAATAAGAAAAAACCTGCTACAAGGAGGGAAAACAGGAGTGAATAGTATGATGACCTTTGACGAAATGGCCCTCTTGGACGCAAGGCTTATCAAGCGCATCCAAGAAGAGCAGGAGCGCGTCAAAAGGACTGACCTGTCCCTCGGCCAGCAGGCATTTGGATGGATGAAAAGCCCAAAAATGAAGCTGCAAGCAATCAAAGGGTTCGGAGATAAAAAACCCCAGCAACTCCGTCTTGCTGATTGGTTGAACCTCTGCGAGGCGATGGGGCTGTCATGGCAAGATGAAATCCGCGCGGCCCTGAAAGCCGTCAAGGCAGCGGGGAAGTAGGGAAAGAACCATGCCGACGATTTTGCACATTGGGCCGTGGCGCTTCTTCTTTTTCAGCAAGGAGGGGCGGGAGCCCGCCCATATCCATGTGTCATCCCAGGGCAGGGAGGCCAAGTTCTGGCTTGCCGATGGACGTCTCGCCAGTTCGTATGGCCTGCGTCCCCATGAGCTGGCCCAGCTCGCCGCGATTGTCCGCGAACACCGTGAACGTTTTTTGGAGGCTTGGCATGAGCACTTTGACCGTAATGCCTGATCCTGTGGCACAGAACGTCGTTTTTTCGGAATACGACGTCTGCTTTGAGCTTGCCGATGGCCGCAGCATCTCCGCGCCTCTGGAGTGGTTTCCGCGCCTGCGGGACGCCACCCCGGCCCAGCGCGCCCACTGGGAACCCATCGGCCGGGGATGCGGCATTCACTGGCCGGACATCGACGAGGACATTTCCGTCGCGGCCCTGATGGGCTTGCCCGACTGACCGCCCTCTTTCCCGGAGCCACAACGGACAGCCCGCCCACCGGCGGGCTTTTTTTGTTGTCTAAAAAATAAGAAAAAAACTATTTTTTTATGTTGACTGTTGGAAGTATTTTTCTTACTCTATTTTCAACGGCACGGGGAAACAGCCCCGGCTCTTTGACAACAGACGCGAAGAAGGTCGCAAGCGGCGGGGTAAGGTAGCTCCCCAGCCGTCGCCCCAGACCGGAGCACACACGGCCGAAGCGTATGGACGGACGCCGTGAAACAGGATAGACTGGGAGGAAGGAGACGGCATGAAGAGAGAACTTTTAGGCTATCTGGCCGGGCTGTGCCAGGCCGCATCGGCGGCGCTTATGGCATCAGCGGTGATTATGCCGGAAGTCCGGCTGGAATCCATTCAGGGATGTACCCTTGCCGCCCTGATTGGCTTTCTGGCGATTATCATCAAGGAGGTCAAAGCATGAGCGCCATCTGGTTCTACCTTCTGGGGTTGCTTGTGGCGGTGCTTGTCGTGGGCTTTTGTGTCCCTGACACCCCCCGCAGGCAGCACTGATAAAAGCCCCAAAACAAAAACCACCGGAAGGCCCCCCACGGGGCCTTTTTTATTGCCCACAGGAGGCGCAACCATGACCAAGCAAGAAATTTTGAACGCCCGTGAACGTGAACTTCTTCAGGCACTGAGACCCGAAGACATCCCCCACCACGCCGACGGCGCGCGGCTTCTTGCCGAAGGGCGCGATGCCGAGTTGCAGGAATGGGTGGACGGCCAGCTGCGCTTCCTCATCGACTATATCGATGAGGGCATGGCCGAAGCGGACGCGGCGCAACAGGGCGCCTAACCATGTGGCGCGAACTTTCCCCCCTCGCCAACTGGCGGGGATGGCTGGGGGCCGCTGGCGCGATAGCCGCGCTGGCGGCCTTCCAACTTTTGGAGGCATGGCTATGAGGACATACACCTTTTCCATCGGCGGCGTGCGCGTGGAGATGCGCGGCTCGAAAGAGGACGTCTCGCTGTACACATGGTGCCTGGTGACGGCATGGCAGTACCTGCGCAAGCAGGACGGCCAGCGGCCCCGCTCCGGGGATGTCATCACGCGGGCCACACGGCTGCATCTGGGTATGCGGATGCTGGAAGGGAGGAGCCTCTATGTGCACTGAGGCCATGACCATACGCGCCAGCTCGCTGGCGGAGCTTTTCGACTGCCCGGCCCGCTGGGAGGCGAAGCACGTGCGCGGCCTGCGCCTGCCGTCCTCCCCGGCGGCGGTGCTGGGCCATGCCGTCCACGCCGGCACGGCGGCCTTTGACCAGGCGCGCATCAACGGCGACCCCATCGGCCCGGACGACGCGGCCGCCGTCGCGGCGGAGGCCGCACGGGAGGAGAGCGCGCGCATCGAGGTGGACTGGAGCGGCGACCTCTCCCCGGCGGACGTGGAGGGCATCGGCAAGGCGCTCTGCCGCCTCTACTGCGAGACGGTTTCCCCGGCATGGGAATGGGCCGCCGTGGAGGCCACCTGCGAGGCGCTCCACATCGAGGACCTCGGCCTGACCCTCACCGGCACCACCGACCGCATCTACCGCGACCCCGTAGCTGGATACGGCATCGCGGACATCAAGACGGGCAAGCGCGCCGTGGGCTCCGATGGCTCGGTGGAGACCGCCGGGCACGCGGCGCAGATCGCCGTCTATGAGCTGCTGGCGGAGGCCAGCTACGGCGTACCCATGACGGCCCCGGCGGTCATCATGGGCCTGCAGGCGGCCAAGACGGACAAGGGCCGCCGCGCCGGAACGGGCCGCATCGAGAACGCCCGCGCCCGCCTCGTGGGCACGGTGGGCGGCCCCGGCCTGCTGCATCACGCGGCGAACATCCTCGCATCCGGCAGCTTCTACGGCAACCCCCGATCAAAACTCTGCAACAAATCCTATTGCCCGGCATGGGCTTCATGCCATTGGAGGTAAGACACAATGACGCAGACCACCACCCTTGCCGCGCTCCAGTCCCCCCGCCAGCCCGCCGACATCCGCGTGGGCTTTGACAGCCTCGCGGGCTTCGAGGCCCTGCAACGCATGGCGCGCCTGTTCGCCTCCTCCTCTCTCGTGCCCAAGGAGTTCCAGGGCAACGCCATCGGCAACGCGGCCATCGCGCTGGATATGGCGAACCGCATGGGGGCCAATCCCCTTATGGTCATGCAGAATCTGTATATCGTCTCTGGCAACCGCTCTGGCAACCGCCCGGCCTGGTCGGCCAAGTTTTTGATCGCGACGCTCAACCAGAGCGGGCGTTTCTCGGCCCTGCGCTACCGTTTTCAGGGGAGCGAGGGGAGCGACGACTGGGGATGCCGCGCCTACGCGACGGAACTCAGCACCGGCGAGGTGCTGGAAGGCCCGCTGATCACCATCGGCCTTGCCAAGGCGGAGGGATGGCACGACAAGAGCGGCTCCAAATGGAAGACCATACCGGAGTTGATGCTGCGCTACCGGGCGGCGTCGTGGTTCGTGAGCGCCTACGCCCCGGAGATTGCCATGGGTCTGCGCACGGCGGAAGAGGAACAGGACGCCGTGGACTACATCCAGCAGCCGGACGGCAGCTTCTCGCCCGCGCCCGAAGCCCGGCCCGCCACCATCACCACGGCGGACATCGCCCGCGTGGCCCAGCCCGATCCCGCGCCGGTTGAGCCAGCCCCCAGCGCGCTGGAAGAAGCCGCGACGCCGGAAGAAGCCGCGCAGCCCGCCCCCGAACCGGCCCCCGAAACCCAGCCGAAACCTACGGCCGCCCCGGAGCCTGTGGCCGCGCCCGAACCCGCGCCGGAAAGCGTCCTGAAACCGCAACCCGCCCCCAAAAAGGCTGCAAAAAAGAACGTCGAGGCGGCCCCCAAAGACGACGGCCTGACGGTGCTGCGCGCGCAGACGCAGACGCTCATGGCCCGCGCGGGAATGCCGCTGGAGCGGGCGGTTATGTATGCCTCCAGCAAGGCCCCCGATGAGTGGACACGCGCGGACTGCGAGCTGCTGCAGGATGTGGCAAGCAGCATGCTGGACAAAAAACATGGCGGCGCGCCCGCGAAAGCGGAACAGCTGAAACCTGTGGCCGCCCCCGAATCCGCTGGACGCGCGCGGGAGGGCGGTCTGCGGCTTTGCCACATGAAGGGAGAACACGTCGCGCGGCTCCACTGCGTGGAGATGTGCCACGAACGCGGCGCCTGCCCTAAGCCGGCGTGGAAATGAGTATGAACTCGCTACGGGACAACTGGGCGTCGCTGCTACGGGACAACTGGGCGTCGCTTGTCGCCTTCCTCGGCAGCGAGGAGGCGGCGGAAGACGCCGAAAAAGCGTTGCTCGCGCTGGCCGCGGGCAACGCGCGGGATAACGCCAAAGACACTGTCACTGGAGGAACGCCAATGCTGACCGACGCCGAACGGCTCCGGGAACTGGCGCGCCTGCACACGGAGATGCAGGCGCTGGAGGCGGATCACGCCGCGAGGACGGCGGCCATCCGCGAGCGCATCAACGACCTGTGCGGGCTGACGCCCCAGCGGAGTATGATATGCAACGCGAACGCTTTTTGAAGCGGCAGGAAATCGCGGCCATGCTGGGCACAACGCCCACATTGGCCGCCTCTTTTTTGGCACAGCGGGGCGTCCATCCCATCGACTTTGGCGTGGGCCGAAGCAAAGGCCTCCGCTGGCTGGAATCCGCCGTGGCACAGGCCATGCGCGACATGGCCACCGAGGCGGCGGCAAGGCACAGGCCGCGCCCCCCAAAGCCGAAGCCACACAAGGGCGCGCCGGTGAATATCGCCGACATGTCCGTTGCGGATCTTCACGCATTTTTACAGGGGCAGCCCGCCCCCAACCCCCAATTGACCGCAAGCCCTCATGTCCAGTAGTCTGCTTCCGGGCACATTTGGTCGTGCGGGATAAAAAGGAGGAACTCGCATGGCCATACGCGAACGGAAGGGGCGCACCGCGCCCTGGCAATGCTACTGGAACAACCCCCTGACGGGAAAGCGCGAATGCGCGAACTTCGCCACCCGGCAGGAGGCGGAAAAGCACGACTCCCTGATCAAACATCGCATCAAGTTTGACAGGGAGTCGTTCCAGGGAGAGGAAAAAGGAGATAATACGGATGATACGGCGGAAGAGCTGACGTTGCAGTCGTGCTATCTGTTGTATCTCCGGGAAAAGCAGTTTAGCCGGAAAGGTCTCGATTGGCAAAGAGATTCCATGCGCATCCCTCTGAAAAAACTGGGAGCGCTCCCTCTTGCCAGCATCACCAAGAGGCATCTTGAGGCGCTCAAGGAGGAGATGCTGGCCATGCCCGTCAAACCCGCCAGCACGCGGGGCCGCCTGTCCGTCCTGCGCACGCTGCTGCGCTGGTGCGCGGCCCACAGCTTCATGCCGCCGCTGGAGTTCCCTCCCCTGCCTCCCGCCAACTACGAGCGGTTCATCCCGCCCACGCCGGAGGAGTTGAACGCCTTGCTGGCGGTGGCCGCGCCGCACATTGTGCGGGTGATAGTGCTGGGGGCGCAGTGCGGCGTCCGGGTAGGGCCGAGCGAACTTTTTCGGCTGACATGGGGCGATGTTGATTTTACGCGCCGCATCCTGCGGGTTCATGGCGCGCGGAAGAATCCCCACGCGCCGTGGCGCGAGGTGCCGATCCGGGAATCGCTTGCCCCTCTTTTTGAGGCATGGCACAGGGAAGACGCGGCAAAGGGCATCCCCTATCTGGTGAGCCACAAGGGCCGCCCCGTCCAGAAAATCAAGACGGCGTGGGAAGCGGCACTGCGCCGCGCGGGCATCACGCGGCGCATACGGCCTTACGACCTCCGCCATGCGTTCGCGACGGAACTCATCGCCGGAGGCGTGGACATCGGCACGGTCGCCAAACTCATGGGCCACAGCTCCCCCGCCATGCTGCTGACGCACTATCAGTACGTCATGGACGGGCAAAAACGGGCCGCCGTGGAGGCCCTGCCGGAACTGTCCTCTGTGCCCAAAGCCATGTGCCCAAAAAATGAGGCACTCACCAGATGCCGGTAAGTGCCTGAAATTCCTGGTCGGAGCGACTGGATTCGAACCAGCGGCCCCCTGCTCCCAAAGCAGGTGCGCTACCAAGCTGCGCCACGCTCCGTAGGAAAATACTATAGCCAAAAGCATCCGCCTTGGCAAGGGCGGGGAGAGGGGTTTCCCCCTAGTTCTCTTTTGCCGCCGTTGCCGATGCGGCGTATTCTGTTTCCAGAGATTGCATAAGCTCTTTTACAGAGGTAATACGGTTTACCCTGCCGACATTGGCGCCACAGAAGGCAAAGCCCCGCTCGAGATTTCCTTTCATGGCATTGATCAGGGCCTGCGCGATGCAATAGGGCGTTTTCTGGGGATCGCACGTATGCACGCAGTGAAAGATACATTTAAAAGGTTTTTTCAATCCTTCCCGCGCCGATGCGATGAAATCGTTTTGCAAGGCGCGTCCGGGCATGCCCACAGGGCTTTTGATAATGGTGATATCCTGCTCGGAAGCCTTCAGAAAGCTTTCCTTGAAGCGAATATCGGCGTCGCATTCATCAGTAGCCACAAAACGCGTGCCCATCTGAACCCCGGAAGCCCCAAGATCGAGAAAACGGCGGATATCCGCGCCGCTGTAGATGCCGCCGGCGGCGATGACGGGAACGGCGCGGCCATGCCTGTCTTCAAGGGCGCGCGCCGCATCGACAACCTGGGGAACCAGTTTTTCCAGCGCATGATCCGGATCGGCGATTTCCTCGGGCTTGAATCCGAGATGTCCGCCGGCTTTGGGGCCTTCCACGACAAAGGCGTCCGGGACGTAGTCAAAGCGGGAGAACCACTTTTTCGCAATGACAGAGGCAGCCCTCGCCGAAGAGACGATGGGCACGAGCTTGGTTTTGAACTCTTCCTTTTTTTCCTCACAGAGTTCCAGAAAGATCCTGGGCATTTCCAGCGGCAATCCCGCGCCGGCAAAAATGATATCCGCCTTTTCCTCAATGGCGGTGCGCACCATCTGACTGAAGGTCGTCAGCGCGACCATGATATTGACGCCGATAATGCCGGAAGAGAGTTCTCTGGCGCGTTGAATCTCTGCACGCAGGGCGCGCAGGTTGGCTTCCAGCGGATTTTTTGCCACATCCGGCTCGCGCATGCCAATCATGGCGCCGGCGATGACGCCGATACCGCCCTGGTTGGCCACGGCGGAAGCAAGGCCGGAAAGAGATATCCCTACGCCCATTCCTCCCTGGACAATGGGCATTTTTGCTGTCAACTCACCCAACCGAAGTGCGGGAAACAACATGATCAAGACCTCCGTCTTGTCGCAAGCAGTTAAAAAAATCCGTCCATGAGGTGGACGGAATGAGGCACTGTGGTACCCTACCCTATTTCTCCGTTTGCCACAACCTGCGCCAGAGACACCCGCAAGGAGGCTTTACACATCCCCCCGCCGCGACTACAACCGCCAGACACCGCCAGCTATCCTCCGGATCGGGTTCACGTTGAGGACGTGATCACCTCTGGAGGACGCGAGAGCGGACGCCCTGCCCACCCCAAAGAAAAAAACAGCGTTTTCCCGTAAGGTCGGACGCGTCACTTTTGAAAGCCCCAAGGAGAAGAGAAATGATCTTTTCGCTGCTGTTCCGCTGCATCGCGCTGTGCCTTCCGCCGCTGCTCTGCGCCTGCGCCACGACGCGCCCCATAGAGGTTATTGAGGAAAAGGGTTTTCTCCAGATGGCGCGTACCCTGCGCGCGGAAATGCGGGAACGGAACCTTCTTGACGCCAATGCCGCCTATCTGGAACCCCTTTCCAGGTCGGACAGAGGCACTCCCTACGGCGACATACTTTACAGACAGCTTTCGCCGTCCTTCATGTTTGACGATACCGTGGGGCATGTCTACCTCGGCGAAACCTTCCATGCCACGCGCACGCCCCGCAGCCGCGTACAGCAACGATCCCACGGTTTTACCATCCATCATCCAACCCAGACGTTACGCGTCACCATGCTGGCCATTACTGACTGGAACGGAGACGGGGAAAAGGAGTGGATAGTTTCCTGCCGCACGGATCCGCTGCGCGGCGGGCGATCGCGTGAATACTATCTCGCCGTGCCGCCGCCGAAGCATCCTTCCGATCGGCTGAACGGAACTGTCCTTGCCGTCAACGATTGTTTCGGACTGGCCTGCACCCTGTATGTCAAAAACTCCTCCGCCGCCAGGCACGGCGCGCGTCGCGATGGCGCAACCTCCGTTGAGGATGTGACGCCGGGGCTGGAGAATGTCACAGAGGCTCCGCTGCCCGCTTCAGGTCATAACGGAGGAAACCTTGAGGAGCGCGCCCTGTAGCGGGCGCTCTCCCCCACGCGGGGAATCCCTCGTTGCCGGGGTCTCATGGAGCCACTCGCCCCGACGCGCCCCCCTCCTCAAGAAAAGAAAATTCCCAGTCCCTTGTCGTGCCATGCAGCCAGCGCCCCTCCTTCTCTCCGGAGTCCGGATCCAGACGCAGCGACAGCAGCCGCACGTCGTCGCGGCAACGCCATTGGCGGTTTCCGCCAAAAAGAAAGTTGCCGAGGCTCCAGGCCACAAAGGTCTTGCGCGGCGTGTCTTCCAGAATCTGAAAACGCCCGTAACGGTGGTTGTGCGCAAACAGGACGACATCAGCGCCCGCCCGCGCGAAAAGGCGCGCCCATTGTTCCTGACGCAGCGTGGGCGCATCCTGATGTTCCAGACCGTCATGGGCATAGACAATAATAATGGCGGCAGGCTCACGGCTGCGCAGAAGGCCAACCTCTTCCAGCAGCGCAGGATAGTTGAGCGTGACAATCCGCGGACCGCCACCAATCTGCGACATGGGAGATCCGGCCATAAGGTAAATGTCGGGCCTGGCCCACGGCGTTGTCAGCAACGGACTGTACCGATGGCGGATATGAAGTCCGTTGTGGGGGATGGCGTTTTCATGAAGCATATTCATGAGAGAGAGCGCGCCTTCCTCATAGCCGTCAAAAACATGGTTGTTGGCGGTCACGGCGACGCCATTGGGAAAATACAGTTGCGAAAAAAGCGCGGCGTCGGCGTGAAAGGTAAACACATTCCCCTTGGATCGCCGGGAAATGCCCGATGTTTCACAATTCCAGATAAAAAGCCGTGCCCGCTCGATACGGAGTCGCGCCTTCCGGCTGAAGAGACGCACAGGGAGGCCGCCTTCAGCCATACGGCCCGCCGGCACGACATCCCCCGCGGCAAGGATTTCTATGGGAGCGGCGTCGCTGAAGCCGACACAGGCGGGGAGCAGATACGAAAGGCATTGCGCCAGCAAGAGAAAGAGAAAAAGGCGTATACATATCCTGAATTCTTTTTCCAATGAGTAGATCAATTCACGCGCTCCTCTCCATAAATATGTTGAGGTGGTACAGAGTAGTATGCTATTTACGATGCCTTCAGGAAAGAGGCTGTCTTTTATCCTGAAAGCTGTACAATTATGAGGAAGCGATCAATAAACGCCGCTTTCATTATGGAAAAAACTGTAACTCAAGAGGGTTGTATGTTCTTGGAAATACTTGCAATCTGTTCTATACTCGGCCTCGTGGGCTTCTTGCTCAACAAAAAAAGGATAAGGAGAGAGCAATCCGCAAATGAATCTCCTGTCCCGGCAGAACGCGGCGAAACCAGAAGAGAACCTACCCATCCGGAAAAAAAGGCGGAAGTCCAAGAGCCCAAACAGAGCTACGAGGAAGAAGAGCGGGATATTTGCGCCCGCTATGGCAAACTTCCCTGTGATGGAACCCGTTGCACCCCCTATATCCGCTGTAGCCCTGTCGAACGCCTTTTTTGCCGAGACGTCCTGACAAAGGCCGTTGGAGGAAACTTTTTCTCAGGACAGTACACGACACTCCTTCCATCAGGGAATTGCCGTCTTGATTTCGCCGTAGGAACACAGGACGGTCGCCGTCTTGCCATAGAGTTTGACGGTTTTCGTGCCCATGCCAAAAATATCGATCCCGAAACCTTCAACAAGCAGCTTCGGCGGCAAAATGAACTGATTCTTGCCGGTTGGCAGGTATTGCGCTTTTCCTATTATCAGCTCATTCAGGAAACAGACTGGTGCCGCCAAGTATTGCGAACAGCTATTGCGCCAGCGGAAAAAAGCACGGTCAGGCCGCTTTACGGACCATTGGCACGCGCGGAAGTTCAGAAATGCTCCAATACAGAAGCTGCCAAGCGCTGCGGCCTTGTTTTTTCAGACCTGCGTAAATGCTGGTATATTAATAACCTGAATGAGGTCGATCCCGCTACTCCGGATGACTGGCACATGAAAGTCTGGGCCACCTGTCCCACTGATGGATGTACGGGCCGCCTTGAAGTGCGGCAGCGCCGGGACGACAAGCGTTATTTTTGGTCTTGCCCTGTATGTAAGGAAACATTCAGCGATCGCAGCGGTGGACAGCGACGTTCAGGGCCGCTTCCTAAAAGGCGCTAACAATTCCGCCCCCTGTCTGTGTAAACAAGCCTAGGGGGCGGTGCATTCGGACACACCGCTCTCCATAGTACCAGAAGAGCGAGAGAAAATCTTGGTGCCCATCAGGTTTCATCCCGGAAAAAGGGTTTGACAGAGAGCGGGGTCAATGGGAAAGTATGCCAGCATGGGTAAAAAAGGCAAGAGCGAAGACGCCGCGAGCCTTCCCGGGCGACGGGGCACATATCACGTTCACGGCGGGAACACCGACGCCGTGGTTCTGGTACAATGGGAAACGAACATGGAGGCAACCGCATGACGATCAGCGCAGGTACCGTGTTTTCCACAGCGGGAAAATGGACATCCTCTCTCGTGGTGGCGTTTGCCCTTTTGTCTGTGTGGCCGCTCTCCTGTCCGGCGGGAAACGGCCAGACCGCCGGGCCAGCGCCTGGAGGACTGACAATCCCTCCCCTGACGGACGGCACTCCCGGAAAGGCGGAAACGCCGCCCCCCCCGCGGCGCAGAGACGTGCCGCGGGAGGATATCGTCAGCGGTACGGGACAGTCGTTCGGCGGATACATCGGTACGCGGCATGATCCCGTACGGAATGAAACCGTGACCACAATCATTGCGCCACGTCAACCTATGGTGCAGCAGCCGCCCATGTATATCGCCCCCCAGGTCTATCCCCCGTGGGATGGGAACTGGTCCCAGGGCGGCGGACAGTACGCTCCGTCCCAATGGCCCTCCCATCGCCCCCCCTTCTGGGATCAGGGGCAACGCCCCCCACGTCCGCCGCATTGGGATCAGCACCAACGGCCCCATCGGCCGCCGCATTGGGATCAGCACCAACGGCCCCATCGGCCGCCGCATTGGGGGCAAGGGCAACGGCCGCCGCGTCCTCCTCACTGGGAACAGGGCCAGCGTCCCCCGCGCCCGCCCCAGTGGCAGGGTGGAGGCATTCCCCCCTCATGGCGGCGCGAATCCGGTCGATAAACATCAGTACTGGTATTGACACACGCCGCCCGGCGGATAACGCTCGATCCTGGAGCGGCCTCACCGTGAAATTGAAAAATTGTCAAAGCGACATGCTCCAGGAGGAACATGTCGCATGCCTGGCGCGCGGCCAGACAGGGGAGATGGTATGACCGCACAATTCTGGGAAGCGCTTCCTGACGATGCCGTGCGTTGCAATCTTTGCGCGCATGCGTGCCGCATTCCGCGCAATAAAAAGGGCATTTGCGGCATGCGCGTCAATCTCCGGGGAAAGCTGGTCTCTCTGGTGGAGAACATCATTACCTCGCCGCATATCGACCCTGTCGAAAAAAAACCTCTGTATCATTTTCTGCCGGGGAGCAAGGTCTTCTCCTTTGGCAGTGCCGGCTGCAATTTCTCCTGCAAGTTCTGCCAGAATTATGCCATTTCCTGTCTGCCCTCAAAAAGCGGCTCAGTAACAGGGCAGCGCGTGGAGCCAGCCGAGGTTTTTCGCCTGGCGGAGCAGCAGCGCGCGTCTCTGGTGGCCTTTACCTACAATGAGCCGACGATCTTCTTTGAGTTGATGTTCACGGTGGCGGGCCTGCTGCAATCAACGGAAAAGCGCAGCGTCATCGTCACCAACGGCTTTATGTCCGAAGACTGCCTGCTGTCGTTGCGGCGGCGCATCAGCGCGGCCAACGTGGATTTGAAATCCTTCCGGGAAACGTTCTACAAAGAACAGTGCGGCGGACGCCTCGCGCCGGTGCTGGACACGCTGAAGACCATTCGCCGGATTGGCTGGTGGCTGGAGGTAACGACCCTGATTATTCCCGGATTGAACGACAGCGATGACGAGATTCGCGATATGGCCCGTTTTATCCGCGATGAGCTGGGGCCGGATACGCCGTGGCATCTCTCGGCATTTCATCCCGCCTATCTTATGGGCGACAGGGAGGCGACAACCCAGGGAGAACTGGAACATTGCTGGAATGTGGCGCGTGGAGAGGGCTTGAACTTCGTCTACCTCGGCAATATGGGCACACCCCTTGGGTCAAATACGCTCTGTCCCCACTGCGGTACGGTGTGCATCGAACGGCGAAAAGGGCGCGTTGCCAGCAAGATGAAGGCAGGCGGCGTTTGCCCGAACTGTGACGCGCCGATCCCCGGAGTGTGGGCGTGATTCTGGTCTATACCGGCAACGGCAAAGGGAAAACCAGCGCCTGCCTTGGGCAGGCCGTCCGTGCGCTGGGAAGTGGCCTTCGCGTGGCGTTCGCCCAGTTCATGAAGGAGCCTGGCTGCGCCGGAGAGCAGCGCTTGCTGGAACGTTTGCTGGGAAGGGATTTTCTGGCAGGGGGATGCGGTTTCTTTCGACGGGAGGAAGATCGTCCGCGCCACCGGCACGCCGCCGAGACAACGCTGGCATGGGCGCGGCGGCGGCTTGCCGGGCATGACGTGCTGATTCTGGATGAAGCCCTGTATGCCTTGCGCGCGGGCCTGCTTCCGCGGGAAGACATGGAAGCGCTCTTGCGGGAAGCGCGGGAAAACGACTGCCATGTGGTTCTTTCCGGAAGAGACGCGCCCGACTGGCTGGTGCGCACGGCGGATCTCGTAACGCGCATGGAAGAAGTCAAACATCCCTGGAAGCAGGGTCTGCCCGCCGTTTCAGGCGTGGATTTTTAACAGGGAATCAACGACACAGGGCATCCCCCGCCGGACACCGCGTCCGTGGCAGGGGATGCCCTGTCCGCCATACAGCCAGAGCGGCCGCCTTTCCAGAAAAAGCCGCCCTAGACCTCGAACAGCATTTCCAGATCCTCGCGGGTGAGAGATTT
Organism: uncultured Desulfovibrio sp.; assembly: GCA_934546745.1. Classification (GTDB taxonomy): domain Bacteria; phylum Desulfobacterota; class Desulfovibrionia; order Desulfovibrionales; family Desulfovibrionaceae; genus Desulfovibrio. The sequence continues at coordinate 100,463 of CAKTDV010000007.1, read as the reverse complement.
CCAGGTGTCCTGCCCGGGAATGATGGCGTCGGCCACGCCACGCTTGGCTTCCTGAAGCTTGAGGATCTTCTCCTCCACCGTATTCTCGCAGATGAGCTTATAGGAAAACACCTGCCGTGTCTGACCGATACGGTGGGTGCGGTCCGTGGCCTGGCTTTCCACGGCGGGGTTCCACCACGGGTCATAGTGGATGACATAGTCGGCGCTGGTCAGGTTCAGACCTGTGCCGCCCGCCTTGAGCGAAATCAGAAACACAGGAATGTCGGGCGAGTTGTTGAAACGGTCGACCTGCTCAAAACGATCCTTGCTGGCCCCATCAAGATAGCAGAACGGCATTTTCTCAAATTCCAGCCACTGCCTGATAATGTGCAGCATCTGCACGAACTGGGAGAAGACGAGAACCTTGTGTCCGCCTTCCACGATCTCCATAATCATATCCTTGAAGGCATCGAATTTGCCGGAAGGCAGATTGTTGGAAAAACCGGGAAGATCGAGCTTGAGCAGACGCGGATGGCAACAGATCTGCCGCAGCTTGAGCAAGGCGTCCAGAATGGACATCTGGCTTTTGGCAAGACCCTTCTCATCCACATCGGCCAGCACCTGATCACGCAGCTTGCGGGCCAGAGCGGCGTAGAGTTCCGCCTGCGCCTCCTCAAGGGCGCAGCAGGTGACGCTTTCCACCTTGGGCGGCAGATCCTTGGCCACATCGGCCTTGGTGCGGCGCAGGATGAAGGGACGCACACGGCTGCGGAGATAGTCAAGCGTTTCCGTATCCCCATCCTTGATGGGTTTGACGATCCCCCGCTGGAAGGCATGCTGGGAACCGAGAAAGCCCGGCATGAGGAATTCGAACAGCGACCAGAGTTCGAACAGGTTGTTCTCAATGGGCGTCCCCGAAAGGCACAGGCGCATCCGGGCGCGGATACGGCGCACGGCGCGGGCCGTGATCGTATTGGGGTTCTTGATGTTCTGCGCTTCGTCGAGAATGACGGTATTGAATTCGTATTTTTCCATCTCCTCCAGATCGCGCCGCAGGAGCGCATAGGTGGTGATGATGAGATCCGACCCGGCGATATGCTTGAACATGCCTTCGCGGCGTGTGCCGTAAATGGTCAGACGGCGGAGATGGGGGACAAATTTCCCGGCTTCGCGCTCCCAGTTGGGAAGCACCGACGTGGGCACAACGATGAGGTTGGGCCCTTCATGATGATGCTGCGTCATATGCGCGATGAAGGCAAGGGTCTGGACGGTCTTGCCCAGACCCATCTCATCGGCAAGGATGCCGCCAAAACCGTATTCCGACAGGAAGTTGAGATAGGCAAGGCCCTGCAATTGGTAGCTGCGCAGTTCCGCATTGAGTTCGCGCGGCGCGGGAACGGCCTTGACCTCGCGGAAAGAACGGATTTTTTCGCGCAGGTTGTTCCAGAACGAGTCCGTCCGGGCTCCGGGCAGGTCTTCCAGCAGGCTGTCCAGCACCGGCGCCTCAAACTGTTTGAAACGCTGCTGCGGCGGCTTGGAAGGATCCAGTCCCAGGGCCGTCAGCTTGTGCGCCAGCTTTTCCAGCCAGGCTTCCGGCAGGCTCGTATAGGAGCCGTCCTTGAGCTGCACATAGCGCTTGCCGCGCGTCCATGCCTTCCATATCTTTTCCAGCGGCAGGCTCTGGCCGTCGTAATCCACGCTGATTTCCAGCGAGAACCACTTTTCCTTCTCGTTGCTGACGACTTCGGCGGAAATGCTCGACTTCGTCGTCCGCATCTTGTAGCGCGACAGGGCGCGCTCGCCGTAGACGCGGTATTTTTCCACCAGCGCGGGATACTGATCGAGAAGAAAGGCGATGGCCTCCTCCGGCTCAAGGAACCAGAGTTTGTTGGAACGGGCCTGAAAACCCATGCCGACCAGCTCTGTCAGCAAATCGTTTTCCTCTTCCTGATGACGGCGTACAAGATAGGTCTGCCCATCAAAGGTATAGCTGCCGGTCTGGAAATCCGGATTGGGCCCGTTGAGCGAAAATTCCCCATGCCGGGTTTCGTAAATATTGTCTATCTCCAGCGTGAGCAGACTGCCTTCCTCATCAAGGAAGAGCTTTGGGTTGTAGGTGGCAGGCTGGAAAACAGGTTCCATTTCCCGCAGAAACTGCTGCGGTTCATAGAGTTCCGAGCTGGGGAGGCGCGTCCAGACACGATCGAGAAATTCGGAGATTTCCTCATGGGGAACAACGGGGCGTTCATAGATGAGCGTGCGCACAAGACTGGGGTACAGCCCCGTCTGCACCGGGTAGAAATTATGCATGAAGCACACCCACAGCGGCATCTGCCCGTGAAAGGTCACGGGGGAGTCGCCGACGGCGTGGTTATCGATCATCTCATGCGCCTCGTTGTCGTCGGCGCGGATGGGCAGGGGGTTACGCCCCTCGCGTTTGAGCAGCACGTCAAAACTGAAGCCCGCGTTATCAAGGACGGGTTTCAGTTTGAGCATGAAAGGCGTGCTCTCTATGCGGCAGGGCTTGTCCGTGTCTTTCCAGAGAAGATAATGCTCCTTGCGCACGGCCCAGAAAAACCAGGACGTCAGGCCGTCGGGAATTTCGATGCGGTGTCCGTAGTAGTCAAGATGCTGCCCGATCTGACGCGCCACATGGGGCAGCTGCGGTGAGAATTCGCACCAGGCCGGATTCTGGATGATTTGCTCCAGCGTGATTTCCGTATGCACGCTCGACAGGCCCGACTTGTTCTGCCGCGCGCGAAAAAAGGAAACCAGCAGGCGGCCCTGTTCCGGCTCAAAACGGAAAATAAGATAGTGCCGTCCGGCTTCCGGTTCCATATCGGTAGAGAAAAAGGCGCGGAAGCTCTGCTTCCAGTCCTTGACCGGCGCGGGAACGGGAGCGTCATCGGTATCGTCGGACTTGCGCAGCTCTTCCTGCAGGCGCAGGGCAAGCGCCGCCACATGGCGGCAAATGCCGGTGAAGGCATCTGAGCAATTGCATTGATGCTGCATGGAATGATCGGTTATGGAGAAGGAGAGGCTGGGTGTATACACCTGCAGGTCTTCCCCCTGAATGCCCCCCTGCACTTCCCACGTATCGCCTTCCTGGATGTTGATTTTCTGCACCCCGCCATCGGAAAGGATGGCGTAGGCCGTGTCGCGGATATACTCCGGCACGTCATCATGGAGAAAGCTCTGGCACATTTCGCGCACAACGCTTTGTTCAGATCGGCTCATAGTCTTCCTCATGGGGATGTCATTGCGCGCACCGAATATTGCGCGTATCCTCGTCTTCTAGCACATTTTCCCCTGCATTAGCAACAGGATAGCGTGGAATCCATGAAAAAAAACTTTTATTTGCGTCTGTTCGTCATGGCCGCTCTCTGGCTGCTTCCGTTCTGTGCTGCCGCGACCGCCGCGCCCCGGGATGACGGCGACAGGATTGTTTTCGGCAGCATCGGGGAAGCGTCCAACCTCATTCCCTATCTGACCTCTGACTCGGCCTCGCATGAGATAGCTGACATGCTCTATGTGGCTCCCCTGCGGTTTTCAGGAAACCTTGAGCCGGAACCCTGGGCCGCGGAGAGCTGGGCGCAGGAGGAAGGGGGGCGCGTCCTGCGTTTTACCCTGCGCAAGGGCATTCTCTGGGAGGACGGTGTGGAGGTGACGGCCGAGGACGTGGCCTTCACCTACCGTCTCGTCACGGACCCGGCCACGGCCAGCCCCTATGCGGATGATTTTCTTCAGGTCAAAGAATTCCGGGTACTGGATCGCTATACCTTTGAAGTGCGTTACGACGCCTTTTTCGCCCGGGCAGTCTCCACCTGGATGAATCCCATTCTCCCGAAACATCTTCTGGAAGGGAAAGACATCCGCGCCGTCCCCTTTGCCCGCAAACCCACAGGAGCCGGGCCCTATCGCCTCAAGAGCTGGGAAAGCGGAAGCCGCCTCGTGCTGGAAGCCTCGCCCACCTATTTCATGGGCAAACCGCATATTGCCGAGGTCGTCTACCGCATTATTCCCGATTCGGCCACCCTGTTTCTGGAAACGCGGGCGGGCAGGCTTGACGTCATGAATCTGAGCCCCGAACAATACCTGCGCCAAACGTCAGGGCCGCAATGGGAACGGGAGTTCACCAAGTACCGGTATCTGGGATCGCTGTATGTTTTTCTCGGTTTCAACATGCGGCACCCCTTTTTTCAGGACAGGCGCGTGCGCCGTGCCGTTTCCCACGCCATCAACCGGGACGACATCGTCAAGGGGGTTCTGCTGGGGCAGGGCGTCCCGGCATTCGGTCCCTATAAGCCCGGCACATGGGCGTACCATCCCACGCTGAAACCGGTGGCGCAGGATCTGCCGCTGGCCAGAGCCCTGCTGGCGGAGGCCGGTTTCGCCGATCGGGACGGGGACGGCATCCTCGATCGGGACGGCAAGCCCCTGTCCTTCACCATTCTGACAAACCAGGGCAACGAACAGCGCATTCTTGCGGCCACGGTCATCCAGAGCCAGCTGCGGGCCGTTGGCATCGATGTGCGCATCCGTACTGTGGAATGGGCGGCCTTTATCCATGAATTCGTCAACAAGGGACGCTTTGACGCCGTCATGCTCGGCTGGACCATCACGCAGGATCCCGACATCTATGCTGTCTGGCATTCCTCACAGGCCCACGAGGGCGGCCTCAACTTTACCCATTTTGTCAATGCCGAACTGGACTCCCTGCTGGAACGCGCCCGCTCCCATGCCGACAGGCGGGAACGTGCCCGCCTTTACTGGCGTCTTCAGGAATTGCTGGATGAGGAACAACCCTATTGTTTTCTTTTTGTCCCCTACTCCCTGCCGATCGTGCAGCGCCGATTTCATGGCATAGAACCGGCATTGGCGGGTATCATGTACAACTTCGAGAAATGGTGGGTTCCCAGAGACGAGCAGCGCCATCGTTTGACGGAGTGACCTCCCCCAGATACGGGGCGCGAGGCGGCCGGGGCATGTCCTTCCGGCGCATTCCAGAGCGGTTCACGGCACGGCACTGGCCCCCTGGCCAGTAGACGGATTCCGTAACCTCCCGTTACCATAGAAAAGACAGAAAGGCAAAACAACGCTGGACAAGAAAAAGGCCGTCCCCCAGGGGGACGGCCTTTGTGTCGCATCATCCTTTGCGTCCGCCAGAGCGGCCACATTTTCCGCGCTATTTCTGCGGCAGAGGTACGGCACGGAAGAGGAGATCCCCTCGACGCAGCAGCTGAAGCATGACGGCGCCGCGTTTGACGCCCTCGCCCTTGACAATGGCGCTCAGCTCTTCCGGTGAGGAGACGGGTTTCCCATTGACCTTGGTGATGACATCGCCGGGGCGGATATCCACCTCGCCCGCGGGCTTGCCCGCATCGACGTCCACCACAAGAAGCCCTTCCTTCCTGGGAAGCTTCAGTTCGCGGCGTTCGTTGTTTGCCAGAGGACGCACGCTGATACCGAGCAGCGTCTGATCGTTGCTTTCTCCGGATGCGGAAGCGCCGTCATTCTGGGCGCTCTGCCGCTCGCCGAGCACCACGTTCAGGGAGATAATCCCGCCGTTACGCCATACGCCGAGCTCCACGCTGCTCTTGGGCTTTTTCGCGGCAACGGCGCGCAGCAGCGCGGAAGAGTCCTCAACAGGCTGTCCATCCACGCTGATGATGATGTCACCTTCCTCAAGGCCGGCCCGCGCCGCCGGCTGCCCGGGCATGACGTCGCCCACAAGCGCCCCCGCGGCACGCTCCATGCCAAGAGCCTTGGCGGCCGTTTCATCCACATCCTGAATGGCGACGCCGATCCAGCCGCGCGAGACCTTTTTGCCGCTCTTGAGCTGTTCGACAATCTGGGAGGCCATATTGCTCGGAATGGCGAAGCCGATACCCTGACCGCTGGCAATGATGGCCGTATTGATGCCGATGACGTCCCCAGCCATGTTCAGCAGCGGGCCGCCACTGTTACCGGGATTGATGGAGGCGTCCGTCTGGAGGAAATTGTCGAACGGACCGGAATGGATATTGCGGTTCTTGGCGGACAGGATGCCGGACGTGACCGAGTGATCCAGACCGAAGGGATTGCCAATGGCCAGCAGCCACTCGCCGACCTTGAGTTCGTCGGAATTGCCGAACTTCAGATAAGGCAAGGCCTCCTTACTCGAAATCTTGAGCAGGGCGATATCGGTATCCTCATCCGTTCCCACAAGCGTCGCCTTCAGGTTCCGGCCCTTGCCGCCGGTTTCATCCAGTGTGACGCGGATGACATCCGCGCCCGCCACCACGTGATTGTTGGTGACAATATACCCGTCGGCGGAAATGAGGAAACCGGAGCCCAGCGACTTCTGTTTACGCGGAACGCGCTGGCCGCGTCCGGGGATGCCGCCGAACTGCTCAAAGAAACGATCGAAGCCGGGCGGCATGTTACGGAACATTTCCCCGAAGAATTCCTCGGGACCGGCGCCGCGCGCCGTGCGCTCCGTATTGATATTGACAACCGCGGGGCCGCATTTGGCGGCCAGTGGCGCAAAGTCCGGCAGAGCCGCCTGGGCGATGGCCGCCGTCATGGTCATCAGCATGGCCAGCGCGGCAGCACACAATCTTGTCATCCTCATGTGGACTCCTTTACAGGGGGTATTCCGCGCCAGCATGCCGCCGCCCCCGCCTCACGGCGGGGGCGGCAAACACAAGGCTAGCGCTTGTTCTGCATAGCTTTTTGCAAAGCCTGTGCCATAATATTCAGTCCGCCGGCGGACGCGGCGGCGTGCGTCGAAGCGTGCTGCTTCCAGGAATGATCCTCACGCGCGGGAGCGCCTTCATAGCCTTCGGGAGCAAGGCTGATGCGGCGGGCGGCCGTATCCAGGTTCTGGACAGTCAGCGTGACGCTGTCGCCCTTGTCGAGTTTGTTCAGTTCAGCGGCATTTTTGCTGTTCCTGATCACCCCGGCGGGCAGAAGGCCGGTGATGCCGGGCGCCAGGTTCACAAACAGGCCGAACTGGGCGCGGCTTTCCACAGTCCCCGTCACAACGGTACCCACAGCAAAGCGGGAAGCGGCGTCCTGCCACGGATCGCCTTCGGCATCCCGCAGGCTCAGGGAAATACGCCGCGCGCCAGCGTTCACTTCCTTGATCTTCACGTTGACCACGTCGCCCACAGTAACGACGTCCTCGGCCTTGTAAACACGTTTTGTCCAGGAGAGTTCCGAAATATGCACCAGCCCCTCGATGCCGGGAGCCAGCTCCACAAAAGCGCCAAAGGGGGCAGTGCGCACGACCCTGCCTTCCATAACGCCGCCGGGGATAATCCTCTCCGCCACGCTGGCCCACGGATCCCCTTCCGCCTGCTTGCGGGAGAGGGAAATGCGCACGCGCCCCTTGTCGTCCCTGCTCACGGACAGGAGCTTGGCGCGCACCGCATCGCCCACGTTCACGGCTTCGTCGGCGGAGGCCACGCGCGACCAGGACAGCTCGGAAAGATGAATCATGCCCTCCACGCCGGGGGCCAGTTCCATGAAGGCGCCAAAGGGAGCCGTGCGCGTGATACGGCCTTCCACCGTATCGCCCACGTTCAGATCGGCCAGCACCTTGTCGAGATTTTCCTGGCGTTCGCGATCCAGCAGGGCGCGGCGGGAGACCACAATATTGCGGCCGCGATTTTCCACGCGCAGCACGAGGAACTGCAACGTGCGCCCGACCATGCTTTCCGCGTCGGCCACGCTGACGGCGTCCATCTGGCTGCCGGGGCAGAAGGCCGTCTTGCCGAGGACTTCCACGGTATAGCCGCCCTTGCAGGTTGCCGCCACACGGCCATCCACAGGCACGGCGGCATCGCGGGCCTCTTCCAGCGCCGCCATGCCGCTGCCGCCCATGGAGCGGGACAGGCGGATTTCCTGGGAGCTGACGCCGGTCACGTACAGCTCGACGCTGTCGCCCACGGCCAGGGTTTCCTTGCCGTCGGCGTCCAGAATGTCCTTGCGATCCATCACGCCGTCGATTTTGATACCGATGTTCACAAAAACGGTATCGCCGGAAATCTCAATAATGGCGCCCGTCACTTTCTGGCCGGGATGCACACGATCGGCTACGGCGTCATGTTCGGCAAGCAGCGCGGCAAAATCTTCGCTCCCGTCCTCGGGAGCGTTCATAGGCATGCGTTCTTCAGTCATGGAATTGGTTCTCCTTGCGCAAAGCAAAATCTAAAGCTGGCAAGGTATAGCTCACCTGCGCAAAGAAAACAAGAAAAGCCTCGCGCGCTCCCCGGTTGTAAAAAAATTGGACGGCGTCCATTTTCTGGACGCCGCGACGCGTTGCCCGATCCCTGTCCGGGCGGGGGAAAATGCCTGGAAACAAAGCGGCGCCATCTTGCCATATCCGAAGAAAAAGACTACATTTTCAATAAGTTTTATCTTGCCTTGCCACAATAACCACTCCCCCCCCAAGGAAACGCGGATGAACGACAGCCAGCACAGCGACGACAGCGGGTCAGCGATCCCGGCGGAGGAGTACTACGCCTCTTCGGCGTTTGATTCCCGGCATATCCCCGATCTGGAGCCCGCCATCTATGAGCAGGACACCCGTCTCTGGCCGCCGCGGTCGCTTCCCTGGGAAAGGCGGCCCGATCCGGCAAAACTGCGCCGCTGCATAGCTTTCGGCGTGGAGGGCGTCGCGCCTGAAAAATCCGCCAACATGATGTGCGACGGGCGGACGCTTCGTTTTACCATGCCCTCGGCGCGTATGCATCCGCTGTTTTTCTTCATGGCGCAGCTGTGCGCGGCCGCTTTCGCCGGCATAGGCATATATTATGCCGGCGGAGGGGTGCATCTTGAGTGGCTCTGGCTGCTGGGCGGCGTCCTGCTGCTGGCGATGCTGGTCTGTCTGCCGCTGCCCACGGATCTTGTGCTGACATTCGATCGCAAGACGGGTTTTCTCAAAGAGGGAGAGGGAGAGTCTTCGCCCCGGAACACCTTCCTCTTTCTCGATTGCGATCCCTACATTGTCAGCGTGCAGGGGAAAAAGGATGCCCAGCCCCTGTACCGGCTGGGGTTTCGCCCGCGCCATGCGGCACGCCTGCACGAACCCTGGATCGTCCAGCAGGCGGACAACCCCGAAGACATCTATGTGATGTGGCATTTCATCCAGATGTATATGGACATATCGCGCCCCCTGCCGGACATTCCCGCCCTGGAGCTCTACCGCGAGCAGGATCCCTGTACCCGGCGGTATGATCAGCGCCATCACCGGGATCCCGAATACTGGGCCTGGAAGGCGCCGGAAGAACGGGCCATGCTCTATGAAAAGGCCCTGAGCCGCTTCCCCCATCCTGAGCCTGTCTGGCCCTGCGTCATGGCCAGCCGCATTCCCGGGCGGAATCCTGAGGAACCCATACGGGTCCGCCCGTCCTGATCCCTTCGCAGCGTGAAACCGCCCTACCGCGTCCCGAAGATACGGTCGCCCGCGTCGCCGAGACCGGGGAGAATATAGCCCTGCCCGTTCAACCGGCTGTCCACAGCGGCGGTATAGATGTCCACGTCAGGATGCGCCTCTTCCACCCGCGCAATGCCTTCCGGCGCGCAGACAAGGTTCAGGCTGATGATCTGACGGCAACCGGCGCGCTTCAGCAAATCAAGCGTGGCCAGCAGGGAACCGCCCGTCGCCAGCATGGGATCCAGCACAATGGCAAGCCGCTGTTCCATATGGCTGGCCAGTTTGACATAGTATTCCACCGGCTCCAGTGTTTCCTCATTGCGATACAGGCCGACGACACTTATTTTCGCGCCGGGAATCATGTCGAGCACCCCGTCCATCAATCCCAGTCCCGCCCGGAGAATGGGAACAACCGTCGTTTTTTTCCCGGAAATGGCCTCAACCTCCACAGGGCCGGCCCATCCCTGAACAACCCGCTTTTCCGTAGGCAGGCGCTGGGTGGCCTCGTAGATGAGCAGCCCGGCAATCTCGTTGGCCAATGTCCGGAATTCCCGTGTGCCCGTGGACGACATGCGCAGCAATCCGAGTTTGTGCTGGACAAGGGGATGCCGCACGATATGTACCGCCATAACCGACTCCTTCCGCGCAGAACGGCGTTGTCATGTATCCTCCGCGAACCGGACGCAACCCTCGCGCGACCGGTTCGCGCTCTTTCGCCTGTCAGGGTACGGCCAGTTCCGGCGCATGGCAACCTCCAGGCATTCCCCTTACCGCGTTTTTTCTCTCCCCCCGCCTCGGAGCGATTGCGGATCGCCGCCGAAACGGCTATCTCTCCTCAAGAGTCTACGAACAGGAGGCATGTATGGCAGTCCATCCCAGGGCCGGGCTTTTACCCGGCCGCGATCAACTCGTCCGCGTCCCCGAACTCATGCGCGCCTATTATACGGAATACCCCGATCCCGCCGTTGCGGAAGAGCGCGTTTCCTTCGGGACATCCGGCCATCGCGGAACGCCGCTGCTGCATTCTTTCAACGAGGAACACATCTATGCGATCACGCAGGCCGTCTGCGATTACCGGGCCGTCAAAGGGATCGACGGCCCGCTCTTCCTTGGCGCCGATACCCACGCCCTCTCCGCGGCGGCCTTCGGTTCCGCGCTGGAAGTTCTGGCCGCCAACGGCGTCTCTGTGTTCATCGCCAGAGACGGCGCCTACACAGCGACGCCCGCCGTCTCGCATGCCATCCTTTCCATGAACGCCGGACGCGTCGGCAGCGGGCTTGCCGACGGCATCGTCATCACGCCCTCCCACAATCCGCCGGAGGACGGCGGCTTCAAGTACAATCCGCCTCACGGCGGCCCGGCGGATACGGACGTCACCTCGTGGATCGCCAGCCGCGCCAACGAACATCTTTCCACCGGCAACCGCGATGTGCAGATCATGCACCTGCGCGCCGCGCGCAAATCCTCCTTTGTCACGGAGTACGACTTCACCGCCCGCTATGTGGAGGATCTCCCCAGGGCCGTCAACATGGAGGCCATCGCCGCATCGGGCATCCGTCTGGCCGTGGATCCGCTGGGCGGCGCAAGCCTGCCTCTCTGGGAAGCCATCGCCGATCGGTACAGGCTGAACCTCACCATCGTCAACCGCGAGATAGATCCCACGTTCCGTTTTGTTCCGTGCGACAAGGACGGCAAAATCCGTATGGACTGCTCCTCGCCGTACGCCATGAACCGCCTGCTGGATCTGCGCGACGCCTATGATCTGAGCTTTGCCTGCGATCCCGATGCCGATCGCCACGGTATCGTCACGCCCCAGGGGCTCATGAACCCCAACCACTACCTCTCGGCGGCGGCGACCTATCTCTTCCGCACCCGCGAAGCCTGGCCCGGCGGCGGCATCGGCAAGACACTGGTCACCAGCGGCATGCTGGATCACATTGCCGTGGACCTGCGCAGACCCCTGTTCGAGGTTCCCGTCGGTTTCAAGTGGTTTGTCTCCTCGCTGCAAAGCGGGCGCTGCTGCTTTGCCTGCGAGGAAAGCGCCGGGGCGTCCTTCCTTTGCCTTGACGGCACGCCGTGGAGCACGGACAAGGACGGCCCCCTGCTCTGCCTGCTGGCGGCGGAAATGACGGCATGCGAACAGCGCACGCCCTCCGAACAGTACGAAACCCTGACGCGGCGTTTTGGATCGCCGGTATACCAGCGCCTTGACGCCCCGGCCGATGCCGGAACACGAAAGCGCCTGAGAGACATCCGCGCGGAAGACGTCGATATGCGCATCCTTGGCGGTGAGCCGGTGACGGAAATTCTGACGCACGCGCCCGGCAACGGCGCTCCCATAGGCGGCGTCAAGGTCTGCGCCGAAAGCGGCTGGTTCGCGGCGCGTCCCTCCGGCACCGAAGCCATCTGCAAGGTGTACACCGAAAGCTTCAGGGACGGGGAGCATCTGAAGGCCATCCAGAACGACGCCCTTGCCTTTATGAGCCGTCTGCTCTCCTGACGTGTCCGCCACCGGAAGAACGGCTCATGAAAAAACCGGCGTCAAACAGGATTTTTTTTCAAAACGCCCTTGGGGTTCACAACCTTTTCTGCTATCCTTCTGTCAAGGAGGAAGAATCTATGTCCACAGACCGCGCCAAAGCCTACACCGAAGCTGGCGTCAACATCCAGGCGGGCAATGATCTCGTAAGCCGCATCAAGAATCTTGTGGCCCGCACGCATACCAAGGGCGTCATTTCCGATATCGGCGGCTTCGGCGGCCTGTTCCGCCCGGAAATTGCCCACATGGCCGATCCTGTGCTGGTATCCTCCACCGATGGCGTGGGCACCAAGCTCAAACTGGCGTTTCAGTGCGGCAAGCACGACACGGTGGGCATAGATCTCGTCGCCATGAGCGTGAACGACATCCTGGTGCAGGGCGCCATGCCGCTCTTCTTCCTTGACTACTTCGCCACGGGGAAACTGGATGTGGAAACCGCCCATACCGTCATCAGCGGCGTGGCCGAAGGCTGCCGCCAGGCGTCCTGCGCGCTTCTTGGCGGCGAAACAGCGGAAATGCCCGACATGTACGCCCCCGGAGAATATGATCTGGCGGGCTTCTGCGTCGGCATTGTCGACAATGCCAAACTGGTCGACGGATCCGGCATCCGCGTGGGCGACAAGGTGATCGGCATCGCCTCTTCCGGGCTGCATTCCAACGGGTACTCCCTGGCCCGGAAAATCCTGGCCAGAAGCGGCCTCGCGCCTGACGATCCCTTCCCCGGCGCGGAGGGCGCCACCGTCCGCGATGTGCTGCTTGCGCCTACCACCATCTACGTGGAAACCGTCCGCCATCTCATGCGGGATCTCTCCATCGGAGGCATGGCCCATATTACCGGCGGCGGCTTCTATGACAACATCCCCCGCGTCCTGCCCGCGCAGGTGGAAGCCCGTATCCGCTTCGGCAGCTGGGACATGCCCGCCGTCTTCCCCTGGATCAAGGAAGTTGGCGAGCTGGAATGGCCTGAAATCATGCAGATCTTCAATGCCGGTATCGGATACGTCCTCATTCTGCCCAAGGAAGAGGCCGAGGGAGCCGTAAGCCGTATCCGCGCCTCCGGCTACGGCGCATGGGAAATCGGCGACATCGCCAGACGCTCCGGCGACGGCGAACAGGTTGTCGTCGAGTTCTGACGCTCCGGAACTCCCGCTTCCCGACCCCGAACGTGTACCAGCCCGCATCCCCCGCGGGCTTTTTCACCTTTCGCGCATGGCGGCTACCGCCAGAGAGAGACACACAAGGAGAACGCGCCTTATGCCAACGCTCACCGTCGACGCCGAACGCTGTATCCGTTGCGGCCAGTGCGCCGCGGACTGTCTGCCGAGGGCCCTGCAACTTCGGGAGGGAAAGCCCGCCCTGGTCAGGGAAGAAAGCTGCATGGACTGCCGGCACTGTCTGGCCGTCTGTCCCTCAGGCGCGCTTTCCCTTCATGGGCATGGCCCGGCGGAAAGCGCGCCGCTGGAAAACCTGCCCACGTTCGCGTCGCTCTCCCGCCTGGTCAAGGGACGCCGCAGCGTGCGGCATTACAGAGCGGAAAATATTCCCGCCGCCGCGCTGCGGGACGTTCTTGACGCGGCCGCCCATGCGCCCACCGGCGTCAACGCCCGCCAGCTCTGGACAGGGATTATCGATGACATCTCCCGCATGAACGCCTTCAGGGAAGAGGTCTATGCCGCCATCAACCGCCTCGCCGCCCGGAATGCCGTCCCCGCGTCCCCCCGTTCGGCCTTCTTCATCCGCGCCGCCCAGCTCTGGAAGGAAAAGGGGGAGGACGCCATCTTCAGGGGCGCGCCCCATTGCCTGTTCGTTGGCAACCACCGGGAGGCCCCCTGTCGGGATCAGGATCCTCTCATCTATCTTTCCTATCTGGAGCTGCTGGCCCATGCCCACGGCATGGGAACCTGCTGGTGTGGCCTCGCCTACTGGTGCATGACGCTCGTCGTCCCCGATTTTCTCCCCCGGATCGGCCTGCCGGAAAGCCATACGCTCAGTTATGTCATGCTGCTCGGCCTGCCCGCCGTCCACTACGCCCGCACCGTGGAACGGGGCGCCGCCGCCATCCACAGCATACGCTGGCCATAGCGCTGTTTCATCAAGGCAATCACTGTGAGCGCTCTGGCGGACGCGACAACGGAAGAGCGATCCCGCGCCCTGTCTGAGAAAAAGGCCCCTCGCTGGAGGGGCCTTTTTCTCAGAGGTCAGTCCTTGAAGGGCGAAAGCGCCCGCAGGGTTTTGATGACATCCGGCATATGGGCGATCACGTAGTCGACCTCCTCTTCCGTCGTATAACGGGAGAGCGAAAGGCGGACGGAGCCATGCGCATAGTTGAAGGGAACCCCCATGGCGCGCAGGACGTGGGAGGGTTCAAGACTCCCGGAAGTACAGGCCGACCCGGAGCTGGCGCAGATGCCAAGCCGATCAAGCATGAGCAGGATGGCTTCGCCTTCCACATTCTTAAAGGCGATATTACTCGTATTGGGCAGGCGGTTTTCCACGTCGCCGTTGACCATGCAGTCGGGTATGGCCTTGAGCAGGCCCGCTTCCAGTCTGTCCCGCAGGCGGGCCACGTCGCGGCGCTCGGCATCCATGTTGGCCGCGGCAAGACGGGCGGCCTCTCCCATGCCGACGATATAGGGCACATTTTCGGTACCGGCGCGACGGCCGCGCTCCTGATGTCCGCCCCGCAGGAAGGGACGGAAACGCACGCCCCTGCGGATATACAGGACGCCAATCCCCTTGGGGGCATGGAGCTTGTGGCCGGACAGGGAGAGCATGTCAATCGCCGTCTCGGAAAGCCGGAGGGGAACCTTGCCCACGGCCTGAACAGCGTCGGTATGGAAGAGCACGCCCTTTTCCCGCGCCATCTCCGCCATGCGCTCCACAGGATAGATGTTGCCCACCTCATTATTGGCCATCATGACGGACACAAGGGCCGTATCCTCGCTCAGAGCCGCGGCGTACGCGTCCAGATCAAGGCGGCCCCTCGCGTCAACGCCGAGATAGGTCACATGGTATCCCTGGCGTTCCCAGTACTGGCAGACACTGAGAATGGCGGGATGCTCCACGCGCGTGGTAATGATGCGCCGCTTTTCAGGCTGGGTCTGCAGAGCGCTCCAGATGGCGGTATTGTCGCTTTCGGAGCCGCAGGAGGTAAAGAGTATCTCGGAGGGCTGCGCCCCAAGCAGGGCGGCCATCTTTTCCCTGGCCTCCTCAACGGCGTGCCCGACCTGCCCGCCGAAGGTGTGCATACTGGACGGATTGCCGTACAGCTCCCCAAGATAGGGCAGCATGATGTCGCGCACTTCGGGGGCGACAGCCGTTGTGGCATTGTTGTCGAGATAGACGGTTCTCATGGCCTAGGCCTCCTCGACGATCAGATCGGGTTCCACATGTTCTCGCAGCAGGCGTTGCACCAGATCCTGCAGCGTCACGGCGCTGGAGCGGCACTGGGCGCAACGTCCGCCAAGGCTGACAATGACGCGCTTGCCGTCCACATCCACAAGCTCTATGCTCCCGCCGTCCGCTTCCAGCTGCGGCCGGATATCCTCGTCAATGGTCTTCATGATCAGCTTCATGCGCTGCACGTTGGTCAGACGGGGCCGGGGCTTGAGTTCCGTCAGCGGCTTCTGGCGGAGTTCCACGGCGAGAATTTCCGCAATCTGATCCTTGCAGTCACCGCAGGCGCCGCCCGCCTTGGTGTAGTTGGTCACTTCCTCGACGGTCTTGAGGCCGTTTTCCCGGATGGCACGGATAATCTGGGCGTCGGTAACGCCAAAGCACTTGCAGATCAATGTGCCTTCCTCGTGGGCGTGCGGTACGGGCGGCTCTCCCTTCCATTGCCGGATGGCCGCTTCCAGCGCCTCCTGCCCCATGACGGAGCAGTGCATCTTCTCCTTGGGCAGGCCGCCGAGCGCATCGGCAATATCCCTGTTGGTTATCTTGAGCGCCTCTTCCACGCTCTTGCCGAGGATCATATCCGTCAGCACGGAACTGGACGCGATGGCGCTGGCGCAACCAAAGGTTTCAAAACCGGCCTTCTCGATGATGCCGTCGCCGGAAATCCTCAGATAGAGCCTGAGGGCGTCGCCACAGGCAAGGCTGCCGACCTCGCCAACGGCGTTGGCGTCGTCAAGGCGTCCGGCATTGTGCGGATGCAGAAAATGATCGTGAACAGCGTCAGTATAGTTCCACATGATGATCTCCTGGAGCAGGTTGCTTTTAGAGCGGAGTGCTTTTGAAATGTCGCATTCAAAAGGGACGCTGATCTCGCGCCACGCTTTCTCTTGACGCCCGGGCGCGGGCGTCCGCTCTCGTGTTCGCCGGAGCTGTCACATTTTCACCGCTCTCATACAGACAGAGTTTCTCCGATGCTATGATATCCGCCAGCGTCCGGGAACGTAAGAATCGCCGGATATGGTCGTCAAGTTCCCGCCAAAAGCCGCGGGTGGCGCATGTGCCGGCTCTCTGGCACAGTTTCCGCGTCAGACAGGCCACAGGCGAAATTTCCCCTTCCAAATGCAGAAACAGGTCTTCCATGGAAATTTCTTGGGGCTGTCTGATCAGCGCGTACCCGCCACTCGCGCCGCGCACGGCGTGAAGAATGCCCAGCGGCTTCAATGCCCGGACGATCTGTTCCAGATAGCTGGGAGAAATATTTTCCTCACGCGCCACGTGTCCGAGTTGCAGCCGTTCGCCTTCCGGCAGGGCCGCGAGACGGATCAGAAAACGCAGTCCGTAGCGCGTCCGTGTGGAGAATCTCATTCCCGCTCCCGCAACGACCCGTCGCCCCGCAAGTCAAAGGGCGTCTCCTGATAGACATAATAGTTGAGCCAGTTGCTGTAAAAAAGGTGGGCATGGGCCCGCCATGTCATGGCCGGGATGTTGTCGGGATTCCCATCCGGATAGTAGTGCCGCGGCGGCTCCGGGTTGAGGCCGCGCCCCATATCCCGCCGGTATTCGGCATCCAGTGTCCCGCGATCATACTCAAGATGGCCTGTCATGAACACCTGCGAATGGTCGAGGCTCTCCACCACGGCAAGACCAGCCTCGTCCGACTCGGCAAGGATGCGCAGGTTCCCGACGCCTTCCACATCGATGCGGCGCACCTCCGTATTCCGGGAATGCGGGGCAAGGAAATCGTCGTCAAACCCCCTGAACAACGGACACAGGGGAAACAGCGAATGATGCGCGTACACGCCGGAAAGTTTCTGGGGCAACGCATGTTTGCGGATACCGTAAAAATGATAGAGCGCCGCCTGCGCCGCCCAGCAGATGTACAGGGTGGAAAAGGCGTTGTCATTGGCATAGGCCATGATGCGCAACAGCTCCTCCCAGTAGTCCACCTCCTCAAACGGCAGATGCTCCACCGGCGCTCCCGTCACAATCATGCCGTCAAAGCGCCGGTGCCGGATCTCGTCGAACGTCTTGTAAAAACGCTCAAGATGTTGCGCGGGTGTATTTTTTGACTGATGCCCGGCCGTGCGCAGCAACGTGATGTTGACCTGAAGCGCCGTATTCCCCAGAAGACGCAGCAACTGCGTCTCCGTGGCGATCTTCGTCGGCATCAGATTGACAATGGCAATCTCCAGCGGGCGTATGTCCTGGCGAGTGGCGCGATCCTCGGTCATGACGAAGATGCTTTCGCTCTCAAGGGCGGCGCGTGCGGGAAGATCGGCGGGAATCTGTATGGGCATGGATTGTCACCTCGGCACGGATGTGCGCATTCGCGGATAAAACATAGTGTTCCACTAGGTTTTGTCAAGAGAGAAAGACTATCCCAGCGAAACGATGCGCGTCTGGGGAATCAGGCCCAATCCGGCCCGCCGCACGGCGGCGTGCGCAAGCCGATCCAGCCCGGCGCAGCAGGGCACGCTCATGCGCAGCACCGTCAGACTGGCCGGCGGCGCGTCGGCATGACCGCGCAGGAGGGCCGTCAGGCGATCCAGGGTACCGCTCCCGTCCGTATCCAGCTTCGGACAGGCGATGACGGGAACCCGTCCACGTAACCATCTTTCATGCAAATCCGGCAGCGCGAAGCCCGCGCACTGGGCCGCAAGAAGGATATCCGCATGGCGCAGAAACGGCGCGGCGGGCGGTATCAGACGCAATTGCAGGGGCCAGGTCGGCGTCCGCGCGCGCAACACCGGCGTTCCCGCCTCCGTTTGCGCGGCAAGGGGGGCCAGCGGCGTCAGCGTGCGCGCGGCGCTTCCCGGACAGCCGCGCTCCCCGCCGGGCGTTTCTCCCCGTCGCGCCGCCCTGGCGGCCAGCGCGGCGGCCTCGTCAAATGCCGCCGCTTCCCGTGTGACAAGGCGCAGGGCATCCCGGGGGCAGCTCAGACAGGCCCCCAGCCCATCGCAGTAGCTGTCGCTGATCAGGCGAACCTTGCCATCCACAACGGCAAGCGCACCCTCGGCGCATTCCAGCACGCACTGCCCGCAGCCGTCGCAACGATCCTCATCAATAAAGATAATGGGGCGTTCCATATTCCCTCCGCACGTTTTGCCGGGGCCGCGCCTCATTTCCGGCATTCGAGCCGTCCTTCGGCCAGCGCCAGCGCGTCTTTCGCACAGCGCAGCACGCAGGCGGCTCCCGCGGCCACGACCTCATCCTCGCCCCGAAATCCCCAGGCAACGCCCACGGGCCTCATGCCCGCCGCCAGCGCCGTCCGCATATCCACAGCGCTGTCGCCGACATAAAAACACGCTTCGGGTGGCACCCGCATCTCGCGCAACATGGCCAGCGCTCCGGCCGGATCCGGCTTGAGGGGCGTATCCGCCCTTCCGCCGCGCACCAGGGCAAAAGGGATGGAGGGAAACTGACGGGCAATGACGGCCCGCGTCATCTCGTCCGGCTTATTGGAAAGGACGGCCAGCGCAAACCCCTTGCGGGCCAGCTCCGCCAGCGTTTTCTCCATGCCCGGATACGGGGCCGTCGCCCCGTGCAGATGCGCCGCATAGATGCCGCGCCCCTCCTCCACCAGACGTTCCAGCGCGCCGCTGTCCAGCGATGCCAGCACGGCGTCCGGCACAGCCCGCCGGATCAGCGTCGCGAAGCCGTTCCCCACCATATGACGGTAGGCCGCGACAGGATGGCCGGGCCAGCCATGCGCCTCCAGCAGAAGATTGCAGCTGGCGGCTATGTCCTCCAGCGTATCCAGCAACGTTCCGTCCAAATCAAACATAAAGGCTTTCATGAGGCGTCCTCGCAACAGGCTGTGTCCGGTCATGCGGGCACGGCGCGAATCCGGATCCCGCATTCACAGCCATACCCCGTAACAGGCATTTTCTCAAGCCCGCCGGGCCTGTCTGGACAGCTTCCCGCACGGCTGCTATAAAAATCCGGACGGCATAGGCCTGGCACGGATAACATCGCTGGCTGGATGGAGGTTTCCTATGGCACGGTATTTCATGAACCTGAGCGATCTTGGCGAGGAAACGGCCTGGCTGCTGGTGCAGCAGGCGCGCGGCATTCCCGACGCGAAAGCACCCACGGATTTCATGGCGGAACGGACGGCGGCGCTCTTTTTTTCCCAGGAAGCCTTTCTGGAACGGCTCTGCGTCACCGCCGCCGTGCGCCAGATGGGCGGCTCCGTCGTCTATCAGGGCCTCGGCCCGTGGCGCGAGTCTCTGGCAGGCCGGTATCAGCGGGAGCTCCTCTGCCAGTTCGGCTACTTTGTGGACTGCATGTATCTTTACGGCCTGCCAGCCTCCTCATGGGCCGACGCCCCGTGGGACGTCATCACCTTTCCTCTCGTCAACGCCGGCAGCCCCGACGGCCATCCCGTCCACGTCCTGGCGGATGTGGCCTGCATGCTGCGCTTTTCCCGCGACAGTCTCGACGGCGTCACGATAGGCTGGGTCGGTTGTGACAACGGCGCGCTCTACTCTCTTGTCGAAGGGCTGCGCTTCTTCCCCTACCGTCTGCGCGTGGCCCTTCCTCCCCGGATCGACCCCACCCCCCTGCGGCAGGCCGCGACCTTCCACGGCGTCACTCTCGATTTCACCAGCAGCCCGGAAGAAGCCGTCGAAGGCGCCGATTTCGTCTTTGCCGGTTGCCGCGGCGACCTGGATCAGGAAGAGGAGCCGCACTGGCGCATTTCCGGGGCGCTCATGTCCAGAGCCGCGCCCAAGGCGCGCCTTCTGCTCGGATCGGCGCCCATGAATACCCTGCCGGTGGAAAAGTCCGTCCTGTGCGGCCCGGCCTCCCTGCTGCTTCTTCAGGCGGAGAACCGCCTGCGCGTCCACAAGCGTGTGCTGCACTGGCTGTTCAATGAAAACGAGCGGGACATATAGCCCCCGTCCGCCGTCTCCTCTCCGGCGGCGGACGCCTCCCGGCCGCCGTCCGTTACCGCATGGCGGCCTTCACCACGACGGCGCGACCGGCGGCCGCAAACCCAGCCTGCCGCAAATGCTGGCCTTCCTGCGCTCCTTCTGCACGACGCTGCTGGCCTGCGGTACACAGACCTCCCGCGTGGATCGCAATGCCCAGCGCATCGCCGCCTCCTACGGATTCTCTGTGGACATCGCCATGTTTTCGCGCCATGTGATGATCACCGTCTCGGACAGTCCCGGCGGCGGCAGCAAGACGGCCGTATGCACCATCCCGCCGGGAGGCCCCAACTTCAGCCGCGTTGCCGCCCTCAATGCGCTCGGCTGGCGTATCGTCGACGAACGCCTGTCTCTCAGGGAGGCATGGCGGGATTTCGAAAGCATCATGGCCCTCCCCTCGGTCTCCCCCCTGCGCCTGCGCCTGCTGGTGGCGTGCGCCAACGCCGCCTTCTGCCGTCTTTTCGAGGGAGACGCCGTCGCCATGGGCTTCGTCTTTCTCGCGACCTTTGCCGGTTTCCTCGTCCGTCAGAAGCTGACGGCCTTCGGCCTTGACCACAAGGTGATCTTCATTGTTTCCGCCTTTGCCGCCTCCCTGATTGCCGCCCCCGCCGTCGTCTGGCAGCTTGGCTCCACGCCGCAGACGGCGCTGGGCGTCAGCGTCCTTTTCCTCATCCCCGGCATTCCCCTCATCAATGCCATGCACGACATGCTCGACGGGCACATTCTCATGGGCATCGCGCGCGCCGTACAGGCCGGCGTCCTCATCGCCTGCATCGCCGTGGGGCTTTCCCTGACCATGCTGCTTCTTGGAGTCTGGCTGCTGTGACGGCGGACATCCTCCCCCTCGCCGGCGCGGCGCTGGCCGATGCCGTCTTCGCGTTTGTGGCCTGCGTAGGCTTCGCCCTCATCTCCAACCCTCCCGTCAGGATATGCCTTGTCGCCGGAGTTCTCGCTGGATTGGGACATATGACCCGCTTTCTCCTTGAGGGAAGTACCGGCATCGCGCTGGCTTCCCTCTGCGGCGCAACGCTCATCTCCCTGCTCAGCATCCCCTGCGCCCGGCGCTGGCACACACCAGCGGAGCTTTTCGCCTTTCCCGCCCTCCTCCCCATGATTCCCGGCATGTTCGCCTATAAGACCATACTTGCGACCATGCGCTTTCTCGACGCCGCCAAAGGCCCCCTGCGCGAAGCCCTCCTCAGCGAAATATTCTTCAACGGACTTACTACCTTCTTTGTCATGTGTGCCCTCGTCATCGGCGCCGTCGTCCCCCTCTTCGCCTTCCACCGGGATTCCTTTCTGGTCCGTGTCCTGCGGCACGGGAGCGGGACGGGCAAGGACGATCCAGGATCAGGGGCACGGTAAAAGGAGGCCCCTTCCCATTCCGATTGGCCGTGAGCCAACAGAAAAACGCCGCTGTGCGGGATTCCCTGCGCGGCGGCGGTTTTCTGTGAGGCCGTCCCCCGCGGGCATGGAGGACGGCCCCTGTGATCGGCCGGGGACGGAAGTACCCGGCCACACATTGTTAGCAGTAGATGGTCACGCCGGTCTGATAGATGGCGTCTTCCACCAGAACCTTGACGGTGTACTTCCCGGAGAGCCCTTCCTTGCTGATGTTCATCTTGATGGCGCGCTCGTCGTCCTCAAGGTACGCGCCGGAGCACATGGCAAGGTGATACGAGGCGGCGGTATTGAGGAAATAGCCGCGGGTCTCCTTTTCACCTTCCAGCAGGATCATGGCAAGGGAACCGCGGGCAAAGGTGCCGTGGAAGACAAAACGATCCTCGTCTTCCTCAATGTTCACCTGATGCCAGGCGTCGATCACCTCATCGCGCTCAGGAACATCGGGAATGGTGTCAAAGGTGGGGGTCACGTCCAGACGGCCGATCAGCTTCCCGTCGCCAAAGGCGGCATTCACGCCGTCATGGTAGGGAGAGAGCTTTTCGGCACGGTAGAAGTTCCCGTCCACTTCCATGTAGTACATGACGACGCCGTCCTTCTGCTCCACGGTCTTGGAGCAGATGTCCGTGGAAGGATCCTTTTTGGGGTTGATGAACGCGCCCAGCGCGTCGGAGGCGTAGCCGTCCTTCCAGCCGATGCCGCCGGAGTGAATCAGGTAGTGGCCTTCGTCGTAGTACTCCACGTTGCAGATATAGGGCGAGAAGAAGGTCTGCCCCAGTTCCTTGCCGTACTGCCACACCTGCTCAATTTCCATCTTGTCGGTATCGATGCGGTAGCGCACGCCGCGCGAGAAATTGTCACGGTTACGGATGTACTTCGCCTTGACCTTGGAGCGGTACTGGCCGTTGTCAAAGCACATGATGTCGCCGTTGGGGCAGACGACGCAGGCGTGCTGTTCATACTGCCAGTCAAAGTTCTTCAGATCGCCCACCGGCTTGAAGAAATACTTCTGCATGTCTTCGGGCCAGCCTTCGGGGTCGCCGATGATCCAGTTGAGCTTGCTGGTCTCGTAATCGAAGTTCACCACGGCATCCTGATGCCGGCCGGAAATGGTGATCGTATTGTTCGTTGGATTGTACCACAGCGCGTTGTTATGGAACCAGTCGTGCGCGTCCTGCGAGCCGGATCCGCCCACGTTCTGGGGAAGGAAGGTCTTGTAATCCCACGTGCGCAGCACCTCGCCGGTTTCGCGATCCAGCAGGGCGATCATGTCCTCCACGGTGGTGCTGCCATTGGAGAAGTCCTGTGTGAGGGCAAGGATATTGCCGTCGGGCATTTCAAAGTGATCGTGATGGTAGTTGCCGGGCATGCGGTATTCCTTGTAAATCTTGCCCAGCAGGTTCAGTTCGACAAGCCCCGTGGCATTGTAGGGCATACGGCAGAAGCGCTGCGACCCGGTCATGATGTTGCCGTTCCTCAGGCGCTTGATGTCGAACATCGTGTTGACGGTCAGCAGCCAGCGGATATCGCCCATGTAGTCGTAGGCGGTGGGCAGGTTTTTGCCGGCGGGGGTCAGGAACATGAAGTTGTTCCCGAAATAGTCCATGGACGTGGCGATGTTCCGGCAACGGCACACATCTTCGGGCAGCGGCTGCGCCTGGATTTCAAAAGTCTTGCTTTCGCCGGTGGACAGGCTGACGGACACCTTGGTCACGACGCCCTCATACAGGCCCACCACAGGCAACGCATGGCTCGTGCCCTCGGGGAAGGCATGGACGATGTCCTCACGGTCGTTGCGCTTGCCATGAAGCGTCAGCGTCGCGGCGGCGGGCTTGTCCGTCTTGAAGAGGATCAGCGCGCAGAGCGGGTTGATGAGGTAGGGGTTCACCAGGACGTGGGCGTTTTCCAGCGCGGGTTTTTCACTTTCAAACGCCGCGAGGAATTCCTTTTCCGCCTTGTTCTGGCGGGTGATGAGATGTTCTTCCAGCGTGTGGGTGATGCGATTTTTCGTCATGATAGTTTCTCCAACTGACAGTAAGGGAAGTCCGTAAGGAAGGAAGGTTCAGGCTTTGAGTTTGGCTATTTCCTCAAGAATGACAGGCTTCTGCTTCAGCCCTTCAAGACGGGAGACCTCAACGCCGTCCCTCATGAAAAGCAGTGTCGGGAAACCCTTGACGCCGCAGCGTTCCTTGAGTTCCTGATTGGCGTCGTAGTCGATGGTATAGATGGGGAAATCAGGATCGGTTTTCGCGACGTCCTTCAGGACGAACGCCAGCATTTTGCAGGGGCCGCATGTCTTGGAATAGAACTCCACCAGCATGGGGCCGGATTTGTCCAGTGCATCGTAGGCGGCGGTATCGACTTCGGTAATCATGTGGCTATCTCCTCAGGAATTATTTGCGCAGGGATTCGACATAGGAGGCGGCGTTGTGCGCGGCCACGGCGCCGTCGCCGCAGGCCGTAGCCACCTGGCGCAACTGCTTGGCAATGATGTCGCCCGCGCCGAAGATGCCGGGGCGGGAGGTGCGCATCTGGCTGTCAACCTCGATGCAGCCCATCTTGTTCAGGATGCCAAGATCGGCGCAAAAGCCCGCCGTGGGCTCAAGACCGATGTATTCGAACACGCCGTCGCATTTCACAAGGCGCTCGGCGGCATCCTCCCGTGTGGATTTGAAGCGCACGCCCTCGATCTTGGCGTCGCCCACAAACTCCAGCACATCCTGATAGGGAAAAATCTCCACATTGGGCATGGCGCGCAGTTTGTCGCAGGCCACGGGATCCGCCGTCAGATCGAACATGGTCACCACGGTGAGCCTGTTCACGATGCCCGCAAGGTAGATGGACTCCTCCACAGCGGAATTGCCGCCGCCGATCACGACCACATCCTTGCCGCGATACTGCGCGCCGTCGCAGATGGCGCACCAGCTCACGCCCGCGCCCGCATGGGCCTCCTCGCCGGGAACGCCCAGACGGCGGGGCCGCGTCCCCGTCGCGATGATGACCGCGCTGGCTTCATAGCGGGCGTTCTCCTCCTCGCAGACAACGACCTTGGTTTCACCGTGGTCCTCAATGCCGATCACGGTCCTGTATTCGAAGGCAACGCCGTTTTTCTGCGAATGCTCGAACATCTTGATGGCCAGTTCCGCGCCGTTGATGACGTCAAAACCGGTGTAGTTGGCAATCTCGTTGGTGTTGATGATCTGGCCACCGGGGGCCAGCTTGTCCAGCACCAGCGTTTTCATGTTCGCGCGCGCGGCGTAGATGGAAGCCGTCAGACCGGCGGGGCCGCCGCCCACAATGACAATATCGTATTTTTCCATAACGGAACCTCTTGAAAGAATCTTTCCGGCCGGAGCCCGCGCCATGTCCGGGCGGGCATTCCCGGCGGACATTTCGCCAGCTAGTCAAAAATCAGCGTGGCCAGCGGCATTCCAATGACGATGACCACCCCGGCGACAACGGCCGAGGCGATGACGCTGTGCTTGATCATATCGGTCTTGGCGGCCCACTTGGTATGGCCGAACAGCATCGCCGCAAAGGGCGAGGCCGCGGGCGTGCAGGCCGCAATCAGCACGGCGAAGATGAAACAGGCCATGATGGGCGCGGCGGAAAAACCGAACGCCTGGCTCACGGCCACCAGCACGGGCGTCAGCACCAGACCGAGCACCACGGAATTGCAGAAATTCGTCAGGAAGATGCCCAACAGGATGACGGCGATGGTCAGGGCGGACACGCTGAAGCCGGACAACAGGCCGCGCATGGCGCATTCCATCCACAGGGACACGTTGGTGCCCTTGGCCGTCATGGCGCCGCCAAGCAGCATGGCGAAGGCGATGAGGAAAAAGACGCGCCACGGAAACACCGCGTTGCTCACGCAGATGTCGGCGACAGGACGCCCCTTGATGGGGATGATGCAGAGAAGCAGTACGGACACGGCGGAACCGGCCATGCTGTTGCGCGTCAGGAACGCCCCCACGGCGTTTTCCTTGCCGATAAGCGAGGGCAGCAGGAGCCACATGGCGTAGAAGAAAAAGATCCCCAGCAGCACCTTCTGATTGGCCGTCAGCGGCGGCAGGGGTTCCTTCTTGAGATCGGCCACGTTCAGGCGCAGCAGGGGCGACACATCCACGCGGAACACAAAGCGCATCAGCAGGAGCAGCATGGCGATGCTGGCAAGGGAGATCACCACGCCGAACGCCAGATAGGCGGCGGTGTTCAGCACGGGCACGGCCATGCCGGAATCGGCCGCGGCAAGGCTCTGCAGGTTCACCAGCAGATAGAAGGCCCCGCCCTTGAAGGGATCTGTGGCGAAGGAACACAGGATGGCAATGACGACGTAGACCGTCATGATGGAGACGTAGCGATCACCCTTCCTGTAGCCTGTCTGCTCAAAAACGGAGAACAGAATGGGCCACATGAGGAAACAGGCCGTCACCTGATCAAGGAAGGCCACGCAGTAGCTCCCCACCAGAAAGGTCGCCGTCATGACCCACGGACGGCCTTCGATGAAGTCGCGCGTCATCAGCCAGCGCGCCAGCCAGGCGGCGATATTGCTGTGCACGATGGCGGAGGCGAAGATCATCAGGAAGAAGATCATGACCACCATCGGATTCCCGAAAAACATGTTCAGGATTTTGGGGGCCGGGGCATAGCCGCAGAAAATCAGCATCAGCAGGCCCAGAAAGCCCGGCCACAGCGTGTCCACAAACGTCCAGAGATACACCACGCCGAGGAAAATCATGGTGGCAACCATCCCCATGCGCGTCACTTCCACCAAGACGCCGCCGTCCACCTGCGGCAGCCCCAGAGCCAGAAGCTTGGCCGTCGGCTCTGTCACGATGGAAAGACTGGGGAGGAAAAGACCTGAGAACATCAGGCCCACGCCGATGATCGTATGCAGGATCATCGCTACTGGCAGGTTCTTCGTCGGCGTTTCCGCTTGTGCTTCAGCTCCCATACATCCTCCTTGGCATTCTCCCGTTACGTGTTGCGTGTGAAAAGAAGACGGTATCGCCGGAGAAACAGCCCGTTCCCCTGGCGGGGCTCCTGTTTTTGCGGTTGCCTCACGCCCGGCGGCGCGTTCAACCTTTCTTCTGATTTCACACTAGGAGGTTTTCAGGAGGGTTCCTGTTGTCCTTGCAACATCTTTCACAAAAAAGCGCGTCTGGCACAAATTTTCCAGTGATTCACGCCGCCCTCTCTCCGCGCGGCACCGCTTTTTCCGGCTCCCGCGCTACATGCCCGCATTGCGGAAAAAAATTTCCGGCTGCAACACGATGACGGCATTGTCTTTCTTGTCAAATGCGAGGATACCGCCCTTCCGGGCGGCGTTGAGTATTTTGTAGAGGGAAATGCGGTGCATGCCGAGCAGGTTCGCCAGTTCGATATACGACATGGTGCGCTGAATCCGGGGCGGATTGCTGCCCGGCTCAATACGTGTGGCAAGATATTTGTAAACGCGCCGCTTGGGCGTCTCCAGCGTGAACGAGGCCATGTTCTGCGCCAGCAGGCTCACCTTGAGGCTGAAGCTGTGACAGAGATTGAGGAGCATCTCCGGGCGGCACAGCCCCACCTGCCTGACGCGCGCGAACGACAGCGTGCCCAGCAGGGAGGCTTCCGTGCATTCATGAAAGGAGGACACCGTCGGGGGTACGGCATCGGCCTCCCGCGGCCGATGCATGAAGGCATCGGAGAGTCCTTCCAAAAAGGCGGGCGTCTCATTGAAGAAGCAGCCCTCCCGCAAATACCAGAGGTTCTTCTCCTCTCCGTCCGGCGTCAGGGCGGCAAGGCGGACGCGCCCCCGCAGGATAAAATAGATGGATCCGTGCTGCGCCGGGAAACGATAGCCTTTTTTGCAGGTGAAGACATTCTCCTGCGCCAATTCCTTCCAGCAAAGATTCAGATTTGTCAGTTCCGTAAACGAGAACATGGCACTTCCTCCCGTCGCGGGTACGGATGAAAAGCCGCCGCGTCACATCAACGTTGCCCATGCGACATGCGGCTTGTGCCATACGGTACAAAGAAGGCTGTGCGAATCATGTTGCCAAGGCAACATACTTCCATTTTTGCGCCCAACACGGAATGCGGGGAAGGTTCTCCCCCTTTTTGAAGAGAGAGCCATCCCCCGCGTGTGGACGCCGTGTGACCGGCGCTGATCAGAGCGCTGTTTCCTGCATCCGCCGCGGCGCGGCGGGAACGGCCTCCCCAGGCAGCATCAGGTAGCTGTCAACGCGAACGACGCCCTCGACGCGTTTGGCCGTGCGGACGGCCAGCGCGCGTTCCTCGTCGTTGGCGACGACGCCAAGCAGGACGACGCGGCCGCTGTTGACCTTGGTGTCGATACGTGTGGAACTGAGATTGCTGGCGCTGATGAGCTCCGTCCGGAGCCGGGCCGCCAGAACCATATCGGAAGTTTCGCTGGAAGCCGGCTTGAACCAGTGGGTACGAACGGATCGCACGCGCGCGTCCCGGCGGGCGATGGTGAGGGCCTCGTTGCGTGCGCCGGCGGGCGCTTCCCCCACAAGGAACACGTGGCCGTAGTAGCAATAGACGGAAATGTCCCAGCCGTCGCTGAAGTTGTGGTTCAGCAGATCCGTCTTGATGGCGGTGGCGATGCTCTTGTCCTCGGCAATGGTGCCGGTCAGGCGCTTGTCATCGTAGACGCCATAGGCGACGTTGCAGCCGTTCAGGAAAAGGCAGCAGAAAACCAGCAGGCAGAGCGGAAGACGGGGCATGGCAATCCCTCCGTTACGTTGGATTCAGTCCCGGACGCGGCGAATGCGCGCGCCCACGGCGTTCAGCTTCTCTTCAATGCGCTCATAGCCGCGATCCAGATGGTAGATGCGCCGGACTTCCGTCAGGCCGCGGGCGGCCAGGCCCGCCAGCACGAGCGACGCGCTGGCGCGCAGATCCGACGCCATGACCGGAGCGCCGGTGAGCCTCTCCACGCCGCGGATCATGGCCGTGCGCCCGGAAACCCTGATGTCCGCGCCAAGACGGACCAGCTCCAGCACATGCATGAAACGGTTCTCAAAAATCCGTTCCTCCACCACGCTCGTTCCCCTGGCCAGCGCCATGACGGCCATGATCTGCGCCTGCATGTCCGTGGGAAAACCGGGATAGGGCTGGGTCTTCACCTCCGTTCCCCGCAACGGGCCGTCGCAGGCGGCGCGGACGCCCCCGGGCGTCCGCTCAATGCGCAGGCCCATATCCCGCAGCTTGAGGATCACGGCTTCCAGCTCCTCATAGGGGCAGCCCCGCACCAGCAGATCGCCACCGGTAACGGCGGCCGCGGCAAGAAAGGTCCCGGCCTCGATGCGATCGGGCATGACGGCATAGCTGGAGCCACGCAGGCCGGACACCCCGCGCACCGTGATGGTACCGCTGCCCTCGCCCTCGATACGCGCGCCGCAATGGCGCAGAAAACGGGCAAGATCCACCACCTCAGGCTCGCGGGCGCAGTTTTCCAGCACGGTCTCCCCGTCGGCCAGCGTGGCGGCCATGAGCAGGTTTTCCGTGCCTCCCACCGTCGGCATGTCAAAGGTGATGCGCGCGCCCCTGAGCCCGTCGCACCGTCCCAGGATATACCCGTTCTCAAGCTCAAAATGCGCGCCCATCTTTTCCAGCCCCTTGAGGTGCTGATCCACGGGGCGCGCGCCGATGGCGCAGCCGCCCGGCAGGGCGACGCGCGCCTTGCCGATGCGGGCCAGCAGCGGGCCGAGACAGAGAACCGAAGCGCGCATGGTGCGCACAAGATCGTAGGGGGCCTCGTCCCTGAGGCGTCCGGGATCAGCCCGCACCACGCGGTTTTCATGGGCGCAGGGGCAACCGAGCATCCCCAGCAGGGTGAGGGTGGTGTGGATGTCGCGCAGGTCAGGGACATTGGTGAACGTCATGGGGCCGTCCAGCAGGATGGTCCCGAAGAGAATGGGCAGCGCGGCGTTTTTGGAGCCGCCAACCTCGACGGCGCCTTCAAGGCGCGCGCCGCCTTCGATGAGAAGCTTGTCCATGCGTCCTCTGATGGTGTGGTGGTAGGGGGATCGATCCGCCGCCACGCGGGCGCGGTCTGGCGGAATCCTGGGGAACCTTGGAGAATGCGGGGGAAACGGTCCTGGCCCCCGTCTGAGACGGTACGCTTTTTCCAGAAAAAATCCAGAACAGCTTTTTTTGAAAAAAACGCTTGCCAACTCCGCCAACGTCGCGTAAAAGCACTTTCACACCAAACGGCGGAAGTAGCTCAGTTGGTAGAGCACCTGGTTGTGGCCCAGGTGGCCGTGGGTTCAAGTCCCATCTTTCGCCCCAGCAATTCCAAGCCCGTATCAGGAGATACGGGCTTTTCTGTTACCGTAGGAAGGAAATGCCATGACCGAAAGCCCGCCCTTGCTGGAATACGCCTATACGCACGCCCAGACCGAAGCCACCACCGGCTACTTCTCCTGCGAACCCCAGGGGCTGGACGAGGATCAGGCGTTGCGGCGGCTGGAAAACACCCCCTGGGACGATTTTCTGCATCTTCACTGCCTGCGCCTGCTGCACGGAAAAAGCCCGGAGGAATTACGGAAGCTGGCCGGGAAAGCCTGGGACGGGACGCGCTTCCCGCGCCCGGCGCTGGCGGCGCTGCTGCTGGAGTGCGGCGTTCTCGATGGGGCAAAGGCGGAGGTCTGCGCGGCGTTTCCCGCCGACGCGGCGCGACGGCTGGCCCACGCCACCCCGGCTATCTACCTGCGGGCGGCCACCTGTGACGACGCTGCCGCGACACGGGCCTGGAACGACGTCTGGGCGGGCAACATTCTGGAACATCACGCCCTGCCCCATCCCGACGACACGGAAGCGTTGCCGCCCCCGCTTTTTCCGGCGGACGCCGTGGCGGCGGAACGCCAGCGCATGGCGGACGCCGCGCCCGCGCTGGAGCGGCTGTGCGCGGACTGGCGCAAGGGCCTTCCGCCGGACGGCACGCCCCCCTCTCCGGCCTGGGAACGCCCCCCCGCCCAGGAAACCTACCTGCGGGCCATGGACGCGCTTATGGAGGCCGGCATCCTTGCCGGGCAGGAAATGCGGCACGAGGCATCCCTTTCGCCCATTGCCCTGCTGCACCACTGGCGGATGGACATGCGCTGCGATGCGGGACGGCACCACTGGCATGCGCGGGGGCAGGCGACGGCCTACGGGCGCGGCCTGTCGCTGGCCGGAGCGCGCGCCTCCTACGCCATGGAAATCGTGGAGCGCGCCAGCGCCTATGTCAGCGTAGGCAAAGGCGCGCACGACGCCGTGGAAATCCTGCAACGGGCGACGCCGCTGCCCCTGCTGCGCGCCTCCCGCGCGTCTCTGGAGGCCGAAGGCCGATCCTTCCTCGCCCCCGACGCGCTGCCGCTGGAGGCCCCCGCGCCTGACGCCCCTCTCTACTGGCTCTCCGGGAAGGATCCCGCCGGTAACGGCGTCCTTGTTCCGGCGCAGGCCGTCTTCCTCTTCTTCAATGCCGACGAACCGTCCATTTTTCTGGCGGGCGGCTCCACCGGGCTGGCCTCGGGCAATATTATGGAAGAGGCCCGCGTCGCGGCGCTGACGGAAATCATCGAGCGCGACGCGGAAGCCACGACGCCGTTCCGCAGGGAGCACTGCTTTCGCCTGGCCTCGCGCGACCCCCGCCTTCAGGCCCTGCTGGACGACTACGCCGCGCGCGGCGTACAGGTGCAGTTTCAGGACATCACGACGGAACTGGGGGTTCCCGCCTATCAATGTTTTGTCATGGGGCCACGCGGACAGGTGGCACGCGCCACGGGAGCGCACCTGTGCGGCGCGCGGGCGGCGCTGGCGGCGCTGACGGAAACGCCGTGGCCCTACCCCCACGGCGGCCCCACAGGCCCGGCCCTGGGCAACCTGCCGGTGCGCGTGCTGGAGGATCTGCCGGACTACAGCCTGCCCTCCCCGCACGACAACCTGCGCCTGCTGGAAGCCGTCCTGCGCGCCCACGGCAGAACGCCGGTCTATGTGGATCTGACACGCGACGATTTCGCCATTCCCGTGGTGCGCGCGCTCGTCCCCGGTCTGGAGCTCAACGCCGACTGGGATCGCTTCTCCCGGCCGTCCCTGCGCCTCATGGCGCGGCGCTGACACACCGGCCCCCGATCGCGCCGCCATAAAAAACGCCCGAATCTTTTTTCGCGCGCCCTCTGGGGGCAAAACGCGCCAACCCACGTAAAAAATACGCTATCTCATTGATATACAAGGATAAAAAAGAAAAAAAAAAAAAACGCCCCCACACGGATTTTTCTTTTTGACAAAGCCGTGAAAGGGGTATAAAAATTTTGACAACCAAGGGAAAGCTGGAGGCTACCCGCGGTGAGTGGAACACAGCTGTTCGACTCCCGGCATATGCCGGAGAAAAGGAAGGCCCCGACGGGTATGGGCGAAAGCCCCAAGAGATGTCAGTAAAAGAAGTAAGGAAGGTATGTCATGAAAAAGCTTACGACGCTTGCGCTTGCCGCCGCCATGGTGATGGGAGCCGCCACGTGTGCCAGCGCTGTTGATTTCAAGGCCAAGGGTCAGTGGCAGTTCGGCTTTGCCGCCGGCGATTCCACCATGACCGAGAAAACGAACGGCAGCCACACGGATACCAATGATATTTTCAAGGCGCGCCAGCGCGTCCGTCTGCAGTTGGACGCTGTGGCTTCCGAAGCCCTGTCCGGCACCGTGTTCTTTGAAATCGGCCATCAGAACTGGGGCAAGGGCAGCGACGGCGGCGCCATGGGCGCTGACGGCACGGTGGTGAAGGTCCGTCAGGCCTACCTCGACTGGATCGTGCCCCAGACCGACCTGAAGATCCGCATGGGTCTCCAGAACATCAGCCTGCCCAACGCCGTCGGTTCCGGCAATGTACTGCACAACACGGATACCGCCGCCATCGTAGCCTCCTATCAGTTCAACGAAAACGTCGGCCTGACCGCCATGTGGGCCCGCCCCTACAATGACAACTACGGTGGCGTCAACGGCAAGAACGCCCAGTATCTGGACAACATGGATCTGTTCATGCTGTCCCTGCCGCTGAGCTTTGACGGCGTGCAGGTGACCCCGTGGGCCATGTACGGCATGCGCGGCAAGAACACCTTCGGCGCTTCCGAATACGGCAAGACCGGCATCGACACCGTTGCCGGCCTAGGCAACTATCCCTTCGGCTATCCCGGCGCTTCCACGACCGCCAAGCCCTACGGCGCCATGTTCTGGGCTGGCCTGCCCATCAAGGTGACCGCCCTTGATCCCATCAACATCGAATTCGACGTCAACTACGGTTATGTCGAAAAAATGGGCCGCTACTTCGCTACCCGCATGTACGAAGGCGCTCCCGCCTATTCCGTGCGCGCCAACTCCCAGCGTGAAGGCTGGTTGGTGAAGGCCCTTGTCGAATACAAGATGGATTGGGGTACTCCCGGCATCTTCGGCTGGTACGGCTCCGGCGACGACAGCAACATCAAGAACGGCTCCGAACGGATGCCCTACCTCTACGCCGAACAGAAGCTCACCAGCCTGGTGGGCGAAGACGTCGCCTACACCGGCGGCTATACCGACCTGAAGCTCTCCCTCGACGGCTCCTGGGGTATCGGTCTCCAGGTGAAGGATCTGTCCTTCATGGAAGATCTGAAGCACACCCTGCGCGTGGCCTACTACGGCGGTACCAACGATCGCAAGATGGCCCGCTACGCCAGCGCCTTCAACGAAGTCAACGGCGGCTTCAACGCCGGGGCTCCCTGGCAGAGCAACAAGAAGGATCTGTATCTGACCGAAAAGGACAGCATCCTCGAATTCAACGTGAACACCTACTACCAGATCTACGAAAACCTGAAGATGGGTCTGGAGCTGGCCTACGCCGTCAACATGATGGACAACGACACGTGGGATCACGCCGGCAATTCCTACAGCAAGCAGGACATGTGGTCCGCCGACCTGACCTTCACCTACAGCTTCTAACCTGTAGGCCTGAAGGCTTTTTTACAAAAGGGGAACCCCTCCGGGGGTTCCCCTTTTTGCATCCGGAGCGATCACAGCCCACCGCCGCGCAGCAGCCGTTCCAGCGACGGCACGTCGTCCACAACCGCCGCCGCGCCCGCGGCTTCCAGTTCGGCACGGCCACCGTAGCCGTAGGCCACCCCCACGCAGGGGAGGCCCACGGCGCGCGCGCCCTCCACGTCATGGCGGCGATCGCCAACCATGAGGGCATCCAGGGGATCGACGGCATGGCGGGAAAGCGCATGGCGCAGCACGTCATCCTTGTCGTGCCGCGGTCCGTTCAGATCGGCCCCGTGCAGACCGCTGAAAAACGGGCTCAACGCAAAGTGATCCATGATGCGCACGGCAAAGACCTCCGGCTTTGAGGTCGCCAGATAGAGGCTGGCCTGTGCGGAGAGGCGTTGCAGCATGGCGGGAATGCCGGGGTAGACGGAATTCTCAAACAGGCCGCGCTCGCTGAAGTAGGCGCGGTAGAGGGTCACGGCCTTTTCCACATCCGCGCCGGGAGAAAGCAGGCGGGCAAAGCTCTCCCGCAGGGGCGGCCCGATACAGGAACGCAGCGCCTCCCCGGACGGCACAGGCCCGAACGCGGCAAAGGCATGGCGCAGGGAATTGAGGATGCCCGGCGCGGAATGGGTAAGCGTCCCGTCCAGATCGAAAAAGATATGCCGCCTCATCCGCGATCCCTTCCAGCCAGGTAGCGCTCAAAACCGCCAAGGTCGTCACAGACGTAGGCGGGCTGGCGTTCGAGACCGGCAAGATCCTCGCGCCGCGCCTCGCCGCTCAGAACAAGCAGAAAGTCAATGCCCGCGTTCTCGGCAAGCTTCTTGTCCGTAGACAGGCGATCGCCCACCATCAGCATGTCCTCCCTGTCATAGCGTTGCAGGAGGGGAGCAAGCAGCACGGGATCCGGTTTGCCAAAAATACGTTCCGGCTCCCGCCCCGTGGCAATGCGGTACAGGCCCAGCATACTGCCCACATCGGGCAGAGGCCCTTCCGGCGAAGGACAGACAAGATCGGGATGCGTGGCAAAAAACCGCACCCCCGGCTGTTGCAGCAGGAGGGCCGAACGCGCCAGTTTGGCGTAGGTCAGTTCCGTATCGTAGGCAAGGATGACGGCTTCCGCCGGGCCGCTGGCGCCTACCTGCCGCAGTTCGGGCATGACGTCGCGCATCTGCCCACAAAATTCCGTATTGCCCACAAGATAGGCGGAGGCAATGCCTTCGCGCCGCAAAAAATCCACCAGCGGCGTCACCGGAGACAGAAGGCGATCCGGGGTGGCGGCAATGCCCATGCCGTTCAGCTTGCGGACATAGGCGGAAGGAGACTTTGAGGTATTGTTGCTGAGAAAATAGAAATCCACCTCCTCCCAGTGGCGGCGGACGAAATCGACCGCTCCGGAAATGGGAAGGGATCCGAGATAGATGGTGCCGTCCATATCGAGAACATAGCAGCGTTTTTTGCCCATCCGTACATGCTCCTGCGGCTGCGCCGGACGACGGCGCTTTTCCTGGTTATGGGTGGTTACAGACACGCTGCTTGATACAACGGGACGAAAAGCGAGGCAAGCGCCGCGGGAAGGACGCGGGCCGTCTTGACAGCGCTTGACGGGCGCGGGTAGAAAAATGCGCAAATATGGTACTGTGGAGGTAGCGTGAAACAAACCTCGGTAGTCATCATCGGCGGCGGCGCGACCGGAACCGGCGTCTTACGCGATCTGAGCATGCGCGGCGTTGAGGCCGTACTTCTGGAAATGGGCGGGCTTGCCCACGGCACGAGTTCGCGTTTTCATGGCCTGCTGCACAGCGGCGCACGCTATGCGGCGGGCGATCCCGAATCCGCGCGTGAATGCATCGAAGAGAACATGATCATGCGGCGCATCGGGAAACAGTGCGTGGAAGAAACGGAAGGCTTCTTCGCCGCGCTTCCCGAAGACGATCCGGCGTTCTCCGCGCAATGGGCGGCGGCCTGCGGGAAGGCCGGTATCCCTGTGGAAGCCTTGGACCCCGGCGAGGCCCTGCGCCTGGAACCGCGTCTTTCCCCGCGCCTGCGGGAAGTCTATCGCGTCCCCGATGCCTGCATCGACGGTTTCCGCCTTGTCTGGCATAACGCCCTGAGCGCGCGCCGCTACGGCGGCGAGGCGCTGACCTACCATGAGGTGACGGCCATCCGTACCGAGCAGGGGCGCGTGACCGGCGTGGAGGCCCGGAACCGCATGACGGGCGAAACCGTCGGCATCGCCTGCGACTATGTCGTCAACGCGGCGGGTTCCTGGGCCGGAACCGTCGCACGCATGGCCGGGCTGGAGGTCGGCGTTTCTCCGGACAAGGGGACGCTCATCGTCTTCAACCACCGCTTCACCTCCCGCGTGATCAACCGCCTTCACAAAAGTTCGGACGGCGACATTTTTGTGCCGCACGGTTCCGTGACCATTTTCGGCACCACCTCCACGCCTTCCGGCGATCCGGCGGACCGCACGCCCACCAGCGAGGATGTCACGCGCCTGCTGGACATCGGCGAACCCCTGTTCCCCGACCTGCGCGGCTACCGCATCCTGCGCGCCTTCGCGGGGACGCGCCCCCTCTATACGCCCACCGGCGCGGCGGGCCGGGCCGCAAGCCGCAACTTTCACATCGTGGATCACATGGACGAGGGCCTGCGCGGCATGGCCAGCATTTTCGGCGGCAAGCTGACAACCTACCGCCTGATGGCCGAACGCATGAGCGATCTCGTCTGCCGGCGTCTGGGCGTCACGACCCCCTGCCGCACGGCGGAAGAACCCCTTATTCCCGATCCTGCCCCTGAAACGCTGGCCCGGGCCGCGCGCGCGTTTCCCGCGCACGGCGTCCGTCTTGTTGCCGATCGCCTGGGCGACGCCTTTGGCGATGTGGTCAACAACGCCGCGCGAGAGACCGGCAACGGCATACTGTGCGAATGCGAAATGGTGACGGCGGCGGAAATCGAATACGTGGCCCAGGACCCGGCGACGCACTCCCTGCATGACGTGCGCCTGCGCACGCGTCTGGGCATGGGGACCTGTCAGGGCTCGTTCTGCTCCCTGCGGGCCGCGGCGGCCCTGGCGGAACGCCACGTCCGCTTTGCCCTCTCCCCTGTGCGCGACCTGCGGGCCTTCCTTCAGGAGCGCTGGCGCGGCCTGCGTCCCGTCCTGTGGGATACGCAGCTCAAGGAAAGCGAGCTGAACCGCGCCGTCTATCTTGCCACGCTCAACCTCGACGGAGCCTGCCGTGAGCGGAACAACTGACATTCTCGTCACAGGAGCCGGCATGGCCGGACTCATGGCCGCCATCGCCGCCGCCTCCCAGGGCAGACGCGTCACCCTACTTTCCCGGGGCGGCGGCTCGCTGGGCATCGGCAGCGGCTGCGTGGACGTTCTCGGCTATGTCAACGGCCAAGCCGTGGAGGGTTCTCCGCTGGACGCCCTGGACGCCCTGCCGGAACGGCATCCGTACCGTCTTATCGGGCGGGAAGGCCTGCAACAGGCGCTGGCGGCGCTGCGCGATATCTGCGCGCGTCATGGCGCGCCGCTGGAAGCGGCGGCGGGAAATCGGCGGATACCGACCATCCTCGGCACGCTCAAGCCCACTTTCCTGACGCTGCCCTCCTGCCGGGGGGAACTGCTGGATCGGGCCCGATCAGTGCTGATTGCCGGCGTCCACGGCCTCAAGGACAGTCACCCCGCGCTGGTAACGGCGCAGCTGCGCCGCTATCCCCACCTTGCCGGTATCGCGGCATGGCATGAGGCCCATCTGGAAAATCCCATTCCCGGAGCGCACCGCAACCTTTCGCCGCTGGATATCGCCCGCCATGTCGAAACGCCGGAAGGCTTCTCCTGGCTGACAGCCGGTCTGCGCAAAATCCTTCGCACCATGCCCGCGGACGTAGTCCTCCTGCCTCCCATCTGCGGCCTCAGCGACGCGGTATGGCAGGCCATTTCCGCCGCTGTTCCCGTACCGCTGGTGGAAATGCCCGCGCTGCCGCCGGGCACCGGCGGCCTGCGCCTGTACGCGGCCCTGAAGGAAGAACTGCGGACGCGCGATGTGGACGTGGTGGAAAACGCCAGGGTTACGGGCGCGGACGCCACCGGCGGGCACTGCGCCGCGCTTGTGGCGGAAACAGCCTGCGGCCAGCGGCGCTTTGCCGCCAGAGCCTTCATCATGGCCACGGGCGGTTTTCTGGGCGGCGGCTTCCTTTCCTCGCCCGGAGAGGCCCGGGAAGCCGTGTTCGGGCTGCCCGTGCTCCAGTCGGACGGCTCCCCGCTGCCCACACGCCCGGAAGACTGGTCCGATGGGGATATTTTTGGCAACCACGCCTTTGCCGCCGCCGGCGTCATGGTCAACAGCGCCATGTCGCCCCTGAACGCCAACGGCACGCCCGCGCTGGACAATGTCTTTTTCGCGGGCCGTTCCGTGGGCGGCTATGATTTCGCTTCGGAAAAAAGCGGCAACGGCGTCGCCGTCGCCACCGCGTGGCGCGCGGCCCAATCCGCATGCGCCCGCTGTCAGGGAGCTTCGTCATGACAACACATCACCCCACGCCGGACGCCTGTATCGCCTGCACGGCCTGCGTGATTGCCTGCCCCGTCGCCAAAGCAACGCCCGACTATCTCGGCCCGCGTCTCACAGGCCCGGCCTACGAGCGCTTCCGCCTGCTGGGCCTCGCCGAGGAACCGTCGCTGCACTATTGCTCCAACTGCAAGAATTGCGACATCTCCTGCCCGCACGGCGTGCCGGTGTCCACCCTCAACATGATGGCCCGCGCCGCCCAGTGCCGCGCCCACAGGCCCGCCCTGCGGGACTGGGTGCTGGCGCACGGCGCGCTGCTGGCAAAACTGTTGCGCCCGCTGCCCGCCCGCCTCAAGAACTCCGGCATGCTCAACCCGCTGACGCGCGGACTCCTGGACAGGCTCGGCATCTCGGCCAACGCGCCCATGCCCGCCTTCGCTCCCGCGCCCTTCCGTGAACAGCTGGCCAGAACCTATCAGGGTCTGTTGCCCCGCAAGGTGGCGCTTTTCCCCGGATGCTTCATTGACCTCTATGATCCGCGCACCGGTTTTGACCTTGTCTGGGCGCTCAATCGCGCGGGTTACGAAGCCGTCATTCCACGTGAGTTTTCCTGTTGCGGCCTGCCCATGATCGCCAACGGATTCGAAAACGACGCCAGAGCCGCAGCCAAACGCAATCTGCGCGCCCTGCGGCGCCTGCATGACCAAAAGATTCCGATCCTTTCCTCCTGTCCCAGCTGCGTGCTCATGCTCAATCGGGACGTGCCGGAATTTTTCCCGGATCTCGTCGGGGATGCCGGCAGGATGCCGCGCGTCCTCGACGCCCAGGCATTTCTGCTGGATTGCGTCGAACGCGGCGAACTGCCGCTTACCCGCGAAAACGACTTCGCCGAACACGCCGTCTACCATGCGCCCTGCCATCTGCGAGCCCAGGGAGGGGGCCTGCCCGGCTATGAACTGCTGCGGCAACTTCCCGGCATCCGTATTGAAAACGCCGACGCGGGCTGCTGCGGCATTTCCGGCAGCTACGGTTTCAAAAAGGAGAAATACGCCATTGGCATGGACGTGGGCGCGCCCCTCTTTGACAGGGTTCGGCGCAGCGGCGCGCGCCTCTCCTGTTCGGAATGTGGCACCTGCCGCCTTCAGCTGGAACACGGCGCGCACAGGCCGAGCCTCCACCCGGTCACGCTGCTGCGGCGCGCGCTGGAAAAAACGCCGCGGACTTGAAACGGAGACATCTCAAAACGGCATGCCCGGGAAACGCGCGGAGAGCCGCCGCGCGGGGAGAAACCCCGAAGAGGATTCCCTCCCTTCCATCACCGGCTCTCCCCAACGCCCTTTCCGCCCTTGCTCTCATTTTTGAACCCGTGTATGGTCAGGGAGAAGCTACAAAAAAAGGATTTCACCGGCGTTACCGCCGTGCCACGCACAGCCTTCCCCCTGAGGGGGGAAGGCTTCAGACAGCAAAGGAAGTTTTGATGAAACAACTCTGGGCGCCGTGGCGCATCCAGTATATTTTGGGCCCCAAGCCGGACAGCTGCGTTTTCTGCCTTCCCGAGGGACAACAGGAAGACAGGGAACGTCTCATTCTGTACAGGGGAACCCACGCGTTCGTTGTCATGAACAAATTTCCCTACGCCAACGGCCATCTCCTCATCTGCCCCTACAGGCATGTCATGGCGCTGGCCGATCTGACGCGGGAAGAAGCGCATGAGGTCATGGACATCATGCAGGCCTGCATGCCCATCCTGCAAGGGCACTTTCATTGCGAGGGCGTCAACGCCGGCCTCAATCAGGGCCAGGCCGCGGGCGCGGGCATCAGGGAGCATCTGCACTTTCATCTCGTCCCGCGCTGGAACGGCGATTCCTCCTTTATGGCGGTTCTTGATGAGGTTCGCACCATCCCCCAGCACCTGCTGGAGACCTACGACGCGCTCATCCCGTTGTTTCGCGAGGCTTTCAGGCACAACGCCCATTCCTAGCGCGAGGAGGTTCATATGCGCTACATCAAAGTGCTTCTGATGGTTCTTCTCATCTTCCTGGCACTGGTATTCTTCTTCCAGAACCAGCAACCCCTTTCCCAGGAGATGGTGCTTACGCTTCACCTCTTCTTCATTCCGCCCATGGCATCCATAGCGCTGCCGCTCTATTTCGTGGTGGCAAGCGCCTTTGTAGTGGGTGCTGTGCTGGCGACCTGCTTCTTCTGGTGGAACAAGGTCTCCATGTCCACGCGCCTCATGACCTGTAAGTGGCGTGTCCGCAGCCTTGAAAAGGAACTGCTCAAGGCGCAGAAGACCCTTGCCTCCCAGGAGAAGAAAGAAGCGCTCCTGAAAGCCAGGGCATCCAGAGAGGAAACGAGGAGTATCCCCGCCGTTGAAACCGCCGCATCTTCCGCGGCGCGGGTGCCCGGCCAGACCGCCGCTCCCGCCGCGGCCGCTCCCATGACTTCCGAGGAACTGATCCCGGATCCCGACAACCGCTGATCCTCTCCCTCCGCAGCTGTCTTCAGGCGGCGTTTTTGCCGGCAAACCAGCCCCGCAAAGACGCCGCTCTCCCTCTCCTCCATCCCACCACCCAACCACGCCTCTGTCGCCCACGCCTATGCCGGAAGCCCCTGTCAAAATGACGCCCATGTTCGAGCAGTACATGCGCATCAAGGAAGAATATCCTGATGCGCTGCTCTTTTATCGTATGGGCGATTTTTACGAGCTCTTCTTCGACGACGCCGTCACAGCCGCCAGAGAACTGCAGATCGCGCTTACCAGCCGCAGCCGCGACGCGGCGAATCCCGTGCCCATGTGCGGCGTACCGTGGCATGCCGCGCAGACCTACATAGCGCAGCTGGTGGACAAGGGCTACTCCATCGCCGTCTGCGAGCAGACCGAGGATCCGCGCGCCGCCAAAGGGCTTGTCCAGCGCGCCGTCACGCGCGTCGTCACCCCCGGCACCGTTCTGGATGACGCCAACCTCTCCGCCGGAAGCCATACCTACCTCGGGGCCGTCTTTTTTGAGGAGGGCGGTGGTAAAAACGAAGGCATGGGCGCGTTCGTCTGGGCGGATATCTCCACAGGCCAGTGGTCCGGCGTGGAGTTCCGCAAGCCTGTGGACATCTGGCAATGGGTACAGAAGATTGCGCCGCGCGAACTGGTCCTTGCCGAACGCCAGAGCGCGCCTCCCCCGGGCCTGCTGGAAGGCGCGCGCGTTGCCCGCCTGCCGGATCAGCATTTCGATCCCCGCGCCGCCACGGAGCGCGTCCTTACGGCGCAGGGCGTTCAGGAACCGGAGGCGCTGGGCCTTGGAGGCAAACCCGCGCTCCTGCGAGCCTGCGGCGGCATCCTCGCCTACCTCGAACAAACGCAGAAATGCCGCCCCAGCCAGCTCCAGCCCTTCCGCCCGCTCAATCTGGGGAAACGCCTGATCCTTGACGAGATGACGGAACGCAATCTCGAAATTTTTCGCCGTCTTGACGGACGCAAAGGCAAGGGGACCCTCCGCCACGCCCTTGACGCCACCGTGACGCCCATGGGCGGCCGCCTGCTGGAAGACATGCTGCGCCACCCCTGGCGCGATGCGGCCGTCATCTCGCGCATACAGGACGCCGTCGCCTTCCTGCACGACGGCGACACACGCCGCGAAGCCCTGCGGGAAGCCCTGCGCCCTGTCTACGATATTGAGCGTCTGTCCACGCGCATCACCCTCAACCGCGCCCTGCCCCGCGATTTCCTCGCCCTGGGGAACAGCCTCGCCGCCCTGCCCCGCCTTCTCGAATGCCTGATCTCGCCCGCGGATGGGACCTATGCCACGGCGGCACAGCAAAACGGCGATGGGCTGCCTCAGGCGATCTCCGAAATGGTCCGGCGCTGGGACAGCCTCGAGGACTGTGCCGATCTGCTCGCCCGCGCCATTGCCGACGCGCCGCCAACCGCCGTCACCGACGGCGGCCTCTTCCGGCCTGGCTACAACGGCGAACTTGATGCCATTCTCGATCTCATCGATCACGGCGAACAGAAACTCCAGGAACTCCTTGAGAAGGAACAGCGGGCCACGGGCATCGCCAAGCTCAAAATGGGCTATAACCGCGTCTTCGGGTATTATTACGAAGTCAGTCGCGCCGCCCACTCCGGCCCCATACCGGACAACTTTATCCGGCGGCAGTCGCTGGCCAATGCCGAGCGCTTCACCACGCCCGAACTGAAAGCCCTGGAAGAGGACATCCTCTCCGCCGAGGATCGCCGCAAGGCGCTGGAATATTCCCTCTTCCAGGATCTGCGCGCCCATATGGCCGCCCAGCGCGAGCGCCTCGTCCATATGGCGGACATGCTGGCGCATCTGGACTACTGGCAGAGCCTCGCCCACACAGGCCGCCGCAACGGCTGGAGCAGGCCGGTTCTGGATGCCAGCGCCCATCTGGACATACGTGATGGACGCCATCCCGTCGTCGAAGCCATGATCGGCACGGCCTCCTTTGTGCCCAACAGCGTCACACTGGATGGGAAACGCCGCCTCTGCCTGCTCACCGGGCCCAATATGGCCGGGAAATCCACCGTGCTGCGCCAGACGGCCATCATCTGCCTTCTGGCGCACATGGGCGCCATGGTGCCGGCCTCCTCGGCCACCATCGGCCTGACCGACAGAATATTCAGCCGCGTGGGCGCTTCCGACAATCTGGCGCAGGGGCGGAGCACCTTCATGGTTGAGATGATGGAAACCGCGCGCATCCTCCGGCAGGCCACCCGCCGCAGCCTGATCATTCTGGATGAAATCGGCCGGGGTACCAGCACCTACGACGGAGTGGCCCTGGCCTGGGCCGTCGTCGAGGATCTGACCGCGCGTTTTCATGGCGATCTGCGCACACTTTTCGCCACGCATTATCACGAACTGACGGCACTTGAAGGGCAGGTTCCGGGCGTCTTTACCATGAATATCGCCATACGGGAACACAACAACGATATTATCTTCCTGCACAAACTGGTGCCCGGCCCGGCGGATCGCAGCTACGGCGTGGAAGTCGCCCGGCTGGCGGGCGTTCCCGCGCCTGTCGTGCAACGGGCCCGCGCCATTCTGGCCGAACTGGAACAGGGCGGAGGCGAGAAGCGCCCGGCCGGGTCCAGAACAACGGCCATCTCCCTCCCCGGGCTCTCCCTGCCGGATACGCCGCCCGATCCCCCCTCCCGGAAAAAAGCCATCCCCCATATTTCCGCCCTGCCGCCGCAGGGAGACCATCCGCTGCTGCGTCTGTTGCGCGACGTTGATCCCGACAGCCTCACGCCCCTGGAAGCGCTGCGCCTCATCAGCCAATGGCGCAAACTCTGGATCGAAGACCCCGCTGATCCCACCGCGCCGCCAG
Source organism: uncultured Desulfovibrio sp. (assembly GCA_934546745.1). Lineage (GTDB taxonomy): Bacteria > Desulfobacterota > Desulfovibrionia > Desulfovibrionales > Desulfovibrionaceae > Desulfovibrio. The sequence continues at coordinate 56,927 of CAKTDV010000007.1, read as the reverse complement.
CGCTGGAAGGTATTGACGACAACGGCAACGGCGAGGAACGCTCCCATGAGTGAGACCCACCCCTGGTCCGTCATTCAGAGCATCGCCGAACGCCGCATTGCCGAAGCGCAGGAACGCGGCGATTTCGACAATCTGCCCGGAACGGGAAAACCCCTCCGGCTGGAAGACGACAGCGCCGTCCCCGAAGAGCTGCGCATGGCGTACAGGCTTCTGAAAAATGCCGGCTATCTGCCACCGGAACTGGCCGATCGCAAGGAAATCAACACGACCCTGGATCTGCTGGAACACTGCCACGATGAGCGCGAACGGGTCCGCCACATGCAGCGTCTGCGATTTCTGGTTGAGCGTGCCAGAATGCGTTACCAGCGATCCCTGCATCTGGGAGAAGACGATCCCTACTATGACCGCCTTCTGGAAAAGTTGCAGGCCATGCGCGAAGAGAACCCGGCACACCGGGGCTCAGGAGGAACGTCATGAAAAAAACGACTGTCGCGGGCCTTGTCGCGGGCGTACTGGCGCTTGCCTGCGCGGGCGGCGGCTTTCTGCTCGCCAACATGGCCGAAGAGGCCATCCGTGCCCGCGTGGAGACGCTGCCCGGCTATGGGGAGGCGCATTGTGACGACGTTCGCGTTTCCCTGCTCCGGCGCTCCGTCCGCATTGCCAACCTGCGGCTCCGCAATCCCGAAGGGGAGATTCTCTGCCGGGACATGATCCTGCGGCCCCGCCCCGCCGCAGCGCTGGCCGCCGTTCCCTTTCTTCGCGCCGCCATGCTCCCCTCCTCCGGCACAACCATCGTGGGCGATGCGGAACTGCGGGACATCACGGCCCGCATGGATGCGCGCGGCAAGCCCCCTGTCGAGGTCTCGCTGGCCTCTCTTGCCGTTTCCGGCGCGTATCTGGAGGCAGCCCTCTTCCGGGATCTCCTCGACGGACGCCCGCTCTCCGCACAGGATTTCTCTGGAAAGGCGGGAAGCGCCCGCATTGACGGCGGCCCGATGCGCCTGCGGCAGGCAAGCCCCTCCTTTACGGGAACCCTTGAACGCTTCCGTCTGCGTGACAGCGTCCTGAACGCCTCCGCCGCGCTTTTCGAGATCGAACGCTTCAGCTTCGCCAGTACGGAAGAACGCCTCAGCGGTTCGCTGTTGCGTCTGACGGATATCGCCGTTCCTCCGGCGTTCGCGGATCGGCCGCTTTTCTCCGCGCACTCCGCTGAGGCCCTGTGGCGCACACTTGACGGCGCGGCGCCCCTCTTCCGTTCCATGACCCTGGAAAACGCCAGCATCATCACCACTCCCGGCGAGACTGTCGAAAGCCGGCGTGTCCGCGTTCTCTGGCACGGCAACGCCCCCCTGCATACCGTCCTGCGCCTGGAGCGACTGTGCCTGCCGGCATCCCTGCCGCGCCTCAACGGCCTGCCCGCCGTTCCCGGCCTTGATCAGCTGCTCGTCGATCTTGACTGGGAACACCTGGGGAAGGGCGAATCGCGCCGGGAAGACGTGACGCTTGACGTGACGGACATGGGGCGCATGGACGCCGTCCTGGAACATACGCTCGATCTCCGCCGTATCTCCGGATCCATGCTGACGCTCCTCGGCGCACAGCTTCACAGGGCATCCCTGCGCTATGAGGACAGGGGCGGCCTGGCCCGCCTGCTGGCGCTGTCTCTCCGCCACAGGGACGAACTCTCCCGCCTGGACATGCTGGCGGAACAGCTTCCCGCGCTCCTTCCCGGAGGGGCCAACAGGCCGCTGGTCGAGGCCCTGCGCACGACCCTGCTTACCCCCGGCACACTGGAGCTCCGCCTGCGGGACGGTATGGCGCTGACGGCGCTCGACATGCTGGATGTCCGCGATCTTGGACGCAAAATCGAGGCCTCCGCCACCCCCGGCAAGGAAAACGTCAAAGAGCAGCTTCTCCGTCTGCTGCCGCAATAGCGCGCGTTTACCCCGCATTTTTCCGCAGCGGCAAGGTTTTCACCGGTGTTGCCGCCGTGTCAGGAGAGCCTTCCCCTGAAGGGGAGGTTTCAGACAAGAAAGGAAGTTTTCATGAAGGAACTCTGGCTCCGCAAGGGAGAGGATCGCCGCCTGATCGCCGGGCATCTCTGGATATTTGCCAACGAGGTGGACGTTGAGAAAAGCCCGCTGGGCGATTTCACGCCGGGAGAGGAGGCTCTTGTGCGCAACGCGCGCGGACAGGCGCTGGGCAGCGCCTTTGTCAATCCGCACTCGCTGATCTGCGCCCGCATCCACAGCCGCGAGGCGGGCCTGCCGCTGGACGGGGCCTTGCTGCGGCAACGGCTGGCAACGGCGCTTTCGCTGCGCGAGGGACGCTTTGACAGCCCCTATTACCGCGTCTGCCACGGCGAGGGAGACATGCTGCCCGGACTCGTCATCGATCGCTTTGACGGGCATGTTGCCGTCCAGATCGGCACGGCGGGCATGGAGGTACGCAAGGACATGATCCGGGAGGCCCTGCATTCCCTCTTTTCGCCCTCCTCCATTCTCTGGGATAACGATCTGCCTTCACGCGGGCTGGAAGGCCTGGCGCGCGAGAATGAGCTGGAGGGGCACGCGCCCCGGGAACTGGACGTGCCCGAAAACGGCTGCCGCTTTTTCGCGCCCTGCCGCACCGGACAGAAGACCGGCTGGTTCTATGATCAGCGCCGCAACCGCGCCGAAGCGGCGCGGTATGCCAACGGCGCTCACGTCCTCGACATTTTTTCCTATGCCGGCGGTTTCGGCGGTACGGCGGCCCGCGCGGGAGCGGCCTCCGTCACCTTCATCGACGCGTCGCAGACCGCCGTGGACTATGCCGCGCGCAACGCCGCACGCAACGCGCCGCGCCTTGCCGACGCGGACGCCATCCACACCCTCCGCGGCGACGCCTTTGCACGCATGGAACAGCTCCATGACGAAGGCCGCCGCTTCGGCCTGATATGCCTTGATCCGCCCGCGTTCATCAAACGCCGCAAGGATCTGGAACAGGGCAAGGCAGCCTACGCCAAGGCCAATACCCTTGCCGTGCGCCTGCTGGAACCCGGCGGCGTCTTCGTCTCCTGCTCCTGTTCCCATCACCTGCCCGCCGACACCCTGCGCGCTCTGGTGGCGCGGGCCGCCGCCAGAAACAGACGGCAGGGCCGCATTCTCCATGCAGGAGGCCAACCGGAGGATCATCCCGTCCATTGCGCCATGCCGGAGACAGCCTACCTCAAGTGCCTCATTACCCATATGGAGTGATCCCGCGCTTTCTGTTGACGAGTACGGCCTGGGAAAATATGCTGTCTGGATACGTGGAACACAGGCCCCGAATACGCAACGCGCAACCGCTTTCTCATCCGCAAGGACATCCCCTCATGCTCAATAAAACCCGTCTGCTTACTCCCGGCCCGACGCCGCTGCCGGAACGCGTCCGTCTGGCGCTTGCCCATGACATGATTCACCATCGCAAAAGCGAATTCAAAGCCCTCATGCTCCGCGTGCAGGAGCGGCTTCACGTCCTCTTCGGCACGGAGGGCCCTGTGCTTCCCCTCTCCTGTTCCGGTACCGGAGCCATGACGGCCGCCGTCCACGGCCTCTTTACGCCGGGAGAAAAGGTCCTCGCCATCGAGGGCGGCAAATTCGGCCAGCGCTGGAGCTCCATTGCCAGGCAACGCGGTCTGGTGGCCGTCCCCCTTGAGATTCCGTGGGGACAGGCGGTAACGCCTGAGGCCGTCCGTCAGGCTCTGGACGCCGATCCGGCCATCAGGGGGGTTCTGGCGCAGCTCTCCGAAACGTCGACCGGCGTTCTCCACCCTGTGGAGGCCATCGCCAGAGAGACCCGTGCCCGCGACGTCCTGCTTGTCGTGGACGGTATTTCCGGCGTCGGACTCTCCCCCTGCCCCATGGATGCCTGGGGCCTGGACTGCCTGCTTACCGGATCGCAAAAAGGTCTCATGCTGCCGCCCGGTCTGGCCCTGCTGGCTCTTTCCTCCCGCGCATGGCGCAAGGCGGAAACACTGGATTCCGGCTGCTTCTATTTCAATCTCCCCAAGGAACGCGCCAATGTGGAAAAAGGACAAACGCTTTTCACCTCGCCCGTCAACCTCATCGCGGGTCTGGAAGAAAGCCTGAAACTCCTGCTTGAAAATGGGCTTGAACCCGTCTACCGTAAACAGTGGGCCCTTACCATGCTCACACGCGCCGCCGTGACGGCGCTGGGGCTGGAACTGTTCGCCCCGCGCCATTTCGCCTGGGGCATCACCAGCGTCCGTCTGCCCGCCGGTGTGGACGGCGCCGAGGTGCTGCGCGTGGCCGCCGAACGTTACGGCGTGTATATGGCGGGCGGTCAGGATCATCTCAAGGGCAGGCTTGTCCGCATCGGCCATATGGGCTGGGTGGACTGGGCCGATGTGCTGGCGGGGCTGCACGCGCTGGCCGCCTCCCTTCAGGAAGTGGGCGGGCACAGCGGTTCCCGGGACTATCTCGAACAGGGGCTTGCCGCCTACCATGCGGCCCTTGACGCCGTCCCCGGCGCGCCTCTTCCCCTGACACACGCCTGAACGTTCCCTATGGAGAATATGCCATGAGCCAGACACCGCCCGCGGGCATGCCGGAAGTCACCTTCTCCACGTTCATCATCTCCCTGGCCTCGTCCGCGCTGGTACAGCTGGGAGAAGTGCCCAACCCCGAAACCGGCGCAACCGCCGCCGACCCCTGCATGGCGCGCCACAGTATCGATATTCTGGAAATGCTGCGGCAAAAAACGCTCAACAACCTTGAGCGGCAGGAAAGCCAGCTCCTCGACAGCATTCTCTACGAGCTGCGCATGAAATATGTCATCCGCTGCGGCAACAACGACGGCTGCACGCAACAATAAGGAAACTGCCGCATGGAAGAACGCACCATCAACGCAGGTCTTGTCGGCGTCACCGGTTACACAGGCATGGAGCTGGCGCGCCTGCTGGCAACGCATCCCCGCATGCGTCTCGTCATGGCCTGTTCCCGCGCGGAAGCGGGACGCCGCCTCGGCGAATTTTATCCCTTTCTGGAAAAACTCCCCGGCGCGGATGTCGTCATCAGCGAATTCAACGCCCGCACGGCCGCCCAGGACTGCGACGTCGTCTTTCTCGCCGTCCCGCACGGCAAAGCCATGGAAATGGCCGCGGATCTGCTGGAGGGCGGCGTAAAGGTCGTCGACCTCTCCGCGGACTTCCGCCTCCGCGATGCCGATCTCTATGAGGCGTGGTATGTGCCGCACACGCGCAGGCACATCCTGCATCGCGCCGTCTACGGACTGCCGGAGCTCTACGCCGCCGAAACGGCGCGCGCCTCTCTCGTGGCCAATCCCGGCTGCTACCCTTCGGCCTCCCTCCTCGGCCTGTATCCCGCCCTCAAACATGGCCTCATCGAGGCCGACGGCATCGTCATTGACGCCAAATCCGGCACGACCGGCGCGGGCCGGAAAGCCGCCGTTCCCTCGCTCTACTGTGAAGTCAGCGACACATTTCGCGCCTACGGACTCGGCAAGCACCGCCATACGCCAGAAATTGAGCAGGAAGTCTCCCTCGTGGCGGGCAGGGACGTTACCCTGTCCTTCAATCCGCATCTTGTGCCCATGAATCGCGGCATCCTCGCCACCATCTACACGCGCCTGCTTTCGCCGGATACGACGCTGGACACCGTCCACGAGGCCTATACGGCCACCTGGGGCAACAGCCGCTGGGTACGCGTGCTGCCCAAGGGGAAGCTGCCGGAAACACGCCATGTGCGCGGTTCCATGTTCTGTGACATCGGTCTTGCCGTCGATCCCCGCACACAACGTCTGATTATCGTCTCGGCCATCGACAACCTCTGCCGGGGCGCATCGGGGCAGGCGCTGGCCAATGCCAACCTTATGTGCGGCCTGCCTGTGGAGACCGGGCTCACCGCCGCGCCGTTGATGCCGTAGCGCCGCCCGCGCCCCTCAACACAGACGCTCTAACGCTGAGGCTGTATCCGATGAGTCAAAATCCCTTTGCGGGCTTCGTCGATCCCGTTCTCTGCCGCCGTCTGCTGGCGCGGCTGGAACGGGCGCTGTCCGGCATTCCCGGTGGACGCATGCGCTTCATGGAAGTGTGCGGCACCCACACCGTCGCCGTCTTCCGCAGCGGCCTGCGCTCACTCCTGCCCGCGAGCGTCGTCCATCTCTCCGGCCCTGGCTGTCCCGTCTGCGTCACCCATGATGCCGAAGTCGCCGCCTTTCTCGATATGGCCGGGCGCGACGGCGTCATCGTGGCCACGTTCGGCGATCTGCTGCGTGTACCCGGCCCGGGGGGACGCTCTCTCAAACACGCCAAGGCGCAGGGCGCGCGTATCGAGATCGTCTACTCTCCCCTGGACGCGTTGACGCTGGCTGCCAGCAACCCCTCCGCCACCGTTGTTTTTCTCGCCATCGGCTTTGAGACGACAGCCCCTACCGTGGCCGCGACCCTGATGCTGGCGGATCAGCGCAAACTCGACAACTTCTGCGTTTTCTCCCTGCACAAGCTCGTACCTCCGGCCCTGCGCGCCCTCCTGGATGACGCCCGCAAGGAAAACACGGGAAGCCCCTACGGGATCGACGCCTTTCTCCTTCCCGGGCATGTGTCCACCATTCTGGGACTTGAGCCCTATGCCTTCCTGCCGGCGGAATACGGCGTTCCCGCCGTCGTGGGCGGCTTTGAGCCCGCCGACATACTGCTTGCCCTCTGCATCATGGCCGAACAGCTGCGGGACGCCGCTCCCGCCGTTGTCAACGCCTATCCGCGCGCTGTGAGCGGCAACGGAAATCCGCGCGCGCGGGCCATGCTGGAAGACTACTTCATCCCCGCCGACGCCCTCTGGCGCGGCATCGGCCGCATCCCCCACAGCGGTCTGGCGTTGCGGCCAGCCTATGCCCACAGGGACGCGGCTCTGCGACTGAACATCACCCTGCCAGACATCCCCCCCCTGCCCGGCTGCCGTTGTGGCGATGTCCTGCGGGGCCGCCTTGCCCCGCCGCAATGCCCGCTCTTCGGCAAAGCCTGCACACCAGAAAACCCCGTGGGTCCCTGCATGGTTTCCACGGAAGGCAGCTGCGCCGCCTATTTCAGATACGGCGTGCCCGCATAACGCCCGCCCCCATACCACACGCAACCATCCCAGGAACCGGACAGCCATGACAGAATGCATTCTTCTTGATGCGGGCAGCGGCGGCCGCGCATCGCAACGCCTCATTGCCAACTGCTTTCAGCGCCATTTTTCCAATCCACTTCTGGATCGCATGGATGACGCCGCCCTGCTGGAACTGGACATGCGGGGTCCGCTTGCCATGAGCACCGATTCCTACACCGTCACGCCGCTCTTTTTCCCCGGCGGCAGCATCGGCACGCTTGCCGTCCACGGCACCGTCAACGACGTCGCCATGCTGGGCGCGCGGCCCCAATTTCTGAGCTGCGCCTTTATTCTTGAGGAAGGCCTGCCCATGGAAACCCTGGAGCGCGTTGTCAGGGACATGGCCAGCGCCGCCAGAAGCGCGGGCGTCCAGATTGTCACCGGCGATACCAAGGTCGTCCAGCGCGGCGCCTGTGACGGGATCTTCATCAACACCACGGGAATCGGCGTCGTCACCGCCGACCCCGCGCCTTCCGGATGCCGTGCCACACCCGGAGACGCCGTCCTTGTCAGCGGCGCTGTGGGTGATCATGGGCTGACCGTCATGGCCCACAGAGAGGGGCTCTCCTTCCTTTCCGATGTCCAGTCCGACTCCGCGCCGCTCAACGATATGGTGCGGCACGTCCTTCATGCCGCCAGTGACGTGCATGTCCTGCGCGATCCCACACGCGGCGGGCTGGCGACCACACTGAACGAGATTGCCCAGCAATCCGGCGTCAGCATCGTTCTTGAGGAAGAGGCGATCCCCGTTCATGAATCCGTGCGCGCAGGGTGTTCCTTCCTTGGACTCGACCCTCTCTATCTCGCCAATGAGGGCAAATGTCTCTGCATTCTGCCGGCCGCCCATGCCGCCACGGCTCTGGAAGCCATGCGGCAGAGCCCCTTTGGCAAGGAAGCCGCGCTTATCGGCCATGTCGAACAAGGCGACGCGCGCGTTCTTCTCACGACGCCCATCGGCGGCCAGCGTCTGCTCGGTATGCTTGAAGGAGCCCAGCTTCCCAGAATCTGCTAGCGCCTTTCCACACCGCCCGGGCGGCTCACGTTGACAACATGCCACCGCTCTCTAACGGTCCCGCTTCCCGTGCAGCCAGCGCGCCAGCTCTTCCACGGCATCAACGGACGCCGGGCCGGGACGGGCAAAGCGTTCCTCCTCGACGACAAGAACGCGACCTTGCCGCACGGCCTTCAACCCCTGAAAGTGCGCTCTCTGTTCCGGAGGCTGCGGGGCGGGATTCATGGGACCGCGTTGCAGAATATAGGCTTCCGGGGCGGCCACAAGGAGCGCCTCCTCATTGAAGCGGACGAGCTTGCGCGCCTGGGAGACGACATTGACGCCACCGGCACGCTCAATGATGTCGTTCACAATGCTGTCACGCCCTGCCGCCAGCAGGTTGGGGTACCGCACTTCATAGAAGACGCGCACAGGCGCGACGCCAGCCAGGGAAGCGGCGACGGCATCAAGGCGCGTCCGCCACCGCGCGCACAGCGCTTCGGCCTCGTCCTTTCTGTCGAGCAGCCGCCCCAGAAGACGCGTCACGGCAAAAAGATCCTCAAAAGACGACATTTCCAGATCCAGCACGGGAATACCCAGCGCGCGCAAGGCATCCGACTGGCGTGCGGCCTCCTTGCGGCCGACCAGCTGCAGCACGATGTCCGGACGCAGCGCGGCGATGCGCTCAATGTTGGGGGCCATGTGCGTTCCCACAACCGGCAGGGAGCCGCGCGCGGAATCCCGATCCGCCACGGTACGGGCCACGAGGGTTTCCTCCGCGCCAAGAGCGGACACAATGCCGCTGAAGGCCGCGTAGAGCGGCACAATACGCCGCGCGGGACCTTGCAGCGTTACGGCATGCCCCCGGCCGTCGTCAAGGGAAACGGGGGACGCTGCCGCCGCTGGTAACGGCGGCAGCGTCAACAGTGGCAAAAGGGCCGCAAGTACGCGCCAGAAGGGCTTGCGGCAGACCATTGCCGGGATGGATGACAACGCGCATGGGCGTTCCATAAAGGATGGCAAGATTCTCCTCCGTAAAAACACGGGGCACAGCCCCGTCAAAAAGGATGCCGCCCTTGCGGAGCCCCACAAGACGTGTGGCATAGAGCGCGGCAAGACTGCAATCATGTATGGCCATAACGATGGCCGCCCCGCGCCTGCGGCGGCGCTCCAGCACGTCAAAGAGCGCCACGGCCCGCGCGGCGTCAAGGGCCGCCGAAAGCTCGTCAAGCAACAGCAGCGGCGTTTCCTGGGCCAGTGTCCTGGCCAGCGCCACACGCTGCACCTCACCGCCGGACAGTTCCCGCATACGGCGGCATGCCAGCTCAGCGGCCCCCACTTCCTCCAGAGCCGCCTCAGCGGCCCCGCGATCCACGGCGCTGTAGACACCCCACCAGGAAAGACGCGCATAGCGCCCCAGCAGAACAAAATCCCGCACCGGCATGTCGGGAAGAAAAAGCGGTCGCTGCGCAAGTACGGCAAGGCGATGCGCCCTCTCCCTGGGGCGCAGACGGACAAGCGGCTGGCCGGACAACGTCACATGACCGCGCGCGGGCGTAAGCTGACCGGAAAGAACACGCAAGAGCGTCGTCTTGCCACTGCCGTTACAGCCCAGCAAGGCGACCGTCTCGCCACGAGTCACCCGCAGGCACACGCCGCGCAGAACCGTGCGCGCGCCATAGGCGGCGTGAATGCCCACGGCATCCAGCAGCGCGACATCGCGTGCAGCTTCCTCCGTCAGCATGACTTCCAGACACCTCCCTTGCGCCCGCTCTTGTGTCACGGCCAAAAGCACACCGCTCTGGAGCGGGCCGCTTTTGAACTATCTCACTTTCAAAGGCGGCGCTGCCCTACACACGGCGCTTTTCCCTGTGGCTGGGCGTCCGCCAGAGGATGACGTAGCTCAGGAAGCAGCGCTAACGGCGCCTGACAAGAAAGGCAAAAAAGGGCCCGCCAAGCAGGGCCGTCACAACGCCTACCGGCAGTTCCATCCCGCCGCCAAGCAGGGAACGCGCCGCCACGTCCGCCCAGAGAAGCAGCAGGCCGCCGCCAAAAAACGCGCCGATCAGCAACGGGCCATGCCCGACGCCGAGCCAGAGCCGCAGGATATGCGGCGCCACAAGGCCCACAAAACCGATCACGCCGGTCACGGCCACGCACCCTGCCGTCATGCCGCTGGCACCGAGCAGGAGGAGGAGACGGATCCGCCCCACGGCAAGGCCGGTCTGGGCGGCCTGCTCATCGCCAAGCCCCAGCACATCCAGCGCCCGCCAGCAGCAGGCGACGCAGCAGAGGCCCGGAAGAACGGTTGCCAGCAGCAGAGGCAGGGCATCCCAGCCGCGCCCCTGCAAACTGCCCATAATCCAGAAGACGATGCTCGTCACCGATTCCTCATTCAATACCTTGACCAGCGCCACCACCGCGCCGAGAAAGGCCGCGACGGCGATACCGCCAAGAATGACGCCTTCGCGGCTGAAACCGCCGCCGCGTCCGAGCCAGAGCGCGCCGCCAAGGGCCAGCAGCGCGCCGAACAGCGCGCCGCCGGAAATCAGGCTTGCGCCGCTGACCCCAAGGGCAAAGGCCAGAGGCGCGCCGAACGCAATGGCTATGCTGGCGCCACAGGCCGCGCCAGCGGAAATGCCAAGCGTAAAGGGATCCGCCAGCGGATTGCGCAGGACTCCCTGCAAGGCCACGCCCGCCGTTGCCAGAGCGCCGCCGCACAACAGGGCTATGCAGGCGCGGGACAAGCGGATGTGCAGAACGACAAGCGATGTTTCCGGGGAGACAGCGCCAACTCCCAAGGGGGTGGCAAAGGCCGCCAGAACGTCACGCGGGGCTATTCCGGCGGGACCGGGCAGACAGGAAAGCGGCAACGAAACAAGACAGAGAAGAAAAACGCCAATCAGCACCGCAACAGCACTTTTGGAAGAAAGAAAGCTGTCCGTCATGGGTGGCATGGAAGAGGGGTGTGGTATCGGAAGGGAAATCCACCGGACAGGATTTCCCTTCCGATCAGAAGATCAGACAGGATATTCCAAACAGGGGTGGATGCCCACAGCCTCTAGCGGTGATGGCGGTGGCCTTCCTGCGAATTGCCGACAATGCCGCCCGCCAGCGCGCCAGCGGCGCCGCCCGCGAGGGCGCCCCATCCCGCGGAACCGCCGGAAATGGCCGCGATACCCGCCCCACCCAGTGCGCCCATAGCCGCGCCGCTGGCAACGCCCTGCTGGGTTTTACTCATATTGGTGCAGCCGAATGCACCCGCGCAAAGCATCATGGCAAGAGCGATAGTCAACATTTTTTTCATGGGAGATCCTCCATCGGGCAGGACACGCCCGCCACGGAAAAACAGCCTTTCCCTTTGAAAGGGAAGAGCTCAACCACGGACTACTTCAGGGAAGCCAGACGGGGCTGAATCACCTGATACCAGAGGACGTCCATGACCGGACGCGCCCTGTCGCCGGGATTCGCGGCATACCAGTCATCCACTTCCTGAATAATCTGGCTGCGGGGCGTGTTCCTGAAGGCGCTGGTCCATGCCTTCTCAAAGGGCGAGAGCGTCGAAACAGGCGTCTTTCCTCCTGACGCGGCGGCTTCCGTCAACTTGCCGTTAACGGCATACTCCACGGCAATGGCCGTATCCAGACCGAAAAGAAAGGCGGCCTTATTGTCTGGGCTGGTCTTCCTCCAGACTTCGCCCGTCAGCCGCGCAATGGGATCTCCATTGCGGTCAACCTCTTCCTGCGCGCCCACAAGCGACGCGCCCGACAGGAGCGCCAGGGCGATCAACAGACTTCCAGCACGTTTTCTCACGTTACAGACTCCTTTGCCCGCGCACGGGAGCATGGCGCTTTTGAAAGGGTTATGTCCAGAAAAACGCCGGTCTCCTCTCCGCGCAGGCACACAGCCAACGGGCCGCCGTCACTGTTCACTCTAGCCCAGCCGTCAGCATATGGCAAGTCAGAGATCCGCATCCGCGGGCAGCCGCTCCCAATAGACGCGCCCTTTTTTTCTGTATTTCCGCAACAGCACATACACGCTCCCCGGGCCGCCGTCGTACGGTTGCGCCGTGCAAAACGCCAGCACAACGCGCTTGAAAGGATCCTGCGTCAGCCATGACTGCACCTTGCTGCGCAAAATGCCGATGCCGTCCGGTGAGTTGCGTCCGCGTCCCGGTACCAGCAGAATCACGCGCAATCCCCGGTACCAGCTGCCGCGCAAAAATCCCCGCAACGCCTCAAAGGCGCACTGCACATTCAGGCCATGCAAATCAAGATGCGCTTCCGGGCTGAGGGATCCCTCACGCAATTTATTCATGATCATGGGATCAAGACCCACCACATGCCCTTCAAGGTATTCGCCGGTAAAGGAGAGGGCAAATTCCAGCTTTCCATCCATGAAATCCTGAAGCGACGCTTCTCCCGCCTCGGGCGCGGCGGCGGAAGGTTCCACGGCAAGCGGCACGTCGCGCCCCCCGCCCTGAAGCGGCGAGACTCCCTTCATGGCGTCCAGAAACAAGGCGCTGTCGCCGTCCCCCGAATCCCGCCGCGGCGCCCGCGGTGCGGGCTGATCCGCCATGCGGTTCTCTTTCTTCCGCTTTTTTCCCTTTTTCACTTTTCCCGAGGAGGGCAATGGCACACAGTCAGCCAGCGTTACACCGGGCATGCCGGCGATTTTGCGGTGTGGTCGTATTTCCGCCCCCCGCATCATGGCCAGAAACAGTTCGGCGTCTTCTCCGCCGTCAGGAACAAGGGACGCATGACGGGACGCCCGGTTACCCCGCCGGGGGACGGGTGCGGCGCGTTCTTTCTTTTGCGGAAAACGCGCCCTGTCCAGCAATCGGAAAGGATTTTCAGAAAACGGAGGATGTGCGTCCGCCATACCGGCCTCCAAAAGCAGCCCGCGCGGACGGCCCGCCACGCAAACACGCGATCGCGCAAGCGTCAAAGAAAAGGCCGCGGCAAGCCGCGGCACGGAAATTCCAAAATGTTTCAATCCGCGGTCGCCCCATCCGCCGACCGGCACCACACCCGACGGTGAGGGGTCGCGCGGCCTGCCTCTCCCTAGAGGGAGAGGTGGATGAAGAACGCTACCTGTTCTCCGAGGGAGCCTCTTCCACGGCAGGCGCGGCGGACGGTTGCCCAGACGGCTCCTCCGTTGCGGGAGCGGCGGGCGCAACCCAGTCCACACCAATCACGGAAGACTTGGGAGCGGCGATGCGCGGACTTGTCACATAGGTATAGCTCAGGCAGGTAATCACAAACACAACAGCCATGAATGCGGTCATTTTTGCCAGAATGCCGCCGGCGCCGCCGCTGCCAAAGACGGACGAATTGCCGCCGCCGAAAATGACGCCCATGCCTTCCTTGCCTGCCTGAAGCAGTATCAGAACGACAAGAAGCACGCACACGATAATATGCAGGGTGAGAATCAGAGTTTCCACGACAACTCCCGTCAGAGGACAAAAAATGAGACGTGCCGGCGAAACGCCCGTTGCCTAACGCGCCGCCGGCGGCATGGCCAGAGTATTCCGCTCTATGCGGCCCCGGCAATGCGCAAAAAGCTTTCCGCCTCCAAAGAGGCTCCGCCTATCAGAAGACCATTGACATTGTCAAGGGAGAGCAGGGAGGAGGCATTGGCGGGCGTGACGCTGCCCCCGTACAGCAGAGGAATACGATCCGCCGCGCCACCGGCCAGTTCCGTCAAAAGGCGGCGTGCCAGCGCATGGGCCTCCAGGACCTCGGCACCGCCCGCCACCTTGCCCGTACCGATGGCCCATACGGGTTCATAGGCAACGGCGACGCGCGCCAACACCGCATCCTCCGTCACGCTCCCCAGACCTTCGCGGAGCTGGCGGCGCAGCACGGCCTCCAGCTGTCCGGCCTCGCGTTCCTCCAGTGTTTCTCCGATGCACAGCATGACGTTCAGTCCGGAGGACAGGGCAAAGGCCGTTTTACGGCCTGTAAAGGCATCGCTTTCACCCAGCACGTGACGGCGCTCGGAGTGCCCCGTCAGCACCCAGCCCGCGCCCGCGTCAAGCAGCATGGCCGGGGATATTTCTCCGGTAAAGGCCCCTCCCTCGGCGGGATACACGTCCTGACCGCCCACAGCGAACCCGGCATGTCCGGCAAAGACCGCCGCCACTTCGGCAATGGCCGTAAACGGCGGAAACACGAGCAGTGTCCTGTCATTCGCGGGACGGCCCGCCGCGACGGCTTCCGCCGTCCGCCGGGCTTCCGCCCGTGTCTTGTGCATTTTCCAGTTAGCGGCGATAAGTGTCTTCATAGGGTCTTTTTCCTTTCCTCCGCATCGGATATATCATCCAGAGAGCGCGCATAGACAAGAGCGTCCTCATCGGTATCGGCATAATAGCGGGGGCGCCGCCCGGCAACGGTAAAGCCATGCCGCTCATACAGACGGCGGGCGGGCGCATTGCCTACCCGCACTTCCAGAACAGCTCTCTGCATACCCATTTTGGCCGCCGCGCGCAAGGCCAGGGCCAGAAGCCGGTAACCGATGCCCCGGCGGCGCAACTCCGGCGCCACGGCCAGGTTGAGCACTTCCATCTCGCCAGCGGCGGCATAGATGGAAATATAGGCCCTCACTTCCCCGCCGCCTTCCAGGCCGAAGGCGGCAAAGGCCGTCTGGGCGAAGGCGGCGCGGCATTGCCCCTCGCTCCACGGCAGAGTAAAACAGGCTTTCTCCAAGGCATGCACGGCAGGCGCGTCGCCTGCGTCAAGCCGCCGGAAATACCAGGAAGAATCCATGACACCATCCATGCCATACAAAGACTTCGCGCCGGATATGCCCCTGCCGGACGCGCTTGAAATCGTCGATACCCGCAACAGGCCCCTGCTTGTCATGCCCTGTGCCGAGGCCCTGCGCCAGAGGCTCCCGCACAGGGCCGTCGCCCTGTTACCGTGTCTGCGACGCCAGTTTTTTCTCGTGCGCCGCCGCGATCTCTGGGATGTCGCGGCGCTTGCGCCCCTTCCCGCGGGCGAAAGCGCCGCCGTAACGGCGCAAAACCTCCTCGCGTGCCTGCCCCTTCCCCCCTGTTCGCTCCACAGGATCGCCCTGCTGCCGCCGGGGGAAGACCTCCCCTGTTTTGTGGAGCTGTTCGCCGCGCGTCTTCGCGCCGTACCGGCCTTTCCCGCGGCATGGGAGGCCCTGCCCGTTGACGCCGCAACGCTCGCCGGGCTTCAGGAAATGCCCGAAGCGCCTCTCGCGGCCGTGTTGCGCCGTCTCCCGCCTCAGCCGCTGCGGGAGTGTGCGCCGGCGGCGGCCGCCGCACGGCACAGTAAACCGCATACCTCCGTATGCACAAGGCCATTGCTGGCGACAACTTCCCCGCCAAAGGCGTAGGCATCCCCGGACGGCAGGGACACCCTGCCGCCCGCCTCCTCCACCAGCAGCCAGCCCGCCGCCATATCCCAGGGTTTGAGCCACAGTTCGTAAAAAACGTCAAGACGCCCGCAAGCCACATAGGCCAGATCGACGGACGCCGCGCCAATGCGCCGCATCCCCTGGGTCGCTGGCAGGAGGAGGCGCAGACGCTCAAGCACCTGGGGCAGTTTCCCGCCGACATCATAGGGAAAACCTGTGGCACACAGGCACTGCTGCAACTCGCCTTCCCGGCTGACGGCAATGGAATCCCCATTACAGAAGGCTCCCTGCCCGCGCACAGCCCAGAAGCATTCGTTCATCATGGGGACGTTGACGACCCCGAGCGTCACACGGCCATCACGCCACAGGGCCACGGACGTGCCCACCTGCGGGATGCGATGTACAAAGTTTGTCGTCCCGTCCACGGGATCAACAATCCAGCAGTCCCCCGCGGGACGCGCCCCGGCCCCGCTGCTCTCTTCCGCCAGAAAACCCACGCCCGGCACCAGCGGCGCAAGACGCTCCCGGAGAAAGTCCTCCACGGCCAGATCCGTCCGCGTTACCAGATCGACGCGGCCCTTGTGCCGCACATGGCGTTCTTCCAGCCACTGCCGCCGCACAATCTCGCCGCTCTCGCGCACAAGGGCGACAACCTTCTCAAGGAGCGCTCTCTCCACCGTCGCTTTCTCCAAAACGGTCACGTGTCAGGGCATGTTGCCTGTGCGGTGTGACCGCGCGCTAATTGATGAACATCTCTTCGTACATGCTCCCGCCGCGCATGGCCGTCGCCGCCCCGCGCAGGACGGCCGTCAGGGGATCCCCGTCCACTGTCACCCGAATACGCGCGGCAGCCGAAAGATAGCGATCCAGACCGCGCAAAAGCCCACCGCCTCCAGCCAGAAGCATACCGCGTTCGTAAATATCGGCGGCCAGTTCCGGCGGCGTCATTTCAAGCACACGCACCACAGCCCCGGCAATGGCCTGCAACGGGTAGCGCAGGGCTTCCCGCACATGGGCTTCGCTCACAGTCACGGTCTTGGGCGTTCCCAGCACGACATCCTTGCCCATGATCACAGCGGTACGCCCATCGTCAATGGGAATGGCCGTCCCCAGTTCGATCTTGAGGCGCTCCGCGGCATTTTCGCCCACATCAAGGGCAAAAACGTCATGCAGATAGCGGCGCACGGCATCGTTCATGGCATCGCCCGCGATACGCAGCGACTGGGTGACGGACATGGCCGAAAGAGAAATGACGGCGACCTCGCTGGTACCTCCGCCAATATCCAGCACCATGGAGGCCACAGGCTCCCGCACGGGCAGCCCCGCGCCAAGCGCCGCCGCAAGGGGTTCCTCCATCAGGCGGACATTTCCGGCCCCCGCCAGCAGGGCCGCGTCGATGACGGCCTTCTTTTCCACCTGTGTGATGCCTGAAGGGATGCTGATGACCATGGAAGGCCTGAACAGACGCGATCGGCCGATGGCCTTGCCCACAAAATAGGAAATCATCTTACGCGTCACATCGAAGTCGGCGATGACGCCGTCCTTCATGGGACGTACCGCCCGAATTTTGCGGGGTGTGCGCCCCAGATAGGCCTTGGCCTCCGTGCCGACAGCCAGCACCGCGCCGCTGACGGCGTCCAGCGCCACCACGGACGGCTCATTGACCAGCATATCCTCGCGCGCCGAGGAAAGCAGCGTATTGGCCGTGCCAAGATCCATGGCGAGATCATGCGCGAAAAAACGACGCAAAAAGCCGAACATGCCCGTGCGCTCCGTCTTATTCCTCATCCTCGTTTTTCGCCGCCTCAAAGGAGGGGCCGCCGTTGCGGTGCAGATGCGCCCGCGGCAGAAGCTGGTTCAACCGCGTCTGAAGGTAGAGGTTTTCCAGATGCATGGCCAGATGATCCACGCACTGCAACAGAAAACTGCGCATGGCCTCGTCGATTTCCAGAGGCTCCATATGCGCAAGGCAGATGACGGCGCGCGTACTGCGGCTGATGGTCACGGGCAGGCAGGCCGCCGCCTGGAAGTCGGGCATCTCCACCTGTTTCCCGAAAAGCATGGTGGACGGCGCGGCCTCCATGCCTCCGGCGAACACCGGCTGCTCATTGCGGAAGACCCAGCCCGTCAGGCCGCTTCCCAGAGGCAGCACCACAGGCTGGCCGCTGTCCAGGAGAATGCGCCGGGTTTCGCACTCGACGCGATAGGCCTCGCCGCCGTCAATGGAGGCAAAGGCGCAGTAGTGAAACCCCGTGGCCTCCGCAAGCGTCCGCACAAAGTTGAGGATATACTGCGGCCAGCGCCTGTATTTGTTGCGCAGGTCGCGCAGGACGTTGAATTCCACAAAATAGCGGGGAATATTGCCGGTAACGACGCTGGCGCCTTTTTCCTTCTGCATGCCGGAAATGAGATCGGCAAAGAGGTGCAGCATTTTCTGATCTTTTTCCGAAAAGGAGTACTCGCGCTTGCTGTCCACGCACAGCACACCGCCCGTGGCTATGGGAAAGGCCATGAACGCCTTGATGCCTACCTCTTCCTCATGGCGGTAATAGCCCACGGAATTTTTTTCGCGGTCAAAACTGGTCAGCAGCAACGGCTCGTGACTGCGCAGCAGCCAGCCGACGAGGCCTTTCTCCGGCCGGAAATTCCCGTCGGTAACGACCTCATCGCCAAGGCTGAAGGAAGCCGCCAGACGAAAACCGCCGCCATCTTCGGCGGGAAGAAAAAGTACGGCGGAATAGGCGTCGAAGACACTGCACACGATACACAAGATATGGGACTCTACAGAGGAACCGACCATGGCGCTCGCGGGGGTTGGAGGGTTGGCGGCGCGGATATCCGTGCGTTCTTCCCTCTGTTACCAGAGGCGGGGAAGCGCCGCAACCGTTTAAGGGCGGGGACGGGCCCCGGCATACTGGAAAAAATTTAGAAAAGCGCGTATCCTGCATCCCGGCGCACAGGGCAGCAGGCGTTGCCATCGGAAAACAGGCGCCAGCCGGACGATCGGGAAGGAACAGGGACGTCATGATCACATGGGAAGAAATCTTCAGCAAGAACGGGCTGCCGTGGCGCGACGCCTACACGTTTTCCAGCCCTGTGGACATTCCCGATCTTGCGACCCTGAAGCGCTTTCTTGATGCGGTACATATCCGCCTCTGCCTTGTCAAGCCGTACCAGGAAAACAAGGGATACCCTCTTGTGGAAGCCCGTGAGCTGCTGCCCTCCTTCGATAACGACATGTTCGAATACAAGGATCTGCCCGGCTTCGCCCTGGTGGCTCTGGAGAGGCCCCTGGAATATTTTTCCGAGATTTTCCAGTATGACAAGCTGCATACCGCCTGCGAAGGCGCCTCATGTCCGCCGGAACAGGCGGTGCAGGCGCTCAACCTGCAAACCATGGCGGCACGCCTGCCGCGGCAGCACCAGGAAATCTTCCGCCAGCAGTTCGCCCGTACCGATACGGTGCGGCTCGACAACTACCCACAGCTCATGCCCTACCTGCTGGCCATGGATCGGGCGCACGTTCTGGCGCTTGGCACGGACAGACAATTCCACCTTGCGGGCGTCTTCGCCTCTTTTCCGTCCGATATCGACAGCGAACTGAAACGCTTCGGCATGCGTATCGGCAAATTCGCCTATGGCGACAGCGAGATGTACGAACGCAACCGCATGTTCGTCTATCAATATCTGATGGAACTCTACGGCTTCCCCATCGTCTCTGAACGCCGTACCTCCAGCGCCCTTTTTGCCCGCAAACTGCACAAGATGGGTGAACATTTCCTGCTGCGCGTTCAGGGACAGACGGATCGCACCATCACGACCTTCCTCTCCCGCGGCGAAAACCGGCGCTACCCTGCCCTGGAAAAAATAGCGCTCGTCGCCGTGGACGGGGATCAGCACGAAGTCATCGAGGAACTGGACAGAAAGGGCTTCTTTCTTGACAAGCCGCGCCGTGTCGCCATCATCCGGGTCACCTACCGCCAGCACAGTTTCGACTCCAGCAATGTCCGCCAGGATCGCGCCCTCTCCGTCGCCTCGCAGGAAATACTGCACCCGCTCACCGGCGAAGCCCTGCCCGACCTGAACATCATCAAGGATACCACCAACATGTTCCTGCGCCTCAATGACATCGTGCGCGGGGAATACACAGGCCGCATCGTCTACAAGCGCACTGAAGTCATCGAAAATACCGATACGGACGAAAAGCGGCTGAAATTTCTCTATTTCTGGCTGAGCAAGCATCAACGGCGCATGATCGGCTACAGCGACGAATTCTTCTGCAACGTCAGCAAGGTGCTGACAGGCTACCTCTATTCGCCGGACAATGACGACGCCTTCGACAGCCTGCGCGAACTGCACCGCGAAGTCTGCGCGAAGTTCAGCTATATCCAGCAGGCCCGCCGCGTGCGCATCCTGGAGGATCTCAGCGGACGCCAGATCAAGGGCGAACGCATCGGCTACCGCCAGATGCTGCGCGCCGCCCTGGATCTGCTCAACGAGCTGAAATTCGAGATCGTCAACTTCTTTCCCGAACTGGTGGACGATATTGTGGAAAATGTGGAAAAAATCCTTTCCAACCGCTACCTGCGCCATACCTATATCGAGGTCTCCGAGGAGAACCTGACAAAGGCCGGCCTGGAAATACGCAAGAATTACGGCAGGCTGGTCGCCCTTCAGGACGGTTTCAAGGCCGTCCGCAAGGCGCGCGCCAAAGAACAGGAGAATGCCTGAAATGGGTGAACACCGTTTTTACCTTTCTCCGGAACACTGGGCATCGCCCTCCGGAATCGTTCTTGACGGACAGGAAGCCCGCCACATGACGCAGGCCCTGCGGTTGCGCGCCGGTGACCGCGTCGCGCTGCTGGACGGCCAGGGCCGCGCCGGGCAATGCCGTATCCTGCGGATTGACAAAACACAGGTGCTGCTGGATCTGCTGGAGGAACGCTTCGTACCGCGCCCCCCCTCGCTGCCCGTAGTGGCGCTGGCGTTCAGCAAGGCCGTGCGGCGCGGCTTTTTTGCCGAGAAGGCCGCGGAACTGGGAGCCCATGCCGTCTGGCTCTGGCAGGGTGACTTCAGTCAGGGCAAGCTTCAGCCGCGGGCGGCCGACGCCTGGCGCGCCCAGATGATTGCCGGCATCAAGCAGTCGGGCAACCCCTGGCTGCCCGACGTGCGGGTGCTTGCGGGCGGCGTGGAAGAACTGACGCAACGCGCCGCGCGGGCCGATCGCCGTATCCTGCCCTGGGAACTGGAAGCGTCCTCTTCCATCATCCCCCCGTCCCGTCTAGGCCTGCCCGGCGTCACCGTCTACGCCATCGGCCCTGAGGGAGGCTTTTCCCCGCGTGAACTGGCGGCGCTCGACACCGCCGGTTTCGCCCGTATCAGCCTTGGAGGACGCATCCTGCGTTGCGAAACGGCGGCCACCCTCTGCCTTGGGCTGCATTGGTGGGCCTCGCAACTGCCTGATCATTCGCCCCGCCCTCTCCCCTGACGCCCCATGACCGTCTCCCAGCCCCTTCCCGAACGCCTCCGCCCGGAGGATGTCGCCGCCTTCCTCGGCCAGAGCCATCTGACGGATCGCATACGTTCCCTCATGGGCGCGCCGCGCCTGCCAAGCCTGCTCTTTTTCGGGCCGCCCGGCTGCGGCAAGTCCACGCTGGCCCTGTTGCTGGCGCGTTCATCGGGGAAAAAATACCTCCGCATCAGCGCGCCGGAAGCCGGCCTGCAACACCTGCGCCGCGCGCTCGCCGGCGTGGAAGTCCTCGTTCTGGATGAACTTCACCGCTTCAGCAAGGCGCAACAGGATTTTTTTCTGCCGCTGGTGGAATCGGGCGAACTCATCCTTCTGGCCACAACAACGGAAAATCCGTCCTTCAGCGTCACACGGCAACTCCTCTCCCGCCTGCACGTGCTGCGCCTGCGACCTCTGGGCCATGCCGAACTCGTCGCGCTGGCCAAGCGCGGCGCGGCCGATCTCAAAATCTCCCTGCCCGCGGCCGCCTTTGACATTCTGGCGCAGGCCGCGCATGGCGATGCGCGCACGCTGCTCAACCTGGTGGAGTACGTGGCAGCCCTGCCCGAGGATCGCAAAACGCCGGAGGGCATCAAGGCAACGCTGCCGGAAATGCTGGCCCGGCACGACAGGGAAGGCGACAGCCACTATGAACTGGCCTCCGCCCTGATCAAATCCATCCGGGGCAGCGATCCCGACGCGGCGCTCTACTACCTCGCCTGCCTGCTGGAAGGCGGCGAAGACCCGCGCTTCGTCTGCCGCAGGCTCATCCTCTCGGCCTCGGAAGACGTGGGGCTGGCCGATCCCCGCGCCCTGCAGCTGGCGGTGGCCTGCCAGCACGCCGTGGAATTCGTGGGCATGCCCGAAGGTTTCATTCCACTGGCGGAAACGACCGTCTATCTCGCGCTGGCGCGCAAAAGCAACAGCAGCTATGCCGCCTACCTTGCCGCCGCCAAGGAAGTCAAAAACAACGGCCCCCAGCCCGTTCCGCTCCATTTGCGCAATGCCGCCACCCAGCTGCAAAAGGAGTGGGGCTACGGCAAAGACTACAAATACCCGCACAACTACCCGGAAGCGTGGATACGGCAGGACTATCTTCCCCAGGAACTGGCGGATCGCCGCTTCTACATGCCGCGTAACAACGGTGAGGAACCGCGCCTCAGCCAGTGGTGGCGAAAGATCCACAACATCAAAAAAACGGACGGGCAGCCATGACGCCATTTATCGAAGGTGCTTTCTCAAACAAGTTCAAAGGACTTGACAGATACGAAACTTCAGTCCGCACGCTCGGCCCGCTGAGCCGCAACATGCCGTCCGTCCTCTTTTACAGCCGTCTTGCCTTCGGCCCCATGCGGTGGCTCTGCCGCCGCGCCGCCAAAGGGCGGTGCGACGACGCCGCGTGGGTGCATGCCAGCGTCGCCGTCACCGAAATTCTCGAAAGTGTCGGGAGCCGCGTCTTTATTGAGGGGCTGCGCCACGCCACGGAATTTGAGGGTCCCTGCGTCTACGTGGCCAACCACATGAGCACGCTGGAAACCTTCATGCTCCCCGGCATACTGCGCCCCATCCGTCCCCTCACCTTTGTCGTCAAGAAAAGTCTGGTGACCATGCCCTTTTTCGGCCCTGTCATGCGATCGCGCGATCCCATCGTCGTAGGCCGATCCAACCCGCGCGAGGATCTCGCCACCGTTCTGGAGGGTGGGGCCGATCGCCTTGCCCGCGGTATCTCCATCGTCGTCTTCCCGCAAAGCACCCGCATGCCTGTCTTCGACGAGCGTCATTTCAATACCATCGGCGTCAAACTGGCCCGCAAGGCCGGCGTCCCCGTCGTACCGCTGGCTCTGAAGACGGACGCCTGGGGGCAGGGGAAAAAATGCAAGGAACTCGGAAAGATCCGGCCCCTTCCCGTTCACTACCACTTTGGCGACGCCTTGCGCATTCACGGCAATGGCAAGGAAGAACACCAGCAAATCTGCGACTTCATCCGCGGCAACCTTGAACGCTGGCAAAAAGAGGATGGCGTCAACCCGCCAGCCTGAAACCGATCTATTCCTTTGCCGGACTCCGGCCGATAGTATATCTGGCGCCACTCCGTAACGGGAAAAAGCCAGACCGGGCATGACCCCTCCAGCAAGAGACGTGTCCACAAACGCGACGCTGCATGCCGCCTTTTCCCCATAGCGGGGCAGTGCCGCCCATCCCGCGCATGTCGGGTGCCGCGGGCGCGATCCGGGGAAGATTTTCGCAAGGAGACACCATGACGAACACCGCGTTCGATTGCCGCATGTGCGGACAGTGCTGCGAAGGCAAGGGAGGCATTGTCGTCTCCCCTTCCGATCTGCAACGCCTGTGCGACTTCCTCCGCATGAGCGGCGACGAGGTCGTTGCCACCTACGGCGAACACGTCAACGGCAAACTGAAAATCCGCTGCGGCGACGACGGCTACTGCATCTTTTTCCGGCAGGGGCGGGGCTGCATCGTCCATGAAGGCAAGCCTTCCATCTGCAAGGCCTGGCCTTTTTTCCGCGGCAACATGGAAGATCCGGAAAGTCTGGCGCTGGCAAAAGAGTTCTGCCCCGGCATCAATCCCGGCATCAGCCACGAAGACTTCGCGCGGGAGGGCATGGCCTATCTGGAAAAAGAGCGCCTTCTGGCATCCGATGCCCGAACGGAAGCCAACGCCCTCATCCTTCCCCACAGGCGATAGGCTATGCGACGTCCCTCCAGGAAGCTCTCTCTCAAAGAATGCTACGACATTCTCAAGATCGACAAACACGCCGACCTTGAAACGCTGAAAAGCGCCTACCGGCGACGGGCCTTTGACCTTCACCCGGATTTGCATCCCGATAACCCCGATGCCGGGCGGCAGTTTCAGCGCCTCAACGAGGCCTATGTGGCGCTGTCCGCCGTTCTTAAGCCCGCGTCGGAACAGGCCACGCGGAACCGGCAGGAACCCGGGGCGGAACCAAAGACAGATGGAACGCGGGAAGAAAAGACACAGGAACACCACGATCAGGACGATGGCCGGCAAAAAGAAGACACGGACGAAAAGACCGGCGCCGCAGACAAAAGCACCCACGCCTATGCGGAAGAAGAAGTCCTGCGGGATCTGCTGAACGATCCCTTTGCCCGCCGCGTCTTTGAAGACATCTACAGCGAACTGCACCGGCAGGATGCGGAACGCGCCGCCGAGGCGGCGGCCGCGCGCAGGAAAGAAGAGGAAGCGGAGGGAGCCGAGCCGCGCGGGATGCGGCGGGAGGCCCCGCGGGAAAAAAAACGCCGTGTGGATGTCTCCTGGATGAAAAAAAGCCCGCGCAACGGCTTCGGACTCCTTTTCAAAAATGGCGTCACCGGCTGGCTGCGGCATCAGATCGACGAGGAACAGTCCTTCCGCCTGCCGGCCACCATGCTCATTCCGGGTTCCCGCATCCGCCTGCGCATTCGCCAGGGCATCTCCGGTGAACTCGTCACCGTGGAAATAACCCTGCCGCACGATTTCATCCCCGGCAAACCCGTGCGCCTGCGCGGCCTGGGCAAGCGCATTGGCCCCTGGCAGGGCGATCTCTATCTGACCCTCACCCCGCAATAACCGCGTGCGCGGTACGCGAATGCGCGTTGCGGACACCGCCGCGCTTGCGAGGCGCCTCAGCGGCTGAGCGGGCGGAAGAGCCGCCTTTTTTCCGCCGCGCGAGAAGAGCAGCAGTTTCGACCGCGCCATCGCCGCGCTGGGCCTGAACGACGGCGTGGATGACCGCCGCCAGCGCGTGGTCTTCCACACGCTGCGGCACACCTACGCCAGCTGGCTGGCGCTTTCCGGGGAACGGGAACTGGCCATAGCCGACCTGCTCGGCCACACGACAACGGCCATGACGCGGCGCTACGCCCATTTTATGGACAACGCCCGCCGGGGGACGGCGGAAAAAATCAGCGCGCTTTTCCATGACAAACTCCTTTAACGTTACGGTTGGTTACGATTACCTCATGAACGATCTCGCCACCGGGCGCGATGCCGTCCGGCGCAGGGCAAGATCTCCCTCAGCGGGCGGCGCGGCCGATCGGCAGGGGCGATTCAGACGTGAGGATGCGCTGGCGCAGGAGCCAGCGGTCAATGTCCTCCCTGGCGTAGAGAACGGCGCGCCCCGCCTTGACATAGGCCGAGCCCTGCCTGTCGCAGCGCCAGCGGCGCAGGGTGGCCGGCGAGAGGCCGAGAAGCTGCGCGGCCTGCCGTTCGTCGAGCATGGCGGCGGTTTCCCGCCCTCCCTGGGCCTCGCGCACCGCCCGCCGGACGATGTCCTCCAGATCCGCGCGCGTGGTGACGACAATGCAGTTATCCATGACGCCCCTCCTCTCCCGTGTCACATCGTTCCATGACGGAAAGCGCCTCCAGCAGACGCGCGCCATCGCGCCAAAGAGCTTCCACGCTCCGGCGGATCTGCCTCGCCTCGCGCGCTTCAATCACTCCGTCGGCAAGGGCCGCCTTTCCGCGCGCCCCCACGGCCCCGCAGGCGGCGAAGAGCGCGCCCAGCTCGCTCAGCAGGGCCTCCGGCGAGAGGGGCCCCCGCTCCGGCGCCGAAACCTCCGCGCTGCGCGCTGACAGCCAGCGCAGGAGCAGGTCGTTGCCCAGCACGCCCACAAGGCGCGGCAGGGAGGGCACGCCCGGCCAGTAGTCGTCCGCCGGATTGAGAATGCGCCAGCCCACGCGCTCGCTCCAGCCCATGCTCGCGATGACGGCCGCCTCCGGCAGGCCGGAAAGGCAGACGCTGGCCCGCATGACGGCCCCCAGCGGCATGTGGCGCAGGTCCCCGTCCGTCAGAAAGTGGCGGCTATCCACGGCGCGCCTCCCGTTGCCGTTGCCCGGCCTCTCTCCCTGGAGGCCCGCCCCGCCGTCCGCGCCATCGCGCGCGACAGGGATCGCTTCAGGGTTCTGATATTCGATTCTACGCATTCTCATCTCCTTTTTGCCTTGTTTCATGCATCATTTCCATGGACGCGCCCTTGCGGGGCAGCGGCCATGCGCCGCCGCGCACCTCCGGCAGGCTCTCCTCCGGAAAGCCCAGCTCCCGCAGGTTCTCGCGCTGCCGCCGGGAGCAGGGCATGGCGGCGGTGCTGGCCTACGGCACGAGCCTGCTTCCCGCGGGCATCGGCGACGGCCACATCTGTTTTTGCGATCCCCATGCCGAGCCCCAGCCAGGCGAGGTGGTCTATGTGGAGCATGTGGGCGGCGCGCACGCCATTCTGAAGGAGTTTCTTGGCTACGGGGTGTGCGGGGCCGCGCCGGGCGAGCTGGCGCTGCGCGGCTGGCTGCCGCCGGAGGGGGGCGCGGAGCCGGACGCGGGGGCCTCCCGCCCCGGCAGAAGGCCTTTGTGCTGCGGCTGCGCGCCGTGGACGTGCGCCTCATCGCGCCCGTGGTCTACGTGCAACGGCGGTATTAGGGCGCAAAAAAAGGCCCCGTGCGGGGCCTTCGGGGTCAGCGCAGCTCCGGGCTGCGCTGCAGGCCCAGCAGCAGTTCGTCCACGTTGTCAAGCACGGCGTCCAGCATGGGCAGCAGGATGCCCGGGGCGCAGTTCGCCTCGCCGCGCACATAGCGGAGCAGGCTCTGGCGCAGGTTGCCCAGTTCCGCCCGCGCCTCGCGCAGGGGCCCCTGCAGGGCGCTGGCGGGCAGGGGCTGCAGAATGCGCATGGGGCGGCCGTCCGCCGCGCAGATGACGCTCTCCCCCGCCCAGCCCAACGCCGGCGCATACGGCGGCGTTGGGATGATGTCGTCGGCGATGTTGCGCGCCGGGCGTTCCGCCTTCCCGCGCGTCCAGTAGTCCCACAGGGCATCGTCGCACTCCGCCTGATACAGCTCGATGCGCTCCCGCAGCTCCGGCCTGACCTTGCGGGGATTGATGCTGGCGAGAAAGGCCGGAAGCTTGCGCACCGGAAGGCAGAGCATTTCCCTTTCGCGGCCATCTTGGGCAACCGTGGTGATGATCGCCACAGTTGCCCACCGCCCTTTGTTGGCGTTGAGCTTGGCGGATTGCGACTTCCAGTCCAGACCCATGTTCTCAACAATGGGCCGCATGGGCGTGTACGGCTGGTTCTGGTGCTCGATGCAGAAAATGGTGTCGCCGTGGAAGGTGACGGGGGAAAGTTCGCACATGACATGCCTCCTGTTAGGTTGGGATTTGAAAACAAAAAAAGGCGGCATGACGCTCCCCAGCCAAACAAGCTGCCGGGGCCTCGCGGACACCCGGACGTCATACCGCCAAAAACTGCCAAAGCAGATGGCTTCATTCTGTGTTGTTCTGCAATATCCCGCCTTGGGAGCGGAACAGGCGGCAGACACGCCTTGTTTGGTTGGGGAAGGCCAGAAAACCACACAACCCGCCGGGTGTCAAGGGTGCTTGAAACCGCCGGGCAACACGGCTACAAAAAGGCCACGGGCAAAATCCCCCCTCTGAAGGGAGGTGATGCCTATGGCGCAGTTCCTGCTGGATGTTCTGGCTCAGGTGTTGGCCGGGCTTCTGGTCATGCTCATTGGCCGCCGTTGGCGGTAAATGAGGCAGCCGCCGAAACTAGCTCTTTCGGCGGCTGTCAAAATGCCGACATACGTATACTATGTCAGAGGGTTGCCCCAAGGAGAGGGAGGTGTTGGGTCATCTCCCTCTCTGTTTTTCAGAGATAACGCGCTCTTGCGCGCGCGTCAAGGGCGCGTCCGCCCCGCGCGGCGTGGGGGGATGTCAAGGGGAAAACTTGACAGACTGTAAAATATATATTACACATTCTCCATGAACACCTTCCTGAAAACAAAATATTTTGCCGACTGGCTGGGCTCACTGCGGGACAGCAAGGCGAGATTCAAAATCGTGCGCAGGATAGAACGGGCTGAGCTGGGCAATTTTGGCGATCATAAAAATGTTGGCGGCCCTATCTGGGAAATGCGTATCGCCTACGGCCCCGGATACCGCTTGTATTATGCCCGCAAGGGAAACGCTGTGTATCTGCTGCTGTGCGGAGGCGACAAATCTTCTCAGCAGGCAGACATAGAACTTGCTGAAGAAATGTGGAGGCAGATTGATGGATAAAGAACTTCTTGAAATTTCGCGTTTTGATGCGGCGGATTATCTGCGATCCGATGAGGACATAAACGAATATCTCAATGAAGCCGTCAGCGAGAACGACCCCAGGGCTTTTTTACAGGCGGTGAACACCATTGCCCGCGCAAGAGGAATGGCAAGGCTTTCACAGGAAACGGGTATCCCCCGGGAGAGCCTGTATTATTCTCTCTCTGAAAAGGGGAATCCGGTATTCAGCACGTTATGGAAGGTTGCTGATGCTCTTGGGTATACCGTTATGTTGAAAAAAAAGTCTTCGCATGAAAAACGTGCTGGAATTTGAGGGCGGCTATCAGGCCGTCATTACCTATGACCCGGAAATCGGGATGTTCCGGGGAGAATTTGTGGGCCTGAACGGCGGCGCTGATTTCTACACCCTCCGCTGAAACAGGCAGCCCCCGTGAGAAGCGCACTTCCCACAGGGGCAAAACCCTTCTCACAGGGGCAAAAACGCGGCGGGTGTGTCGGAAGCACCCGTCGCTCCCTCCTTCTACGCCCGGACGGCGCGGCCCGTCAAGCCCCTTGCGGCTCTACGCCTCTCCGCCCTCCTCCCGCCGGAACTCCGGCGGCAACTGCATCCGCCGCACCTCCGACAGGTACGACAGCTCGCAGTGCCGCCGCCCCGTCGCCCTCTCCCTGTCCCAGAAGAACAGCCCGTCTATCAGGCGGCAGGGCCATGCCCGCGTCCCGTTCCGCCGCCAGCGGTACGCCCGCGAACTCAGCGTCTCGTCAGGCCAGCCGCCCAGCAGCGCGTTGAACAACTGGTCGTGCGCAATCAACACCTTCTTCCCGTAGCGCATCAGCCCTCACCTCCCGCCGTCTCCGGGGCCGCCGGTTCCGCCTCCGGCCCAGCGTCTGGCCCTGTGGCCTGTTCCGGGGCCGCCTCCGTTTCTCCCTCCGTTCCCGGCAGCGTAAAGGCCGGGCTCACGGCGTCCACCGCCTCCAGCGTCCGGGCGCTGGCCGTCTCGTCCTCAAACCGCTGGCGCTGGCCCGTCAGCGCGCCCGTCACGGCGGCGAAGAGCGCGGCCTTTTCCAGAATCTTGCGCGCCAGCGTGGCCTTGTCCATGCCCCGCCCGGCGGCCAGCGCGTCCATGAAGGGCGTGGGCGCGTCCCCGTCCGCCGTCCAGGCGCTGGCCTCGGCCTCCTGCTTCTCAAAACTGAGCCGTTCCGACGGCGGATAGTCCGCCGTCACGCGGGCCAGCGCCTCCTCATAGGCGGCGTTGATCTCCCGCAGTTTTTCCGCCCGCGCCGCCTCCAGCAGGGCGGGCGCATACTCCTGCAGGGGAAAAAAACGCCCCTCCGCGTAGCCCCACTGCCCGGCAACGAAATGGGGCGGCACAAAGGGGACGAACACGGCAACGGCGTCGGCGGTCGTGGTCATGGGGTCACGGACGGCGGCGGACACAAGCCCCGCCTCCGTCAGGCGCATGTCGGACGTGGCCAGATAGGCGGCCACCCCGTCGCGAACAATGATATGCGGCATAACGGCGTTCCTCCGCTAGCTGAAGGTGATGGGCGCGACGCAGAACGTCAGGTTCGAAAGATAGTTGGCCCTGTGGCTCACGGCCACCGTGCCACCCGCGCACGCCAGATAGGGATAGTCCATGTTGCCCTCCTGCCCGGACGTGCCCTGCAAGGGCGTGAAAGGCACTTGCGTCACGCTCTCCACCTCGGTCGTCTCCTCGTTGAGGTAGACGAAAAGCGCGCCGCCCTGATAGTTGTTCGTGGCCGTCCCCCGTATGGGCAGGGCATAGACGCGCTCCGAAAGCCGCACCATGCGGTACTGGTCGTCCCCGTAGTTGTAGCCCTGGAAGTTGAACGCCTTGAGGCCCGTCAGCGTCTTGCTGGAAAGGGGGATGAACACGAAGGCGTCGTTGTACTCCACGAGCGTCGCCGTGAAGGCATAGCCGCCGCTGACGCTGGTAGGGTAGCAGACAAGGAAGACCCCGTCCCGCACCTTGTTGCAGAAGGCATACGAGCCGTACATGGTGGCGGCCACGGCCAGCGCCGAGGAGGAGGCCGTCACGGTCTTCGCCTTCTGGTCCACGCGCAGGGGCACGGCCCGCAGCCCGTTGGGAGCGGCGTAGTCCCGTATGATGGCGGCGAAGATGCCGTCCGCCACCTGCTCGCAGGCAAGGAAGTTCCCGATGTTGTTGAGGGGCAGGGCGATTTCCGAACTGGAGGTCAGCACCTCCTTCTCATAGGAAAAGAACATGGCCGTCAGAAAGTTCGCCCGGTTGGCCGGATTCCGCTGATAGAACATGAGGAAGTCCGTCTCGCTCAGGCGCGCGATGGGAGCGTTGTAGTTGGTGGAGAACGTGTACGGCTGCGCGGCGCTCTGCGTGGCCCCGTCCGCGTTGATGGTGATGGTGACGAACTTCTTGTAGTGCCGGTCGAGGATGATGTAGCTGTCGCCCCCCAGCGGATAGACCGGCATGTAGTACGAATTTTGTTTGTTGAGGGCCGAAAGCCCCAGCGTCCGCGTTTCGGTGAGGCTGTTGCCCTCCACCTGGAGGAGCGTCGCCATGTTCAGATACTGGCAGGTCTCCGGCAGGCCCCGGTTGGTCGGATACGAGGAGATGCTCCACGTCACCAGCACCCGCGTGGCGTCGATGACATGGGCAAAGGGCCGCCCGTAGAGATAGCCATCCGTACTGCCGAACGTGGACTCCGCCAGAATGCACGGGCTCTTCACCTCCAGCGCGCCGTCGCGCACGGCGATGACGGCGGCTTCGAAGCGATGGCTGTAGACGGTCACATTGCCCGCCTTGGCCGTCAGGCGGCGGCACCACAGGGCAAAGAGGCGCGTGCCGTCAATGGGCGTCATGGTGATGACGCTGGGATACGAGACGTCGTGGCCATCGCTGCCGCTGATGAGCGTGGTGGCCGTGCCCAGCGTGGGATTGAGGAAGGAGCCGCCGCCCTGCGAGGGGTCGGCGTTCTGCGCGGAGGCCGCGAAATCTGCGGCGATCCACGTTTCCGAGGCCTTGTCCACCAGCAGGAAGAGGCGCATGGAACCGGCCTTGACAAGCCCCTGATCCTGCCCCAGGGCCGCGCCCTTGGCGGTGGTGACGGTGACGCCGTTGAGCCCCTCCGCATGGATGATGAAGGCGTTGCCGTCGGCCTCCAGCTCCTCCACGGGCGGCAGGCTCACGCTCAGGCCCGCCGTGGTGGCCCGCAGGGAGAGCTTGCGCGGATCGCTGGCGGCGAGCGCCGTGTTGTGGGAGATTTTGCGGAAGCCCGCCCCCCCGGTGGCGTAGCCGGTGTCAAAGATGTCCGTGGCGGGATGCACATGGTCGGCCCGCGCGGCAAGGGCGCTCTCCCCGGCCAGCGCCACCTTGCCCAGGGGCCGGGGGAGCAGGTCGCCCAGGGCGGCCACGCCGCCCCAGGAGCCGTCGCCCATGAGGGCTTTCGTGCGGTCGTCCGGCTGGGCGGCGGGCACGAGGCCGGGCACGCCCGCCGCCGTTGCCGTCGCGCCCTGATAGGAGCGCATTCTGGCGTGGGCCGCCGCGTCGCTGTTGTGCCGGGCGATGGCGGCGGCCACGTCGCCGCCCTGCCCGCCGTTGCGCGCCAGTTCCTCGAAAATCTGTTCCGCCGTGGCCGCCGTGCGGGTGCAGGCGTCCACCGTCGCGTCAATGGCGCGGATCTGTTCCTCGGTCAATGTTGCCATAGGCTTGTCCTCCTTAGCTGGTTTGCCGGCGCCGTGTCTGGAGGACGCTGGCAAGGGCCATGCGCGCCAGATTGGCATCGGTCACAAGGCGCAGGGTCACGGAATCCAGCGTCCGGGCGTACCCGGCGGCCTCGCCCGCCGCGCTTTCGGCCCGTGTGGCCGCCGCCTCGGTGCGCCGCACGTGGGAGGCCGCCTCGGCGGCGTCCGCCGCCGCGCCCCGCGCCCGCAGCCGGGCTTCCTCCGCCGATGTCCAGGCGGCCTCCCGGGCCGCTTCGGCGGCCTGTTGGGCGGCCTCCGCCCGCATGGCCCCTTCCAGCGCCCGGCGCGCGTTGTCCGCCGCCTGCCGGATGGCCTCCATATGTTCAAGTATGACTTCAAGATACGGAATGGCGGCGTTCATGGCCGGACGGAACTCGCCGTTGAGGGCATCGGTCAGCCTGTGCATGGCAAGCATGGCCTCCCGCACCCGCGTGTCAAAGCGATCCTGCGGCAGGCGGCGGTTGGGCCATTCCGGCACGTCCGGCAGGGGGGTTATCTCCGCTATCATGGTTCTCCTCGCGCGCGTTTAGAGAAGCCCCTGAATGGTCAGGGACAGTTCCTGTTCGTTGGGTCCCTCGAAAACGGTGTCCCAGTCCTCCAGCCAGCCGTGGATGCTCAGGGACGTGTGCCCGCCCGGCCTCGGATCAAGCACCCAGAGGGCCGGGCGCGAGCGCAGCTCCGTCAGCACGCCGTTCACGAAGTCCGCCCGGCTGGGGTGGTGGTAGAGGGTCACGTCGGCATAGGGCGCGGCCCCGCGCCGCACAAAGGTCGTGTAGCCGTAGTCGTTGGTCTTTTTGACGCTGTAGTCGGTCACGCCGGTCTTGGCCCCGTAGAGGGTCTTGCCGATGTCGATGCCGCGCCCCACGACCACCGCGCCGACAGCGGCGGTGCCGCCCTCCCCGCCGGGGTCGAGACGCACGTGGAGCCTTCCCGTGATGGCCAGCGGCAGATCCACGCGCACCACGGACGTTTCCATCTCGATGAGGTCGTAGTTGTAGTCAAAGAGCGACAGGCCGCCGATATCCCTGACCAGCTCGATGGTCTCCTCAAGGTAGACGCCCTCCTCGTCGTCCTCCACGCGCACGGTGCAGGTCGCGCCCGCGATGTTGAGCAGCCCGAAGGCCGTGGCCCTGTCAAAGGGCACGGCAAAGGTCAGGGGCTTGCCCTCGTCGCCCACGGTCTGCGTCTCCACGTACTCGTCGAGCATACGCCAGGGCCGGGTGGCCCCCGCGGGCATCCATGTGGCCGTGGTGCCGCTGGTGGAGGTCTCCGGATCGTTGCCCCGGTTGCCGTCCACAAGGCTGACATAGACGCGGTGTTTATGACGCACCTGCTGACCGTTGGCATAGGTCGTGCCCGCGCTCCACACAACGCCGTCGACGGCGTCGTTCTCCTCAAGGCCGCATTCCAGCAGGGTCAGTTCGTTGGGCGGTATGACGATGCCCATGCGTGTTCCTCCTCCGGGGCGTGCCGGGCTAGCGCGCCGCCGTCCTGGGCAGGCCCTCGGCCTCCCACATGCCCAGCGTGCGCAGGATGCGCCGCTGCTGGCTCCGCATCTCGCTGGTGTCCCGCAACAGTTGCCGCAGGACGGTGTAGGTCTGCCGTCCCTGCGTGCGTATCTCGCTCACGATGGACGCGCCCCAATTCCCGATATCCCCGATGTTCCCGATGCCGCCCGCGTTGCCGTACCCGCCGGAACCCCCGTAACCGGCGAAGCCCGATTCCAGCCCCGATTCCAGCCCTGACGCGAGCGCCATGCTCTCCGGGTGGGAGAGGACGCCGTACTGGCGCGGACTCATCATGAGTTCCGGCCCGTTCTCGCCCACCCAGAAGGGTTCGTCGCGCGGCGTCAGGCCGCCGGAGGCGAAGCCCCGCGCCTTGCCGATCTGCGTGTACCACTGCTCCAGCGTCAGCCCGGCCTTTTGCAGGGATTTGTCAATGTCGGAGAACGTCCAGCCCCAGCCCGTTCCCGTCGGCTGAAGCGACGTGCTGTAGGTCAGTCCACTCCAGATGGCGTTCATCAAATCCGCCACCGTCCTGTAGCGCGATCCGTAGATGCCGGAACCCGCCGCCACCTGCGGCTTCTCCTTGCCGGAATTGGGCACGAGCAACACGCCCTGATCCGTCCGTTTGACGCTGCCAGAACCCGACCCGCTCCCCGACGAACCGGAGCTTCCCGACCCCGACCCCGACGACGATCCGCCCGAACTTCCCGACCCGCTTCCCGAACCGCTCCCGCCGCCCGTGCCGGGCCGCACGGGTTCCGGCACCGTGGGCGTCACCGTGCCCACGTCGCCTTTCTCGCTGGCCAGCACGTTCCGCACGCGCTGCAATTCCGCGAGAATTTCCGCCGATGTGCGGCCCACGTAGGTTGTCGCGTTGGTGCCCGCGTTCATGGCGGCCTGAAGCGCGGCGGTCTGCGCCTCCACCAGCGCGTTGCCCCGCGCCACGGCCTCGGTCTGCTGTTCCAGCAGCAGCCGCTGTTCGTCCAAATCCGCCTGAATCTCTTCCTGCGTCCGGTGCGACGCCTCCTCCACCTTGGTCAGATCGTCGAGAATGTTCTTTTGCTGCTCAAGAATCTTCTGCTCGCGCTCCAGCTCCTTGCGGATGTCCTTGAGGTTCCGGTGCGTCACCTCCTCCGCATCCACGAACTCGTCAAGGATGGCCTGTTCCCGCGCCAGCTCCGCCTGAATGACGCGCACGTCCCGGTGCGTCTCCTCCTCCACGTTCAGTTGCGCCTTGAGGGCCGCCAACTGCGCGTTGAGGGCGTCAATCTCGGAAAGCCGTTTGGCCGATTCCCCGGCGGCGTACTCCTCCGCCTGCCGGAGCTTCTGATCCACGTCGTAGAAGAGCTTCGTGTACTCGGCCTGTGAGGTCAGCGCATTGCCGCTCAGGCCCAGCACGTCACTGGCCAGCGTGGGGAGCTTTTCCAGCGCCTCGGTGTTGCCCCTCATGCCTTCGGCGAAGGCGGCGTTGAACTGCGCCAGCGCCTCGTCAAAGGCCGTGCCGATGGGGTTCCTGTCCTCCGATGTCCAGAGGTCTTCCCGGCTCTCCCGCAGACGCTTGACAATATCGCCGAACACGTCCCGGAGCTTTTCGGCCTCGGAAATCTGGTTCTCCACCTCGCCGGTGCGCGCCCGCAGGGCGGCTTCCAGTTCGGCTTGCAGGGCCGCGACCTTGTCCTGCTGCGCCTTGAGGGCCGCGTCAAATTCCGCCTGAAGCGCGTCGACCCTCTCCTGCTGCGCGTCCACTCTGGCCTGTTGCGCATCGATGACGGCCTGACGCGCCTCCTCCAGTTCGCGTTCCAGTTCGGCAATGCGCTGCTCGGTGGCGGCCTTGGCGGCCTCGGCGGCGGCAAGGGACGCCTGTGCGGCGGCCAGCGCGGCCTGTGCCTCCTCCTGCGCCAGACGCTGCTCCGCCTGCAACGCGGCTTCCAGCTCGGCCTCCAGTTGCTCCACGCGCTGGCGCGCCAGTTCGGCCTGCTGAATCTCCACGGCGTCTTTGTAAATTTGCGATTCCCTGCCGAACTTCTGCGCAAGCTGCTCCAATTCCTGCTGCTGCTGGATGTAGAGCGATTCCATGCCGTACATGTTGCTGTTCGCGCCGTATTGCAGGGAGATTTTCCGCAGATGCAGCTCCTGCGTGGTGGCCTTGGTCATGGCGTCGCTGTACTTTTGCAGGTACGCCGCGCGCCGCGCCTCCACCTGCGCAATGGCCTCCTCCTGCCAGCCCAGTTGCCGGAGGTTGTCCAGCCAGCCGTCGAACTGCGCGTTGGCGGCGCGCATCTGCGTTTCCAGCTCGGACGTGGGATTGATAATCTCGGTGATGCTGGCGTTGATACTGTCCCAGGCTTCCAGCGCGGCCGCCGCCGTCTGCCAGCCCGCGACGGAGGTCTTGTCAATGTTCAGCTTCAGGCCGGACGTATCCATCCCGTTGAGCGCATCCAGAACGCGGTTGCCGATGCCCTCGTAGAACTGCTTCTGGAACTTCTCGTCCTCGAAGGACGCGCCGATGTTGAGGAAGTTCACCGAATTGGCGATGGCGACCTTCAGCTCGTCCGCCGTGTCGGCCACGGCCCCGTCCGCCGCCAGCGTGAGCGGACGCACGTCCATGCGGCTGAGCGCGCCCACGATGAGACCCATGCCGCCCTCAAGCAACTCCTCCTGAAAGCGCTTGGTGTTGCCCTCGGTGATGTACTCGCCCTCCCACATGACGCGCTTCTTGAAGCTGCCGCCCACGACAAGTGCTTCCTGATAGGCGTCGGCAAGGGCGGTGTTGGTCGCGCCCAGCGCGGCCTTGACGTTGCCGCTCATGGTGATGACGGACTGCGCCAGCGTCTCAAGGCTTGCCTCGTACTGGTCGGCCACCTTGTTGCTCAGGCCGCGATTGGGATCGGCCCACGCGCCCGTCGTTCCGTTGGCAAGGTCAAGGTCAAAGCCCGCCCAGAGCTGCGGCAATTTTTTCTTCTTCTTGCCGAAGATACCGCCCAGCGCGCCACCGGCAACGGCGCTCAGGGCCGCGAGGCCGCCCATGATCCAGCCGCCGGGGTTCCAGATGTTGGCGGCGGCCAGCGTGCCCAGCACGGCGGTGGCCCCAAGGCCGCCCACGGTAGCGCCAAGGCTTGAGCCAGCGTTGTTCTGAATGCCCAGCGCGCTGTTGACAAAGGGAGACGCCAGACTGCCGATGCCCGCGCCCAGCGCCGGAGCGCCGAACGCGCCGGTGGCGGTCATGGTGGGCTGCATCCCCGCCGTGTAGCCGGTATAGGCCCCGGAGGAGCCTTGGAGGGCCGCGTTGAGACCGGCGTTGACGCTGCCCTGCGCGGCCGTGGGCGCGAAGAGGGACGGGGCCGCCCAGGCGGCGGCGCTGTTGATGGAGCCGCTCAGGCCGTTGGTGATCCAGCCCTGCCCTGCCTGTTGCAGCGCGCCGGAGGCAAGGCCGCCCAGCCCGCCCGCGCCGCCGGAACCGCCAAAACCGCCCGCGCCGGAGGCCAGACCGTAGACAGCCGACTGCGCGCCCTGCACCACGGACAGCACGATAGGCTGGGCCAGCGCCTGCCAGGCCAGCTCCCGCAGCAGAGAGGTAAAGGAAAGGTTGAAGGATTTGAAGGTCATCCGGCCCGTGGTGAGGAACTCGTCGAACATGCCCCGCGTGGCCGTCTCAAAGCTTTGCGCCATGCCGAAGGCCATGTCCTCCCACTGTTTGCCCGCGTCCCTGGCCTCGTTGAGCCAGCGCGCAAGGCCCCGGTACGCCCCGGCAAGGGGATCGGTGGATTCCTGGAGCTGGCGCAGGGTCCTCCACTGGTCAATGAGATCCTCGGGGATGTCGAGATCGCGGTAGTTCTGCGCCTGGGCCTCCAGCAACGTGTTCTGCAGCTCCAGTTCCCCGCTGTAGCGGCCGGACATGCTTTCCAGCTCGCCGTAGAAGCGCAGCTGGCCTTCCGCTGTCTTGACGGCGCGTTCGGCGGCCTCCCGTTCGGCCTCGCGCAGATCGACCTGCTTGCGCAGTTCGGCGGCCCTGTCCTTTTCCAGCCGCAGGGCCTCGGCCTGCTCCCGCGTGAGGCTGCCGCGCGCCACCTGCTTTTCCAGCTCCTCGCGGGTCTTGCTCAGGGTCTTGCGGTACTTCTCCTCAGCGGCGATCTTCCGCGCCGCCAGCTTGTCCGAGGGGTCCAGATCCAGCTGTTCCCGCAGGCTGGCCACCGTCCGGCGGGTGCGCTCCAGCTCCCCGGTGTAGTCGGCCTGCGCCACGGCCGCCCTGGACGCCGCCCCGGCGGCCTTCCTGTCGCTGGCGGCCAGCTTGTCCTGGAAGTCCTTCCTGTCCTCCAGCAGCTTGGCGCGCGCTGCGTTGTAGTCGGCGGTGTACCGCTCCAGATCCCTGGCGGACAGCTCCGGCCGGGCGGCCTCAAAGGCGGCGTCAAGCTCGGCGATGCGGCTGTCGTATTCCCTGAGCTTGTGGCCGTCCGTGGTCTTGATGACATCCCTTGTCAGGGCGTTGAGTTTGCCCAGCGTCTGTTCCGCCGCGATTTCCTGTGCCTTGACATAGTCGTCAAACACCGCCTGCTGGCGGCGCTCGATTTCCAGAACCTGCATCCGTTGCCGGATTTGCGCCTCGCTGTACCGGTCGGCATGGAATTCCGCGCCGTAGACCGTCCCCAGCATGTCCATGCGGGCTTCGGTGCGCACGCCTTCCGGCGCGACGCCCGAGGCCCTGAGGTGCGCTATGGCCTCCTCCCGCCTTTTCCCGTAGGCCTTGGCGGTGTTGACGTGTTCCAGCGCGCCGGTCACGGCCTGTATGGCCTCGACGACGGGTTCGGAATTGAGGATGTTGGTCTTGAACTCCGTCCAGGCGGAGGACATGCGGTTGATGGAGCCCTGCAGGCTGTTCGCGGCGCGTTCGGCGGCGGCGGCGTACTTGTCCTCCAGCGCCTCGGCCATTCTGGGCAGCAGGTCCTCGGCAAGGAGCCTGCCGTCCTCCAGCATCTTGTCCAGTTCCGCCGTGGTGACGCCCATGGCCTTCGCGGCCATGGTGAACGCGCCGGGCAGGGACTCGCCCAGCTGGCCGCGCAGTTCCTCGGCCTGCACCTTGCCCTTGCTCATCATCTGCCCAAGGGCCGTGAAGACGGAGTTCATCTGGTCGCCGGAAAGCGCCAGCGCCGCGCCCGCCTTGGAAAAGCTTTCGTAAATGCCGTTGAGCTGGCCCTGCAGGGCCGTGCCCTGCCCGGAGGCGAAGAAGTTCTTGGCGGCCTCGGCCGTGCTGTAGAACTCCAGCCCGAGGCGGGCGCTCAGATCGCGCAGGTAGTCCAGCTGCACGCCGCCCCGCGCGGCGGAATCGTACACGGCGGTAAAGGCCGTCTCCAGGCGCTGCACCTGAATCTGGGCGTCCACGCTGGCCTTGCCGATGTTCCAGAGCATGTCGACGGCCATGGCGCCACCGCCGATGGCCGCCACCTTGCCCAGGCCGGAGGCGAGGCCGTCCACGTCGCGCTTGAAGCCCACCATCTCGCGCTTGAGGTTCCTCAGTCCCCTGCTCACCTCGTCCCGCAGCGAGAGCGTTATCCGTGAACTGGCGGCCATAGGCTCACCTCCTCCCGGTTCCGCGCGCGAACTGATCCAGCGCGCGTCCTTCCAGCAATGAGAGACGCCGCAGCAGGTGCGGCGTCACCGCCATGCCCAGGGCGCGGGCGACGGCGAACACGGCGGGATAGTCCAGCCCCACCGGCCCGCCAAAGCCCACGCGCCACTGGGTGCGCGCGGCCCCCCAGAGGCGCGCGGCAAGCCGGTTCTCCGGCCACAGATCCGGCTCGCGCCAGCCGCAGCGGGCGCAGTCCAGCCCGGGCCGGAACCGGCGGCAGTCTAGACAGTAGGCTGGGCGTCCTGATCCGTGCCAGTCAGCCCAGCGACGAAGTTTTTTAGGCTGCCCGCGTTGTCCCCGTAGGTGTAGCGCAGGGTCACCAGACGCAGCACGGCCGCGTCCCGCGCGGGAAAGGTCTCGTCCACAAGGCCGGCGTACAGCCCGTCGAGCAGGGCCTCGCGCCGTGTGGCCAGCTCCCGCGCGGCCTCTTCCCGCGCCTCCTCCGGCGCGAGGGCCGCGCGCCGCTCCAGTTCCGCCAGTTCGCGCGTCTGTCCCACGCTCAGGCTCTGAATCTCCACCTCACGGCCGCTCACAGGCAGGGTGATACGCATGTCTCGCTCCTTTTCCGTTTTCTGTTGTGGTTGTGTGCCGGGGCTACAGGGCGTAGCTTTCCACGGCGTTGCGCAGGGTGACGGTCACGGCGGGGTCGCCGGGCTGGGGGCTGTAGGCCTGCCAGTTCCAGGTCAGGCGCAGCCCGGCGGGCCCGTCGGTCACGGGGCCCGTCACCTGCAGCTGCGTGTGCGCGAACGCGAAGGCCAGCGACGGCCCGGAGGGATGGACGAGGCTCAGGCCCAGGCTCAGGGACTGGGAGGCCAGCGCCTTCTCATAGAGCCGCGAATCCTTGAGCAGCACCCCCATGCTGCCGGAAAGGCCCATGAGCCCTTCGGAGAGCGCCCCGCGAAAGCCGCCCCCGCCAATGGCATAGGTGTCGCCGTCAAGGCCGTTCTCCAGCGAGATGGCAAAGGAGGTGGCGTCGCCGTAGGCCTGCCCGTCGATGGTCAGTTTCGCCGAGAAGTTGTTGAGCCGCAGGAAGGGCGCGTCGGCCGCCGAGGCGTCCAGCGGCGCGGCCTCCTGCGTCTGCGTGCCGCCCATGAGGTTGAACGAGGCCGTCAGCTCGCCGTCCCCGCCCACGTCCATGGAAAAGCTGTTGATCTTGCAGCCCAGCGACCGCTTGTAGAACGGCGTGTCACCCCGGAAGAGCGTCTCTATCCAGAGGGAGGGCAGGGCCTCGCCGGGCCGGAACACGTGGCTGTGCGTGGCGTCGCCGTCGGGGGTTTCCAGCGCCTCGCTTTCCGGCGCGCCGAAGAGGGCGCGCATCCAGTAGCCGAAGCCGGCGGCCCCCACGGGCACGACGATGTCCCCGGCCACGTCCGTGTTGCCGTCAAAGGGTTCCGCCGGATTGCGCGTGCCGCGCAGGGTGGCCGCCGTGTTCTTGGGGCGGCTGATGGCGAGGCTCTCCGTGTTGAAGGGCATCCTCACCCCTTTGGGCGCGACGCCGGGATCGCCGTAGGAACTCTCGAAACCCAGAACCATCTCGTTGCGGTAGCCGCGTAACTGTTCGGCCATGACTCACCTCCAGACCGTGCGGCCCATGCCCAGCGTGGACGGCGCCACCACGGACACGAGCACGTATTTTTCCACAAAGCCGTCCACCGGCGGCAGGGTCTCGCCCTCGCAGGCGGCGGGCGGCGGATCCACGCGCAGCAGCGCGTCCAGCACGCGCGGCGCGAACTCCCGTTCCATCAGCTCCACTTCCGGCAGCACGCGCGGGCCGCCGTCCTCCTCCGGTTCCGGGGCGGCCGCGGGCGCGGCGCAGCCCAGAAAGAGCCCCACGCGCACGGCCCGCTCCTCGAGCTGCGGCCCCCGTTCGTCGCCCAGGGGCTGGATGACCACGTAGGGCGCGTCCTCCCGCCCGAACTCCCGCACGGCGTCGTAGCCCAGAAAAACGTTCAGGGGCGCGCCCCA
Source organism: uncultured Desulfovibrio sp. (assembly GCA_934546745.1). Lineage (GTDB taxonomy): Bacteria > Desulfobacterota > Desulfovibrionia > Desulfovibrionales > Desulfovibrionaceae > Desulfovibrio. The sequence continues at coordinate 15,997 of CAKTDV010000007.1, read as the reverse complement.
GAGGCCCTCGGCCCACTGCCGCAGCTCCGCGTCCCCGCAGAGGGTTTCGGCCCACGCCCGGCACAGGGCTGTCAGTTCCATATCGCCGTCCTTCATGCGTTGGTTGAGGGTTTCAGAACGTGCGGAACCGGCGGTACAGGCCCACGCGCCGCGCCGTCACGTCCCGGGGCTCATGGAGCGGCCCGTTGAGCAGCACGTCCACGCGGGCGATGACAAAGTCGACCATGGCCTTCCCGTAGGTGCGGTAGAGCGGCTCGATGAGGGGGCGTCTGGGGCGCTCCAGCGCGCCCTTGCCCTTGCCCAGCGGCACCCCGGCGATCCAGAACTTCACGCGCATCCTGTCGCTTATGCGCTGCGATCCGCCGCGTGAGCCGGGCAGGGCCGCCCCGTCCTGCACGGCGCGCAGTTTCCTGGCGACGGACGCCGTGGTGCCGCCCATGACAACCTCCGTGCCGTCGCTCCGGACGCGGTAGCGCAGCGCCGGGGCAAGGGTGGCCATGGGAAACATGGCGTCCTGGATGTTGTCCCACGGCTTCTTCCAGCGGCTGAAGGCGTGGGGCAGCGGGTGCCCCCTGATCCGGTTCGCCCGCTGGTGATCGGACATGCCCCTGAGTGTGAGATACTCCGCGGGATATTGCGCCTTGCTCCGGCCGGTCGCGAACTCCATCCGCTGGTAGATGTGCATGAGCGACAGCCGCGCCCACCGGAGGGAGCCACCCGTGGGGCCGCCCTGCTGGATGGATTCGCGCATCTGCCGCAGCATGAAATAGCCCACGCCGCCCAGGGCGCGGCGCATCTCCTTCGGGAAGCGCTCCACCAGAAACGTCAGTTCCCTGACGGCCTCCTCGTCCATGTGGACGCGCATGGCCAGCCGCGATCCTCTTCCCGCCGCCATGCCTACCGCCCTCCCCGGCGGTTTTCCGCCCGCGTGAGTTCCAGCCGCAGTATGCCGGGCCGGGCGTAGCCCAGCCGCCGCACCGTGCGGACCTGCCAGCGCAGGCCCCAGAGTTCCGCCCGCTGGCCCGGACGCGGCAGGACGGACGGAGACAGCCCGGCCACCAGCCCTGCATCGAGCACATCGGCCTCGGCCAGATGCGCCACGGCCAGCCGGGCGCGTTCGCTCCTCCCGCCGGCGGCCTCGCCGGAAAAGGCGCGCACGCCCATGTCGCGGGCGGCGGCCTCCACCTCGAGGCGGGCGGCCCCGTCCTCCGGCGGCATCTCCAGCACAAGGGTGTGCGCGCCAAGCTCGGCGCGCAGGGCCGCGAAATCGGCCAGCGCCTGATCGTACATGCTACCTCCCCAGGGTTTGCAGCACGGCGTCGCCCGCGCGCTGCCATATCCAGGCCAGCGCGGCCAGCACCGCCGTACAGAGCAGGCCGCACACGTAGACCACGCCGCGCAGGAAGGTGCGGTCGTGCTCCAGACTGTCCAGCCGGCCGGCGTGATCGCCGCAGCGCTGCTCGCGCTCGCCGTCCGCCGCGCGGCGTTCGGCCTGGGCGGCGGCAATGTCGCCGCGCACGGCCTCAATCTTGCCGTCCAGCCGCCTGCCGAGATTGGAAAGGCCCTCGCGCACGCCGTCCACCTTTTCCACAAGCGCCTCCTGCCTGCCTTCCATGCGCGCCAGCCGCTCCCGCGCCTCGGTGTCCGCCGGGACGGCGCCGCTCCAGATGTTCCGTGCCATAGGGCTCACCTCCTCACGCCGCGGCATTTCTCGATGGTCCGCAGGCCACCGATGCCCAGCAGGGCCAGCACCAGCTCCATGAGGCCGCCGTCCAGCGTGGGCGGCAGGGGCGCGCCCGGCGACCAGACGCCCACCCCCCATTCCACCAGCGGCCGCAGGAAATACTGGTAGGCCAGCCCCGCCGCGCAGACCCAGCCCACGGCGGGCCGCCAGCCCGCCACAAAAAGGGAGGGATGGCTGGCCTCGGCCTCGTTGACGCGCTGCTGGCCCTCATTCTCGCTCTGTACCGCGCGGATGACGGCCAGCGCCTCTTCCGCCCGCGCCTTGCGGTCTCCGGACAGGCCGTCCAGCAGGCCGCCGACGAGATCGCCCAGCACAGGCAGGGCCGCCGCAAGGGGCAGGGCCATCAGCACAGCTCCCGCAGCAGCGCGCCCTCACGCGCGCGCCGCCGGGCGTAGCGCGTGAAGCCCGTTTCCAGTTCGGCGGCGGCCGCCGCCCAGTCGCGCCGCACCAGATGTCCCCAGAGCTTCGGATAGCCGGGCCGGGAATCGTAGCGCCCGAGGTGGTAGTAGAGCGACACCACCACCGCCTGCGCCTGGGGCGGCAGCTCCTCAAAGGGGCCGTCGAGGGCCCGGCTGTTGTAGATGGCCCCGGCGCGCCGGATGTAGTCGCCGTGCACGGCGGCGTCGAGGGCGTCGCACTGCGCCTCGGTCAGCCGCAGGGGGCGGTCCCGCAGATGCTGGCAGGCCGCCTCCTTCCGCAGGCCCAGATAGGGCCGGAGCAGGGCCCGCAGATCCGCGTCCACGCCCATGCGCTCCAGATCCTCCAGCCGCTGCTGCCCCAGGTCGAGACCCGTGCCCACCGTGACGCCGGAAAGGCCCAGCACCTCGCCGCACGCGCCCCGGCTGTTGCGGCCCGTGTAGTTCTTTTTCGCGCAGGGCACGTAGGCCGAGAGCTCGCGGCTCTCGAAGCGCTCCAGCCATTGCCGTATGTACGCCGTCTCAATCATGGCCGCCCCCTCACAGCGCGTAGGACGGCACGCCGTTGAGGAGCAGGCGCACGGTGGCGTCGGAGGCCAGCGCCGAGGCAAAGGCGCTGCCCGCGAAGCTGTTGCCCGAGGCCGTGCCGGTGAGCGCGCCGGAGGCGTCGCGGTAGAGCTTCTGGCCCGCGGTCACGGCCTCCCCGGCCTTCTTGGGCACTTCCCAGACGCCGGAAATGGCGAAGACGCCCCTGCCGTGGGCGGCCACATCGTCCATGGCGATGCCCGCCAGCGAGCCGATGACGGCCAGCTCTCCGGCGGCCGCCTCCCTGTCCAGTTCGCATTCGATAAGGTGTCCGGGCTGTACGAAATTCGTTGCCATGTCAGTTCTCCTTCCTCTCGGTTTCGCGGGGCCTACAGCGCGCTGGCCCCGTCGTTTCTGACCACGCCGCGCCAGTCGAGCGGGCCCACGCCGAAGACGCCGCGCACCTTCCAGGCCAGGCCGTCCACGCCGGGAACCTCGTGCTGGGTGACGGTGGGCCCCTCCTCGCCGTTGAGCCAGGAAACGGCCATGACCGGGGCCTGCGCCGGGCTTGCGAAGACGTACCAGGGCGACGGCCCCGTGTCGGCCTCCAGGCGCGGCTCGACGATGTGCCGCAGACGACCGGAGGCCCACGGGTTGTAGACGGCGGCGTTGGCGGCCTCGGGCTGCGCCAGCGAGTGGAGCAGCACTTCCGCCGCCGTTTCCTGCGAGGGCGGCACCACCAGGAAGGTGGGCGCGATGTTGAGCCGCTCGCCCCTGAGGCCCCGTTGCTGCCGCATGAGGCGGCGCGCCCTGGCCAGCGCCTCGCTGGTGACGCCCGTGCCGGCGCTCACGAGGTTGTTGTGCGCGGCGTCGGCAAGGGGTTTGCCGTCGGCCATGAGGCCGGTGGTGAGGGCGGCGTAGAAGATGTCGTTCTGCTTGCGGCCCCAGGCCGCGCCAAAGGCCGCGGGCAGGCGCGAGAAGGCGGAAAGGTCGTCGTTGACGATCTGCTCCCACGAGATGCGCAGGATGCGGCCGTACTTGGCCACGCGGAACTTCTCGGACGCGGCCACGGGCGAGGCGTAGGCGTATTCCCCGTTTTCGGGCACCTCGGCCAGATCGAGATCCGCCGAGAAGCTCACGCCGTGCATGTCGCGGAAGTCCGTGGCCGTCATGCGCTCGGCCAGCGGCAGAAAGGTGCGCTCCTCGGCCTCGTAGCCCCGCAGCAGGAACTTGTGCATGACATCGGCGAAGATGGCCGCGTAATCCTGACCGGCGGCGGCAAGGCGCATTTCCGGCGAGAGGATGCGGCGCGCCGCCTCGGAGGCCGAAAGCCACTCCGCCCGCTCCCCGGCGCGGGACAGGCAGAGGCGCGCCAGCCCCAGCGGCCCCAGCGCCCGGAAGCGCTCCGCGCCGGGTTCGGGGCCTTTGCCGCGCGGGCCGGGGGCAAGGCCCTGACGCAGGCAGAGCCCCTCCACGGCGGCGCGCCGGAAGCGGTCGGATTCGTCCTCCCCAAGGGCGAGGCCGCGCGGGACGGGCTGGCCGCCGGGCCGCCGCTCCAGCGCCGTCAGCGCGGCCTCCCGCGCCTGGGCCAGCGACAGGCCGCGCGCCACCCAGTCGTGCGCCGTGGCCGCGTCAAGCCCCAGCGCGCCGCACAGCCGCAGGATGCCCCGCAGGCGATCCCCCTCGGCGCGGGACAGGGCCTCGCCCGCCGGGCTTCCGTCCTTTTTCCCGCCGTCCTTTTTCCCGTCTTCCGTTTCCCCGTCCGGCGTTTCCTCCGCGCGTCCGGCGGCGTCCGGGGTCTCAGGCGTTTTCCCTTCCCCGGCGCGCTCCTCTTCCGCGCGCCGTTCCTCCGTCCTTTCCAGTTCAGACATGTCCGGCATCCCGTTCCTCCTCATGGCCACGGCGGCGGTATCGCCGTCCGCGCCCAAAGCTACAAAGGATATCTCATCCACGCGGGCCTCGCGCCACACGTCCAGCGGCCCCGCGACGACGCGGCCGTTGACCTCCACGCTCTGGCCCTGGCCTATCTCCTCAATGCGCAGCGGCATGACGCCGATGCTGGCCTGCCACGGAAACCCGGCCTCGGCCAGCGCCCGCACCTGGCGGGCCGCCCCGGTGACCGGCAGGAAGCGCCCGTGCAGGAGCAGCCCGGCCCCGGTTACGGTGGCGCGCTCCGTCATGCCCACCACGGCCTCGCGGTCGTGCTCCCGCAGGGCGGGCACGGCGTTGTGCGCCATGCGCAGGCCCGCAAGATCGATGACGAAGCGGTAGTCCCACTGGCACACCTCCGCGCCCGTATAGGCCAGAATGGCGAAGCCGCCGCCGTCCGCCCGTTCCGGCGGTTCCGGCGGTTCCCGTTGTTTCGGCAATTCCGGCGCTTCCGGCGACGGCGCGCCCTCCAGACGCACGCGCCCGCCCATGAGGCGGCGCGGCGCGGACGCGCCCAGCGTATGGCGCGAGGCCTCCAGCGCGCAGGCGGCAAAGGCCGCGTCCCCGTCCATGCCTCCGGCGCGCAGGGCGGCCACGCAGCGCCGCAGGTAGGCCGGTTTGTTCTCCCCGCGCTCAGGGGTTGGCGGTTTCGTTGTCATGGTCCGTTCCTCCCGGCCGTCCGAGGGCGGCGCGCAGGGCCGCGCGGTCGGCGCTGATCTGCGCCACCACGTCGCCAAAGTCGCGCCCTTCCTCGGCGCACAGTTCCGTCAGCGAGACCAGCCCCATGTCGTGCCGCAGGGCGTTGGCGTTGGCGTCCTTCTGGGGGTCCACCCAGCTCCAGCCCGCGCGCTGCCAGCGCACGGGCGCGCTTTCCGCCCACGCCATGCCGAAAAAGGCCGCCTGCCGCCCGCACCAGACCTTCCAGACGGGTTCGCACAGGCCGCGCAGGAGGAATTCCTGGAGGGCGCGGTAGCCGCGCCGCTCCTCCAGCACGGCCTGCCGGGCGCTGGAATAGCTGGCGTCGCTGTAGTTGTTGGAAAAACTTTCGTAGCTCATGCCCAGCCCCGTGGAGACGGAGCGGGTGATCTGCTTGACAAAGGGCTCGTAGTTGCCGCCGGGGCGGTTATGCTCGGCTATCCTGATGTCCATGCCGGGCGGCAGCACGTCGATGCGGCCCTGCGAGACGAATTCCTGCCCGGAGAGGACGCGCCCGGCGCTGTCGTGCCCGCCGGAAAGGGGCGCGCGCGCCTGCCCCGTGAGGTCGTTGCCCGCGTAGGCGTACTCGTCCTTCTGCGTCACGAAGACGCCGAAGGCCGCCGCCAGCCGCGCGCCGATGCGCTCGCTGGACTCGTACTCGTCCAGATCGTGCAGGCTCATGATGACGGCGTGCAGCCAGCTCACGGGGAGCAGCTCGCCGATGCGGCGCGGGCGCGAGAGCATGTGGCAGGTGTCGCGCGGCAGGCGGACGCTCTCCCCCACGGATACGGAAGACACCGCGCCCGGCGCTGGCCAGAGGGCCACGCCGGAAAGATCGCCGTAGAGGGCGTCGCGCCGCACATGCCAGGCCACGGGATCGCCGTAGCGGTCGATCTCCACGCCGCCCACGGCGCGGTTGCCGTTGGGCAGAAGGCCCCAGACGCCCTCGTCAAGGGCGTCCAGCGGCAGCAGCTCCAGCCCCAGGGGCGCAAGCCCGCGCGCCAGAAAATCCCGCCGGGGAAAATGGTGGACAAGGCAGCCGCCGTCCGTCACACAATGGCGCAGGGCCAGGCGCTCCACGTCGTGCCAGCGCACGGCCTCCGCCCAGTCCCGCCAGCGTTGCTCCAGCCGCCGGTTCTCGGCGTCGCGGTACGCGCCGTCCGCGGCGCGCAACTGCACCTGCGGCCGGAAGCCCTGAAAGATGACGTTGTTGACCAGCTTCTCCAGCGCACCCGCCACCAGCGGGTGATCGTCGGCCAGCTGGCGCGCGCGGGCCTGGAGGAGCCTGCGGTCGCGCAGGTTGCGGGCGTTGACGTTGCCGTCAAGGGGGCGGTAGCCGCCGTTGGCCCCGTCCCGGCGCGCCCCGCCGTAACCCGCGCAGGCGGCGCGCAGCCGCGCCCGCTCCCGCAGCCAGCGCCGGGCCATGCCGGGCGCGAACAGCCCCAGGGCCTGGGCCACGCCGCGCGTCAGGGCGTCGTACACGGCCACGTCAGAACCTCACGCCCACGGTGCGCACGCCGCCCCAGCCCGCGCCCGAGGCGCTGGCCTGCCGCGCGGCAAGGCGGGCGCGCAGCGAGGCGATCACGGCCTGCACCCTGCCCAGATCGGCGCGGGTGTAGGTCAGCCCCTCGATGCTGTAGGACTGGTGCCCCAGCAGGATGGCGCGCTCGGCCCGCAGGTAGAGCGCCAGACGCTCCTCGTCCGTGGGCAGCGGCTCCGCCGGTTCGGGGGCTTCCGGCGCGTCGGGCACGCCGGGCGCGTCCCCTCCCTCCCCGGAGGCGTCGGGGCCGGGTTCCGGCGCCGTCGCGCCGCTTCCACCGCCCGTTCCCGCGCCGGGCGCGGCATCCGCGCCCCCGGTTACGGGGGTCTCGCCCCCGGATACGGGGGTCTCGCCCCCGGCTACGGGGGTCTCGCCCCCGGCCACGGGGGTTTCCGGCGTTTCCGCCGTCCCGATCCCGTTTTCAGGCCTTTCCGCTATGCTGGCCGTCGTGTCCGTCATGGCCTCCACCCTCCTTTGCGGAAGACATAGCCCGGCGCGCGAAAAAGGAGCAAGAAAAAAGCGCGAAAGTTGTAAATTTTACAACTTTCGCGCAAAAAGGAGGATTTTTGGAACGGGTTTTGCTTTTAGAGAGGCTTTTTTATATCTTCCAGTAATTTTAGCAGAAGTATTTTTTTATCCTTTCGCTCTTTTTTTAAAAAGGAGAAGGAGCTGTCAAGGGGCGAACGTTGACTTCCAGTATCCCGCAACCTACAACAACACCATGGACATGCTGCTTTCAATCAAGCCCAGATACGTGCGGTATATACGGAACGGTCAGAAATTTGTCGAGCTGCGCAAGAGCTTTCCGCGCGACAGGCGGCCGGAGCGGATATTTGTGTATGAATCCTTCCCCGTCAAGCGGATTTGCGGCTGGTTCGCTCCCCGGGAGATTTGCGTTTTCCCGCTGGAGGAGCTCTGGGAAAAAACGAAGTCGCTTTCCTGTGTGACGGAAAGTGACTTCCAGAACTATTACCAAGGCAAGACGTGGGGGACGGCCATTTTTTTTGACCGTTTTCTGCCTATGCCCGCCGTCGCCCTCCAGGGCATCGCGAAGCGAGCGCCGCAGAACTATGCCTGGCTGACAGCTTCACAGTCGGCCGCGCTTGACGCCCTGACAGCGGGTTCACAATCCTGAAAAAATGTTCCGTCTCGCCGCTGTGGTACAGCCCCTTCTTTGCCTCCACAGGCAAAAAACGCCCCTGCTCCACAAAGGGAGTGAAGTCGCCAAGCACACATTGCGGCACGGTGATACGCGGGGACTCGCTACCAAAACAGGCAAGGCTCCTGTCCAGCAGCGCCGTGGCGATATGCCGCTGGCGAAATGCGGGATTGACCCAGAAGGTGCACAACTTGTTTTCCGCCTGATGAAGCTTCAGGATGTTGACGCCAATGATGCGGCCTTGCTCCCGCGCCAGCACAAGGCCGCGCATGCCTTCCGTCAGCTCCAGCACCACCTTGTGGAACCACTCGGCAAAGCCGGGATAGTAGGCGGCGGGAACGGCCAGTTCCTCGCGCAGCGCCCAAATCAGGCCGCTGAGATCCCCTGGGAGAACAGTCGGATCTATGATTTCGTAGACGAGGGGTGACATGGCGCGACTCACAAAAGGTCTCTTATCTTTTCCCAGATGGCGGAGGCTATGAGAGAGGGCAGGATACCGAAAAACGTTGACATCAGCAAGAAGAAAACAAAGGTCCTCAAAGAGATGTCGCTGCTTTTTATTCCGGTAAACAGGGAAAAACTCTGTTCCTCGGTGTCGTTGTTCCATTGATAGGCGAGAATTGCCTTTTCCTCCTTCTTCAGTTTCCGCCAGAGAGAGGACGTTTTTTCCGGATGCGGCAGATACCGATCCCATTTTTCCTTTTCAAGAGGACGAACTTTTCTATAATTTTTGTTATACAGAACAAGTTTTTCGCTTGATTGCAGCATAAGGAAGCAACGTATCTTGCTCAACTTTGGATAGGTATTTACAGAGCGCAACAATGATGATGGAAGGCTGCGGACATTGTTCAGGCGAAAATCAAGAAATTCCAGACGCGACGTGTAATATTCAAATTTTGAGTAAGGAATGTCCTCTTTTCTATAGCTCTCCGTGATGGCATCGCCCGTCAACCGCAGGCGGACATACTGCCGCCCGCATTCGCAGGTATGGGTACACGGCGCGTTTGCGACATCAATCTCTATCAACCGCCCACCATACGCATCGCGGCATTTTACACACTCTTCCAGACAACATAGGCAAAACGTGGAGGCCTTACAGCCCTCCTGCGCTGGGCGGGTTGCCTTCAGGCATTTTGTTTTGGCAGGGCAGGTTTCCGTGGCGACAAACTCATTGAACAGGGTGTTCAATATCTCGGCATCTTTTAATAATGGAGAAAGATTCTCCACGCGAACGTTTTTGTCCGTGGCAATAAAGATATTGACCTTTCCCGCCTTCATGAAGGGAAAGTCGATGCCGATGTCAAGCGCCTTGCATTCCGGCAATTTCCAGAAATTCAGATGCGCCTGAATGCCCTCTTCCTCAAGCCGCTGTAAAAGTCCTGGCTCCAGCCAGATGGCGAGATCAAGCCTGTCATGCATACTACTGTGCGTCTCCGTCTTTTCCCGCCGGCCCCGTTCCGGCGGCGTTCGGCGGGGTGGGGGCCAAGGCCCGCCGCAGCCGTTCCGCCGCCTCCCTGCCGACAAGGGGATATGCCGGCGCGTCATACGTTAGGTCTGCGAATTTGATGAACGCGTATTCCCTGCGCCTATCTGAGGTCAGGCAGTGGCGTTTGGGAGGAAGTCCACTTAGAGGGAATATCGTATATCAACTTTGACAGTTGAACTCCCACACTTTTTGCATTTGGCAGAAAGCAATTCCGGTTCCGTCAAGCCACCCCCCTTCCATGCGGTCTCAAAATCCACGAAATGCGCGGAGGCCCCCCATACGGGAGTTCCCCAGCCAGAGCCATGATCAGAAACATGCGATTCCTCTGTCGTCTGGCACTGCTCGCAGACAAGCAGGAAAACGATACGATCACTGACGCCCATATGTCTTCCCCCAGCATTGATGATGGCGGACGCCCGCTCACACGACCGCCAACGCGGTTACAGTTACCACTCATAGCACACAAGGGCGCTGGCGCGCAAGAGAGCGGGGAAAGACGGGGAGGGGGTGTTACGGAGGTGTGAGAGGTTGCCGCTTATACGTCAATGACGTATGCTTCTTTCCTGGAAACCCGCCGGATAGACCCGGCAACGCAACCTCCCGTCGCAACGGAGCGGGATACGTACATTTAACAAAAAAAGAGCTGAAATGCCGCTATGTAAACACGTTACAGTAATACTTCTGAAGAATTTTATTCCATGGAACATCAACGAGACGGGGAGGGACACCGATGGAAGACGCCCTTTTTTCTGAACTGAAGGCAAGCCTTGCCGAAGCCGCCGCCATAGCCAGCGGCGAGCGGGCGGCTTCGCGGGTTTTCCGGGTGGAGGGGGAAGACGTGCGGCGCATACGGGAGCGGGTCGGGCTTTCCCAGAGCGAGCTGGCGGCGCTGATGCGCGTCAGCGTCAGGACACTGCAGAACTGGGAGCAGGGGCACCGGCGGCCCACCGGGCCCGCGGAGGCCCTGATACGCATTTTCGACCGAGATCCGCGGGCCGCCGTACAGACATTGCGAAACCCCGCCTGAAAGGCGGCCCGTCAGCGGAGGAGCGGCAGGGGCGCGGGACCTGACGCGCTCCGCAGGCTCACCTCCCCAAAGACCACGCTGGGCGCGCTGTGGGCTATGGGCAGCAGCCGCGCCAGCCGCACGGTCCGCGTCACGCGCTTGATGGTGAGCGTGGGCGACAGCGCCCCCCGCTCCTCAAGCCAGCGGCAGAAGGCCTCGAAAAAACGCCGCGAGGGCAGGCGCGCCCCCGGCGCGGCCGCCACACGCTCCCCGATGAACTCCCGCAGACGCCCTTCCAGCGAGAGGGACGGCGAGAGCCCCGCCCCGGCGGCCTCCTCCGCCCCTCCGGCCAGCTGGGCGCACAGGCGGCCGTAAAACTCCTCCACCCTGTCCGGCGCGCCCGCCGACTGGCAGAGACGCACGGCCATGCGCAGGCACCCCAGCCGCTTGCCGGCGGGCAGGCGCAGGGCCTCCGGCGGCACGGCGGCCGCATCCTGCACGCCATAGCGCCCGGTGCGCCGGATGCTGGGCAGCACCTCGCGGCGTACCCAGCGGCTGAACTCCCGCGCCCGCGGCTTGCGGCTGCGAAAGACCAGCGCGTACAGGCCGGATTCGGAAATGAGCGTGAGCGTATGGGGAATCCCGGCGCGGGGATTACCGTCGGTATTTCCGACGCTGGTAATCTTTTCGTCGTCATCAAGGACGGAAACGGCATCTCTGTTGTTTTCGATCCCCAGTGCCCGGCAGATGTCCAGCGCAACGAACCACGGCTCCCCCGCCGCGTCCTCCCAGACGCGCACAAGGGCGTCCTCAAAGGCAAAGGGTGTCAGGTGTGCCGGGGCCGCGAAGGGCCGCCGGGGCCGCTGTTCCGTCGTGAGTGTCCGTGTTTCCATGTCGTTCCTCCGTCTTACGGCCCCTTGCGGGGCCTTTTCACCTTCCCTACCAACGCCGGCGCACGGCGGCTATGAAGGTTCAGACGGTTTCACCCGGAAGGCGGCGGCGCGCATTTTGTCCACGGCCTGGATGAGGCAGCCCAGCGAAAACCCCAGATCCCGCAGGGCCCGCAGAATCCTCTCCGCATCGTCGCCCGGCGTGGCGCGGTCACGGAGGTAGTCCTGCAGGCCGTTGGCCATGTCGCAGGACAGGGCGAAGCTGTCCTCAAACAGCTCGTCCACGGCCGCCGCATCGTCTTCGGACAGGAAAACGCCCGGCCGTTCCGGAGCCGCGCCGCGCGCCGCTTCGGGCGCGGATTCGCCGGCAAGGCAGGAAAGGTCAAGGGCCGCCGTACCGGAGGCACGGTTCAGGGCCGCGAACAGGCTTTTGGCCACGGCCGCCCCGCGCGGCGCGGGCACGATGTCGTCGGCAATGTTGCGCGCCGGGCGTTCCGCCTTCCCGTGCATCCAGTAGTTCCACAGGGCGTCGTCGCACTCCGCCTGATACAGCTCGATGCGCTCCCGCAGCTCCGGCCTGACCTTGCGGGGATTGATGCTGGCGAGAAAGGCCGGAAGCTTGCGCACCGGAAGGCAGAGCATTTCCCTTTCGCGGCCATCTTGGGCAACCGTGGTGATGATCGCCACAGTTGCCCACCGCCCTTTGTTGGCGTTGAGCTTGGCGGATTGCGACTTCCAGTCCAGACCCATGTTCTCAACAATGGGCCGCATGGGCGCATACGGCTGGTTCTGATGCTCAATGCAGAAGATGGTGTCGCCGTGGAAGGTGACGGGAGAAAGTTCGCACATGACGTGCCTCCAAGAAGTAGTATGTTTGGCTTATTCAGTGATAACAGCCGGGCCTCAACTACTTCTTGGCAGTGCTTGCGCACACTTCAAAAGCTGCCTTTATTCCCCCGAAGGGTTTTGTATTAGAGGCTATCGACCCGGCAAAAATATGCGGAAGGGCGGGCAGCGGGCAAGGCGCACTGCCAGAAACAGGAAAACCCAGCGAATGCCGGGCAGGAACGCGCATAATTTTGAAACAGCGGCGCGGACACTGCCTTAGAAGTAGTGAAGCCAGCAAACCACAAACCCCGCCGGGTGTCAACTCTCCCCGCGCCTTCCGCTGCAACTCGGCGGGTACCATGCTGAGCTTCGCGTCCACGGGGAACTGCCGCCAAATTCTGCATTGACATTTGTATCCATTTGGATACAATTTATCCATGAACATCATCAAATTTTCCCCGGAATTCGGCCAATGGCTGGCAGCGTTGCGAGACCTTAAAGGCAAAGTCAAGATCATCGCCCGGCTGGAGCGCGCGGCGCAAGGGAATTTTGGCGATGCGAAATCTCTTGGTGGTGGCCTGCATGAGATGAGGGTGCTTTGGCCCGGGGTACCGCATTTACTACACCCAGCGGGGAGACATCGTCTACCTTCTGTTGGTCGGTGGCGATAAGTCCAGCCAATCAAGAGACATGGCAAAAGCGCGGGCCATGATGGAGAGCGAGTGATGGATGAAAGCAAGTTCCGCATTTTTGATGCCGCTGAATTTCTGGATAGCGAAGAGGCTATTGCCGCCTATATTTCCGACGCCATACAGGAGGACGATCCGGACCGCCTGCTTGCAGCGCTTGCCACTGTTGCCAGAGCCCGCGGCATGTCTCGCCTTGCGGAAGCCACCGGTCTGGGCAGGGAAAGCCTGTACAAGGCATTGCGCCCCGGCGCAAAGCCGCGCTTTGATACGGTGTTCCGCATCATGGCCGCGCTGAATATCAGGATACAGGCCACAGTGTGATCGTGCCGCCTGCCGAAAAACCTGGCAACGCCGCGGGACGTGGTGGCCGGACTGCCGTGGATGTTTTGGACAACGGGGCAATCGGCTGTCAAAAGGAACTGGCCGAAGAGGTCGACATCCCCTATCAGACCCTGATAAACGCCTATCTGGCCGACTGCGCGGCAAAGCGCCGCAAACCGGCGCTTTCGTGGGGAGAGTGAGGCCCTGACAGGAGGGCATATGCGCTGGCATTGTCTGGCTTTCGTTCCCGCGCCTTCCGCGGATACGAGCCTCGTCAGGATTTCCGCCACGTTCACCCGGCGCACGCTGGACATCATCGACAGCAAAGCGCGCGCCCACGTGCATGACCCGCAGCGGCTTTCTTGCGGCGGCCGCGCAAGCCTATGTCTGAAACGGAAAACGCCCCTGATGCGGGGGCGTTTTCCGTTTTTTCTTGAGGGACGGGCGGTTTTCCGTTACAGGAACGGACGGGGCAGTCCTCAGAAAGGAGGTTGCGCCCATGAGGCAGTTTCTCACGGTGAAACCGCACAAATAACTGAGCAACTTGAAATACTCCTGTAAGGACAAGGGGTTGTGTCAACCGACACAACCCCTTTTTTTGCGTCCTGTGCGCCGGTGCTAGGTTTTCGGCAAGATGAGGGAAAAGGGGCTTGACAAGGGTTTTTAGGGCGAAACGGGAAAAGTTCCCGTCGCCGGAGTGTGGTGGCTCCGGCCTGACGAGCCAGCCGCTCTTTCACCGCTCATTAAGGAGACCCCAGTGAGCTAACGTAGGACACAAGAAAAAAGGCTTTCGTGGTGGTACACGAAAGCCCAATCTGCGGGAGTGACCCACCGCAAATTTGTGGGTTAACTCTAGCCGAAAGGCTTAGCGGCGTCAAGCTCCGCAGCTCTTTTTTACGCTTTTTTCTGTGTCTTTAAGAGTGACTAAGACATGGAAACCATTTCCCCCAGGGGCCGTTTATCCGGCCCTGTCCTGCCGCGTTTTGTCCTGGGTATGGATATGTCCACGGACGCCAAAGTTCTCTACACGCTGCTCTGCGATTTTGCGGGCGGGAAGGATCATTGCTGGCCTTCCCAGTCCCGCCTTGCCGGGATGCTCTCGTGCAGCGTGTCCAGCGTCAAAAAATACCTGCGGGAACTGACGGCGCATGACCTCATCACCATACGCCGTACCAGCTTCCACTCCTCGACCTACTACATTCTCAGGCCGAAAAACGCCGCTCTTTCCCTGCGCCCCCAGGAGCCAAAAATTGCCTACCCCCAGGCAAATTCTGGCTACGATAAGAACTGTAAGAAAAAAGAGATCAAAGATCCCCCCTTACCCCCCAGGGAGGCTCCGCACCCGTCCGGGACGCCTGGGACGCACAAGCGCCTTCGGCGCGGGGGCGGGTTTTTTGCCGCCAATACGGATTTTGAAACGCTGTGGTCGGCCTATCCGCGCAAGGAAGCCAAGGAAGCCGCACGCGCCCTCTGGCACCAGCTCTGGCGGCGCGGCCGCATTCCGGGGCAAGCCGTCCTGATGGCGGCGTTGGCATCGTTCAGAGCTTCGGACGCCTGGAACCGCGAGGGTGGGCGCTATGTGCCGCAATTGGTGAACTGGCTGCGCGGCCAGCGCTGGCTGGATGAGGCCGAAGGCTCTCCGGCGAAAGAGGAGGAAGCGCGCGTCAGGGAAGAGGCGGCGCGCCAGACCGCGCGTCTGGAAGAAGCGGAGATGCGCCGGAAAGCCGCGCATGAGCGGGAGGCGGAAAAGCTGCGGCCCGCTTTTGAGAAATTTCTTGCCTGTTTCCCGGAGGGAACGGAGAACCACGGCCCCGCGTGGGGATTGTGGAACCTGCTGCACAGCAAGGGGCAGGCTCCGTCGGCGGCGGACGTGTCCGACGCCTCTCTTTCCCCGTTTGCGTTCCTGAACCAATGGAGGCTGACGCATGGACTTGCACGATAACAGCAAGGATGAGTTTGTCCTCGGTTTTTCCTTCGAAGCCCCGGAGGACTACCGCCTTGAGCGGGATTTGGAATCTCCGCTTCCGTGGTGCTGCCCCTGGCTCTATGCCCGTGATGAGGACTGGCACACGCCGGGCCTGACCTATGAGGAAATGGGGATGGCCTACGCAAGGCAGGTCTACGACGAACTTGCGGCGCTGCTGCATGAGGAAAAGGGGTTTGATGAGGGGGAAGGCTAGTCATGCGCTATCAGTCCACCCCTGACCGCCTGCGCTACAGGGCGCTGGGCAATGCCATGTGTGTCCCCGTCATGCGCTGGCTGGGGGAACGGATAGCGAGGGTCAACAAAAATTTTGTGGAGTCGAAATGAAAGCTTTTCTTTTTGCGCCGCTTCTGCTTGTTCCGGCGCTCTCATGGGCGGCGGAACCGCAGGGCGAGACGCGGCCACAGGCCGAAAGCCCGACGCCGCCTCCCGGCCAGCGCCTTGTGCTGGGGCAACCGCAGGGCGGAACACAGGGCGTTGCTCCCAACGCCGCGCAAGCGCCGTCACAGCAGCCTGACGCCCAGACGGCGGCAACGCCCTCTTCTGGCGCAACAGGCAACGCGGGCGAAAAGAAGACGCCGCCGGAAGAGGATGCGCAGGCGCTGTTCCAGCAGTCCCTGCGGCAGATGATGCCGCTGAGCGAGGATCAGATTCAGGAGTACCGGAAGTGGTCGGATCAGCGGGATCGCGCCCTGCTGCCTGTGGCTCCCTCCCTGGGAAGCCGGAGCGTCCGGGTGGAGCTGGAACCGGGCCGCGCGCCCGTGGTCGTGCGCACGACGGCCAA
>CAKTDV010000006.1 GCA_934546745.1 uncultured Desulfovibrio sp. | reverse complement strand
GTGCGAATTCAGGTTGCGCGCCACATTGGCGGACATGGAGTTGTGATTGATAACGAGCGACATGGTTTTTCCCCTTCCTGATTTTAATTTCCGATGCCGCATTTTAAGCAAGAGCCATGCTAACAATTTTAAGATATTGTAAACACTGTCATTTTTCATACAAAAATATGAGATAGGAAAATTTTTCCGTACTTATGTAGGTTTTTTGACGGTTTTATCAGGAAAAACAATTCATGAATCGATAAAAATTATCATCTTCAAACGCCTCCGGGGCCAACGCGGGGGAAGGTCATTTTACGCCATCTCTCAGATAGAGGAATACGGAACTCTATCCATAAGGAGATGCACAATGGATAAGGATTTCGTCAGAGAGCAGAGGGAGGCATTTCTGCGGGAACTGTCGCTGGGCATGGGGGCCTCTCCGGACGAGTGCCGGATACGGCAGCTCAAGGGGGTGTCCACGGACTATGCCAGAGGGTATCTGGAAGCCTTTCTCCGCAATGCCGGCGAGGCGGACATTCTCTTCATCTATCAGGTCGCCCGGCTTGTGAACATGGCCCGGTAGCCCTGAAGTAACCTTTTCCCAAAGCGGCACATGGCTCGTCCCTCTGCCGCTTTTTTTGTGCCCTTCCCCAAGAGACGTCTATGTCAGTATGTCAGGGCTTGTGCGCCTTCTCCCGCTGGTTTCGCTGCAGGCAGGTATTCGGCGGCGTTCAGGCGGGCTTTCGCGTCCCCGTCAAAGAGCAGGGGCACGCGGCTGGTCGCGTCCAGCAGGGCGGCCCGGCGTTCGTCCACGCGCCTGAGCTGGCGGTTGTAGATGGCCGCGAACTTCGGGTGGTCCTTGGCAATCCAGTGGGGCAGCTTGCACAGGCGCTCCAGCTTGCCCAGATCCTCCCGTGGAATGAGCCTGCCCTGTTCCGGGTCGCGCAGCAGCGCTTCCACGTCCTCGGAAACGCCGCGCCCGGCAATGGCCCGCAGGCGGCGCGCCACGGCGGCGGCCTGTTCCCGCGCGTCCCCGCCGGGGGCGGAACGGAGCGATGCCAGCGGACGTTCCTTCGTGGGGGCCTCCGGTTTGACAATATCTTTCTCCGTCAGTATCTTTATACCCCGATAGTCCCCGCTGTTCACCACACTGGGCAATTGCAGCCCAGCTCGTTCTCTGAACCAGCGGGGGCTACGTGTTTTATCGTAATAGCGAAGATTTCCCTTTTCTATCTGCCCCTTGACCCACACCCATCCCGGAATCGTCTTTCCGTCACGCTCCGTGCTCCTGTCATGGATGCTAGCAATGTCATTGACGTAAAGACGCCCCGCCTGGACATTAAGATGAATGGCCGCTGCAAGATTTTCGCCATGCCGCTCCTGTTCCAGAATTGCCATATAGGAGTTCGCCATTGTGGCGGACTTGAACACCATCAATGGTTGCGCAAGCTGTGACGGCAGATCCCTGAGAGCTTCAAGCGGCACCTGATGCTTTGAGAGGATTTTTCTCAGGTTGCGTGCTTCCATCTGCATAGGGAGTTGGCTTGCCCCAAGCTGCACAAGAACATCCGGCGTGGAGCAAACCTGTAGCGGCTTGATGGTATTTCCTTTGCCTGTGGCAAACTCTTCCACCTGCCGCGCCCACTGTTCCGTGTCGCGTTGCAACTGCCGCCATGCGGCGTGGGCGGCGGCCTTCCTGTCGCTGTCCAGCGATGCCGTAGGCCGCTCCTCCGCGTTTTCCTTCGCGGCGTTTCCGTCCGGCGCACGCGCCGCGCCCTCCACAGGACGCCCATCCATCACATAGCCTTGCAGGGAATCCAGCAGGCGCTCCATTCCGGCGGCGTCCATGCTGCCCTCCCTGCCGGTCAGGCGCTTCACAAGCCCCTGCCATGCCCGCAGCACGGCGGCCACCACGCGCCGCCACAGGCTCTGTTCCGGGGCCTTGTCCGGGGCGTTGAGCAAGCCCTTTGCCCGGCGTTCCGCCAGCTTCGCCAGCGCCTCCTCCATGACGGTGAGGCGGCCTTCCACGTCGCTGCGCGGGTCAATCCCGTAGCGCCGGGCCGTTTCCGCGATGAGCGGATGCCCCATGCCGCCCATCTGAAGCCATAGCTGGTTGAGCAGCAGCTTGCGCTCCCCGGCGTTGAGGAGGGCGCGCAAGCCGTGGTGGGCCAGCGTCTCGTGCGCCCACACCTCCGCCGCCCGCTGGGGGTCGCCCATCTGGTCGGCCACAAGCCAGACCGTGCCCGTCTCCGGATCGTAGACGCCTTCCACGGCCTTTCCGTCAAAGGCCTTCCGCAGATTGGCGGGCAGATCGCCCATGGTGTCTGCCAGACGCACGTCCGCGCCATTGGCCGCCCGCGCGTTGAGCTTGTCCACCACGCGGCGCAGGGCCTCCCGCGCCGCCGGAAGCGGACGCGCCCCCGCCTCCCTCTGTGGCAGGAACCGCCCGGCGGCCTGAACGGAGGAAAGCGCGCCGCCCTCCAGACGCGAAGGCTTGACGGCATTCCTGAGAACGCCTAGACTGACCTTGTCAATAGCTCTGGTTGTCTGCGTGGGCCCTCCATTTTCGGAGCCAACCCCACGGTACAGGACCGGAGCTATTTCTATTTCGCGCAGGGTATGATCCTTGTAGCGCAGATCTTCTATATCTTTTTCTCCACGGCGTTCCTGCCTTGTCCGCACTTCAAGTTCGCTTGGAATATCAAACTTCATCTTGACCGCGTACAGGCTTTCCCCTATCCGCAGGGCGGAATAATAGACCTCCTGCCCATTAAGGTTTGGATGCCGTTCATCCCGATTTTCAACGGAATCAAATTCCGCCAGCCTGACAAGATCGCTCAACCCGGCGTAGGCCTGATTATGCGAGGCTTCCCGCGACCTCTTGAGGGACGCTTCCAGATTTCCGTTGCTGAAACGAACCTTCTTACCGGTGGAAAGAATGGTGACTTCGCGTTTGTCCTCAAAATAGGATTTGAGCCACTTGGCAAGATCGCGGGCCTTCGCGCTCCTGGGTACGACGGACGGATCGACCTCAACAACCTTTACCGGCGTGGTGTCCCGCCCGCGTTCATGGCGTGACGCCAGCGATGCCCGCGGCCCTTCCGCCGCCATGCCGCGCGCCATGTCCTTGTTGTTGTCGGCCACAAAGCCGTAGCCCTGTGAGGACGGAATACCGCCGCTTTCCGCCACGCGACGCAGATCGTCCAGAAAAATATGCGCCGCCTCATGCGGGATGCTGGACGCATCCGCCCCCTTGAACAACCGCATGACCGCGCCGCCGTCGGGATCGAAGGTGACAGAGGCGCGGGGAGAGCCGGCGGCGGATCGCTGGTAGAACGTGTTCAGCGTCTCGATGGCCTTGTCGTCAAAAACGACGAAACAGCGCCCGTCCTGCTGGCCGTCGTAGGTAATTCCCTTGATGCCGTTGGCGTTCAGCAGCAGCGAGGCTTCACGCCGCGATCCGGTGACGATGTCCAGGCCGCTGTACAGTTCCGCGCCGTCCATGCCTTCAAGCAGCGTGTCGATGTCCGCCCTGTCGATGGCGGCTCTTGTCTTTTCCACCCTGGCCTGAAGCGCATCCCTGGCTTCCGCTATCTTCGCCTCAAGGGCGGCAAACTGTTCTTCCTTCGCGGCCTTTTCCTTTTCAAGAAAGGCCGGGTCGTTTCGCAGCCTTTCTCTCTGCTCTTCCGTATACAGTCTTTTGAGGTTTTCCTCCCAACGGGCAAAACGGCTGGCGTTGCCAAAGGGGTTTCTGGCATCACCGGCGGGTTTTTCCGCATTGATGGTCTCCAGGGCGTTGCGCCCGCGCCTGACTTCCTGCAATTCAAGCTCAAGGGCGTGTATCTCCTCCAGCATTTTTCTGTCAGGACGGACGCGCGCCTTCTGTTCATCCCGGACGGGCCGCAGCTGTTCCCCGGAAAACCCCCTGTAAATGTGGCGCAGTGCCTTCTGAACGGCGTCGGGCTGTTGGGAAAAGGATTTCTGTTCGTCCACGAGCACGTCGTTCTCAGGGATGTCGACCTCAAAAAGCTGGCCCCTGCTCCTGCCCTTGCGGAGGCGTTCCCGGTAATCGTTGGCGATGTTTTTCTCCCGCGCGAAGTACAGCCCCCAGCCGTGGGCCTGCGCGCCCTCGCCCGTGCCGATGTGGTCAAGGGTGAACTGGCTGAACCTGTGCGGGCTGCCGTGGTAGGCGGTCTGGTACAGCGTCGGATTGGCCTCCCGGAGCTTGACAAGATCCGCCTCGGTAACTACCTTGTTTCCAGCGGCGTTGTGCAAGGGAGTAAAGGGGAATTGGACCCCGGCGCTGACTTGCCAATGCCGCAGCTTTTGCCCGTTCACATAGCGGGCATTTTTCTTTTCTACGATTTGCCGTTTGAACCAGTTGTTATCCGGCGTGCCCGTGCGCTGATCATCCTTGGCGTAGGCGCTTTTCAGAATATTGATTCTGACAAAAGGATTGTCGCCTCTCACATCCAGCGCCACAGGCACGACGACGGTCGCGCCATTGGCATCCTGAATCTCCACCATGAAAACGATGTCGCCGTTGCCGCGATGCTTCGGGTTGGCCGTATCGAAAATGGCGATGGGATCGGCCATTGCCTCCGGCAACTGCTTCCACATGTCCGGCGTCATATTGGGATGCGTGCCGTCGAACACATGCGGCGCGGCGTAGACCCCGCCCCCCGCCGCGATCTTTTTTGAAACCGCGTCTTCGCCAATCAGCCGCAAGACAAGCGGCGTCTGGCTGAGCATCCGAACCGGGCTTGACGGCAGGCCGTTGGCCGCGATGCCGTCCACCGTCCCGGCCCATGCCGCCACGTCGCGCTTCAGGGCTTCGTCGCCCGCGCGGATGTCCTCGCGGGTGGGCTGGAAGAGCGCGCCGCCTTCCACGGGAGCGTTTTCCGCCGTTCCCGCCTCCACGCGCACGTTGCGCATAAGTTCCACGGGATCCGCGCCGTAGGCATCGGCAAAGGCGCTGGCGTGGGCCGCGAAGAGCCGCGCGTTGCTTTCCGCCTTGTCACGGCTGCCGGTGACGGCCTCCATTTCCCGCGCAAGGCGTTCCTCCTCACGCCGCAGGACGGCGCGTTCCTTCTCCGTCAGTGTGGCGCGGAACGCTTTTTCCGCCGCCAGCATCCTGTCAAAGACGCGGCGTACATCGTCGCTCAGCTCCCCGCCAAGGTAGTCCTTCCAGCTGGCATAGAGGCGGAGCAGCCAGCGCTTCATACGCGCGAACACCCCCTCCAGCTCTTTGGAAGGCGCGTTGCCTTCGGCGAGATATTTTTCAAAACCCCGCGCCGTAAATTCCTGCACCGTCTCCCACTGGGTCGCGTCCAGCGCGCCCGTTTCCGGCACGCCCGCCGCCCGGCGCAGGATTGCCACATCGTTCCGCGCGCGCCGCGCGCTCTCCCGGAGGCGTTCCTGTTTCCCCCGTGACGCCAGCGATGCCAGCGGCGCTTCCGGCTTTTGACGCTCCTTCGTCCCGTCCGTCTTGCCTTCCGACTTCGCGGGGGGTATGCTGGTTTCGACACCCTCGGAGTGTGACGGGGGAATGCGCTGCCCGTCACCGCGAGTCCGGCTGAAGGTCTGCGGTACGGCCGGAGCTTCGGGGGGTTCCTTATTGAGCGCCCCGGCCTTGGCCGCCGCCTTCCTCTCTTCCTTCCCCGTTTCCGGCTCTATGCCCAGAAATTCCCGCGCCGCCTGTTCCTGCGTCAGGGCCACACCGGGGATGCCCCCCGCCTCCGGCGACGCCTTGGCATGGCCCGCATACCGGGCAAACGCCCCGGCAAAGGCCGCCTTTGGCATCCCCATGGCCATGCGGAACAGCGCCCGCGCCGCCTGGGAGTAGCGTTCCGTGGGAGCGCTCCCCTTGAGCATGTCGACACGGCCAAGGAATGTCTCCGGCACCTTTTCGCCGCTGGCCCTGAACTCCATCAACAGATCGATGGCGTCGCGCATGTGCCGCGTGATGTCCCATGTCCCGCCCACGCCCTCGGCGATGAGCAGGTGCGGAATGGCCGCGTCAATCTTGGCCAGCACAGGGCCGGGCAGGGCGGCAAGCGCCTCATAGCTGCGGGCAACGCGCCCGCGCAGCGCCTCCTCCACCACCCGCTTGCCGTCGGGGTTCAGCAGCCCGTCCGCCCCCACGTAGGCGTTGCGCTCCGTCTTCTGGATCACGCCGTCCCGGATGAGCAGATCCACCACCCCGGCGGACGCGGGATCATCAAAATACTGGCGCAGGCTGTCCGCCTCCGCCATGCCGGAGGCCAGCGCCTCCAGCGTCCTGTGGCTCAGGCGGTCGCCCCGGCTCTTGCCGGAGGCGCGGCTGTTCTTGCTGTCCGTGAAGGTGTCGTTGAGGGCGCTGACAAGCTTCTGCCGCTCTTCCGGGCCGAGGTCGCGTTCCAGACGCCGCACCAGCACGGGCCGCTCCATGCCGTCCACCCGCGCCGGGTCAAGCCCCAGCCGCCGGGCCGCGCCCCGCAGCGCTTCCCGGTACGCCGCCGCCCGCTGCGGGAAGTTCTCATAGGCAAGGCGCACGGACATGGCGCGTCCGTTGCCCCCAAGCACGTTGCCCTGTCGGTCGATGACCGGCGCGCCGTGGTTGGCGTCCACGCTTTCCAGCAGAAACGCCGGGTCAAGGTTGGCCGCGTTCTCCCGCACTTTCCGCTGGCTGGCCGGTTCGTCATGGTACCGGCGCTCGTTTTCCAGCGCGTAGCCGGGGGTTTTCTGGAAACCGGCCTCCGGCAGGTGGGAGGCCAGCACGCCGCCAGCCTCCACCAGCTCATAGGTCGCGGGTTCGTCCTCCCGCTGGGGAACCTTTACGCGGGTTCGCCGCCGTCCGTCCGCGCCGTCGCCGTCTTCTGCGGCATGGCCCGCAGTGCCGCCTCCATCCTCGACGGATCCTCGCCGTCCCGCAGGCTCAGCAGCAGATCGCATCCCTGCTCCGCCGTCACGTTCTCCCAGTCCGGCACCGGCGGCATCGCGCCTTGCCTCGTCGTCGTGTCGCTCATGGCTTGTCTCCTCTGTCTGTGGGCGCGCCGCGCCCTGTTCAAGGGAAATTTCCGCAGAGGATACCCCAGCCGCGCCGTCCGTCAAAGCGTTTTGCGCCTCCGCCTCCCGCGCCGCATACGGCCTTACGACCTCCGACACGCTTTTGCGACGGAGGCCATTGCCGCCGGTGCCGACGTGGGCACCGTCGCAAAACTCATGGGTCACAGCACGCCGACCATGATCCTGACGCACTACCAGCACGTCAAGGACGAACAAAAACGGTCGGCTGTGGAAGCTCTGCCAGGCCTTGGCAATGAGGCCAGACTTATGAGGCCAAACAAAAAAGCACTTATCCAATGCGGATAAGTGCTTGAAATCTTTGGCGCGCCCGGAAGGAATCGAACCCTCGGCCAAGAGCTTAGAAGGCTCCTGCTCTATCCGACTGAGCTACGGACGCAACGGAGTTATTATAAAAATTTGCAGACGCAAGGTCAAGAGCGGATGTCTGTTGAGAGACCTCTAGACAAGCGCCTTGACGGCATTGAGGGCGCTGTCATAGTCGGGTTCGTTGGTAATTTCGGGCACGATCTGGCTATAGGTCAGCGTACCGTCAGGCGCTACCACAAAAATAGCGCGTGAGAGCAGGCGCAGTTCCTGAATCAGCACGCCATAATTTTTGCCGAACGCGACATCCCTGTGATCAGAGAGGCTTTCCACAGCGGTAACGTTGGCAGCCCCGCACCAACGGGCCTGCGCAAAGGGAAGATCGCAGCTGATGGCCACAATGCGCACCGTATCGGAGAGGGAGGCGGCTTCCTTGTTGAAGCGGCGCACTTCCATGTCGCACACAGGCGTATCCAGGGAAGGCACGCTGACCAGCACAAGGATCCTGCCGTCGTAATCCTTCAGGCTCCGCGCGTTGAGATCCTTGGTAAGTGCGGTAAAGTCGGGGGCTTTCTGGCCCACAACCGGCAGAGAACCTTCAAGATGCAACGTGTTTCCGGCAAATGTCACGGTATTCATGGGGGAATGACTCCTGGTTGATTTCATGAGGGGAAGGCACGGATGCAAAGGGATGCGTGACGTCTTCTTTTTCTACGCCCTTTCGCATCTCTCCTTTTACCCTGGATCGTGAAAAAAGTCAAGAATCATTCCTGATAAGAGAAATGAAAACGCCTCTGACCGCGGTTGAGGTCATTTGCCCATGGCGTTCATGAAATCCTTATTGGATTTGGTGCCGCGCATCTTGTCGAGCAGAAATTCCATACTGTCAATAGGAGACATGGGCGCGAGAATCTTGCGCAGAATCCAGACGCGGTTGAGAACGTCTTCCGACAGGAGCAGATCTTCCTTGCGGGTACCGGTGCGGTTGATGTCAATGGCGGGGAAGGTGCGCTTTTCCGCAAGGTGGCGATCAAGATAGATTTCCATGTTGCCGGTACCCTTGAATTCCTCAAAGATGACCTCATCCATGCGGGAGCCGGTATCGATAAGCGCTGTGGCGATGATGGTCAGGCTGCCGCCTTCCTCAATGTTGCGGGCCGCGCCGAAAATACGTTTGGGGCGCTGGAGG
Source organism: uncultured Desulfovibrio sp. (assembly GCA_934546745.1). GTDB lineage: Bacteria > Desulfobacterota > Desulfovibrionia > Desulfovibrionales > Desulfovibrionaceae > Desulfovibrio. Next base: position 132,170 of record CAKTDV010000006.1, on the reverse strand, counting down.
GCGTTGGCATCGAGGCCGCCGGAAAGGACGCGCCCTGACGAAGGTGTGACGGCATTGTAGGCCCGGCCGAGGCGCGTGATGGAATCCATCAGGATGACAACATCACGCTTGCGTTCCACAAGGCGTTTGGCCTTTTCCAGAACCATCTCACAGACCTGCACGTGGCGCTGCGGGGGTTCGTCGAAGGTGGAGCTGATGACTTCCGCTTTTTTGACGGTGCGCATCATGTCCGTCACTTCTTCCGGGCGTTCGTCAATCAGAAGAACGATGAGATAGACGTCGGGATTGTTGGCGTTGATGGCGTTGGCCAGCGACTGGAGCAGAACCGTTTTGCCTGTGCGGGGCGGGGCGACAATCAGTCCGCGTTGCCCACAGCCGATGGGGGCCATGATGTCGATGACGCGGTTGGAAAGATTTTTTTCGCCGTTTTCCATCACCAGCTGCTGATCGGGATAGATGGGCGTGAGGTTGTCGAACAAAACGAGATTTTTTGCGTTTTCCGGCGGTTCAAAGCCTATTTCCGTCACCTTGAGCAGGGCGAAATAGCGTTCTCCTTCTTTGGGAGGACGAATCTGCCCTGAGACGACATCGCCCTTGCGCAAGGCGAAACGGCGGATCTGCGAGGGGGAGACATAGATGTCGTCAGGGCCGGGCATATAGCTGCACAGGGGAGATCGCAAGAAACCGAATCCGTCCGGCAGAATTTCCAGCACGCCGTCGCCAAAAATGGCGCCGTTTTGGGATGCGCAGGCTTGGAGGAGGGCGAAGATCAGTTCCTGCTTGCGCATGGAGCTGGCGTTTTCGATGTCATATTTTTCCGCCAGTTCCATCAGTTCCTGCATGCTGTGCGTTTTGAGCGCCGTCAGGCTGAGGGTGCTTTCGGTAATGGGATCTGCGGGCGCAACGGTTTTTTTCCGGCGCGTGGTCTTGCGAGGTGTTTTTTCCATAAAAAAGGAGACAACGGCGCGACAACGCCGCTCTGAGGAAAGGGTGAGTGGACGAAGTGGAAAAGAAAGGACGTGTGCCTGCGATCTAGCGCATCTCAAGCTCCAACGCAAGCAAAAAGACTATTGCGCCTTTTCCTGGCGGGGAGGCGTCGCGTACACAGCCATGAGATCCTGCCGCATGCTTTGCAGGGGGATCCCAAGGACTTCGGAGAGCTCGCCAAGTACAAGCCCCAGAGCCTGATCCTGGAGACGGCGTTCGCCAAAGGAGAGTTCCTTGGAGCGGCCGATCAGCAAAAGCTCGCGCAGAACCTCAACAACAACAGCCAGATCGGGATTCTTGAGCCGTTCGGAATACTCGCGAAAACGGCGGTTCCAGTTCTGACCGGCAAAGACGGTTTTCTTGGTGTCCGTCAGAAGGGATTTCCAGAGCTGCCGGGCCTTGCTTGGGGTGATGAGCGTGCGCAGGCCCATATGCCCGGCAGTGGCCACAGGCACCATGAGGGTGATGTTGTTGGCTCGTACGCGCACGGTATACAGCTGACAGGCGTTGCCGCCGATGTTCTGCTGATCGATGCTTTCGATTTGCCCGACTCCCTGCGCTGGATAGACGACAAGATCATTGATTGCAAACATGTTTTTCACCATTTCCGGCACACGTGTGCGCTGAGGCGTGTTTCAGGCTCCCCTTCGTTATGCCGGCATCCATGCCGGCGTAGGTTCAAAGGCTACGCAATTCGTTCCCCTACAGCCGGAAAAGGCGCACAGACAATTGTTTGCTGGCAGGGAGGAGTTGAGAGGATCCGGGATAGCTATGGTATATGAAAACACTTTACGCTTTTTTGAGCACTATGTCCAGAAAATAAAAATGTTTCTTATAGCTTTTTCATCTTTGTGAGACAAGGTAAAAAAAGTCAAAAAATTTTGACCCCATCGGCGACACAAGGGATCGGTCCGCAATCCTGCGACGTCGGAGTTGGTTTGGCTGGACAGCCTCTCTCTTAGCGCGCGGTGCGGACGGCGCGTTCCAGACCGCCAGCGGCGAAGGCGAAGAGGACATCCAGCGCTCTGTCGATGACGGAAGCAACGGCGGCGGCATCGTCGCCGGACGGACGGCCCAGCACCCAGCTGGTGACGTCACCCCTGTGCTGGGGGCGGCCGATACCGATGCGCAGCCGGTAGAAGTCAGGCGTACCGAGAAGCTGGCTGATGGATTTCAATCCATTATGACCGGCATTGCCGCCGCCAAATTTGAAGCGCAGCTGCCCGGCGGGAATATCCAGCTCATCGTGCGCTACGACGAGGCGATCCGGGGGCAGCTTATGCCAGGCCAGCAGGGGTTGCACGCATTCGCCGCTGAGATTCATGAAGGTTTGCGGCTTGGCAACGAGCCACGGACCGCGCAATTCCGGCAGATCGACGCGAAAAAGTTCACAGGCAAATTTGCCGCCGTGCATGCTCTGTACGCGGCCTGTGGCAGCGGCCTTGCGGCAGAGAGCATCGGCAAGCAGAAAACCGCGGTTGTGTCTGGTGCCGTCGTACTGTGCGCCGGGATTGCCGAGACCGGCAAGAAGATAGGCATAGTCCATGAGAGATGACCTTGCTTGTTTTTTGAGCGTCTGCTGCTCTTGCCATGTTTTCGTTTCAAAAACACCGCGCTCCGTGCGGCGCATGTTTCCTGGGCGTTAGCGCGTGCGTCCGCACTGGCTATCGGTTATGCGGGTTGCGAGGCGCAGGCCCGCTCCCGCGCAGCAGGAGGCGATATGGCGGGCGGCCGTGAAAGCCATGCGCGGTACGAGGACGGCAAGATGGCCGCCGCCGGGCAGCCAGAAGAGGCTTTTGCGCGGCGCTTGCAGGCGCGCATAGGCATTGCGGATGATGTCTGGCGTAAAGAGGGCGTCGTTGACGGCGGCCAGCATATGCACAGGGCAGCGTGCCCGCTCCGGCACCTGGGCGGCAAAAAGGCTGTGGAGAAATGCCAGAGGATAGAAACAACGCTGGCGGGTAGCGCGGCGTCGCATACCGTTGCTTCCGGAGAGGATGCGCGATAGAGACAGATAGGCCTGCAAGGGTATGGGGAGACGGGGAAAGCGGCGTGCCGCCGCCCGCAGGGCGTCTTGAAGCCGGGGGCGCTGTGCCTGCCAGCGGCTGAAGACAGTCAGCAGTATCGCGTCGTCCTGCTGGGGATAGCAGCCCGCGATGGGCAGGGCCGCCGCAAGGCGGGCGCTTTGGGCCGCATGCGCCAGCGTCAGAATGGCGCCCTGGCTGTGCCCGCAGGCAGCCAGTCTGTCCACCCCCCGTGATCGAAGGAATGCCTCGGCATCCAGAGCGTTTTGCAGAAGCGTGGCAAAGGTCATATCCGAGGTGTGGGGCAGGGAACCGTGGCCGGTAAAATGCAGGGCTGCGACGGACAAGCCCTGCTGGCGCAGGGCCGCGATGAAAATGTCATACTGACAGGGGCAGCTCATGGAGCCAGGATAGAAGAGCAGGCAGTCCGCGCCCGCAACAGGATAGTAGTCCAGTAATGCCCGCGAAGATCCGCTGCCGATGGCGAAACGCTCGCGGTGGGATGGGAGGGGGAGCATGGGGTTCCTTTTCACGGTGAAACCGCCCGGTGTTGCAAAAAAGGCCGGTTCCCGAAGGAACCGGCCCAAACAGTCTGGGAGAAAGAGAGGACCTATTCCGCGGCGCCTTCGCCTTCGCCGTCGTCCTTGGATTTGGAAAGGACGCTCACAATGGCATAGTTCTGATCGTAGACGGCCTTGACATTGGCGGGCAGGGGCAGGGTCGCCACGGTGACGCTGTCGTTGATGGCCATGTCAGTCACATCGATGGTGATCTTCTTGGGCATGTCAAGCGGACGGCTGCTCAGGCGCACGGCCTCACGGTAGGTTTCGAGGATGCCGCCGAGCTTGACCCCCTTGGAGACGCCCACAAATTCCAGAGGCACTTCCACGGTGATTTCCTTTTCAAGGTCAACGCCGTAGAAGTCGATGTGGGTATACTGATTTTTGTAGGGGTGACGCTGCACTTCCCACACCAGGGCGGGATAGGTGGTTTTTGTGCCGTTATCGTCGATTTCAAGATGGAAGACCGTAGTATGGCCCACTTCGGCAAACAGTTTCTCAAAGGGCAGGACAGGGGACTGCACAGAGATGTTGTCGCCCTTGGCGGTATAGAACACGCCGGGGATCATATTCTTGGCGCGAACCCGGCCGGCAGGGCCTTTGCCGCATTCCACACGCTTTTGCACGTTCAAGGTTTTTTCGATGCTGCTCATGACACAAACTCCAAACGGCGGCCGCTGCCGCGGCGCACGGCTGTATTTTCGCGCCAGGGAAATACCGGCGCACTGACAGGCTTACCTGAAAACACATGACGCCGGAAAGGAGAAAAAACGGCGTCATGTGAAAATGCAAAACAATTGTGTCGTTACACAAAAAGGACGCTGACTGACGATCCGGTATGGATGTTATGGATCGCCTTCGCGACCAGGGCCGCCACGGAGACGACTTGAATCTTGGGGCAGCGTTCTTTCTTCTCGCCCAGAGGAATCGTGTCGGTAACGATGACGCGCTTCAGGGACTCGCTGGCATTGATGCGATCAATGGCCGGACCGGACATGACAGGGTGTGTCGCGCAGGCGATGATTTCCGTCGCGCCGTATTGCAGCAGAACATCGGCGCCGGCGCACAGCGTTCCGGCGGTGTCGATGATGTCATCCACAATGATGGCGGATTTTCCTTCCACATCGCCGATGACGTGCATGGCTTTCGCCTGATTGGGCTTGTCGCGGCGCTTGTCCACAATGGCGAGAGGCGCGTCAAGGCGTTTGGCGTAGGAACGCGCCCGCTCCACACCGCCGGCATCGGGCGATACGATGACGATATTGTCGTGGGCAAGCTCACGAAGGGGCTGCAGCATGACAGGAGCGGCATAGAGATTGTCCACAGGGCAGTTGAAGAAGCCCTGTATCTGTCCGGCATGGAGGTCAATGGTCACTACGCGATCCGCGCCGGACACACTGATGAAGTCGGCGACAGTCTTGGCGCTGATGGGAGCGCGGGGACTCACCTTGCGATCCTGCCGCGCATAGCCGTAATAGGGGATGACGGCGGTGATGCGGCCCGCGCTGGCGCGCTTCAATGCGTCAAGCATGAGGCAGAGCTGCACCAGATTTCGGTTGATATTGGGAGAACAGGTAGGCTGAATGATAAAAACGTCATCGCCGCGCACATTGTCGCCAATTTCAATGCGGAGTTCGCCGTCGCTGAAGGTCGTGGCGAGAGTGGGTGTCAATTGGCAGCCAAGATGATCGCAGATGGCCTTGGCCAGATCGGGATTCGCGGAACCTGTGACAATTTTGAGATCGCTGTACATGCCTCTCTCGCCTTGCGACAAAAATTATGGCTGGGATGGAAGGGTTCGAACCTTCGTATAACGGAGCCAAAACCCGTTGCCTTACCACTTGGCGACATCCCAACGCGAAGGCAGAGAGAGGACAAACACATGTGCCCATTGGCGGCGCAGGTCAGCAACGCATGCCGACACCGTCTCTTTCGGAGAATCCGCCGTGAAAAGACCGAAAACGGAAGAACCGCTGCCGCTCATGGCCGCATGAGCGCCGGCAGCTTCCAGATGCCCTTTAATGTTTCCCAGTTGCGGAAATGCCGCAAAAACAGGTTCTTCCAAACTGTTGTACAGTGAGGGAAGAGATGCGGCATCATGGTGTTTCCCATCTCTGCCAGTGAGATAGTCCTTATACGTTGTATTCTCCGCTGTTGTCAAGCCTTTTCTGTCGCTTTCCGCGGCGTCGCACAGGGCGTCGTAGCGGGCGTAGGCCCATGGGGTGGAGACGGCGATGTCAGGGCAGACGAGAACAAGGCGCAGACCTGCCAGATTCGGGGCGCAGGGGGTGATTTTTTCGCCGATGCCCCGCACGAGGCAGGGGGTGCCATAGAGAAAAAAGGGCACGTCGGCCCCCACCGTCAGAGCCGCGGCCAGCAGGGCTTCCCGCGTCAGGGGGACACGGGCATGGCTGTTGAGCCAGCGGAGAAGCGCGGCGGCATTGGCGCTGCCGCCGCCAAGCCCCGCCCCCGAAGGGACGCGCTTTGTCAGCCGGATGTCCAGCCCGTGACACGGGATACCGCCGAGGGAACGGAAAGCCGCATAGGCTTTTGTCAGCGTATTGTGCGCGGGATCGATACCGGCGCGCGTGCAGGAAACGCGGCATTCGTCGATCCCCAGCGGGCGCAGGGCGAAGGTATCCGCGGGCAGGGGGAGAGGCACGAAAAGCGAATCCAGTTCGTGATAGCCGTCGGCGCGTCGCCCTGTGATGGTCAGACCGAGGTTGATCTTGCAGCCGGATCGCAACGGGATCACAGCGTTTCCACAATGATGTTGGCGTTGGTGAAGACGCAGATTTCCGAAGCGATTTCCATGGCGGCGCGCACGGTGGCTTCTGCATCAAGATCGGAGTGACGCTGCAACGCCCGCGCCGCGGACAAGGCATAGGGACCGCCGCTGCCGATGGCGGCGACGTTGTCGTCGGGTTCGATAACGTCTCCCGTGCCGGAAAGCACCAGGAGCGAATCCTTGTCGGCCAGCAGCAGCATGGCTTCCAGGCGGCGGAGAAATTTGTCCTTGCGCCAGTCCTTGGCCATGGCCACGGCGGCGCGCTGCACGTTGCCCCGGTGTTCCTTCAGCTTGGCCTCAAACAGTTCAAAGAGGGTGAAGGCGTCGGCGGTGGAACCGGCAAAACCCGCCAGAACCTTGCCTTCGTGCAGCCGGCGTACCTTGCGCGCCGTGTGTTTCATGACCATGCTTTGTCCCAGTGTGACCTGTCCGTCGCCAGCCATGGCGACCCTGCCGTCTTTTCTGACGGCAAGAATGGTGGTAGCGTGCATCTCCATCATATTATTTGTCCCATAGTTCCTTGCGTTCTTTATACACGGTTTCAAGGCGGGCAAAGGCCCGCTTCTCCGCGGCGGTGGCGGCGCGCTCCCTCGCCTGCTGGACATAGCGTTCAGCCTGTTTCTTCCGGTTGGCATAGATGGCACTGTAGGCCAGATGTCTGTAGGCATCCGCCGTGCGCCCGTTGCCGCCAAGGGAGCGTGCGTAGGCCTCGTGAACCTCGGAGTCTTCCGGCAGACGGCGGAGAACGTCGGCGTAATAGGGCGCGGCCTGTGCCGCGCGTCCAGATTCGTCCAGCAGCCGGGCAAGGAAAAAGAGCGCCATGTAATCGTGCGGATCCCGGCGTATGGCGCCCCGGAGCAGTGTCTCCGCCCTGACGATGTCTCCCTTGCGGTAATGGAAGGCCCCCGCTTCGCGCAGTGCCAGCGCATCGGCGGGCAAGGCCGCCAGCGCGGCATCAAAGGTCTGTGTGGCTCCGGGAATATCATTGCGGCGGGCAAGAACGATGGCGCGCCCCATGAGGGAAAGACCGTCTTTTCCCGAAAAGCGTTGCAGGGCGGCCTGTTCATCGCCATAGCGCGCCCAGAGCAGCGTCTGGACACGCCGAAACCGCGCGCTGTCCGCCGCGCGGCCGCGCACGGCGGCGGGCATGTGGGAGATGCGCGCCTGCAGGCCGTTGATGCGATCGCTCAGATCCGGGTGCGTCGAGAGATAGGCGGGCACGTTGACGCCGCTCATCCAGCTTTTTTGACGCAGAATCTTGAAGCCGCCTGTCATGCCGGAAGGTGGATACCCCGCGGCGACAAGATACTGCAGGCCGATAAGATCCGCCTCCGTCTCGTCGGCGCGGCTGTAGTTGAGCATGGCCGCCTGGCCCGCGCTCATGGCGCTCACGGCCGCCGCGCCGCCGCCAGGCCCGCCGAGAGCGATGCCGGCGACGGCCAGCAGGAGCGATCCGACGCTCACGAACTGCGCCCGCTCCATGCGCGAGGCCACGTGGCGCTGCGTCACGTGGGCCAGTTCGTGGGCCATGACGCCCGCCAGCTCGCTTTCATTGTTCAGCTGCATGATAAGGCCGGAAAAAACATAGACATAGCCGCCGGGCACGGCAAAGGCGTTGAGCGCGTTATACAGAACCGTGCCTGTCGTGAAGGTGAAGGGTTGCGGCGGCATGGCGCGCACCAGCCGTTGCACGATGCCGTTGACGTACTGGCTTACTTCCGGGTCGTCGATGACGGGCATACGGGAACGCACCATGGCATCGAACCTGCGGCCCATTTCCTTTTCGTCTTTCAGCGTGACGCCGCCAAAAAAGAAGGCCTGCGCGCGCGACGGCAGCAGCGTGCCGCAGCAGAACGCCAGGAGCGCCGCCATGGCGACGCCGCGCAGGATTTTTTTCAGGGTCAGCACAAATCCCAGACCTGGCCTTCCGGCGTATCCCGTACGGCGACGCCAATGGCGGCCAGCGCGTCGCGCAGCTGATCCGAGGCGGCGAAATCTTTGGCGGCGCGGGCGTCGAGTCGGCGTTGCAGCAGCTCCTCCACGGCGCGTATGTCCACGTGGGCGCGGTGGGCGCGGCAATCGCGCTGGCGCGTGAGAAAGGTCCGCGGCTCCTCGCCGAACAGGCCGAGGCGGGCGGTCCAGTCTTCCGCGCGGCGCAGCAGTTCCTCAAGAATCTGGCGGGAACCGTCGGCGGCGCGCAGCGCCTTGTCCTCCAGAAGGCGGTTGGCGATGCGCACCTGCGAGAAAACATGGCCGATCGCCTGGGCCGTATTGAGGTCGTCGTCAAGAGCGGCATGGAACGCCTCGTCCAGTTTCCGCCATTCGCTGACGACGTCCTGCGGCAGGGGCGTCTTTTTCCATGAGGTGCGCTCAAGCCCCCGGCGCGCTTCACGCAGGCACTCGTAGACGCGGTTCAGGGCTTTTTCCGATTCGTCCATGCTTGCCGGCGTGAAATCAACGGGGCTGCGATAGTGTTTACCCAGCAGGAAGAAACGCAGGGTTTCCGGCAGATAGTTTTTAAGAATATCGCGAATGGTTTTGAAGTTGCCCAGAGACTTGGACATCTTTTCCGAATTGACCTGGACAAAACCGTTATGGACCCAGAACCGCGCGAGTTCGCAGCCGCACGAAGCTTCCGTCTGGGCAATTTCGTTTTCGTGATGGGGGAAGACGAGATCCTGACCGCCGCCGTGAATATCCAGCGGCAGATATGCCTTGCTCATGGCTGAGCATTCGATGTGCCAGCCGGGGCGGCCCTTGCCCCACGGGCTTTCCCACCAGGGTTCGCCGGGTTTGGCCGCTTTCCAGAGGGCGAAGTCCAGCGGGTCCTCCTTTTCCTCTCCGGGGGCCACGCGCGCGCCGGCCATGAGCTCGTCGAGGCTGCGGCCCGAAAGTTTTCCATAGGGCGGATAGCTGCGCACACGAAAATACACGTCGCCCGAAGGCGTGGCGTAGGCCTTGCCCTCCTTGATGAGGGTGGCGCAAATGTCCTGCATCTCGCGGATGTACCCTGTGGCGCGGGGTTCCTGATCGGCGCGGATGACGCCGAGGGCATCCATATCCTCGTGAAAGGCCGCGATGTAGGTTTCGGCCACCTCTTTCCAGTCGCGTCCTTCCTCATGGGCGCGGCGAATGATCTTGTCGTCCACGTCGGTAAAGTTGCGGATGAAGGTGACCTCAAGGCCGGAAGCGCGCAGGCACCGCACCAGCACGTCGAAGACCAGCGCCGATCGGGCATGGCCTATGTGGCAGTAGTCATAGGCCGTGATGCCGCACACATACATGGTGACATGCCCGGGGCGAATGGGCGTAAAAACCTCTTTTTTGCGGGTCAGTGTATTATAGAGCTGCATGGCGTCGTCTTCAGAAAGGGTTCAGGCGTTGGGAGACAGGTGATCCAGACGGCGTTGATGGCGGCCGCCCTCGAATTCCGTGGCAAGAAAAGCGTCTGTGATGGCCTGGGCGAGAATGTCGCCCGTCATGCGGGCGCCCAGGCAGAGGACGTTGGCGTCGTTGTGTCGCCGCGCCAGACGGGCATGAAGCTCCGTCGTGCAGAGGGCGGCCCGGATGCCCGCGTGACGGTTGGCGGCTACGGACATGCCGATGCCTGTGCCGCAAATCAGAATGCCGCGGCCGTTTTCCTCTTCGACGGCACGGCTCAGGGCGTGGGCAAAGGCCGGATAGTCGCAGCTGGCGTCGCTGTGCGTGCCATGATCGACGATGTCGTATCCCTGCTGGGCAAGACGCCGGCCTATGGCGGTCTTGAGCGCCAGGCCGGCATGATCCGAAGCGATGTGCAGACGTGTGTTCATAGGCGTTTCCTGAAGGTGTTGCGGGTGTGCGCTCAATCGCCAAGGCGGCGGAAGTTTTCCAGTGGCAGCACACGGGTGTTGGGGGGGAGATGCAGCCGCATGGCTTCCGCTGGGAAGGGTTTCGCGGGTGTTTCCCGATCTTTGATCAGCACAATCGCCCGTTTGCCGTTGTCATGGGAGAGTTTCAGACGGCGCGGAAGAGCGTCGCCGTCATAGCCGATCTCCATGAGCCAGCCGTGTTCCCGCCCCTCCTTTTCCTGCCAGCGCACGGGGCGGCCCTGGGCGTCAAGAGAGAGCAGGCCGCCGGGACGGCCTTCCAGAAGGAAGGCAAGACAGCCCTCCGCCGCCGGTTCGTCAAGGACGCTTCTGTATGCCGTGCCGAAAACACGGGCGTACTGTCCGCGCAGCAGGGCCGAGAGCTGGGCCAGTCCGAAAGGCATGGGCACACCGATTTTGAGCAGCGGTTTGTTGGCGCCGTCATGGCGGTAGGCGACGTGATCGCGCGGCGCGTACATCAGAAAGGAGCCTTCCGCATCGGCGGCGCTGGCCACAAGAGCCCCCACGCCCGCCATGACATCGAGACGCAGGGAGCTTTCTCCATTGCCCCAGAGCAGCGCCGTAACGCGACGGGTATTGCCTTCCTCGCCAAAGCGCAGGCTCATACTGACGCGATAGGGGGCGCCGGGGGATTGTGTGAGGGCCGCATAGCGTTGCCAGCGCCCGTCGTCGGTCGCGGCAGGCGGCCGGCTGGCGGGCATCTGGCGGGCGCAGGCGCACAGAAACAGCATACAGGAGACAGCGATCGCCAGCAAAAGACGTTGGTTCATCAAAAAATCCTTTGAGGTCTTCCCCCACGGAGAGAGGCAAGCCGCGCGGCGGCTGGAGCAGGGACGCTATTTTTTCCTTGTGTCCGGGCGCGGGCGTCCGCTCTTGCGTCCGCCTGCGCGTCACAGTGGCAACAGGAATCCGCTCTACCCGCCGGATGCGGCGCCGTCCGGCGGAGGGGACTGCCGCGGATGGAAAGAGAGGCGGGAAAGCTTTTCCTTTATGGCTGACATATTGGCGGGCTTGCCCGCGATGGCGTTGGTATAGGCTTTGCGTGCCTCGTCGCTGAAGCCCGCCCTGGCGGCGATGTCGCCATAGTGTTCCCAGATGGCGGGATCAATGGTATCGCCGCCGGCGCTGGAAACGGCGCGGCGAATCTGTTTCAGGGCCTCGTCGATGTCGCCTTTCTTGAAGTAGGCCCAGGCAAGAGAGTCCATGATGTAGGCCTGACCGGGATCCAGCGCGTCCGCCCGGCGCAGCAGTTCCAGAGCCCGATCCAGATCGCGCCCCTGCTCCGCCAGCGTGTAGCCTATATAATTGAGCGCGGCGTGGCTTTTGGGATGATCGAGGATAATCTGTTCCATGACGGCAAGGGCATCCTGCTTTTTGCCCTGCTCATCCAGCATGGAGGCGTAGATGAAGGCGATCTCCTCATCGGTGGGCCAGCGCTTCATGGCCTGCGCCGCGGCGGCCCAGGCTTCCTCCTTCTTCTCGCGTGAGTAGAGCATGCGGATTTCCATCAGGCCGAAGACCGGCTTGGCGGGATAGGCGGCGATACCCTGACGGAGAAAGGCCAGGGCCTTGTCCCACTGATTGTCCTGCGCGTACAGCTGGGCGCGCAGCAGCAGGGCGCGATCGCCCTGTTCCTCGGGAACCCTGTCCAGCCAGAGGCAGGCCTGCGCCAGGTTGCGGCGCTGTTCGAAACTGAGATCCGCCAGCAGCAGGTAGACGTCGGCCGTGGCCTTGCCTGAGGCGGCCACCTGTTTGAGCAGCCCCTCGGCCTGAAGGTAATGCCGTTCTTCCATGAACAGGCCTGCCGCCGTGATGCGAAACGCGTCGTTGTCCGGCCCGTATTTCATGTAGCCCAGGGCCTTTTCCGGCTGTTTCATGCGCAGGGAAAGGCTGATGAGCCGCAGAACGATTTTGTCCGGGGAAACGTTGCGGCGCAACAGGCGCTCATAGAGCGAACGGGCTTTGTCATAGGCGGATTGGCGCTCATAGAGGTAGGCCAGTTCCAGCATGGCTTCGGTAAAGGTGGGGTTCTCCCGTATGGCGGCCCTGAGGTAGTCGATGGCCTCGTCGTTGCGCCGCATACCGATCAGGGCGCGGGCATGGTAGTAGTCCACCATGGGCGTGCGTTCCTTGCCCGTAATGGCAAGCAGCATCCGTTCCGCCTCCTCGAAGTGGCTGCCTTTGACGAGCAGCAGAACGAGTTCCAGGCGGGCGTCCATGGCGTCGGGATGCCGTTGCAGGTAATCCCGCATGAGCTGAAGGGCCTTTTCGTTCAGGCCGTTGGCGGCCAGGGCCTCGGCGTAGATAAGGTTCAGCGAGGCGTTGTCGCCGCAGGCATTCACGGCCTCCTGGGCAAAGGGCAGGACGGCGGGCGTTCCGCGCGTCATGAGCCATACGGCGCCTTCCAGCCAGACCTGCGGCGGCGCGCCCGCGTCGCGCAGCAGATGCGCCGCGCGCAGCAGGCCGGCCTCATCTTCTCCGGCAAGCGCGCGGGAATAGACAAGGTAGGCATAGGCCCGCCGCGCTCCGGGGGAAAGCTCCGTTTCCGTTTCACGGACTTCAATGCCGTACAGGGGGGTGTCGCTGCCTGTCCGGGCAAAGGAGCAGCCGCCGAAGGTCAGCAGGGAAAACGAGAGGGCGCCGCCAAGCGTGAGCGCGCCGCAGAAGAGAAGGTTGTTCCGTTTCATCCTACGATCGGATCCAGGAGTCCGAGAAATCTTTAATGTGTACGGCCAGATGCTGGCGTATTTTTTCCAGGAGGCGGGTTTCCAGCTGGCGTACGCGTTCGCGGGTGATGTTATATCGTTCCCCGATCTCGCGCAAGGTGATGGGATCGTCCGTCAACAGACGGTGTTCGAGAATATAGAGCTCCTTGTCGGAGAGTTTCGGCAGCAGGGTCTTGAGTTTGTCGCGCAGCAGACCGGCGATTTCGCCGGTCGCAAGGCTCTCCTCAATGCCCGGATCCAGCGCGGGCAGAAAATCCATGCGCGTCGCTCCGGCGGGGTCGTCCCCTATCTGCGCGTTGAGCGACAGGTCGTTGGAGGAGAGGCGCTGCTCCATTTCCGTCACCTGCTCCTCACTGACGCCGAGGCGCTCGGACAGGAGGGCGCTGTCAGGATCGTAGCCTTGCGCGATGAGCTTCTGCCGTTCACGGTTCAGATTGTAGAAGAGCTTGCGCTGGGCCTGTGTTGTGCCGATCTTCACCATGCGCCAGTTGTCCATGATGAATTTCAGAATATACGCCTTGATCCAGAAGGAGGCGTAGTAGGAAAACTTGATGCCCTTGTCGGGATCAAATTTGTTGACGGCGCGCATGAGCCCCACGTTGCCTTCCTGTACCAGATCCAGCACATTCTGCATCCAGCGGCGCTGGAAGTCCATGGCGATACGCACCACAAGGCGCAGATGGGAAGAGACCAGCCGGAAAGCGGCGTCAGGATCGTTGTGATCCCGCACGCGCACGGCGAGTTCGTGCTCCTCCTCAGGTTTCAACAGGGGAAAGCGGCTGATTTCGCGCAGGTAGAGGTGCAGGCTGTCCCGGCCTCCCGCGGGGGTGGGGAGCGTCGTTCCCGCCTGGGCCGGCAGGGCCTGTCCGTCGTCGACGTCCAGCACCTCGCCGCCGTCCAGATCGTCGTCCAGCGATTCGAGGATGTCCTCTTCCGTTTCCGGCGAGACGATTTCCACATCGGGCGCGTCGTCCCCCTGGGGCGTCACGCGGGCGGAGGATGCCTCTTGGTCTTTCTTTTTCATTGTATCCTTGAGGGATGCGGCTGTTCCGGCGTCTTCGGCGGACGGCGGAAAACCGGCTGCGCGGGCTTTCTGGGAAAAAGGGCCGTCCCTATGCTATAGTTTTGATTTGTCCTTTTCAATGTTTTTCAGTAGTACAGGGCGAGCGGGGCACGGAAAACGCCCGGATGGCGGCGGCGTGCCTCTGATTTTTTCCTGAGAGAGTGCTTTTCATGCAAAAATCTCCCTTCCTTCTTGCGCTTGAACAGCGCCGCCCGCTGCTGCTGGACGGCGCCATGGGTACCATGCTGCAGGCTTCGGGCCTGCCGGCGGGCGTCAGCCCCGAAGAATTCTGCATGGAACGTCCCGATATCCTGCGCGGCATTCATGGGGCCTATCTGGAAGCCGGCGTGGACATCATCACCTCCTGCACCTTTGGCGGAAACCGCTTCAAGCTGCCCTCCGGGCTGGACGTGTTCGCCTTCAACAGGCGTATGGCGGAAACCGCCCGTGAAGCCGCGAGGCGTTCGGGGCGCCCCGTCTTTGTGGCCGGCAATGTGGGCCCCTGCGGGCACTTTGCCAAACCGCTGGGCGATGTGGAACCCGAAGACATGATAGCGGCCTTTGAGGAGCAGATCCGGGGCCTGGTCGCCGGCGGCGCGGATCTGCTGCTGGTGGAGACCCAGTTTGATCTCGCGGAGGCCCGCGCGGCGGTGGTTGCTGCCCGCCGCCAGTGCCGTTTGCCCCTTATTGTTTCCATGACCTTTGAACAGGGAGTGAGCCTTACCGGATCCTCGCCCGAAATTTTTGTCGAGACCATGCAGAACCTTGGTGTGGATGTGATCGGCACCAACTGCAGCCTGGGGCCGGATCAGATGGTTCCCGTCGTGCGGGAAATGCTGGACGTGAGCGCCGCCGCCGTCATGGTGGAGCCCAATGCCGGGCTGCCGGAACTGCGCGGCAATGAGACGGTGTTCCCTCTGGGACCGGAAGCCTTTGCCGGGAAGACGGCGGCCTTTGCCACCATGGGCGCGTCCGTTCTTGGCGGTTGCTGCGGCACGACCCCGGCGCATATGGCGGCGCTGCGGAAGGCCGTGGACGCCCTGGAGCTGCCGCCGCGTGTTCCGCAGCGCACGCGGGGCGTCTGTCTGACAAGCCGTTCCCGCCTTGTGCGCATCAGCGCGGAGGATCCCTTTGTCATCATTGGCGAACGGATCAATCCCACCGGCAAAAAGCTGCTTACGCAGGAATTGCAGGCGGGGCAGTGTGGCGAGGCCATGCGGCTGGCGGATCAGCAGGTGGCCGCGGGCGCGCGCGTTCTGGACGTGAACGTGGGCGCGTCGCTGGTGGATGAGACCCGTATGCTTCCCGAACTGGCGCGCCATCTGGTGTCCCGCCTGCAGGAACCCCTGTCGCTGGATTCCTCCAATGCCGCGGCCATCGCGGCGGCGCTCCCCTATGCGCCCGGTTCCTGCCTGGTCAACTCCATCAGCGGCGAGGGCGATCGCATGGATGTGCTGGGTCCTCTGTGCCGTGATTTCGGCGCGCCCTTCATCCTCCTGCCTCTGCGGGGAGCCCGCCTTCCCGTCAGGGCCGCCGAGCGTATTGCCATTCTGGAAGAGCTGCTGGAAAAAGCCCTGTCGCTGGGTATTCCGCGCCGCCTCATGATGGTGGACATTCTGGCGCTTGCCGTGTCGTCCAAGGCCGATGGAGCGCTGCAATGTCTGGAATTTCTCCGCTGGTGCACGGCGCAGGGGTTGCCCGCCACGCTGGGGCTTTCCAACCTTTCCTTTGGCCTGCCCGCGCGGGACCTGCTCAATGCCACCTTCCTTGCCATGGGCGCGGGGGGGGGACTGGCATCCTGCATTGCCAATCCTTCGGCGCAACGCCTGCGCGAGGCCTTTGACGCTGTCAACGTCCTGCGCAACCATGATCCCCACGCGGAAAATTTCATTGCCGGGTATGCCGGCTGGATCGCCGGTTCCGGCGGTGACGCTGGCAACGGCGGCAAAGCCGCGCGCGCCGCCGTGTCCGCGACGCTGGGCGAGGCCGTCCTCAACGGCGACAAGGAAAATGTCCTGCCGTTGCTGGAGGCCGAGCTGGAGAAAGGGGCCCAGCCCTTTGTCCTTGTCAACGAGGTGCTGATTCCGGCCATTACCGAAGTGGGCGCGCGCTATGAGCGGCGGGAATATTTTCTGCCGCAGCTGATCCGCGCCGCGGAAACCATGCAGACGGCGTTCGGCCGTCTCAAGCCGCTGCTGGAAGCTTCCCGGGGAGATGAGCGCCGCCCGGTGATCGTCATGGCCACCGTCGAGGGCGATATTCACGACATCGGCAAGAATATCGTGGCGCTGCTGCTGGGGAACCACGGCTTTGAGGTGGTCGATGCGGGCAAGGATGTCCCCGCCGAGGATATCGTGCGCTGCGCCGAGGAGCACGGCGCGCGTATTATCGGCTTGTCGGCGCTCATGACGACGACGATGATTCGCATGGAGGATACCATTGCCCTCATCCGCGAGCGCGGGCTGGATATGAAGGTCATGGTGGGCGGAGCCGCCGTCACGCAGGCTTTTGCGGATTCCATTGGCGCTGACGCCTATTGTGAGGACGCCGTGGCGGCCGTGCGGGCGGCCAAGTCCTTTCTGGATCGGGCGGACGCCCACGCCTGAGCGCGGGGAAGAAAAAACGCTCCCGCTGGGTGGGCAAACAAGGGGGAACCATGAAAAAACTTTGTGCCTGGCTGTTGCTGATTCTGCTGGCGTCGCCCTGTGCGGCACGCGCGGCGGAAACCTTTTCCACGCTCAGTCTTGCCGGTCTCAACGATTTTGTCGCGGCCAACAAGGGCAAGGTGGTGATCGTCAATTTTTTTGCGACATGGTGCCCCCCGTGCCGTATGGAAATTCCCGATCTCGTGGCCGTGCGCAGGGAAGTGTCCGCAAAAGAGGTGGCCGTCGTGGGGCTTTCCGTGGACGAGGACCCCTCGCTGCTTCCGCCTTTTCTGAAAAAGCTGGAGGTGGACTATCCCGTGTTTCTCGCAGGGGAAGACACAATTCAGGCCTTTAATATTTTCAGCATTCCGCATAATGTGTTCTACGGGCCCACCGGCAAGGTCATGCTGGCGGGCAGCGGCCTTGTGGATAAAAGCACCCTTCTGGAAATTTTGGGAACATTGACGGGCAAGAAGTGATGAAGCAAGCTTTCAGCGTGCGCCGCGCGCACATGGATGATGTCAAGGGCATTCACAACCTGTTGCTGCAGACCGCGCAAAAAGGTCTTCTGCTGCCGCGAGCCCTTATCTATCTTTACAGCCATATCCGTAATTTCTGGGTGATAGATGCCGAAGACGGCGGCATCGCCGCCTGTTGCGCGCTTGCGCCTGTCTGGCAGGATTTGGCCGAAGTCTGCTCGCTGGTGGTGCGGGAAGACATGCGGGGCAAGGGTCTCG
Organism: uncultured Desulfovibrio sp.; assembly: GCA_934546745.1. Taxonomy (GTDB): domain Bacteria; phylum Desulfobacterota; class Desulfovibrionia; order Desulfovibrionales; family Desulfovibrionaceae; genus Desulfovibrio. Next base: position 114,771 of record CAKTDV010000006.1, on the reverse strand, counting down.
GCCGTCTCGTGGTGGAGTCCTGCGTGGCCGATTGCCGTGAGCTGCGTATCGAAAAGGTCTTTGCCTTGACCTACCAGGAAAAATTCTTTACGCATATTGGTTTTGAGATTGTAGACAAGAGCGTCCTGCCCCAGAAGATATGGGCCGACTGCGTGCACTGCCCCAAGTATCCCGACTGTGATGAAACGGCGGTCTTTCTGACGGTGGGGGGAGACAGGGAGCATGCCTGAGCTGCGCGTCGTGTTTACGGAAACGCGGATCCGTGATCGCGTTGCCGGGATGGCCCGGGAGATAGACGCCGTCTACGGAGAGGAACCGCTGGTGGCGGTCTGCGTGCTGAAGGGGGCCGTGCATTTTTTCAGCGACCTGACCCGTCATCTGCGCAACCCGGCGCTGGAGCTGGATTTTGTACGCCTGTCAAGTTACGTCGGCGGGACGGTCAGTTCCCGGCACGTGACCTTCAGCAAGGACGTGGACTGCGATGTGCGCGGGAAGCATGTGCTCATTGTGGAAGACGTGGTTGACAGCGGTCATTCCATGCGGTTTCTTGTGGCGCAATTCCAAGCCAGAGGGGCGGCGAGCCTGCGCATTGCCGCGTTGATCGACAAAAAGGAACGCCGGGAAATCATGGTGGACGTGGATTTTGTGGGATTCCATCTGGAGCGCGGCTATGTTGTCGGTTACGGTATGGATTGCGCGGAACGGTATCGCGCGCTGCCCGCCGTCTATGAACTCCTGTCCTGACGGACGTTCCCCCCGCGACCGCTTCCTGTCGCCGCATCGCTCAACGGGATAGCCCTGTGCGGCGCCATCATACGCTGACGGCATCTTGCGCCGTTACCGCGGAGAGCCTTTCGGAGATACGTTATGGAAGTGAAATGCCCGCACTGCGAGAGTCGTTTCAATTTGCCGGACGACATCAAACCCGGTGTCAAGCTGCGTTGCAGCGTCTGCGAGTCCGTGTTTACGCTGCCGTCGCCAGCCGGGGAGGCTCCGGCCGCGCCGCGCCGCCAGGAACCGGCCATGGCGACACCGCCTTTTTCTCTGGATGAGGAAGAGGACGCGCCGCGCAGGCGCAACCTTCTCCCCGTTCTGCTGGCGCTGCTGGTTCTTCTGCTGGGGTCCGGGGGAGCCTCCGTCTGGTGGTTCTTCCTGCGCGACGCGGAGGACAGCGCCCCGCCCGCGCCGGTCGCCGCAACGGATCCCGCCCCTTCACAGCCCGCCGATCCCCCCGGTGCGCAGATCGATGACAAGTTGCGCCTGCTCAGTATGCGCAAGGTGCATCAGTACTACGTGGAGAATGAGACCGTGGGCAAGGTCTTTGTCATTGACGGGGTTGTGGTGAACGGCTTCGACACACCCAAGGCGCTGATTGCCGTGGAGGCGGCCATCTATGACAGGGATAAGAAACCCCTTGCCATCAAGCGCCAGCTGGCGGGCACGCAGCTCAGCCTGTTCCAGCTCCAGGTCGTCCGGGAAAAGGACATGGAATCCTTCCTCACCAACAAGGTGGACATTGTGACGGCCAACACCAATGTCCAGCCGGGAGCGGAAGTTCCCTTCATGATTCTTTTCTATCCGCCCTCCAAGGAGCAAAGCCAGGCCTTTGCCGAGAGTATCAAGGAATTCGGCCTCCGCATCGTCGATGTGCAGGAAGCCTCCGCCGTTTCAGGGTTTTAATAACCCTTTTGGGGCGGTATTATGGATTTCTATGAGGACAGGATTCACCGGAACATCTGGTAGCGCACGCTAGCTTTGTGGGAAGGCGGAGCGTCCCCCTGACAGAGGTCAGGGGCGGGCTCCCTGACTCCCGCGGACAAGGGCGGCGTAGACGGCATGGGCCGCCCGGACAAGATCGTCGGGAGCCAGCAGCAGCTGTACGCCGCGCTGTCCCGCGCTGACGTAGATGCGCTCCTGAAGAATGGCGCTTTCATCCAGAAAGACGGGATAGGCCTTTTTGGCGGCCAGCGGGGAGCAGCCGCCGCGCACGTAGCCTGTCAGCGGCTGTACCTCCCGGAGAGGCGTCATTTCCACATGCTTGTTGCCTGAGGCCGAGGCCAGCGCCTTGAGATCCAGTGACGCGGCGGCGGGGACACAGGCCATGAGGACGCCGCTTCTGTCGCCGCGCGCGACGAGGGTTTTGAAAACCTGTTCTTCCGGCACGCCGAGATTGTGTGCCACGGTGACAGCGGAGAGGTCGGCGGGATCCATGGCGACCTGATGCAGCTCATAGGGGATGCCCAGCGTATCCAGAAGGCGCGCGGCATTGGTTTTGGCGATAGTTTTGCTCATGCGTTCTCTTCCCAGGGATCGCCGTCGCAGGCGCACAGGGCGGCGATCCGACTGATCAGCGCCGCCTCCTCCCGTGCGCGCCGTTCCGCCAGCAGAGCCGTGAGATCGTTGACAGCGTGATCCAGCGCGGCGAGATCGCCGCTGTTGTCCAGGATAAGATCGGCGAGTGTCTCCTTGCGTTCCGCGGACCACTGCCAGGACTCGATGAGGGCGCTTTTCTCCCTGTCCCAGCCGCGTGTGGCCTCCAGCCGGGCAAAACGTCGGGAACGCGGGCAGCGGATGGCGACGGCCACCGGTTGCGGCGAAAACGCGCCCGCGTGCCAGCCGCATTCGTAATAGAGGGGAATTTCCGCCGCTGCGCAGGCTTCGCCGCGCGCCTCCGCCTCTTGCCAGAAGCGTTCGATGCCATCCCGCACCAGGGCATGGATCAGCTCTTCCACTTCCCCGCGCACTTCAGGGCGCTCATGAAACAGCGCCAGAAGCGCCTTTTTATCGACGCCGCCCCGGCTGTCAAGCAGCGCCGCACCCCAGCGCCGGGCGAGAAATCCGGCGGCCTCGCCTCCAGGCGCGTACAGCTCCTCAACAGCGGCGTCCGCGCTGAACACGGGAATCCCCTTGTTTTGCAGGGCCGCGCACACGGCGGACTTGCCGCTGCCGGGATTGCCTGTCAGGACGACGCGCTGCATGCGGCGCGCGTTGACGGCGGCCGTTTCAAAAAAATCCTGTGGCGGCGGGCAGCAGAAGCGCAGATCTTCCCCCGTCAGGGGATGACGGAGACGCAGACGCCAGGCATGGAGCATCTGGCGCGGGGCACGCCGTGCCGTTTCGGCGGGCGCATAGAGCGCGTCGCCCAGAAGGGGATGACCCACATGAGCCATATGGACGCGGATTTGATGCGTGCGCCCTGTGTGGAGACGGAGATCCAGCAGCGAGAAGGCGCCGTCGGGATCGCTCCAGAGCCGTGCCCATTCCGTATGGGCGGGTTTGCCGCCGCGTGTTTCCGGCACAACGGCCATTTTTGTCTTGACGGTGGGATGGCGACCGACGGCTTCCCGGCAGACGCCGTGCGCTTCCGGTACGCCCCGCACCAGCGCCAGATACCGTTTTCGCACCTCGCGTCGGGCAAAGGCGCCGCTCAGGGCAAGGCGGGCGGCCTCATCCAGCGCTACCAGCAGCAGCCCGCTGGTGTCCTTGTCCAGGCGATGCACGATGCCGGGGCGCATTCCTTCCTGCCGGGCCAGCTGGGGAAAATGCCCCAGCAGGCGTTGCACCAGCGTCCCCGAAGGGCGGGAGGGGCAGGGATGCACGGTCAGCCCGGCGGGTTTGTGGCAGACCAGCAGATGCGCGTCATGCCAGACGGCGTCCACGGCGCCTTCTTCCGCCTCCAGCGCTGTGCCGCCCTCAGGAGGGGAGAAACGGACTTCCTGCCCCGCTTTCATCCTGCGGGAAACGACGGTTTCAGGCAAACCGTCCACGAGACAGCATCCCGCTTCCACAGCCTTTTGCACGGCGACGCGCGAACGATCGGGCAGGGCCTCGCTGAGGAGGCGATCCAGCCGTTGCCCGGCCTTGCCCGCATCCACAAGCAGTACGATATCCATATCAGTCTCTGTCTCCCGGCAGTGTGGAGATTTTGCGCAAACGATCGACGAAGGTCGTTTTACGGTACAGATTGGGCAATTCCGCCCCTGGGGTAAGGGATGTCACCACGGCGCGCCCAAGCACGAAGCGGGCGTTATCGTCGTCGCCGTTGACGACGCGCACCCCCCAGGCATTGTGGAAAATGGCGGGGCGGCCGTTGTGCGGCCCCACATAGAGCATGATATGGCCGCGCATCCAGACAAGCGAAAGAAAGGGGCTTCCCTTTTCCAGCAGAGCGCGTTCCTTTGCCTTCGGCGTCAGGCCTTCCAGGGAGATTTGTTTCCCTGTGCGGCATTGCGCCAGCGAATTGCGCGGCAGCCAGATGCCGAAGGGGGTGAACAGCTCGCGGGTCAGGGCGGAGCAGTCCCGGTTGCCGAAGGCGCCGCCCCAGCCGTAACGCTGACCCATCATGACGTTGCCGACGCTGGCCAGGGCGTCCGGGGTGAGGGGCAGGGGTTTGGGCGCGGCCTCCTGCAGGGAGAGGCTGGCCCGCGTCAGGCGCGCGTACCCGTCCGGCCCTTTTTCCGGGACAAGGACGGTCCATCGCGGTTCTGTGCCTGTCTCCGGCCGGGTGGCCGTCTTGGGTGATCCGGCGGTCTTGCCGCCTTCCGGGGGCGGCGTCAGGGAGGGCGTGGAGGAGGCCAGAGGTAAAAGCGCGCCTATATGCGCATAGGCCGCCTGCGTTCCGTCAAGGCGAACCTTGTCCCTGAGAAGGGCCGCAAGGGGCCGCTGGCGGTAGCGCGTCTGAAAATCCTCGCCGGTAAAGGCCGCGTCGCGGGCATCGACCCAGCCGGCGGCCACCGGCGTTTCCACATAGAACCACTGGCCGTCGCGGCTGCTGTGGGCGATCAGCAGCGGCGTTCCCACGGGTAACAGGGAATACTGGTTGTAGTCAAAGGGGTTGGCGCGCGGATCGGGCGTCGGTTCGGCATAGCGCGGCATATGCGTGGGAACCTCCCGGAGATCCGTGTACCGTACCGCAATGGCATTGGCCCGCATGGATGGAAAATGATCGCCGTTGGCATTGCGGGCGATGGCGTTCCATTCTTCCTGCGTCCAGCGGACGCCGTCATATTTGTAGCCCCTGGCCCTGCGCAGGGGCGCGATCATGTCGCGCCGTTTGACGCTGGTTTTCAGCATGTCCCACGGGCCGAAGAAAATACGGTTGAAGCGCTCGTCCTGTATCCGCTGTTCCCGTTCCGTCAGCAGAGGCGCACTGCCGCCGGCCTTGCGGGCAAAGGGCCGCAGATCCTGCGGGAAGGTTCGCAGGTCGCGGATGGTGCCCATCCATTCGGGCATTTCTCCCTCCCGCGTGGGGATCGTGCGTTTGCCGCCGCAGCCCGCCGCCGTTGCCAGCGCTGTACACAGCAGCAGACAGGCCAATCGCCGTACCGGCAGTTGAAAAGGCATGAAATCCTCCTTGTTGCAAGCGCGTCCATCCGGCGGCGGAAACAGTGTTGCGCGCGGTATGGCTGTGCGCGGCCAGCGCCGCTTCCGAAAGGGAGAAATGTCAAAAGCGGAAGGCTCTAATCACTCATGTCGACGATATATTTACGCAGGAAATCCGAGGGGTTGTAGCTCATTTTCGCCTGACGGAGCCCCTCCTCATCCAGATCCTGGGCACGGTTGAAAAGGGGAAACGCTTCTCCCGTAAAGCGGGCAAATTCGCGGTTGATGGCCTGATAGACGCCCTTGAAGCCGTTGAGTCCCTTTTCGTAATGGACACCGAGTACACCGCCGCCGAGGTCTTCCCCCACGGTAAAGGCCACCATGCGTCCGTCCACATACAGCGAGCCGCCACACAGCCCGGGGAAGGCGGTCCAGTGGGAAAGCACGCGGTTGATGGCGTCGTTTTCGGCCCGCAGCGAAGGGGAATCCTCGCATTCGTGCCACTGGCACCAGTCGTCCTGAAGAGCCAGAACATCTTCCACCATGGCGTCGTCAAGGGGGCGGTAATCGGGAGCGCCATAGGCCTTGACGAACTGGCTGTAGAGATTCTTCTTCTTGTGGAAGCGGTTGCCGGAGAGCGCCAACAGTTCCTCCTGCCGGTACAGGTATTCCCATTGCCCGCGATCCTCATGCGCCGTCATGCGCTTCTCGCCAAGGGCGGCGCGCCAGCGTTCCATGAGCGTTTCCGGGACACGGATGAAACGGCGGGGGCCGCCGCGCAGCTCCTCGACCCAGTCCGCCCTGTCCCAGTCGCCGATGGGGGCCCAGTAAACGGGCATGGGGCCGGGCAGCGTCTGGCGAATCCAGCAGAGGTGTTCGGTAAAGCGCCATTCAAGGCCGAAATACTGTTGCCAGCCCCAGATATTTGCCAGCGTATAATCCAGCGATCGCTGGGGCGTGACCTGCCAGCGGGTGTAGAAATCATCGTGTCCAGCGAGCGTCACGGGTGAGAAGGCGGTATGTGTGCTCATCATAAAGTTCCTTTGTGGTATGAAACGTCCCCCTTCAGGGGGGAGCCGATGCGTCGATGCGCCTGATACGGCGGCAACGCCGGTGAAATCCGTAGGTTGCATGCGCAAGCCGCCCTAGCCACCGCCGGACGGAGAGAGGCGGGGGCGGACGGCATTCCGGGCGCTCTGGGCGCGCATGGCGAAGCGGGCCCAGTCGCGGCGGCGCAGGACGTACAGCATGATGAAGGTTTGCAGGCACTGGGAAACAAGCATGGCGCAGAAGACGCCGGAAGCCGTGCCCCAGAGACGGTGCCCCAGAAGCCATCCCAGGGGCAGACGCAGCAGCCAGAAGGTGCCGCCGTAGACCATGAGGTTGTAGCGCGTGGCCCCCGCGCCCGCCATGACGCCGCCCATGACGGTGCTGGCGATGGAAAAGGGCGTCGAGAGCAGGTTATAGGTCAGGTAGCTGACGATGTTGGCCTGCGTTTCGGCTTCGTGGCTGAGAAGGGACGCCAGATCCTGCCGGAAGGGCCAGAGGGCGGCCGCCACAAGGCTCATGACGCCCGCGGCGATGCCGACCATGTGAAGGGCCACGCGGCTGGCGCGCGCCTTGTCGCCCGCGCCGAGGCAGTTGCCCACAAGGACGGCGGCGCTCATATTGAAGGCCATGCCGGGCATGAAAAGCAGCGCCTCGATGCGCAGGCCGGCCGTCAGCCCGGCCAGAGCGTGGACACTCCCCAGAGGCAGGGAGGCGACAAGCACAAACAGCATGAGATAGCCGGTTTGCCAGACGATCTGTGCCGCGCCCGCTGGCAGGGCCACCTTGAGCAGATAGGGCAGTCCGGCGCGGAGCCAGCGCGGCCGGGGAAAGGCGTCGGCGCGCAGGAGGCCGCCGCGGCGCAACAGAAACAGATTGGCGGCCGCGCCGGCCATTTGCCCGCCGCACTGCGTCCAGATGATGCCCTGCGCGCCGAAGTCCGGCAGGCCGAAGAAGCCGAGTCCGAACCCAAGACAGCCGAACAGGGTGACGCCGCAGACGAGCGCGGCGACCCAGAGCGGCGGCAGTACCTGCCGCGATGCCCGGAACATGACGCCGCTGGAGGCGTAAAGATACTGGAAGGGCAGCGCCAGCATGGCGACATGCCAGAGATCCAGCGTCAGCGGCAGGATGGCGTCCGGGGTTTGCACCAGACGCAGGAAAGGCGCGCCAAAGGCCGTGCATGCAAGCGCCATGAGGCAGCCCAGCAGCGCCGCGCCGCCAACGGAGGCGGCGACGTAGCGCCGCGCGCGCATCATACGCCCCGCGCCGAAGGACTGGCTGACGGCGGCCATGCCTCCGCTGGAAAGGGCCAGGCACAGCACCATGAAGAAGACGCCGCACTGGCTTATCATGCCCAGCGCGGCCTGCAGATCCGCGCTGATCCGCCCCGCTGTCCAGACGGTGACAAAGCCGCTGAAAAACTGCACGTACATCATGAGCAGCTGCGGCCAGGTAAGTCTCCAGATGGCGCGGGGCGAGGTGTTGCTGTTGGCGTGAGCGGCGTGATGGGGCATGGTGGTACCGTAGAGGGAAAAAGGGCAGGGCGTTTTCTGGAAACGCGCCTGCCCGGTAAGCTGGAAAGGCGGCGGGGCTACGCGAGGCCCTCGTACTGCCGGGCGAGATCCTCCGGGGTTTCCCGGCGGCGGATCAGACGGGCTTTCCCCGTGAGATCGATCAGCACCTCGGCGCAGCGGCAACGCTGCGTGTAGGATGACGACATGGAGAAGCCGTAGGCTCCGGCATCGAGAATGCCGAGAACGTCGCCCTCATGCAGTGTGGGCAGAAGGCGCTTTTTGGCGAGAATATCGCCGCTTTCACAGATGTTGCCCACGATGGTCTGTTCCTTTGCGGCGCGATCGGCCGTACCGGCGGGACCCGCATAGATTTCCATGTCATGGAAGGAGTCATACATGGCCGGGCGCGCCAGCACGTTGAAGCCCACGTCGGTACCCACATAGCAGGTGGGGCCGTTGTATTTGACGTTGTTGACGCCGGTCAGGATGACGCCGCATTCGGCCACCACGAAGCGGCCTGGTTCGATGAGAAAACGCCCCTGGTAGCCGGTACGCGCGGACCATTCGCGCATGAGCTGATCCAGCAGCGTGCCGAATCTGTCCATATCAAGCGGGGCTTCGCCATCGTATTTGTGGTAGGGGATGCCTGGGCCGCCGCCGAAATCGATGATTTCCAGCGAGGAAAGCACATCGGCAGGCAGACGATCGGCCAGCTGGAGGAGCACGCGCGCCGCTTCGATATAGCCGTCGGCTTCCATGAACAGGGATCCGATATGGTGGTTGATGCCCGCCAGCGTCATGTCATATGTCTTGAGCAGGGCCAGCGCGTCGTCCAGCAGATCGGGCGTGACGCCGAACTTGGTTTCCTTGCCCGCCGTGACGACCTTCTGATGGTGCCCCGCGCCGATGCCGGGGTTGAAGCGGATCATGATCCTGCCGCCGCGGTTGACCCGGCCGAGCGTTTCGATCTGTGACAGGGAATCCACGCTGATGAGCAGGCCCTCGCCGAGGGCATGGCGCATTTCCTCCTGGGAAATATTGTTGGCAATATAAAGGATCTGATCGGGGTGGAACCCGGCCAGCTTGTCCATGTGGATTTCGCCGGGGCTCATGGCGTCCACCACAAGGCCCTCTTCGCGGATGATGCGGAGCAGGGCGGGATTGGCGTTGGCCTTGACGGAGTAGTTGACGCCAAAACCGGGATGGGAGGAAAGCCCTTTGAGTCTGCGGCAGCGGTCGCGCAGGACGGCTTCGTTATAGACGTAGAGAGGAGAGCCGTAGGTCTCAAGCAGCTCGCGGGGGCTGTGCGCGCCGTAGAAATTCAGACCGTCGGTATAGCTGGAACGAACATCGGACATGCTGACCTCGAAAGGGGAATGCGCCGGAAGGCAGTGATGGCGAAAGGGAGACGCACGCCGCGCCGCGCGTGCGCCCGCGTGTGCGCCTATATATGGTGCCGGGGGTGATGTCTGTCAAGATTGCGCGCGCAAACAGTCCGTCGATCGCGCATTGACAAGCGCGTGACACCGTGTTCATATGCGCCGTAAAACGGAATCCGCCCCTCTCCCCGCTGTCTGTCGTGAGGTTGCGGCGGACTCCTTCCCGCTGTCCGCGTTCCTGTCAGGCGAGGGCGGCGTCATCATTGCAGCTAACCGGCGGCACAGCCGCCGCAGGAGACATCCATGCCGGTTAAGAAAGGCGATACCCTGCGTGTGCATTATGTGGGCACGCTGGATGACGGTACGGTCTTTGATTCCTCCCGCGAACGCGATCCTCTGGAATTCGTCATGGGCAAGGGGATGCTGATTCCCGGTTTCGAGAAGGCGCTGGAGAATCATGAGGTGGGCGATGTGGTCAAGGTCGTCATTCCCCCCAGCGAGGCCTATGGCGATCTGGATCCCGAACTGATTTTCACCGTCCCGCGCGCGCAGGTGCCGGATCACATTCCCGCCGAGGTGGGCGTCCCCCTGCAGCTTTCCAATGAGGAAGGACAGATGGACGTCACCATCACCGAAGTCACCGACGACGAACTGACGCTGGACGCCAATCATCCTCTGGCCGGAAAGACCCTGACCTTCGAGATCGAGATCATCGGCATCAACTAGCCTGTTTCCCGTCATACGGGAGCGGCGTCGCTTTTGAAATGGGCAAATTTTAAAAGCGATACGCTCCAGAAGATTACCAAACACGAGGCTTTCATGAGCAGCAATGTCGCACGGCAGCATGCCATTCAGGCCATTACGACGTACAAGGCCAGCGCCGCGCCTCTCAACTTCGCGGAAACCAGACCTACGGACTTTTTCGGCTGTAATGTCTTCAACGACAAGGTGATGCGCGAGCGCCTGCCCAAAGCCGTCTACAAATCCCTGCACAAGACCATCGCGTTCGGCGAACGCATGGATCCGTCCATCGCGGATACCGTGGCGGCGGTGATGAAAGACTGGGCCATTGAAAGGGGCGCGACGCACTTCACCCATATCTTCTATCCGCTGACGGGACAGACCGCCGAGAAGCATGACAGTTTTCTGTCGCCTGACGCCTCCGGCGGCGTGATTGCGGAATTTTCCGGTTCCATGCTCATCAGGGGCGAGCCTGACGCCTCCTCCTTCCCTTCCGGCGGCCTGCGTTCCACCTTTGAGGCGCGCGGCTATACGGCGTGGGATGTGACGAGCCCCGCCTACATCATGGAAAATCCCAATGGAACCTTTCTGTGCATCCCCACCATGTTTTTGTCGTGGACGGGCGTTGCGCTGGACAAAAAAACGCCGTTGCTGCGTTCCGGCCAGGCCCTGAACCGGCAGGCCAAGCGTGTGCTCAAGCTCTTCGGCATCGAACCGGAATTGCCCATAGTCTCCTTTGCCGGTCTGGAGCAGGAATATTTCTGCATTGACCACAATTTCAACTTTGCCCGTCCCGACATCCAGGTGGCGGGGCGTTCGCTTTTCGGCGCGCGTCCGGCCAAGGGGCAGGAGTTCAGCGACCAGTATTTCGGCGTCATCCCGCAGCGCGTTCTTTCCTATATGATGGAAGTCGAACGGGAGCTCTACAAGCTGGCCGTGCCCGTGCGCACGCGCCATAACGAGGTGGCCCCCAGCCAGTATGAGATTGCGCCGCTCTATGAGGTGAGCAATCTGGCGGTGGATCATAACCATATCGTCATGTCCACCCTGCGCAACGTGGCCAAGCGCTATGGCCTCAAATGCCTCCTGCATGAGAAACCCTTCGCAAGCGTCAACGGATCGGGCAAGCATCTCAACTATTCCATCGGCAACGCGGAGCTCGGCTCGCTCTTTGATCCCGGCGAAACACCCCATGCCAACGCCAAGTTCCTTGTCTTCTGCGCGGCCATGATCCGTGCCGTCCATAAGTTCGGCGGGCTGCTGCGGGCCACCGTGGCCAGCGCCAGCAACGATCACCGCCTTGGCGCCAACGAGGCTCCCCCGGCCATCATGTCCATTTTCCTGGGCGATCAGCTGACGGAAGTGTTCGAGGCCTTCCGCGCGGGCAGGGTGGAAGACGCCGCCGGGGGGAACGGCAGACGCGCCCTCAATCTGGGGGTGGATACGCTGCCCAGCCTGCCCGCTGATCCCGGCGATCGCAACCGTACAAGCCCGGTGGCCTTTACGGGGAACCGCTTTGAATTCCGCGCGCTGGGTTCCAGTCAGTCCGCGGCGGATTCCATCACCGCTCTGAACGCCATGATGGCCGATTCCCTCGGACACGCGGCGGACTGGCTGGAGCGGGAACTTGCGGCGGGCGGGGATTTCAATGCGGCGCTGCAAAGCTACATCGAGCATGTCATTGAGGAACACAGCGCCATCATCTTCAATGGCGACGGCTATTCGGACATCTGGCACAAGGAGGCGGCGCGACGCGGCCTGCCCAATCTGCGCACCACGCCGGAAGCGCTGCCGGAATTGACGCGCCCCGCCGTGATGGAGCTGTACGAGTCACAGCGGATTATGAACCGGCAGGAACTCAGGGCGCGGCAGGACATCTATCTGGAGCAGTACTGCAAGACCCTGCGAACGGAGGCCCAGCTGATGATCCGCATGGGGCGCACCATCATCTTCCCGGCGGGCATGCGCTATCAGGGGGAACTGGCCTCGACGGCCGCCTCCATGAAAGCCGTGGGCAAGGACTTCCGTACCGTGACGCTGGACGCCGTGACCGATCAGCTGCGCGGCCTTCAGGATGCCATAGGCAGTCTGGAAGCCGTGCTGGCCGGGGCCGATGAAAAACCGCTGGAAGAGCGCGCCGCGTATTATTGCGGCAGGGTTCTGCCCGTCATGGGAGAGGTGCGGCGCTATGCGGATCTGCTGGAAACCCGCGTGGCCGACGATCTCTGGTCGCTGCCAAGCTACCAGGAAATTCTGTTCGGCAAATAAAAATGGTTGACATTTTCTGGCAGGACGGTTATTTCCGAAAAAACAAGGTGATAACAACGATGATGTTTCTTCCTCCCTTCGCTTCTTTCGCATTCGCGGCTTTTTGGTGGTGCTCAGGGGAATGCAGGGAGGACGCGCAGGCGTAGTCCTGCGGACATATCTATGCGTTGCAAGCGCCGTCCTCCAGAGGGCGGCGCTTTTTTTATCTCTTCGGCGCGCCGGACGGAAACGGGCCGTCCGGCGGGGAAGCGCTTCCCGCCTTGCCGCCGCCCGTGTAAAGGAACTGTGACAATGACGCCGCATTGCGTGTCGCAGCCGTTGACGCTGCAACAGTCCGCCCGCTGGTTGCCCGCGGACATGGAGACGCCCATCAGCCTCTTCAAAGGGATGGCGGGATCAGGGCATGGGATTTTGCTGGAAAGCGCCGAAGTGGACGGCCGCTGGGGACGTTATAGCGTTCTGGCGTGTGATATGGCGCTCTTTGCCTCCTGCCGGGGCGGGCGTATGTCGCTGGATATCCGCGATCCCCGCTGCGCCGCGCTTGCCGATCTGGATGGCATGGATTTTGTGCCCGCCCTGCGCGACCTGCTGCGGCGTCTGTCACTGATTCCGCCGCAGGACATGGAAACACCGCCCATAACCCGTGCGCTTTATGGTTGGCTTGGTTTTGGCATGGCGGGGCTGTTCAACCCGAAACTGGCGCAGGCCATGCCCGCCGCCGAGGCGGAAGGGATGCTGGCCTTACCGGGGACGGTGCTGGTCTTTGATCATCTGTATAACCGCCTGTGCCAGATCAGTCTTGGAGAACACAGGGAGCTGCGCGGCGGCCGGGAGGATGCGTCCGCGGCCACTGCCGTCTTCTCTCCCTCCCCGGTACGGGCGGAACCGGATGAGGCGGGGTATAAGGCCAATGTGGAATACATCAAGGGACTGCTGCGGCAGGGCGAAGCCATTCAGGTCGTGCCGTCGGTGCGTTTTTCCACGCGGTACGACGGCGATCCCTTTACGCTCTACCGCCGCCTGCGGCGTATCAACGCATCGCCGTATATGTTCCACATGGCCTTGCCGGGCATGACGCTGTTCGGTTCGTCGCCGGAAGTCATGGTGCGTTGCTCCGCCGGAACCCTGCAACTCTCTCCCATTGCCGGAACGCGCCGCCGCGGACACGATGATTTGGAAGACGCCCGGCTGGCCGCCGAGCTGCGGGCCGATCCCAAGGAACAGGCGGAACACGTGATGCTGGTCGATCTCGGGCGTAACGATCTGGGGCGCGTGGCCCGGCCCGGCAGCGTGCGGGTGGAGCGCTATATGGATGTGGAGCGTTTTTCCCATGTCATGCACCTGACAAGCAGTGTGACCGCGCGTCTGGCCGATGGGCTGGATGCCGTGGACGTGCTGGCGTCCGCTTTCCCGGCCGGGACGGTCAGCGGCGCGCCCAAACTGCGGGCCATGGAGATCATCCGTTCCGTGGAAGGGCGTGGACGCGGACCCTATGCGGGGTGCATTGGCTGGATCGGTCTGGATCACGAAAGCGTCAATCTTGATATGGGCATCGCCATCCGCAGCATGTGGCAGAAGGATGGGACGCTTTTCTGGCAGGCTGGCGGGGGGATCGTACACGATTCCGACCCGGAACTGGAATGGAAGGAAGTCTGCAACAAGTCCGCCGTCATGCGTCTCGCGCTGGAAGGGGAGGATGCGCACCATGTTTTTGCTCATAGATAATTACGATTCCTTTACCTATAACCTTGTGCAGGCGTTTTATGAGCTGGGCAGGGAGCCCGTGGTGCTCAGGAACGACGATCCCGCCGTGCTGGATCTTGCCGAAAGCGGCAAGCTGGAGATGGTCTGCATTTCTCCCGGGCCGGGACATCCTGCCGCCGCCGGCCTGTGCCCAGAATTTCTGAAACGCCTTGATCCGCGTGTCCCGGTGCTCGGCGTCTGCCTTGGCCATCAGCTGCTTGGCCTCCATGCCGGGGCTGTGGTGGAGGTGGGGCCCTGCATCATGCATGGCAAGCAGTCCGATATTGTCCATAACGGGACGGGCTTGTTTGCCGGACTGCCCAACCCCATGCGCGTGGGGCGCTATCATTCGCTGGTTGTGCGCGCCGATGACGCCGACGCCAGCCCTCTGCTGACGGTGACGGCTCGCGGACCTGAAGGCGAAGTCATGGCCCTGCGTTACAAGGATCGTCCCTGGGTTGGCGTACAGTTCCATCCGGAATCCGTGTTGACACCTGACGGCCTGCGTCTGCTGGGGAACTTCCCCGATATGGCGGTTGAAGGTTCGGCGACGGATATTGCCGCCATTCTTGACCGTCTGGCACGCCGGGAAGATCTGACGGCCGTCATGGCGTCCACGGCCTTTTCCGCGCTGATGGACGGTCGCCTGACAGCGGCCCAGGCGGGCGCGCTGCTCATGGGGTTGCGCATGAAAGGGGAAAGCGCGCTGGAACTGGCGCACGCGACCCGCGCCGCGCTGGCGCGATCGGTTCGTGTGGACGGTATTCCCAGCGTGTGCATTGACGTTGTGGGGACGGGCGGTGATGGCCGGAACAGCTTCAACTGCTCCACGGTTTCCTCTCTGACCCTGGCGGGCATGGGCTACAAGGTGGCCAAGCACGGCAATCGGGCGGTGTCGTCGACCTGCGGCAGCGCCGACGCGCTGGAAGCGCTGGGCGTCAGTCTGAATACGGATCCGGGAGCGGTGGCGGAAATGGTGGAAAAGCGCAACTTCGCGTTTCTGTTCGCCCCCTGTTTTCATCCCGCATTCAAAAATATCGGCCCGCTGCGCAGGGAGATGGGTATCCGAACCCTGTTCAATCTGCTCGGCCCCATGATCAATCCCGCGCGCCCCAGTCATTTGCTGATGGGGGTGGCCCGTCCGGAACTGGTGCCGCTGGCCGCGGCGACGCTGGCCCAGTCGCCCCTGCGGCGCGCGGCCGTCGTGTGCGGCGCGGGCGGGTATGACGAAGTGACGCCCATCGGCCCGGCGGAGGTCGTGCTGCTCAGCGAAGGAAAGACGTCCCCCTTGCCGCTGGATCCCGCTGATTACGGTATACAGCCCTGCCGGGAGGAAGATTTGGCCGTGCGCGACAAGGCCGAGGCCGTGGCCGTGGTGCGCGAACTGCTGGAAGGACGAGGCAAGCGGGCCATGCTGGATATGGTGACGCTCAATGTGGCGCTGGGCATTTTTCTTCTGGAAGAGGATATGGATATGGCGCTTTGCGTGGCGCGCGCGCGGGAAGCGGTCATGGCCGGCGTGGGAAGGAGAGTCATCCATGCTGCTTGATCGTTTTCGCACGGCAAAGCGGGAAGAACTGGAGGCGTTGCGCGCCCTGGCGGCGAGGGGCGGCCTGCCCGATCCCCGCAACGGCGAACGGCCTGATTTTCGGGCGGCGCTGCGCAAGAGCGCTTCAAGGCTTCCGGCGGTCATTGCCGAATACAAGCGGGCTTCGCCATCGCGGGGCGTCATACGGGAAGATATGGATGTGGCCGAAGCCGTGCGCCGCTATGTGGACGGTGGCGCGGCGGCCCTTTCCATCCTGACAGAGGAATATTTCTTCAAGGGTTCCTTGAAGTATTTGGACGAAGCTGCCGCAACGCTGGGGCCCGCCAGCCCGCCCCTGCTGCGCAAGGACTTTATTTTTGATCCGTTGCAGGTAACGGCCACGGCGGCCACGGCGGCTTCGGCGCTGTTGCTGATTGTGCGTCTGACGCCCGAAGCCACCGTGCTGCGGGAATTGCGCGAACAGGCCGAAAGCTTCGGCATGCAGGCCGTTGTGGAGGTTTTCGATGCGGAGGATCTGCGACTGGCCCGTCAGAGTGGCGCGCGTGTCATTCAAGTCAACGCGCGGGATCTGGAGACCTTTGCCGTTGATGTCAACGCCGGTCTGGAACTGATACGCCGTTGTCCGCCGCGGGCGAGGGAGTGCTGGATTGCCGCCAGCGGTCTTTCCCGTCCGGAACATCTGCGGGCCGCGGCCGATGCTGGTTATGATGCCGTTCTGATCGGAACGGCGCTCATGGAGCGGGAAGATCCCGGCGCCGCCCTGCGGGCCTTGCTGCACGGGTAGCGTCGGGGCGGCGTCCTCCGTTCTCTCACGATGTAACGCCGTTGCGGCAGGAAAGGAGCCGTCATGCTGATAAAGGTCTGTGGTCTGAAACGTGCCGATGACGTGCGCAATGCCGTCGAGCTGGGGGTGGATTTCTGCGGTTTCATTTTTCATCCGCAAAGCCCCCGGGCCATTGCGCCGGCACGGGCGTCGGAACTGGAGAGTGGCGGCTGCCGCCGGGTAGGCGTCTTTGTGGAACAGGGATCCGAGGAAATTCTGGGCATTCTGGAAGCGGCGCGGCTGGATTTCGCCCAGCTGCACGGGCGGCAGAGCGTGGATTGCGCCCTGCGCATCGGCGCGGAAAAGGTGATCAGGGTTTTATGGCCAGAACGCTTTGCTTCCGTGGGAGCCTTGCAGGCTGAGATTGACCGGCACGCCCGCGCCTGCGCCTGGTATCTGCTGGATGCGGGAAAGCGGGGCGGCGGCAGTGGCTGCCATCTGGACTGGGAATCCCTGCGGGAGCTCCGTTTTCCGCATCCCTGGCTGCTGGCCGGCGGCCTGGACGCGGCTTCACTGGCAACGGCGCTGCAGTCGTGCCGCCCCGACGGCGTGGATTTGAATTCCGGCATAGAGGTGGCGCCCGGCGTCAAGGATGCCGTCCGTCTGCGCGAAGCCGTGCGGGTGGCCAGAGGGGCGCGCGGCTGACGGCCTGGTGGGCGTCAGCGCCGTTACCATCAATAAAAACATGCACAGCCACAGCCCCGCTCAAACGGGCGGCGCTGCGGGCGAACAGGCAGGGAGGATACTATGAAAAAAGGGTACTTTGGCGATTTTGGCGGTTGCTTCGTTCCGGAGATTCTGATGCCGCCCCTGCTGGAACTGGAAAAAGCCATGAAGGAGGATCTGCCTTCAGCGGAATTTCAGGCTGAATTGCAAAATCTGCTGCATACCTACGCCGGCCGTCCCACGCCGTTGACGTTCTGTCCGACGCTTTCCGAAGAACTGGGTTTTGAGCTGTGGCTCAAGCGCGAGGATCTCCTCCATTCCGGCGCGCATAAAATCAACAATACGCTGGGACAGGCGCTGCTGGCAAAGCGCATGGGCAAAACCGCGCTGGTGGCGGAAACGGGCGCGGGCCAGCACGGCGTCGCCACGGCCGTGGCGGCGGCGCGTCTGGGTATGAAGTGCGCCATTTACATGGGCGCGGAGGATGTGGAGCGTCAGGCGGCCAACGTCATGCGCATGCGTCTTCTTGGCGCGGAGGTGGTGCCTGTGGAAAGCGGCAGCCGTACCCTCAAGGATGCCATCAATGCCGCGCTGCGCGTCTGGATCGCGTGCCAGGAGACGACGCACTACTGCCTTGGTTCCGCGACGGGCCCCTATCCTTTCCCCACGCTGGTGCGCCTGTTCCAGCAGGTGCTGGGTCAGGAAGCGCGCCGCCAGATGCGGGAAGCCCGCCATTGTCTGCCCGATGCCGTCGTAGCCTGCGTCGGCGGCGGTTCCAATGCCATCGGTCTCTTTCATCCGTTCCTTGAGGATGAAAGCGTGCGTATCATCGGCGTGGAAGCGGCGGGGACGGGCGAACCGGGCTGCTTCAATTCCGCGGCCATCAATCTGGGGACGCCCGGCGTACTGCACGGCTGCTTCTCCCTGCTGCTGCAGAATGCCGACGGCCAGATTGAACCTTCGCATTCCATTTCAGCCGGTCTGGACTACCCCGGCGTGGGGCCGGAACATGTCCACCTGAGCAAGACTGGACGCGCCCACTATGCCATGGTCAAAGATTCCAGAGCCCTCAACGCCTTCCAGCAGCTGTGCCGCAAGGAAGGCATCCTGCCCGCGCTCGAATCGTCGCATGCGCTGGCCTGGGTGCTGGATCATCCCGAAGAATTCAAGCCGGGCAGCCGCGTCATCGTCAATCTTTCCGGCCGCGGCGACAAGGACATGGCCATTGTCCGCAAGGCGCTCAACATGCCGGAAACGGCGGATATGTACTGAAAAATGCGCGCTGGCCGCGCGGCATCCGCGAATCTGCCACAATACGACGCACTACGGATAACAGGGGCCGCTCCGCAGGGAGGACGCCCCGTGCGGCGAATCGCCGCGGGAGAAATGACAATGCATATTCTGGAACAGAAAATTCGTGACGCCAACAAAAAAGGGCGTCCCGCGCTTATTCCTTTTGTGACGGCCGGTTTCCCCAATGCCGGGGACTTCTGGCCCGTTCTCAAGGATCTGGACGACAACGGCGCTGATATCATTGAAATCGGCGTACCGTTTTCCGATCCCGTTGCCGACGGTCCCGTGGTGGAGGAAGCCTCCCGCAGGGCGCTGAGCGACGGCATGACCCTCAAAAAACTGATGGCGGATCTCAAGGAACGCGGCGGTTTCTTCAAAGCCGGACTCGTTCTCATGGGCTATTATAACCCCTTCCTGCAATACGGGCTGGAAAAATTCGCCGCCGATGCCAAAGCCGCCAATGTCAGCGGTGTCATCATCCCCGATTTGCCCTATGAGGAGAGCGGGGAGGTTCGCGCGCTTTTCCGCGGTCATGGTCTGGCCCTCATCGCCCTGGTGGGCCTGAACACCAGCGCCGAACGCATGGCCCTGTATGCGTCCGATGCGGAAGGCTATGTCTATGTGATTTCTTCCATGGGCACGACAGGCGTTCGGGAACATATCGCGCCCGAAGTGGATGAAACCATGATCCGCGCCCGCAAGGTGTTCGCGTTGCCGCTGGCGCTGGGCTTTGGCCTCAAGGAGCCCGCCCAGATTGGGATTCTGCACAAGGATGCGCGGCCTGATGCCGTGGTTTTCGGAAGCGCGCTGCTGCAGCATCTTGATGCTGGCCTGCCCGCCGCCGATTTTCTCCGTCATTGGTTGTAGGCGCGTTTCGCGCTCCTGAAAACGCCGCGCGGGGGAGGCGACTCCTTCTGGCGCGGTGTTTTCAGGAGGAACAAGGCTCAAGGGAGTAAGGTGGCTGGGCGACGCAAGAATTTTTCGCGTTAAAACATCTCATAATCAATATTATGACAACTTATAAGACACAGACAGTTTCAGTTTGAAAAAACGAACGCGGAAACCCCTTCCTCCGGATGGGAATGTCTTTCCGGCGCATGTTGCGCCCGGTGCGCGGCGGGTATATGGTCGGCAGTCCGTTAAACAGGCAGGCGCAGCAAGCACGGACGCCCGCGCGCGGGCACAAGGGAAAACCGTGTTTTTTCCACCGTGGGCAGCGCCGCTTTTGAAAATGACAACGTCCAAAGGCAACATGCCTTCAAAGGAGAGGCGTTATGGATCGCAGCGATGTGTTGCGGGAAATCATTGAACGGGAACTGAGGATGTTCGTGAACGTGCGTAACGAAGGAGGGACGGCGGACTGCCAGAAGCTGCCGGACTCCTTCCGGTTGATGCGTGAGATGACATTGTGCGTCCAGACCGATGCCGTACTGGAATCCTACCGCCAGGATCTTGCGCGGGCAGAGGCGGAAGGGCGCAATCTGATGACGGAAAAATACGCGCGGATGGACAACCGCATTCCGCCTCTGAAAAGCAGGGAAACCATCGACGAGATCGTTGATGCGGAAAGCCGCTGGCGCGACAGTCTGAGCCGGGAGTTTCCCCATGTCATCCTTGCTGATGGGCATGGAGGGTTCCGCCGCTATCTGTCATGCGAGCTGGAAACCTGGTCTGATCAGACGCTGGAGGGCTACAGGGGCCTTGTGGCCGAAGCCCGTGCGCGGGGCCGCAATCTTGCGCGGGAACGCTATGAATTCCTGATGGAACGCCTTGGCTTCGATTCGTTGACGGCCTACGAACGGACGCTCCGGGAGAAGGACGGCCATGCCTGATTTCTATGACGCCTGCGTCTTCGGCGCATGGTTCGCAGGGGGCTTCGTGTCCGGCGTCAGCGGCATCGGGGGGGCCATGGTGGCGTTTTCCGCACTGGCGCTGTGCATCCCCGTGCATCAGCTTATCCCTCTGGCATGCGCGATGAACGTCGTCATGGATGCCTGTCTGGTTGTCCTGCATTGCCGTTACTGCCGCGTCGGCGCACTGTGGCCCATGCTGGCTGGATCCATTCCGGGATCGTTCGCCGGCCTGTACATTCTGCAAATCTGTTCCGGGGCCGTCCTGCAGGGCGCCGTGGGCCTGCTGCTCATGTTCTATGTCTACTGGCAGTGGACGGCCCGTGTGCGGGGCGTTCTCCGTCATCCGCGTCTTTTGGGCGTGACAGCCGGGTTTGGCTCGGGGCTGCTGGGTACGGCCATCTCCTTTGACGGGCCGCCCGTGGGGATATACGGCCTGTATATGGGATGGGAGCCACGTGTCTTTCTGGGTACCCTTGGCGTGTTTTTCGTCATTCGCGGCACGTTTACCGTTCTGCTGCAGGCATGGGCCGGTTTCTATACGCCGGAAGTGATTGGGTATGCGCTGGCAGGCGCACCGGGCGTCATGCTGGGAACGCTCCTGGCGTTCCCCGTCGCCAGGCGCATTCCACAAAAGACGTTCCGGCGTGTCCTGCTGTTCATCATCGGGGTGGCCGGTCTGGTGTGTCTGGTGCGGGCCTTCCTGTAGACGCCGCAATGTGCTGAAGAGAGTCGTGCCGCCTACGTGCCAGGAGTTCCTGGCGCGTAGGCGTTTTTTATTTTACGGGCACGACCAACCGCATCTTTCCCCATGTCTCACCTCTACACAGGATGACACGGTGTGCCCCGCCACAAAATCGCCCGCTTTTTGGTTCTAATAATCACAAAAAGAGGTAAGAGGCTCTTTTTTAATATGAAATTTTTACATAAATAAAATTTTTTTTATAAAAAGAGGGAAATCTTATTTTAAGAAATAGTTATTATTTCTTTTTAAATCAATAAGATCCATATTTTTAGTATGTTAAAGAAAATTTTCACATACGGCACGGTTATTGCTTTTTTGCATTAAACTATAGTTTGTGCGATTTGAGATGCAACAATGGAGCATCTCTTTTGCAGCGTTATGTGTTGCCGGCATCCAAATCGAGAAATCCGCAGCGGTATCAACGTTATCATGGAGATATCAATATGTCGGAACAGGTTCGGTTGGAAAAGTCATTATCCCCTTTGCAGGTTTGTGCACTAGCTCTTGGATCCATCGTAGGGTGGGGCTGCTTTGTTCTCCCAGGCGATATGTTTCTTCCTCAGGCAGGGCCTGTGGGGACGTTGATGGGATTTTTTGTTGGCGCATGCCTTATCAGCTTCGTCGCCGTATGTCTCAGTTACATGGTCAAATACGCCCCTGTGGCCGGCGGTGCCTTTGCCTATGCCTATATCGGTTTTGGGCCAACGGCGGCCTTTGTCTGCGGTTGGGCTCTCGTTATCGGGTACATTGCCATTGTGGCCATCGATATCGCCGCTCTTTCTGTCATTTTCCGTTTCCTTTTCCCCGGCGTTTTTGAATTCGGTGAACTCTACGATATTGCTGGGTGGACGGTCTATTCCGGCGAAGTTCTTCTGATGACCGCGGGAACGCTGTTTTTCGGATACATCAATTACCGCGGCATCGGCTTTGCCGGAATGCTGCAACTGATTCTGGCCTTCATGCTGACCTTCGGCATCCTGGTGCTGTTTGGCGGCGTGCTTACCCTGGATACCGCAAACTTCTCCAACTTGGCGCCCGCCTTCTCTGATAAGCGGAGCATGCTGGCTTGCGTCCTGCTTGTATTCGCTATCTCGCCTTTCCTGTTCGTGGGCTTTGATACGGTACCGCAGGCCGCGGAAGAATTCGCCTTTGATCCGTCCCGTGCCCGCAATATCATGATTGTCGCCATCTTCTGCGGTGTTGTGCTCTACGCCATGGTGATGCTTTCCGTTGGTATGGCCATTCCTTATCCGGAGCTGCTGGCCAGGCTTGACGCCCAGCGCGCTTCTGGCGGTGCGGCTTGGGGGACGGGCGAAGTCGCGACCATGGCTTTCGGCAGTTTTGGCGGCATCGTGCTTGCCGTGGCCGTCTTCGGCGCGGTATGCACCGGCACCAACGGATTCTTCATCGCTACCAGCCGTCTGCTGCTCAGTATGGCGCGCAGCGGCATACTGCCCGCCTGGTTCGGAGAAATTCATCCTAAGTACCATACCCCTTACAAGGCCATCCTGTTCACCATCGTCGTCGTGCTGCTTACACCCTTTGCCGGTCGTTCCGCTGTTGCCTGGACTGTGGACATGAGCTCTGTGGGGACAGGTATTGGGTATCTGTTTACCTGCCTTGCGGCTCGCCGCGTCATTTTGGGCAGTGCCCGTGTGGATGGCAAGGCGGTCAAGCTTTTCTGCTGCGCTGTGGGTACGGTTACCTCCGTCATGTGCATCCTGCTTTTGCTGGTACCCGGTTCTCCGGCTCGTATCGGCACGGCCCCTTTCATCTGCCTGGCCGTGTGGGTGATACTTGGTTTCATCTTCTACTTCTCCAACAAAAAGCGCTGGGTTTCCCTGCCTGAGGAGAAGATTCGCGAAAATGTTCTTGGACGCAAGGATATAGCGATCTTCTTCAAAAAGTAGCTCGCGGCGGAATCCCCTGGGGTGTTGCCGTCGGGAATGCGTTGACGAATTCCTATGCACGTGAAAGCCGTCCTTTTCGGACGGCTTTCTTTTTTTCTGTGGAATGCTGTATCTATGAAAGGATTTTCCTTGTTTCGCTGTAGGGCTTCTATTCATCCGCTGTGATATGCAGCACTTTCATCCGGTAATGCAGGCCGGCAGGTGTAAGTTCCATAATGCGGGCAGCTTTGGCCACATTGCCACCCGTTATGCGGAGTACGTTGCGAATGCAGCAGGATTCGTACTCATGCAGGCAGTTTTTGAGGGAAATGCTGTCGCTGCGGCGGACAGCGCGATAGTCGAAATATTCCGTCGTTTCAGCCATGCCTGGGGACGGCGATGTCTGTGGCGGCATGGGGGGAGGGGGGATAATCATCTCACCCGTAGTATGTCGTGAATGATAGGCCTCGCGGAAGTGACGGGGCAGATTCTGAAGCGTGATGAGGCCGCCGTTTCCCAGCAGCGCGAGACTGCCTTCAAGGACGTGGGCAAGTTCACGGATATTGCCGGGCCAGGCGTATTGCCGGAAAACGTTCATGACTTCGTCGCTTACGTTCACGCCGCCGGCATTCGTGAGTGCGGTTTCCGAATGGGTTATGACATGGCGTACAAGCAGGGGAATATCCTCCCGCCGCTTACGCAGGGGAGGAACGGCGATGCCCACCACGGCCAGACGATAGAACAGATCGCGGCGCAGCAGCCCCTGCTCCACGGCACGCAGGGGATGCTCGTTCAGGATACTGATAATGCGCACATCGATGGGGAGTTCCGTGTGTGAGCCCAGACGGCGTACACGTTTTTCCTGGAGGACGCGCAGGAGTTTCGCCTGAAGGCCGAGGGGCATGGAGTTGAGTTCGTCAAAAAGCAAGGTGCCGCCGCTGGCTTTCTCGAACAGGCCGGGCTTGTCCGGGGCATCGGTATAGGCGCCCTTGACAGTACCGAAGAGGATGCCTTCCAGCAGATTTTCAGGAATGGCGGCGCAGTTGACAGGTACGAAAGGGTGTGCTGCACGGGGGCCGGCGGAATGGACGGCCTGCGCAAAGAGTTCCTTGCCGGTACCGCTTTCTCCCCAGATCATGACGGGAGACGAACTTGCGGCGGCGGAGCGCGCTTCGCGGAGGCATTCCTGCAAGGCGGCATCCTGTCCCACGATGTCGGAGAAGGTGTAATAGCCGCACGGCTGTTCCGGCGCCGCGTTTGGCCTGGAAGGGCGTCGTGGTTCCGAAACGTGCGCCGTATTGCCGGTCCAGATGGTGAAGGCGATGACGCCGTCCTTTTGCCCGTGATCGAACAAGGGGAAAAAGTCCGTGACCGTGCTGGCCAGAAAATTCGTGGAGGTGGCGTACCAGTAGGCCTTTTTGAGCAGCGGCTTACCGCTGCGCAGGCATTCCATGGTAGGAATGCATTCCAGCTCATGCGGTATATAGAGACTGGTGATGTGTTTTCCTTCCACGGGGATGCGGGAAAATCCGTCGGCCTTGCGCTGAATGGGATTCATATATTCGCAAATGCCGTCGGCGTTTACTACGGCGACGCCGATGCACATATTGTCCCAGATGGTCCGCACCTCCGGCGTAAGTACCGAGGCCCGATTGACGTTGGAAAACTGGCGGTTGCTGTATTTCATGGTCCACCTGTAGAAAGGTTTGATAAAGAGCAGGAAATTTTTATAAAAATTAAAATTCCTTTATTTGCCAAAAATCAATACCTGATTTTTAATTAATTATTTCAAATAATTATAGGGGAAAGACTTCTTTGTTTTCTTTGGCACATTCTATGCTTTAAAACAATAACAAGCAAGGCTGACCGTGCTGGTGCACGGCGGAGAGCCTGGGAGCGGAACATTATTTGCCATTGCATCAGGAGATTGCCATGACCGTACATCAGTTACAAACAGGCGCCGCAAGGGGCGCTCAGGGTTACGCCATCAACTGGGATACCGCTGAAAAGCGTGTCAAGGAACTCAAGGCCTATCTTATGAACGCTCCTCAGGTCATGGATCCAGAGCGGTTGGAGTTCCTGAATGAGGTGTATGAAGAGTTTAAGGGCGAGCCTGTCTTCTACATACGTGCCAAGCTGTTGGAACGTGTGTTGACGAGGAAAAAGATTTTTCTGGACGGCAATCCCATTGTGGGGACACTTACCGGTACGCGCGCCGGCGTGTACGCCTATCCCGAATGGAATGTGGCCTGGATCAAGGAAGAGATGCAGATGGCCAAGATGGCCTCTCTGGGGGAAATGAAGATTCCTCAGGAAACGACAGCGCTTCTGGAAAAGACCTATAAGCAGTGGAAAGGTCGCACCTGCATTGACTTGAACAATAAAATGTTCAAGGACAAGTACGGCTTCAACCCCGCGCCCTACTCAAAGGCCGGTATCTATTATGACAATGTCAGCGTCGCCAGCGGTTCTGGTATTGCCGATTATCCTCTGGCGCTGAACAAGGGGCTGCGCTGGGTTGTCGACGACATCAAGCGGCGTCTGTTGGATTGCCCAACCACCTTGGCCAACAAAGAAAAACACGATCTGTATCGCGCCATGATCGTGGCCACGGAAGCCGTCATCGCCCATTCGCACCGCTACGCGGATCTGGCGGAAAAGACAGCTGAAGCTGAAACCGATTCCAAGGCAAAGGCCGAGCTGTTGGAAATTGCGGAAATTTGCCGCCGCGTGCCTGAATTTCCGGCTCGTAACTTTCGCGAAGCCATTCAGTCCTTCTGGTTTATCCATCTTGCCATCGAAGTTGAGCAGATGGCGTGCGCCTGCTCGCCGGGTCGTTATGGCCAGTATATGTATCCCTTTTACAGGAAGGATATTGAGGAAGGCAACCTCACCCGTGAACAGGTGCTGACTCTTCTGAAATTCCAGTGGATCAAGCATCTGGAGCTGGCCGAATATCAGGGCGGTTCTTATGCCATGACCTTGTCTGGCCATACCGGTCAGAGCATCACCATCGGCGGTGTGGATGCCTACGGCAACGATGCCAGCACGGAACTGGAAGAACTGCTTCTGGAAACCCAGATCAGGATGAAGAACATTCAGCCTACGCTGACGTTGCTCTATCATTCCAAGCTGAAGGACTCCTATATGCGGAAGGTCGTGGAATGTATCCGCGGCGGTTCCGGTCAACCCCAGATTCTGAATAACAATGTGGTGATTCAGCGCAATCTGGCCCGTTTCTCCCAGTATGAAGGGGGAATTACCCTGGAGGATGCCCGTAACTGCGGCAACTATGGCTGCGTGTCTACCGGGATCTGCGGCAAGGGCAGCTTCATTACGCAGGAAGATCAGCCCTGCCTGGCCAAGATCATCGAACTGCTCCTCTACAATGGCAAGGATCCGCTGACAAAGAAGCAGCTTGGTGTGGAAACCGGCGATCCCACGCGGTTCCAGAGCTTTGATGAGGTGTACGACGCCTACAAGAAGCAGCTGAAGCATATCTTCACTATCTCCCGCAAGCATTCCGACTTGAGCCAGATGGCCCGTCTGCAGGTCGTGCCCAGTATCTTTCGTTCGGTCATGTACGACGGTTGCATCGAAAAGGGCGTATGCGAGGAAGCCGGTGGTACCCGCTATCCCCAGGTCAATCCCATTATGACGGCGGGTATCGACGCCGCGAACTCCCTGCTGGCCATCAAGTATCTTGTATTCGATACGAAGAAGATCTCCATGAGAGAATTGCTGGATGCCTTGAAGGCCAATTTTGAAGGCCACGAGGATATCCGCAAGATGTGCTTCGAAGCGCCCAAGCACGGCAATGACTATCCCGAAGTGGAAAGTTTTGTGCAGCGCTACTATCGCGATGTGGATGAAATCCACCATTCTGTGGGACCGGACTGCTTCGGGCATAGAACGCCGCTGGATGCCTACTCGCTCTCCTATCACAACTACTTCGGTTCGCTCATGGGCGCACTGCCCACGGGGCGCAAGGCCGGCGTCGCGCTGACGGACGGCAGTGTGTCCGCCATGCCCGGCACGGATCACGAAGGTATCACGGCCCTGATCAAATCCGGCGCAGAAGCGATTGACACTGTCCGTTACGGTGCCAATCATTTCAATGTGAAGTTTGTCCCCTCCGCGCTGGAAGGTCCCAACGGCGCACGTACCCTGATTTCACTCATCAAGACCTATTGCGACTTCGGCGGTTCGCACATTCAGTTCAACTGCGTCAGCTCCGACACCCTGCGTGATGCCCAGAAGCATCCCCAGGACTATACGGATCTAGTTGTGCGCGTAGCCGGTTTCAGCGCGTACTTCACCCGTCTGGACAAGGGGGTGCAGAACGAAATCGTCAAGCGTACCGAGTACGCGTCCTGATTTTCTCAGGCGGATTAGACGTTGGGGCTGCGCCCGCAAGGGCGCGGTCCCTGCCAGTATGCGGGGGAAGAGATTCATGAGTCGGGGAGTCATCTACAATATACAACGTATGTCCGTACAGGATGGGCCAGGTTTGCGCACGACGGTCTTTCTGAAGGGCTGTCCCCTGCGTTGTCTGTGGTGCAGCAACCCTGAATCTCAGACGTTCACGCCGCAGTTGCTGCTGTTCGAAAACCTGTGTGCTGGCTGCGGACAATGTCTGCGGGTCTGTCGCTACGGCGCGGTTCTGCCGCGGGATGGCAAGATGGGCCGAGACATCGGCAAATGCCGGGATTGCGGCGACTGCGCTACGGTGTGCGGGTATAAGGCCCGTGTGATGTCTGGGTGTGAAATGTCAGCGGAGGAAGTGATGGAAGTCATCCGGAAGGATTGGCTTTTCTATGAAAATTCCGGCGGCGGTGTCACGTTCGGCGGCGGCGAGCCTACGGCGGGCGGGGAATTTTTTCTGGATCTCCTGCATGCCTCCCATGATGAGGGGCTGCACGTCACCGTTGACACCTGTGGCTTCTGCCCGGAAGAACGTTTCGCCGAAATCACCGCGCTTGCCAATCTCCTGCTTTTCGATTGCAAGCATATGGACCCGGAAGAACACAAAAAATTGACGGGGCGGGACAATGCGCTGATTTTACGGAATCTGGAGGCGGCGCTGTCGTCATCGACGGAAGTGCGCGTGCGCATGCCACTGATACCCGATCTGAATGATTCCGAAGAAAATTTGGCGGCCATGGCGGCCTTTTTGGGGAAATTTGGCAGGCATGAGGTGGAAATCATGCCGTGCCACGCTTTTGGGAAGAGTAAATATGCCGCTCTGGGCAGGCCCTGTCCGGCTGTGCGGCACTACGCGCCGGAAGAGCTCAAAATCGTGAAAGAGCGCTTTGTCCGTCAAGGTCTAAAGCCCGTTGTCGTGTAATTTTTTTGAGGAGAGGAAGATGTTTACCGTTGACATTGAGGAAGGCATGCTGGACAAACTTCGCGGTATGCTTGAGGATGAGGATGAAGGTACCTATGTGCGTCTGCGTGAATACAAGGTCGGCGGAGGTTGACATGCCAAGATTGTGCTCGGTCTGGGCATGGATGAACCCGATGAGGAGGATGACGTGCGGACGGATATCGACGGTGTGCCTTTTGCCGCCGAAAAGGATTTTCTGGAAAAGTACGGCACCTCCTTTACGCTGAGATACGGTGAGAACAAGGAAGTTGTGCTGACCGCAGGCAACGCGGATTAGGGTTTGTCGAGGGCTCCAACGATTGCTTTCAGTCGCGCGATCCCAAATCCGGTATCTGTAAACCTGAAATGGAGAAGAGAGTGTTCAGGATTTCTACTGACACAAGCATGTTGGATAAACTACGTGGCATGCTTGAGGATGAGGAGGAAGGCACCTGCGTGCGTCTGCGCGAATACAAGGTAGGCGGAGGTTGCCATGCCAAGATTATGTTGGGGCTGGGCATGGATGAACCGGATGAAGACGATGATGTGCGGATGGATATTGATGGTGTGCCCTTTGTGGCTGAAAAAGATTTTCTGAGCAAATACGGCACATCCTTCACCTTGGGTTTCAATGACAACAAGGAAGTGTTGCTGCTTCCGGCGGAAGATGAAATCTGACTCGGCATATCGCCCGCGGCAACGTAAAATTTTCCGGTTTCACACTCGACCTGTCGGGCCATTTCTGCTATCCCTATCATCAGATGTGTTGCCGGGACTGGGGAAATGGCTCTGCTTCCCGCCGCTGATTTTGGTGTGTAAAAGCAAGGCGGATCGATGCTACGGCGTCGGTTCGCCTTTTTTTCCGGCGGTAGGAGAAGAATATCTTGACTTTGAAAGTCTTTTTCAAATAAGGTGACGTTGTCAGTTTCCCCTGCCGCACGGCCCGCCTGTTGTTGCGTGTGCCCAGGGCCGTGCGGCTACTTACCAGGAGGCAAGGAAGTATGTGCGTGACCTTGATCGGTGGCATGGACAGATTGAAGAAGGAATATATTGCGGCGGCACGGGAAGGTGGGGCGACCCTCAAGTGTATCCATCGGAACGAACGTAATTTTGAAGACAAGATCGGTACGCCGGATGCCATCATTGTTTTTACCAACAAAATTTCTCATGAAGCCCGGCGCAAGGCTGTGCAGCATGCCCGCGCCCGCAACATCCCCATAAGTCTGGTGCATTCCTGCGGTGTGTCCACTCTGAAGGAGTGTCTTTACCGCCAAGTGTCTTGACAGGTATGCCGAAAACGACTACCTTCCCTCCAATTTTAAGAAATTGGATTTCATTTTTATTGCCGGTGGTTGTGGTGGACGCTCTGGAACTCCTTGCGGCACGTCCCCGTAACGCTGCAGTACGCTCTTGAGAAATGCCTTCGCGCTTGACAGCATTCGTGGGAGTGCATAGAAAGGGCTGCTTCTTTCAGTGTAGGGAAATTCAATTTCATTTCTGTATGCGTCCTGCCAGGCAGGCGCGCAAGGTATCCGCAAGGAGCGGGAACAGGAGAGAGTATGAGTGCAGGACAATTTGAGGGAGAGGCTTTTTCCCACGCGGGCAAGATGCGCATTGCCCTGGCGGGAAATCCCAACTGTGGCAAGACGACGGTCTTCAACGCCTATACGGGGGCGCGCCAGCACGTAGGCAACTATCCCGGCGTCACGGTGGACCGCAAGGAAGGGAGTCTGCGGCACGGCCAGGAAAACGTCGTGCTGGTGGACTTGCCCGGCACCTATTCGCTGACGGCGTACTCGATGGAAGAGCTGGTGGCGCGTGCCGAGCTTTCCGCCAACAACGTGCAGGCCGTCATCAATGTGGTGGATGCGTCGGCCCTGGAACGGAATCTGCTGCTGACGGTGCAGATGATGGAAATGGGCCTCCCGGTTGTGCTTGGCTGCAATATGATGGACGAGGCACGCGCCGCCGGGCTTCATATAGATGTCAAGCGTCTTTCCGAGCTTCTGGATACGCCGGTGGTTCCTATGGTGGCCAAAACCGGCGAGGGTCTGAAGGCGGCAATGGACGAAGCCGTGCGTCTTGCCCGCAAAGGGCCGCGCAAACCGCTCTATGTCAATTATGGCAGTGACACGGATTTGGCGCTTGACAGCATTGAGAAAAAAATTGCCGGAAAGGGCGTGCTGGCGGATCGCTACAGCCCGCGCTGGACGGCCATCAAGCTCATGGAAGGGGATAAGGAGGTTCGCGAGCAGCTGCGTTCGGCCAATCCCGCCCTCTTTACGGAAGTGGATGCCGAATGCCGCAAGGTGGCCGATCACATCCGTGACACCATGCACATCAGCATGGAATCCTTTATTACGGACTGCCGCTATGGCTTCATCCGCGGCCTGCTGCGCGACGGCATCCTGCGTCAGGATCCCGGCAAGGACCGTCTGGCCATTTCCGACAAGATCGACAAGGTGCTCACGCACGCCTTCTTTGGGCCTCTGCTGATGCTGGGCGTGCTGTATGTCATGTTCTGGGTGACCTTCACGCTGGGGGCCTATCCCCAGGGCTGGGTGGAGGACGGCTTCGCGGCTCTGGGAGAGCTGATGACCGACCTCATCCCCGAAGGGGATTTGCAGTCGCTGGTTGTTGACGGGATTATCGGCGGCGTTGGCGGTGTTGTCAGTTTTGTGCCGCTCATTGCCATCATGTTCGCCCTCATCGCCTTTCTTGAGGACAGCGGGTACATGGCCCGCGTGGCCTATATGATGGATCGGCTGTTCCGCGCTTTCGGTCTGCACGGCGCTTCCGTCATGCCCTACATCATTTCCGGCGGCATCGCGGGCGGTTGCGCCATCCCCGGCGCCATGGCCACGCGCACCCTGCGCAGCCCCAAGGAAAAACTGGCGACGCTTTTGACCTTGCCCTATATGGCCTGCGGGGCCAAGCTGCCGGTTTTCCTGCTGTTGGCCGGCGCCTTTTTCGGGGACGACGCGCCGACGGTGACCTTCCTTGTCATGCTTTCCGGCTGGGTCTTTGCCCTGCTGGTGGCGCGTCTCCTGCGTTCCACCATTGTCAAGGGAGAGGCGACGCCTTTCGTCATGGAACTGCCGCCCTACCGTATGCCCACCATCTTCAGTATGCTGGTGCATTGCTGGGAACGTACCTGGATGTATCTCAAGAAGGCCGGTACCGTGCTGGTGGCCATTTCCATCGTCATCTGGGCCGGTCTCAAGTATCCCGAATTGCCCGAGGAGCAGGCCGCGCCATTTACGTCCCAGATTGAAAGCCTGCAGGGGAGGATTGACGCCCTGCCCGAAGGCGACGATGCCCGTGAGCCGCTGGAGGAAGAACTCGCCAAGGCGGAGGAAGCGCTTGGTGGCGCGGAACTGGCCTATTCCTATGCCGGGCGTCTCGGCAAGCTCATTGAACCCGCTACCGCGCCCGCTGGTTTCGACTGGCGCACGGATATTGCCCTGCTGGCCGGGATAGCCGCCAAGGAAGCCGTCGTCGCCACCATGGGCACGGCCTATTCGCTGGGTGAACAGGATCCTGAGGACGCCGCGCCGCTGGCCGAGCTTCTGCAGAAGTCCGATTCCTGGAGCAAGGCGACGGCCCTTTCCCTGATGCTCTTTGTGCTGCTGTACTCCCCCTGCTTTGTCTCGCTGGTCGTCATTCAGCAGGAAGCCGGAGGCTGGCGCTGGCTCGCGTTCAGCATCATTTTCAATACGGCGCTGGCCTATGTCGTGTCGGTGATCGCCTTCAATATCGGGCGCTCCGTCTGGGGATAGCGCCGTATTCCCCTGAAAGACGGGCAGTCTGTTCCTGACGGCGGCCCAAAAGGTGTCCCGCTCCATCACGCCTTGACAAGGCGGGATGGGGCGGGCATCTTTTTCAGAAACGCTTTTTTTACAGGAGGACACGGAGATGCGGCTTGCCGGACTGCTCCTTGTTGCGACCTTGCTTCCTCTTGGCCTTCTCGTTCCGCGGGATGCCCTTGGATGGGACGGATATGTTGTGCGCGTGGAAGACTCCAATTGTATTGCCGTTTCTGAGAAGGCTGACAGCGGCAAGGTGCGGGCGCGTCTCTTTTTCTATGGCATTCAGGCTCCCTCGGGAAAACAGCCTATGGCCGCGCAGGCCATGACCTTTTTGCAGCAACTGCTGCCTCCGGGAACGCCCGTTACCATAGATGAGGCCGGTGAGGATGAAAACGGTTTGACGCGCGCCCTGATCCAGGCGGGCGGCACTTCCGTCAACTACCTTTTGTTACAGCGCGGACTGGCCTGGGTGGATCGCCGACGTTGCCGGGCCCTGTACTGCCGCCGCTGGATGATTCAGGAACACTACGCCGTTACCGATCGCGTCGGCATCTGGGGGCTTGATCTCGGAACGCCTCCTTGGCAATGGCAGCGGTAGGCGGCGCTTCTCCTGCCGGGCGGATGCCCGGCTGTTTTTTACGCGACGCGGAAAAAAGGAGTCTCCTCATGTCCACAACCTCGCAAGAATTGGATACTTTTCTGGAAGGCTGGAACGTCGATCCCGTCAACGCCAAAACGGCGTTTCTGGCTTACCGGGATTTTCTGGCCTCTGTTCCCGGCGTTTCTTTTACCTTCAAGAGCCGGCCCGGCGTCAGCTACTCTCTGCGTGCCCGCCATGAAAAGCAGCGGGGGCGTGAGCTCTTTGTCCTGCTGGATGTGGTGGACGACGAACCCGAAAGCCGCTGGCTGTCCGTCTGCTTTTATGACGCCATGATTACCGATCCGCTGGAGCTGGGCGATTTTGTCCCGCGGGGCCTTATGGGAGAAGACGCCCGCTGCTTCAACCTTGATGAGGACGACGACGCCATGCGCGCCTATATTGCCGATCGCCTGCGTGAATCCGCCTCAAAGGCGGCCGTCTAGCCCGGTTGCGGCGCGGCGGCGGGAGTTCCTCATGAGCGGCGCTGTGGTAACGGGCACGACGGCGGATCCGGTGTTGCCGGTATGCGTGGCCATAGATTTTGAGACGTCAGGCTATGAGGCGGGGAGCGCCTGCGCCATAGGCCTGGCACGTCTGGAGGCGGGGCGGGTGGCGGACAGATTTTCGACGCTCCTGCGGCCGCCATCTTCCCGGGTTCTGTTTACGGAGATTCATGGCCTGACGTGGGCCATGCTGCGCGAAGCGCCGGTCTTTGCCGATATCTGGCCACGGGTGCACGCCTTTCTGGAAGGGGCGCGGTGGCTGCTGGCGCACAATGCGGGCTTTGATCGCCGGGTGCTGTACGCCTGTTGCAAAGCGGCGGGTGTCGATCGTCCGCCCATGCCATTTCTGTGTACGCTCAAGGGGGCGCGGCGTTCCCTGCCGCTCCCGTCGCGCAGACTGAACAGCGTCTGCGAGTATTTTGGTATTCCTTTGCGCCACCATGATGCCGCTTCCGACGCCGAGGCCTGCGCCCATGTCTACATGCGCCTGCGGGAACGGGGCGTCAGCGATGCGGAGATGCGCCTGAAATGACGCTCCCGCCGCCTTTTCCGTGACGCGGCGAGAGGCCCTTCCTCGTCAAAAAACCGCCACATGTATGTGTGGCGGTTTTTTATTTGTTGATATTATTGAATTTTTACTGAATGGCACGGACGTTGCTTTTAACAGCGTACAACGAAAGCAATCACGTGGGAGACGCGCTATGAAAAGCATGTTCAATGCACAGGTCGACTTGATCAGCAAGGTTATGGATATGCAGCTGCAACGGCAGAATGTCATTGCAAGCAATCTTGCCAATATGGAAACGCCCAATTACAAGCCGCGTGAACTCGAGTTTGAGGAGCAATTGCAGAAAGCCCTTGGGCTTGATATGCGCGGTGTCATGAGTACGACGCGCGCTGGCCATATTCCCGCAACCTTTTCCGCGGAAACGTTTTCTCCTGAATGGTTCAAGCAGTTCAAGCCGCGTCAGGTTCATGGCGAGGATCGCGTGAATCTGGACAAGGAAATGGCCAAGCATGCCAAAAACCAGCTTCATTACTCGGCCCTGACGCAGATTCAGGCCAAGAATTTTGAAGGCTTGTCCACGCTGATTCAGGATGCGAAGCAGGCCTGATCCGCGGATCTGAAGGAGGGTTATCATGGATTTCATG
Source organism: uncultured Desulfovibrio sp. (assembly GCA_934546745.1). GTDB lineage: Bacteria > Desulfobacterota > Desulfovibrionia > Desulfovibrionales > Desulfovibrionaceae > Desulfovibrio. The sequence goes on along the minus strand of CAKTDV010000006.1, from coordinate 80,470 downwards.
ACGGCGCTTGACATCAGTGCGTCCGGCCTCTCGGCCGATCGCACACGTATGAACACCATTTCCATGAATCTGGCCAACGTCAAGACGACGCGCACGCCGCTGGGCGGCCCCTACCGCCGCCGTACCGTGGTGCAGGTGGCGACGGATGTGGACGATCCCTTTTCCATCCATATGCGTTCGGCGCTGGATCGCGAACTCAAGGGGGTCCGCGTCATGGCGGTAAATATTGACAATCGTCCGCTCAAGCGTGTGTATGAGCCGGGGCATCCCGATGCCAATGCGGACGGCTATGTTTTTTACCCGGATATCAATGTGGTGGAAGAAATGGCCCACATGATGACGACGCAGCGCAACTATGAGGCCAACGTCACCACCATGGAAGCCATCAAGGGCATGTATACCAAGGCTCTGGAAATCGGCAAGTAGCGGGAAGGGCGCGTCGCGGCGGCGGAAGCGGCGACGGGCGGCGGAAACAGTCAGAGACGGCGGCGGTCCTTGGGCGGAACGCGTCGCGGGAAGAGGAGAAAGCGTATGGGTGCGCAGTCTGTGGGTATGAAGGCGTATGAGGATGCCGTGCAGCGTTTCAATGCGGTGGAAAGTTCGTTGCGTCAGGGAATGCCGGCGCAGTATGGCCGGAGCGCGGACAGGAGCCTGCTGCGTGACAGCGTGGATCGGAGCGAGAATTTCGGATCGCACAGCGATTTCATGGTGCGGCGGGAAGCGCGGCGCACGCCTGTCGGTCAGGAAAACAGCTTTTCCCAGACGCTTTCCGAATCGCTGGCGCGTGTGAACGAGCTGCAGCAGGCCAAGGCGCAGGCGGTGGAGGATTTCGCCTCGGGGCGCAATCAGAACGTGCATGAGCTTATGGTGAACATGCAGAAGTCCAGTCTTGCCATGAAACTGACCACGGCTGTGCGCGGCAAGGTGCTGGAAGCCTACAAGGAACTGGCCAAGCTCCAATTCTGATCCCGTGCGATTCTCCGGAAGTCTCTCTCTCTTCCTCTTGCCGCCGCGTATGCCCGCAGCCGCCAGGGTGCTGCGGGCATGGGAGCGGGGGAAGGCAACGCGCCTCAATAAATGATGGGAAGATACTCCACAAACACTTCTCCGCTGCCGCTGTGGAAGTCGGCGGTCAGCGTGATGACTGTGGATGGGCCGCGCCAGCGGTAGCGGTAATGCTCATGCCCGTAGATATGGCGTCCTGTCAGGCTCTCATTGGTGTAGGTGCCCCACTGTCGCGACAGGGCATAGGCCATCTCCCGAAAGGCGTTCATGGCGACGGCAAAGGTCTTTGCGCCGCTGTAGTGGAACAGGAGTCCGTTGACGCGCTGGGTGGCCGTCGTGCTGGCATAGCCAAGAACGGGCTTGTCCGCGATGCTCATGGCGCGTGAAAGCGCATAATGATACCTGTTCTGATCGGTGACGACAGGCTCACTCAGTTTTTCCGCCGTGCCGAGGAAGGCCGGCAGGCCCGTAATGGGAGTACCCCAGCGCAGTCCGTCGAAGGCCTCGCCGGTAAGGTGCTGTGTGGCTGCCACGGGTATGGCGGTCATGAGCAGCAGCATCATAAGAATGAGGATATGCGGTAGTCGTGTCATGGGCCTCCTGGGGGCGATGGACGCCGTTTCTGAAACAGGGCGCGGTACTCCCTCTTTCTGTTGCTCAAAAAAACGCCTTCGCTGTCTGCACTCTCCCTCTTCGGGGGAAAGCGTTTTGCTGACAGGACGGTAATGCCGGAAAAAACGTTTTGCAGGCTCTCCCTCCGGAGAGAGGCGCGCCGCGCGGCCCCTGATCGGCGGCTTGATTCGGTGGATGGACGGCCGCGCACGGAACCATAGGGGGGAGCATGTCACGGGCGGGCGTGGGTGTCCAGATCCTGACAGGCTTTTCTTTCAGGGACAGGGCCTTCCGGCGGAGAAGTGACGGCGCTGTGCCGGGCCAGAGCGGTCCTTGCGGGAACATCGTATGCTGACGTGTCCGCGGCGACGGAAAGTCGCTTCGGGGCGTCATTTTTTTGTTCTCCGCTTCCGGCGGACGCGGCCGTTGGGGCGTGCCTTCGCGCGGCATTGGCAGGGATAAAAGGGATTTTTCATTTTGGCACACATGATGCATAATGCAGGGCGAGGATGAGGCGTCAAAGCCTTGTCAGGAACCGTCAGGAGTGAGGAGTCGTACTATGGCAACACCGCCTTTCATGTCCAGCATCAGTGAACGAATCAAAGAAGCCTGGGGCCGTATGAGCAAGGGGCAGCGCATTTCCGTCTGCGCCGGTACGGTTCTTGTGCTTGCCGCCTTCATAGGGCTGTCCATCTATTCCAGCCGGCCTGATTTTCAGGTGTTGTATTCCAACCTGACGCCGGAAGATGCCAATCGCGTCATCAAGATGCTTCAGGCTGACAAGACGCCCTATCAGCTTGCCGACAACGGCACGACCGTCATGGTGCCGCGCGAGGTGGTGTATGCCCAGCGTATCCGTGTTGCCGGCGAAGGCGGGCTTGTCGGGCAGGGCATTGGGTTTGAACTCTTCGACAAGGTGAAAGTCGGCCAGACGGACTTTGTGCAGAAGATCAACTATACCAGAGCCCTTCAAGGGGAGCTGGCGCGTACCATCAGCGAGTTTCCCAGCGTCGAGAGCGCGCGCGTCCACCTTGTCATTCCGCAGCGGAGCCTGTTTGTGGAGGATCGCCAGGCGCCGTCCGCATCGGTGGTGCTGAAACTGCACGCTCCCAACCGCAAACCGGATCCCAAGGAAATCAACGCCATCCTCAACATGACCGTCATGGCGGTGGAAGGGCTTGATCCCAATCATGTCTCCATTACCGACAACGGTGGCAAGGTGCTGTACCAGCCCGTGTCGGACAGCCTGGCGGGCGCGTCCTCCACGCAGATGGAACACCGCCTTGAGGTGCAGCGCAACCTGGAGCGCCGCATTGAGGAGATGCTGCAACCCCTCTTTGGTTCCGGCCGCGTCATCGCCAAGGTCAACGCCGATATGGACTTCAGCCAGAAGACCATACGCCGCGAACTCTATGATCCGGAAAAGGTCGCCGTGCGCAGCGAGCAGCGCAGCGAGGAAACGCAGCAGGGCCGCGCCAATCTCGAAGGCGGCGCGCCGGACGCCAACTTCCGCGGCGACGGTATCACCGGTTCCGTTTCCGACCAGAACGGCAGTCGCGAAACGCGTACCACCAACTATGAAATCAACAAGGAAGAACAGCAGATTGTCGCCAATGTGGGGGATCTGCGTCGCCTGACGGTGGCTGTCATCATCGACGGCACCTATCAGAAGACGGACGGCGTCTGGGCCTTCACGCCCCGCAGCAAAGAAGAGCTTGATCGTGTGCGGCAATTGGTGTCAAATGCCGTGGGCTTGGATACGGCGCGCGGTGACTCCCTTGAAGTCAGCTCCGCTCCCTTCATGGATTCCGAACCGCCTATCGACCCGAATTTTGGCGACATCCTCGCCACCTATGCCGAACGTCTTGGCAAGCCGCTGCTCAACGCCCTTCTGGCCTTCCTCTTCCTGATGCTGGTTGTCCGCCCCGTGGTGCTGGCGCTCATCCGCCCGAAAGTGGAAGCCGGGGAAATGGTCGACGACCTGGTGGGCCTGCCCGCCGCCGAGGAACAGCTTGCCCTCTATGAAGCGCTGGAAGACGCCGCCAAGAATGATGCGGAAGCGGATGAGGATGAGGACGAAATGTCCTACAAGGATATTGAAGCTCTTAAGGCGCATATCTTCGCCCTGTCCGACAACCATATGGAACAGGTTGTGACCCTTATGCGCGGCTGGATGGAAAAACATGAAAGTAGTGCAAAAGCCTAGCGGGGGACGCCCGCAACAACAGCCTGGTGGGGGACGCCCGCAACAACCCGCTGGAGACGGCGGCAGGAACCTCCCCTCTCTGTCGGATGTCAAGGCCCTGCGCCACGCCCAGAAAGAAACCAATCAGCGCGTGGAGGAACTGAAACTGAAACTTTTCCGGATGACGGATCAGCACATGGATCAGGCTGTCAACGTCATCAAGCGGTGGCTTGACAAAAATCAGTAATCTCAAGTAATGAGAAGGTGATGCGCGACTCGGAAGGGCCGCGCATCACTTGTCGAGGCTCTCCGGACGCTTGTTTCCCGGAGCGCCGATTTTTCGTATTTAGGGCAGTGAGTTAAAAAAAATCGCAACAATGTCTACACGTCTCGGTGAGAAAAAAGAGGGTGGACGCGCGCCGCGGCGAGCGTGACAAGCCCGCGCAGCCGAAGGCGGCCGTGGAGGATTGGGGATGGAATTGACGGGACAGCAGCGCATTGCCGTACTTTTGCTTTCCATGGGTGACAAATTCACCTCTGACGTGTTCAAACGCATGGATCGGCAGGAAATAGCCGATGTTTCCCGCGCCATTGTGGAATTGCCACCTGTGCCCAAGGAAGATGTGGAGCAGGTGCTGCGGGAATTCCATGAATCGCTGGTGGAAGGCGTGGACATGATTTCCGGCGGCAGCGATACGCTGAAGCGGCTGCTGGTCAAAAACACGGATCCGGAAACGGCCAAGTATATCATGGATACCCTGAATCTTGACACCGGTCCCACGCCGTTCCGTGAACTGGGACAGGTCAGCCCGCGTATGCTGTCGCAGATTCTGCGCAACGAGCATCCGCAGACGCTGGCGTTGATTCTGGGGCATCTCAATTCCGATCAGGCGGCGAGCCTGTTGACAAGCCTGCCCGCCGGCGTGCGCGCCGAGGTACTGGTACGCCTGGCGCGCCTTGAGTCCGTTCCTGAGGAAATGCTCATGGAAGTGGACAAGGTGCTGACAAGCCAGCTCATCGCCATGGGCGGCCGGGAAGGCAAAAAGGTCGGCGGCGTGCAGTCCGTGGCGGAAATCCTCAATGCGGTGGATCGCGCGACGGAAGAGGAGGTGCTGTCGGAAATCGAGGAGGATTCCGCCCAGCTGGCCGAGGATATCCGCAACCTCATGTTCGTCTTTGAGGACTGCAAGAACATTGACGACAAGGGCATCAGCGAAATCATCCGGGAAACGGAGCGGGAAGACCTCGTGCTTGCCCTGCGCGGCGCCAGCGACGAACTCAAGGAGAAGTTTTTCCGCAGGATGTCCGAACGTGCCGCCAACGCCATACGGGAAGAGCTGGAATACATGGGTCCCACAAAACTGTCGGATGTGGAAGGCGCGCAGCAGAATATCGTCAAGGTCGTGCGGCGGCTTGAGGCCGAAAACAAGATCGTTGTCAATCGCGGCGGCAACAGCGACATTTTTGTCTAGAGCGGGAAACGTGACCGCTCTCTGGCGGGCGTCCGTTCCCGCCGGGAACAGGGCGCGGCTCTCCGCGCTTCCGCCGGTTGTCCGGAAATATGGCTGGAACTGTCCATGCCGCAACGAAAAAAGGAAGATCAACCATGCCTCTGGACGATTTGCGCAAGAAGTGGGGCACCATCTTCATGGGTGAGCGCGAAGCCTCTGTGGAAGAGCTGAACGCCATGCAGGAGCCCGCGCTGCGGGCGCAGGTGCGCCAGAAGGCGCAGGAAGATTATATGGAGCGCGTCCGCGCAAAAGCCACCGATCGGGCGCGTCAGATTCTGGGCGAAGCCTATGCCGAGCGGCAGAAGGTGCTTGCTGAGGCGCGCGAAGAGGCGCAGCGTCAGAGCGACCTGATTCTTGCGGAAGTGGAGCGCATCCGCCAGTCGACGAAAGAGGGTTACGAGGCCATGCAGGCGGAATTGCAGAAAGCCGCCGATGTCCGGGCCGAAGCCCAGCGCATCCGCGACGACGCGGCCCGCATCCATGAATCCGCACAGGCTGACGGGCATGCCGCGGGAGTGGAAAGCGCGGAAGGCGAGTTGCGCGCGTTTCGCGGCGAGCTGGGGCAGCATCTTGCCTGGGTATTGCAGGCGCTTTCCGCACAGTTTGAAACCATTGACGCCCAGTGGCGGGAAGATCTGGCGGAGCTGACCCGCGTTGCGGTAAGCGCCGCCACAGGGCATGTGATGGACACGCGGCACGACGCCGTGGTGCGCGCCGTTTTGCTGGACTCCCTGTCGCTGCTGGAAAACCGCGCCACCATTACCGTGAGGGTACACCCTGAAGATGAAAAAATGGTGGGGACCCTGTTCAAGGCGGCGCGGGAACGCGCGCCGGAGTTGCAGAACTGGATTGTGGAAGGGGACGCCTCCCTGGAACTCGGGGGCTTTATCGTTGAGACAAACAGCGGCAGCGTTGACGCCCGCAGGGAATGTTTCAAAGACATGGTGGACAGCGTCCTGATTCATTTGGCGTTGCCCGGCAGCGACGCGGAACGCGAGGTGCGTGATGCCGCCGGAGATCTGGCGCGGCGTGCCATACAGCGCATCCGGGCGCTTGCGCCTGTGGACGCCGACGATGAGACGCAACCGCCCTTTGAGGAACTGCCGCCCGCGCAAGAAGCCCCCGCTTCTCCTGCGGAGGAGCATCCCGCCGAGGCGGACGAGATTCTGGAAACGACGCCGCCCGGGGCGGGGGAGAACGGGGGGGCGGCCCCGCCGGATGCCGAACTTGACGTGGCTCTGGCGGAACCGGCGGCCGAACTGGCGGCGGAACCTGAAGACGATGCCGTCCCGCCGCCTGAGGAAAACGTCGAGCCCCGGACGGACGTGGAGGCCGCAGCGCCACCCGTCGCGGAAGCCGCCGTGAAGGGGGGCGGCGATGCCCAGGCCGCCGCGCCGTCCATTGCCGAAGCACCGGAGACGCCGGACGCCGTCGCGGAGGAAGAATTGCCGGAGCCGCGTTCCAATGCCGCACGCGCCGCGTTGGAGGATGAACTTTTCCCGCTGGAAGAGCCGCCCGCGACGCCGTCCGTCAGCGCCGCCGCGCCGCGGCGGGAGGTTCCCGGCAAACCCGTTCCGCCGCTCTCTCAGGAGGTCCTGAGCGGAGGCGGCTTCCTGCCCGGCGCGTAGCCCCGCTTGCCGGATTCCGGAAAACATCCGGGAGAGCGGCGCGCCCGCGCCGTATCCGGCCTGTTTGTGAAAACAGCTTCCAGATAAGGAAAGACCATGAAGCTCGATCCCCAGTCCTGTAGCCGGCTTTTGCAGGCGGGCAGCCCCATGAAGTTGTACGGCAAGGTGACCAAGGTGGTCGGTCTTGTGGCTGAAGGCAGCGGCTTGCGCGCGCCTTTGGGAGCCGTCTGTCATATGATGCCTTCGGAGGACAGCGAGGGCATTGCCGCCGAAGTCGTGGGCTTTCGCGACGGTAACCTTCTCTTCATGCCCTATGGCGACATGCGCGGCATCCGTCCCGGAAGCCGTATCCGTAACACCAGCCTGCCGCCGGTGTTCCCTGTGGGCCCGGAATTGCTGGGGCGCGCCTTTGACGCCTTTGGCACCCCGCTGGATTCCGGCCCGGCCATCAGTACCGAACTGTGCGCGTCGCCGCTGGCGCAGACTTCGGAAGGCAAGGCGGACTTTGCCGCGCAGATGGAAGCGCAGCGCCCCTTCACGCCGCAATGGATTCTGGACGCGCGCAGGGACTGGCACCCGGAACTCGGCAGCCTGTACGCCGATCCGCCGAACCCCCTGCAACGTCCCCGTATTACGGATATCCTCGATGTGGGGGTGCGCGCCATCAACGGGCTGATTACGCTGGGAAAGGGGCAGCGTGTGGGCATCATGGCCGGATCCGGCGTGGGCAAGTCCACGCTCATGGGCATGATGTCCCGCTACACCAAGGCCGATGTCAATGTCATTGGCCTGATCGGCGAACGCGGCCGCGAAGTGCTGGAATTCATGGAGCGCGATCTCGGCCCTGAGGGCATGGCCCGTTCCGTCCTCATCATCGCCACCTCGGATCAATCGCCGCTGGTGCGTATGCGCGCCGCCTATGCGGCCACCGCCGTCGCCGAATATTTCCGGGATAAGGGGAAGGACGTACTGCTGATGATGGACTCTGTGACACGTTTTGCCATGGCCGCGCGCGAGGTGGGTCTTGCCATCGGCGAACCGCCCACGACCAAGGGGTATACGCCGACGGTCTTTGCGCAGTTGCCCAAGCTGCTGGAGCGGGCTGGCCGGTCGTCCACCGGCACCATCACCGGCGTGTATACGGTGCTTGTGGATGGCGACGATTTTAACGAACCCATTGCCGATGCCGTGCGTTCCATTCTGGACGGGCATATTGTGCTGACGCGCGATCTGGCGGATCAGGGGCATTTTCCGGCTATTGATGTCCTCCGTTCCATCAGCCGTCTGCGTTCCGATATCTGCAAGCGGGAGGATCTCATGGCCGGGCGCGCCGTGCTGCGCAGTATGAGTACCTACCGGAAAGTTGAGGACATGGTCAATATCGGCGCCTATGCCCGCGGCAGCAATCCCGAAATAGACGAGGCTATTGCCAGAATGCCCCGGATCAACGCCTTTCTGTGTCAGGAAGTGTCGGACAAGCAGGATGTGGAAAGCAGCATGGGCTTGCTGCGCGCCATTACAGAAGATCCTAGCGCGCAACCGCCGCAGGAACAGCTCCAACGGGTTCCCCCCGCCATGAAATAGCGCTGCGGGTGCTGTCAGGCCGCTTTTGCGGTGCGGAAAAAAGAGCGGGATTCTCTTCTTGACATACTCCCGTTCTTCACCTATCCTTTTTCGAGTCGGGATGTAGCGCAGTCTGGGAGCGCACTTGAATGGGGTTCAAGGGGTCGAAGGTTCAAATCCTTTCATCCCGACCAGCAAAAAGAGCCAGAAAAAGGGCCGGTTAGGGGAAAGTTCCTGACCGGCTTTTTTTACAGGAGTGTTTATATGTTATATGTAAGCGAGTTAACTTTGTTTGGTCCAGACTTTACTCCATCCTGTGTCATTTCCGCTATTATTTTCTTCATTTTACAAAAAAATGGAAAGGAATCTGAACAGACACGCTATTTAAAAGAAATTCTTCCAGATGAATATCTAATTTTTGGATTCGGGAAAATAAGATTATTGATGATACTTATGATGTTCTCCTGTGTGGCTTGCTTTTTTTATGTGCTATGGCAATATGGAAAATGTGAAGTTTTGCTAAAAGATCTTATTGTTGCAAATAATACTGCCGCTTTGCGACAGGATACAATCTTCAAGGCTCCTGATGATACATGTGATTTTCTTAAGGAGAGCTATAGAAATCTTTTGAGTCATGTTCAAGATGTGGTTTACTATATTGTTATTGTATTTCCAAATACACTGATACCAATAATAATGGATAATGTTGTAAACAATAAATTTGTCTCTGAGTTGCAACGGAGAGAGTATATGCTGAATTTTAAGTTTGAAACAGAAAGAAAAGATGTTGAACAAAGTGCTTCACAGAAGATTGTATCCTGTCGCAAAGCGGCTGAGAAAGGAGATATTAATGCACAAAATACACTTGGAGATTGTTATTATAACGGTGAAGGAATTCATCAGGATTATATACAAGCAGCAAAGTGGTATCAAAAAGCTGCTGAGCAAGGGTACGCTAAGGCTCAGTGCAATCTTGGTTTTATATACTATAATGGTCATGGAGTGCGGAAAGACTATGTTAAAGCTCGCCAGTGGTATGAAAAAGCTGCTGCTCAGGGATATGCTAAAGCTCAGTACAATCTTGGTGTCATGTATGTAAATGGTCATGGCGTTCCGTCAAATACTGCTATCGCCAAAAAATATTTTGGTAAAGCGTGTGACAACGGTTTCCAAGAAGGTTGTGATGCGTATAAAAAATTAAATAAAAAATGATATTGAAGAAACCTACGTTTTTCGCTGAGTTTATCTCAGATATAAGGAGGGATAAATTATGAAAAATTCTGATATATTTTGGCAGACATATCTTAATATTGAAAAAGAAATACTTCAATTGTCAAAATATATATTTTTTACTGACGAGAAATGGAAAAATGGGCATGGAAAAAGAGTTTCCCAGCCATGTACACAGCTTGAAACTTTTTCTCCTTATATCGCTGATTTATTAGTACAATGCTGTATTCAGATTGAGTCCCTTTCAAAGGAGCTGTATTTTGACAATGGAGGAGAGAAGCAAAGAGGAGAGACTAAAATTTTATTTGATAGAGATTGTTTGAGTCTTATTAATGCAAAATGGAGTACTGATAATAAATGCGTAATGGTTGTGGCTCCCTCTTTTAATATTACTAATAATAGTAATAGAATGCTATATCCTTTGAAAAATGCTTATAAAAGCAAAACTCTTTGGGAAAAAGCTTATCAAGCTGTTAAACACGATAGATACAACTCTCTCTACAAAGCAACAGTGAAAAGTCTTCTCCATGCTTCAGCAGCCTTATATCTATTGAATGTATACTATAGTAATAACTCATGGAAAACAAGTTATCAAAATATACCTAACTTTGATTATAGTATGGGGTCAACAATATTTTCCATTAAACCTCCAGAGGCAAAATTATTATGGGAAACAAATAAACCCATTCCTAGTGAAAGTCCATATGTTGTACGCTATATAGATGCTGCCTATGCGGAAATTGAAAAGATACAGTGTGCAGAAGAGCAATCGCTAAGAAATTATTTGCGCTCTCAACCAGAATTAAAAGAGAAAAATTTTTTAGCTAAAATCAAAAACTATATGGGTAACAATATTTTTGACTTGTGTAGATTGCTTTGTCAATATCGAATCAACAAAAAAATACAAAGCTCTTTACCTTTCGAAAAAAGGAAAGAGCTGCTACTTGATAGCAATGAATGGAATAGCAATCAACATCAAAAAAATAACCATCTTTCACCAGATAAGATTACAGAAAAAAATATTCAGAATGAAATAGACGCTGTTGGTATTTCTATGGCAATAAGCCTCACAATGGATTTCAAAAAATGCGAATGGATTGATATTGCCTTCAATCAGAGCGTGTGTAATGTATATATTCCATAATAGATTGTTTAAGTACGTGAGTTGTGCGCGTATAAAAAATAAATGAAATGAGATAGTAAAGTAATCAACTTCAAAATCCTATTTTCATAAACTCCCACAGTCAATTAAAAAAACATCTCACTTTCCGCGATGACTCATAGAAGGAGTAGTCATGAAACCTATTCTCGTTATTTTCATCTTGATAGCACAGATTTTTTATGGGGCGATATTGCTTGCATCTTCTTTTGAATACATTAAAAGAGCGGCTGAACAAGGAGAGCCTACTGCACAGTATAATCTTGGCGTCATGTACTATAATGGTAAAGGAGTGCGTCAAGATTATGAAAAAGCCCGGCAGTGGTTTGAAAAAGCCGCTAAACAGGGAAATGCTGCTGCTCAGTTCAGGCTTGGCTTTATATATGAAAATGGTCTAGGAGTACACCAAGACTATACCCTAGCCCGCCATTTGTTTGAAAAAGCCGCAGATCAGGGGGTAGCTCGTGCTCAATTCAATCTTGGCGTCATGTATTATGAAGGTCAAGGAGTGCGACAGAACTACTCTAAAGCTCGGCAGTGGTTAGAAAGGGCCGCTGAGCAAGGCTATGCTAAGGCGCAATGCCTTCTTGGCTTCAAGTATTATTTCGGTCAAGAAGGAGTACTCAAAGATTATTTCATAGCTCGGCAATGGTTTGAAAAAGCTGCTGAACAGGGAGATGCTTTGGCGCAATATTATCTTGGCCTTATCTATGAGAATGGTCAAGGAGTTCACCCAAATTATTCCATTGCACGGCAGTGGTTTGAAAAAGCTGCTAATCAAGGAAATGCTGAGGCACAATTCTATCTCGGCAGTTATTATACACAAGGTAAGGGAGTTCGTCGAGATTATTCCATAGCCCGGCAGTGGTTTGAAAAAGCCTCTGAACAAAAAGATGCAGAATCACAACATAATCTTGGTATCATGTATGCCAATGGTATGGGAGTTCGTCAAGACCTTATTATAGCAAAGAAATGGTTTAAAGAGGCATGTTACAACGGCTCTCTCCGAAGTTGCGATATATATAAAAAATTAAATGAGATGGGATATTAAAGTACTACACTTCAACTACTCCACTATCGTCACATCTCAAATGAAGCAGAAAGGACGTGTCACTTTCCGCTATTCCATAGAGATATGAATACGAAGCTCTATCCAAAGGAGAAGTACGATGGATAAAGCTTTCGTAGAAGAGCGGAGAGACAAGATTCTGCTGGAACTGTCGCTGGATATGGGAGCCTCCCCAGACGAGTACCAGATACGGCAACTCAAGGAGATTTCCACGGAGTATGCCAGAGGGTACCTGGAGGCGTTTTTCCGCAATGCCAGCGAGGCGGATATTAATGTATGAGATGTGGCGGCAGGGGGGCAAGGGGTCGAAGGTTCAAATCCTTTCATCCCGACCAGCAAAAAGAGCCAGAAAAAGGGCCGGTTAAGGGAAGCTCCTTAACCGGCCCTTTTTTGCGGGCAACGATCAGCATCCCGCGGCGGACGCACGCAGCGCAGTAAGAATCATATTTTTAATTGATTATTTTTACTGTTATGGTTATTCTAGAAAATGTTTCATGCGGATGTCACGCGCACGGGCGCGGAAAACACCGCGCACGGACAGCGTTGCTTTTGAAATTGTGACATTTCAAAAGCGAGCTGTGCCCGTGTTGCGTTCCATTCTTCTTTTCGTGGTTATTGCTGCTTCTGTTATTTGGAAGCATATATTGAAAATATGAATGCCGTCGCTTGGCACAGGCACAGACGGCGTATTTGAATACGCTTTACAGGAAGATTTTTGTCATGGACGAGCAGAAAAAACTTGACTTACGGCTGGTTGGCAAAGCCCCGCTTACTGGAATCCAGCAACTTCAGGCCAGAGCGAAGGACGGGGATGCCGTGGCACAGAACACGCTGGGGGATTGCCATTACTACGGCAAGGGCGTTCCCCAGAGCTATGCCGATGCGGTGATATGGTACCATAAAGCCGCTGAACAAGGCTTGGCCGAGGCGCAAAACAACCTCGGAGATTGCTATTTCAAGGGCATCTCTTTTCAAAAAAGCTATGAGGAAGCCGCGATCTGGTATCTCAAGGCCGCCCTACAGGGCCTTGCCAAGGCGCAGTGTCTTCTTGGCCATTGTTATGCCAAGGGGCTGGGCGTTGCGAAGGACGACAAGCAGGCCGTAAAATGGTATTGTAAGGCGGCGGAACAGGGAGAGGCCGAGGCGCAATACCTCCTCGGGCATTGTTTTTCCGGGGGGCGTGGCGTTGAGCGGGATCAGGAACATGCCATAATCTGGTATCACAAAGCCGCGGATCGGGGGCTGGCCGCGGCACAGCTTCTTCTGGGACATTGCTATTCGAGAGGTCTGGGCGTTGAGAAGGATGCCGCGCACGCCCTGCAATGGTACCGCAAGGCCGCTGAGCAAGGCTTGCCTGAAGCACAGAAAGAACTGGGCATCTGTTATTATGACGGGAACGACGTCCAGCAGGACTATGCGCTGGCGGCGGAATGGTACCGTAAGGCCGCCGAACAGGGGTTGCCTGAGGCGCAGTACCTTCTTGGCCATTGTTATTCGAGAGGATTGGGCGTTAGGCAGGACAATGGGCAAGCCTTGGCATACTATCGCAGTGCCGCCAGACAGGGCTATGTCAAAGCCCTGATGACGCTTGGGCATTACTATTCCAAAGGATGTCATGGCGTTTCACAGGATGTGACGCTGGCGGTAACCTGTTTCCGTCAAGCGGCGGAACAGGGCTGGGCGGATGCGCAAAGCCGTCTTGGGGATTGTTATTTTCATGGTCATGGCGTACCGCAGAGCTATGACTCCGCGTTTTCGTGGTATCGTAAAGCCGCTGAACAGGGAGATGCAAACGCACAGTATTTTCTTGGGGAGTGCTATTACCACGGAACAGGCGTTGAGCCGGAGTATGCCCAGGCTCTGGCATGGTACCATAAATCCGCAAAGCAGGATTTCGGTAAGGCGGTGGCAAAATTGAAAGAACTTCATAAAAACCATACATCAAAGATGTCATCTCTAAATAAAATGTGGCATCGGGTAAAGCCGCGATGAAACGATGTAGCGAGCCTTCTGATAGAGGAAGTGTAACGCCGCGTGCTGTTTCCTAACAGCGTCCCTCTGGAAAAAATGCGCTTTTCCCTTGTGGGCGGGCGCGGGCGTCCGTTTTCAAAATTCCCCACCTGCCTTTTGTCTCCTGCTTTACCTCTCTGACTAAAAGACGTATCATAAAACGCCATAATATGTGTACGGATTTTTGTTGAGGATGCCTGTTGGAGGACATATGACCAAAAGTGAGCTCATCAGAACGCTGGCGGAAGAAATGGAAGTCCCCTTCGAAGACGCCGCGCTGGTCGTCAATACGTTTTTTGACGCCATGAAGGAATCGCTCATTGCCGGGGAGCGTGTGGAAATACGCGGCTTCGGCAGCTTCAAAATCAAGGCGTATGACGGCTATGCCGGGCGTAACCCAAAAACTGGCACAAGTGTGGACGTTGTGCCCAAACGTCTGCCCTTCTTCAGGGCCGGCAAGGAACTGAAGGAATTTATCAACCAGTAAACGTTTGCATGAAAAATGCCTTTGTGGTCTGAAACCTTCCCCTTGAAACAAGGAGTCGTTATGCTGTTTCACGGTGCAATGACCGCGCTGGTCACCCCTTTCAGGAATGGCGTCATTGATGAGGAAGCCTACCGCAACCTCATCGAATGGCAGATAGAGCAGGGCATTCAGGGACTGGTACCGTGTGGCACCACAGGCGAATCGGCAACCCTGACCCATGAAGAGCATGAGCGCGCTATTGAAATCTGCATTGAGCAGACCGCCGGGCGCGTCCCCGTTCTCGCCGGAGCGGGTTCCAACAATACGGCGGAGGCTGTCCGGCTTGTGCGTTTTGCCAAAAACGCCGGCGCGGACGGCGCGCTGCTCATCACGCCCTATTACAACAAACCCACGCAGGAGGGGCTGTATCAGCATTACAGCGCCATTGCCAGAGCCGTTGACCTGCCTCTTGTGCCGTATAATGTGCCGGGACGCACGGGATGCAATCTTCTGCCAGCCACACTGGCGCGGCTGGCCAGAGATTTTTCCAGTATTGTCGGCGTCAAGGAGGCCACAGGCGATATGGCGCAGGCAAGCCTGACCATTGAAAGCTGCCCCAGGGATTTCAGTCTGCTTTCCGGCGACGATTTTACCGCCTTGCCGCTTATGAGCATCGGCGGTGCCGGTCTTATTTCCGTGACATCAAATATCGTTCCGGACAAGGTTGCGCGGATGTGCAAGGCCGCGAACAGCGGCGACTTTGCTTCCGCCCGTAAGATTCACCATGAGATTTTTGATCTGCATCACGCCATGTTCATGGTGACAAACCCCATTCCTGTCAAAACGGCCCTGGCGCTCATGGGCCGCATGGAGATGGAAATGCGGCTACCGCTCTGGCCCATGCGGGATGCCGATAAGGAAACGTTGCGCGACGTGCTCAAGGTTCACGGACTTATCTAGACGGAAGTTTTTTTACTGTGGAAAAAACGGAAAAGAGGCGGCCTTTGTCAGAAGACAGAGGCCGCCTCTTTTCTTCGGCAATGGCTGTAAAAAAACAAGCTGTTCTACGCCGGAGCGCATCCCCCCGCGTTACGTTCGATAAGGCTCACTGCGCGCGCAATCTGACGCCCGACGCGCGTTTCCTTGCACAGCTCGCGCTCCACGGAAGAAATCCCCTTGATGACCGTCGTATGGCGGCGGTTGAAGCGCGAACCGATTTCCGCCAGCGACATTTCCGTGTGCTTGCGGGCCAGATAGTAAATGGTGTTGCGCGCCAGAACCAGCTCCTGACGTCGTGAGGGCGAGGCCAGCTGTTTGAGCGTCAACCCGAAACTTTCACAGACCAGGCGCACAATGGCGTCGAAGTCCGGGCCGCACTCCACACCGGCATATTGGGAGAGGACTTCGAGCGCCAGCTCGGTATTCAGGGTGCAGTTGAGCAGGCGCGCCTTGAAGACAAGGCTGTTCAGGCAGGATTCCAACTGCCGTACATCGCCCTGAAGACGATGGGCAAGCAGATCGCAGACGGATCCCGGCAGCATGACTTGCCAGCTTCGAGCCTTGCGTTCCAGAATTTCCCGACGCATGTCCTCATCGGGCCGCGCAATGGCCGACACTATGCCCGAGCAGAAATGGGACACAAGCTGCGAGTCCACCTGCTGCAATTCACGCGGCGAAAAGGTACTTGTAAAGACCACACGCCCGCCGTATTCCTGCAGGTGTTTGACCACGCTCAGCACCATGTCCTGAATTTTTTCCTTGCCGCGCAAGAAATGCACGTCTTCCAGCAACAACACATCCAGCTGGCGCAAACGGGCCTTGAACTCGTCCACTTCTCTGGTACGCAGGGCGGAGACAAAACGGGCGGCAAAATCCTCAGCGGTCAGATATCCCACCCGCGCGCCGAGTCCCGCTTTGTGCATGCTTTCCCCCACAGCCTGGCTCACATGCGTTTTTCCCAGTCCTGGAGGCGCGCTGATGAAGAGCGTGGACACGCAACCGGAACTGCGGCATACGTCCTGCGCCGCCGCCACCGCCACATTGTTGCTGGGGCCGATGACAAAATCGTCAAAGGAATGCCGCCATTCGTTGCGAGGACGGGAAAAAGAGGTCACGCCGAGCGGCAGATACTGCTGCGAAGGCGCCTGGGATGAGGATGGAGCGGTAGGTCGCACGGCTGGAGACACGGCAAGGGGCGCTGTCGCAACGGCATTCGCCGCCTCCCCGCCGGTAGCGGCTTCCTCAGCACCGGTCAGCACCTCCACGGTCATGCTTTCGGGACTGACCCGGAGTACCGCGGCCGCGGCGTCGCGTATTGCGCCCAGCAGACGTGTTCGCAGCCAGTTCGCCACAAAGGCGCTGGGGGCACGCAAGGTCAGATGATCGCCCAGCACAGTGCCGCTCAGAGGGGCGATCCACACCTTATAAACTCCAGAATCGAGAGATTCTTGAAGTTTCCTAGAGATTTCCAGCCATTGTTCTTGCATGGCCTCTATGTAGCCCCAAAAGAGGATTGGCCGCAATGGGCGGAAACAGAGCGATAAGGACGAAGGGAATTTTGGGGAGATTTACTGGCTCTTCTTTTAACATATTGAAATGATAGAATAATTTGATAGAAGTCTAGATTTTTTCAAATTTGATAGTCAAGAAGTACGCTTGGTTAAAAACACTCTAGAAAAGTATGCGCGATGTGTGTAAAAATAACTCCGCATGAAAAACTCGTTTTTTTGCCATTTTTTGAAGTTTTTTGTTTTTTCATCTTACCGTGGCGTTTGTGCGGAAGGCAGGCGGGCGCTGCCCGGTGAAGAGCGCGGACATGAAAAAAGGCCGGCTGACGCCGACCCGGAAAGCAGGATGGAACGTATCCTTCGTTAGAAGCCGAAACGCAGACCGAGCATGAATTCGTTGTCGTACGGATCGTTTTTAAAGGTCATATTGCCCAGCGAGACTTCGTTATGGCCGAGGCTCACGAAGCGGTAGGCCAAATCCACGGCAAGATTTTCATTGAAGCTGTAGCTCACGCCCGCGCCGAGATTCCAGGCAAAGTTTGTCATGGTATCGCTGGCGGATCCGCCAGTAGCGCCGTTACGCCATTTGTATTCGGCATAGTTGAAGGCCATGCCCAGGCCGCCGCCGATATAGGGCGTCAGACCGGAATCGGTATGAATGTCATAGTACAGGTTCGCAAACAGGGTCGTGCTGTTCCATGTGCCTTCGACAGTCCCCTTCCGGCCGCCATAGGAGACATCCCAATCATGCTCGGCATTGCCACGCAGGCCCAGTTCCAGCTCGAAACGCAGTGGCACAAGATAGTACTGCCAGAAATCGAAGCCCACAGCCAGAGCCCCGCCCAGCGTAAACTGATCGTAGCGATCCATGGAACCGCTGAAGGGGGCGTTGTCCTTGGAAATATCACCCGTGTTCTGCAAAGAGAGAAGCAGTTTGGGCTCCAGGTAGAGACCTGCGCCCTCCGCGGCGGCCATACCCGGCGCCAGCAGGGCGGCAAGCAGCGTCACAACAGCCAGAAAGCGTTTCATACATTCCTCCCATGAGGTAAGAATCCGGGCCCTGTCCGAGTGTGCGCGTTCCGACGGGGAGCGTGCACCGCCAGCGTGCGCGGTTGGCCCGGTGCGGACTCGACTCCCGGAGGCCCTCCTTGTTCGGTGGCGCGGCCTGGAGGGGCAACGCCCGCCGCGGAACCTTTCCGCGGCGTTCTCCTCCGCATCGTGGCGATGGAGACATCGCATCCCGTTGGATGATTTTTCATTTTATGGCTAAAGTCAAGAAAAGTTCTGGAATTACAAGGGAAAAAAGCAAGAAATTCTCTATAACATGGTGGTTGTGCACGTTATCATGGGCACAGGCGACGCTGTCTTCCGGGCATGGGCGTTCGCGCACGCGCCCGGCAGGGCAGTTCACGCGCCGCTTTTTCCTTGACAGGCGCATAAGGCGGATTATGTTTCATCACACATTCCTTTGTGGTCTGCCACCCCTTCGGCGAGGCAAGCCGCACGGCAACGCGAACAATTCGGGCCGCCGGGTGCGGTGTCAGACGGTGGATGGAGCTGCGGTAACGGTACGATCGGAAACGAGGTATATCGCGCCGATCTTTTGGATGCACACTTCAGGAGAAAGAGCATGAGTGTTATTCTTGCCATACCTTCCGACATGCCCGGCGGCCTCGACGCCAAAATGAGCATGCATTTTGGCCATTGCGATATCTACACGCTTGTCACCATTGAGGATTCTGTTGTCAGGAGCGTGACCACCCTGGAAAATACGCCGCACCAGCAGGGCGGGTGCATGGCGTCCGTACAGCATCTTGTCTCCCACGGCGTGAAAAAACTCCTGGTGGGCGGCATGGGTATGCGTCCGCTCACGGGGTTCCAGCAGGCGGGCGTGGAAGTCTATTTCGCCGGCCGGCATCCCACGGTCGGCGCTGCCGTAGAGGCGTTTCTTGAGGGCGGTCTTCCGCCGTTTTCCCCGGATCTCACCTGCAAGGGGCACGCTCATGCTCATGAGGGTGGGCATTGTGTGAGCGCCGCCCGCGGCGCGCTGTAAACCTTCTCTCCCGGTCCGCCTTCTTTCGTTGCAACAAAACACAAAGCCCGCTGTGTTACGACAGCGGGCTTTGTTTCGCGCGGGGTTTTGCGGCCATGCGCCTAGCGCTTCCGCGTCATCGTCCAGACGTCACAGGGGCAGGCGACGGCGCACAGGCCGCACCCTATGCAGCGCGCGTCTTCGGAGAGATAGAGGGCCTTGCCGCCATCTTCCCCGCGTGTGACGGCGTGTTCCGGGCAGATGCGCACGCAGGCCCGGCAGTCGCGGCACGTGTTCCCCTCATTGTTCCAGACGGGGATCCGGCGGCGATAGTCGCCGGGTGCCGTCAGGCCCTGTACGCTGAAGTCATCGGGGTAGACATCGGTAAAGATGCCATCCGCAATCCATTGCCGGGCGCGGTAGGCCGACAGCGACAGAGGCGTTTCCTGTTCGCGGGCGTCGAACGGCAGAGGTTCGATCCTGCGCCAGTTTTCCCAGGCGGAAAGCTCGCCGCGGAGGCGTGGTTTGCCGATGGCTTCCAGAAAAGGTTCAAGGCCGGCGTTCAAAAAGGCGATGTCGCTGGCGTCCAGCGGCAGACAGCGTACCTCCTTCGGGAGTTCGCCCACAGGCCCGCGAAAATAGACGACGCCGCCCACCATGCCCACGCAGGGGCGATCACCCAGTACGGAAGGGAGGCCTTCGCAGCCGCAGCCGCAGACGACGGCCTTGCCGCCCCCCATGAACTCAAAGGAAAAACTGCCTGTGTTTTTGAGTATCCAGAGTTCCGGGGGATCATAGAGGGGATCGTGCTTCATGAGCGATCCGGAGCGCGTGCCCGCACGCCCGCCAATGTAGATGACGCCCGCGGCGGCGCAATGCCCGGCCGTGTCGCCCACATCGCCGCGCACGGTGATGCGGCCTCCGGCATTGAGCCAGCCCACATCGGCCGGGGCCGGGCCGTCCACCAGCACTTCCGTACCGGGCAGGCACATGGCTCCCACACGCTGTCCGGGATTGTTCACGCGGAAGGTGAGCGCCTTGCCAGCCTTGTTCCAGAGCGGGCCGCCAATATCATGCTGGCCGGAAGCGGCGATTTCAAAATCCGTCTCGCCTTTCTCCACGGCGTGTTCGATGGCAAGCAGCACATCCTGCGTGGACATGCGCCGGTGATCATGCAAGGTTTCTATACGTAGCATGCGTTTGTCCCTTTTACTGTGAAACCGCTCTAGCAGGCGTAGTGGATATGCAGTTTGTCCGCGACGGCCTTGTCTGTGGAAACAAGCGCGTCGGATCGGCCCACAGGCAGCGAGCTGTTGCCCACGGGGGCAAGCAGCTTGCGCAGTTCGCTGTCAAAGGTCAGCATATAGTTGACGATGCTTTCCGCGCCCTTGTCCACGTCGAGGCGCGCCACAAGGCGCGGCTCCTGCGTACAGATGCCTGTGGGGCAGTTTCCTGAGAAACAGGCGTTGCAACGGCCGTGCTCATTGCCCACGCAGCCAAGGAGCTGGATGAGCAGTTTGCCAAGAATGATGCCGTTGGCCCCGAGGCAGATCATTTTGAAGGCGTCGGCGGCGGCGTTACCCGTCATGCCTATGCCGCCGCCGGCCCAGAGCGGAATCTGCCCCTGCAGACCCTGGGCCACGGCGGCCATATAGCAGTCGCGCAATTTGGAGACGATGGGATGGCCGGTATGATCCAGGGAAACCTCGTTGGCCGCGCCGGTGCCGCCCTGAATACCGTCGAGAAAGAAGCCGCCGCATATCTTGTAGGGATCGCGCAGCAGATTGTTGTAAACGGAAACGGAGGTGGCCGACGCGGCGCACTTGATGGCCACGGGGACGCGAAAACCGAAGGCCGCGTTGAGGGACAGATGCATTTTCTGCACCGACTCCTCAATGGAGTAGAGGCCCTGGTGGTTCGGCGGCGAGTGCAGCGTCGCCTTGGGAACGCCGCGGATGGCCTGAATATGCGGCGCCACCTTGGCGGCGGGCAGCAGCCCCCCGTCGCCCGGCTTGGCTCCCTGGCCGATTTTGATGAGCACACCCGCGGGGTCGGCTTTCATGCGCGGCAGGGCGCGCAGGATGCGGTTCCAGCCGAAATGCCCTGAGGCGATTTGCAGGATCATGTAGCGGAGCTTGTCGGATTCCAGCAGGCGTACAGGCATGCCGCCCTCGCCGGAACACATGCGGACGGGCAGGCCGCACTGCTCGTTGAGGTAGGCGCAGGCAATGGCAATGGCTTCCCAGGCGCGGGTGGAGAGCGCGCCGATGCTCATGTCGCTGAAGATGACGGGGTAAATCCAGCTGACGGGCGGTGTGGACGCTTCCAGTTCCAGGCGGTCGCCGCGCACGCGCAAGGGCAGTTCATGGGGGAGCATGACGCGCCCGAGCGGCGCGCGCAGATCAAAGGTGTGCCGCTCGGAATCCAGTGCCGGGTCCGTCATCTGGCTGATGCGTCCCACGACGATGGCATCCAGCGTGCGCTGTATGTTGAGATTGGTACGGCCGCCGCGTTTGATGGGGCCATGCGCCCGTCCGATGATGGCAAAGCGGTGATCGGGGTTGCGCATCGGGCGTATGGCCCGCTGCGGGCAGACTTTTTCACACATGCCACAGCCCATGCACGCCTGTTCCAGCACGGTGGACTGGCGAACGACAAGGCGCGGGGTGGGGGCCTTCGCCTCGTCGCCGCCCGCCTTGCGTGTGGAGCCGCCGGAACGCGCTCTGGAGAAGGAGATGGCATCGACGGTGCAGGCCGCCACGCAGGAACCGCAGAGGGTGCAGCGCTCCGGCCTGTAGTCCAGAACCCAGGGCAGATCGTTGAGACTGACATCCTGCGTCGTTACTGTTTCCATCGCCGCACCTCCAGATTGTTGTCTATGACGACGGTTTCCCGTTCGCCGGGGTAAATGTCGCGCGACGAGTCACGATCCGGCAGAATGGCGTTGAGTCCGCAGACTTCCGAGGAGACGGCGATGATGTCCTCATTGCCGCCGATGACCACGGGACGCAGCTTCTTGGAGTCGCAGCAGGCCAGCATGTTGCCGTCGGGCAGCAGGCCGATGATGGCGTTGGGGCCGTTGATCTCCAGATGGGCCAGCGATTCGCGGATCAGCGTCAGTACCTTGTGATCCGGCCGGCGGGCCATTTCCACAAAGGGCAGCGGCGTGATGACGTGCTTGTAGTACTGGATGGGCCAGCGCAGTTCATGCAGCACGTAATGCAGCGTATAGAGGAAGTTCTGGGAATCGGACTCAAAGCCGATATAGCCGCGGTGCAGGGAGCGCTGCAATTCGGTGTTCTTGGTGTGGAAGGTGTTTTCGCCATTGGCGCAGAGCGTATATCCCTGCAGGAAGAAGGGATGGGCCGCATAGCGCACAATGTCATAATTGGTGTTCTGGCGGCACTGCACGACGATGTTGCGCGCTTCCAGGCGGCCGTCGTCCTCCCAGAGGCGGAAATAGGTGGCGATGTCCGCGGGATCGCCGATTTCCTTGAGCGTCAGCACATCCGGCCAGAAGGAATAGACATAGCCGTCGCCGCTTTCTTCCAGGAGCGCGCGCAGGGCAAGGCGCGTATCGACAAGCAGATCGTCGCGTTCCTCCTGGGTCCGGTAGCGGTAGATTTCCGGGTAGTCATAGTTGCGGAAGACGTAGCGGGGCATGGCGCTGATGCGCAGATCGGGGCGGCGTACCACGTCCGGCACCCATTGGGCAATCTGCACGAAGCCTTTTTGCTCCATGTAGTCGTTGACGAGTTGCACGCCGCGCGGCGTACAGGCCAGCGAAAGGAGGGGTTTGTCCTTATAGTGGCGGAAAGCGCCTTCAAGATCCTGCATGACCATGGCGAAACCGGAATTGTCGTGGCCTTCCTGCTGCGGCAGCATGAGATGCAGGGCCTTGGCCGGGGGCACGGGAGCCTTGCTTTTAATGGAACCGATTCTGCACATGAAGCCTCCATTGCAACATGGCGCGCTCTTCCGAATCCGCGCACCTGGGCGCGCCGGATCGCCGGAGCGAAGGTGGGCGAAAAGGGAAACGGGGCGGGGAATCCGCCCCCACCGGACAGCGGAAACGGTCGTCGCGCACGGCTCGCGCGCGGCGGTTTCCGCGAGGAGGACGGAACCCCTTGGGGAAAACGGCGTTAGCGGACGCCGCGCAGGCGTTCGATGGCCTCAAGCGTATCTTCGGGAGAACCGAAGGCGGTAAGGCGCACGTAGCCTTCGCCGCTGCGTCCGAAGCCGGCGCCGGGCGTGCAGACAAGGGCGGCCTCATTGAGCAGGCGATCGAAGAAATCCCACGATGTCATGCCGCCGGGAACGCTGACCCAGATGTAGGGGGCGTTGACGCCGCCAAACACATCCACTCCCATGCCGCGGACGGCATCGCTGATCAGGCGGGCGTTGTCAAGATAGGAGGCGATGGTGGCACGGATTTCCTTTTTTCCGGCATCGCTGTAAACGGCGGCGGCGGCGCGCTGCACGATGTACGGACAGCCGTTGTATTTGGTGCACTGGCGGCGGTTCCAGAAATGATGCAGATCCACCGTTCCGCCCTTGCCGTCGCTGACGCGCAGCTCTTTCGGCACGACCGCATAGGCGCAGCGCAGACCGGTAAAGCCCGCCGTCTTGGAGTAGCTGCGGAACTCCACGGCCACTTCCCGCGCGCCGTCTATCTCATAGATGCTGTGCGGCACGTCCTCTTCGGTGATGAAGGCTTCATAGGCGGAGTCATAGAGAATGACGCACCCCTCGCGCCGGGCATAGTCCACCCAGTCGCGGAGCGCGCCGCGCGACAGCACCGTTCCCGTGGGGTTGTTGGGATAGCAGAGATAGATCATGTCCGGCCGTGTTTTGGGGAAATCCGGCACGAAATCGTTGTCGCGTGTGCAGGGCAGATAGACAAGGCGGCTCCAGCCGTCGGGGCCGGGATCGCCCGCGCGTCCCGCCATGGCGTTGGAATCCACATAGACGGGATAGACGGGATCCGTCACGGCAACGATGCTTCCGGTGGAGAAGAGTTCCTGGAAGTTGCCCAGGTCGCATTTGGCGCCGTCGCTGATGAAAATCTCATCGGCGTCAACATGCACGCCGCGGGAAGCGTAGTCGTTGCTGGCAATGGCGTCGCGCAGAAAGCCATAGCCCTGTTCCGGGCCGTACCCATGGAAGGTTTCCGCGCGGCCCATTTCGTCAACGGCCTCATGCAGGGCGGCGATGACGGCCGGCGCCAGCGGACGGGTCACGTCGCCGATGCCAAGGCTGATGACGCGTCTGTCCGGGTGGTTTTCCCTGTAGGCCGCAACCTTGCGGGCTATATCGGCAAAGAGGTAGTTGCTTTGCAGTTTGAGCAGATGGGCATTGATGGTGATCATAGGGATTCCTTCACCTGCCACCAAGGGGGGGGACAGGAGTTTTTTGGGGGGCGATGCAACTCGTTGCAAGGGGGGAAGCGGCGGAGAGAACGCCCGCGCGGGGCGGGTTTTCCCCATCCGCCGCCTGCTACAGGAAGAAGACGCCGTCGTAGACGGTTGCCGCGGGGCCTGTCATATACACGTGGCCGTCGTTTTCATCCCAGGTGATGCGCAGCGTGCCGCCGCGCAGCTCCACGTCCACGGTGCGGCCGGTACGGCCGTTGAGGAAAGAGGCCACGGCGACGGCGCAGGCTCCCGTGCCGCAGGCCAGCGTTTCTCCCGCGCCGCGTTCCCAGACGCGCATGCGCACGCGCGCCTCGTCGGCGACCTCGACGAATTCCGTGTTGGTGCGCTGGGGAAAGAGGGGGTGGTTTTCAAATTTGGGGCCAATGGCGGGCAGATCAAGCGCGTCGATGCCGTCCATGAAAATAACGGCATGGGGATTGCCCATGGAGACGGCCGTCACGGCATACTCCGTGCCGTCCACGGCGACAGGCAGGGAGAGGAAACGGTCGCCCCGCGCGCCATCGGGCAGGATCGCCGGAATGGCGGCCGGGGTGAGAATGGGTTCGCCCATGTCAACGGTGGCGCCGCAGACTTCGCCGCCCTCCTTGAGCAGACGGACAATCTTGATGCCCGCGGCGGTCTCCACGCGCAGGATATCCTTGGTGCTGATGCCGTGATCATGCACGTACTTGCCGACGCACCGTATGGCGTTGCCGCACATTTCAGCCTCGCTGCCGTCAGCGTTGAACATGCGCATGCGCACGTCCTGCGTGCGGGAAGGCAGTATCAGCACCAGACCGTCGGAGCCGATGCCGAAATGGCGATCGCTGACGCGGCGGGCCAGAGCGGAGGGATCGTTGACGGACTGGCTGAACCCGTTGACATAGACGTAGTCATTGCCGAGGCCCTGCATCTTGGTAAACTTGAGGGGGTCGTTCATGGCGGGTATCCTTTCTGATCTGAAAATTTATGTGTGTAATTCTCTATGATAGTGCCGCCATGAAGGGTTGTAAAGTCCGTCGGGGCATGGCAGACGCCGGGTGGCCCGGCCGCCCGGCGTCTGCATACGGAGTCCGCGGGAACTCCGCGCATCGTCCGCGCCCCCCGGCAACGTGACGATGCTGGGAGCCAGATCCGGGAAAGAGCGCCATGTCCCCCCCGGGCGGCGCTGTCCCGGATCTGGCAATTTGTGACGGTGAGAGGTGCCGTACAGGAATCAGACGATGCCTTCTAGTGCACCCAGAGCAGCTCCTGATACTTGGGCAGCGACCAGTGGGCGTCGTCCACCATGCGCTCCAGCGCGTCGGCTTCGGCACGACAGTTCCGCATGGCCGGGATGACCATATCTCTTGCCTTGCGGGCGGCGATCATATCGTCTCCGGCATGCGAGGCATCGTCCAGCGCTTTTTCCAGATCGCCCGTGGCGGTACGCAGGGCCACCACGTGCCGCCGCAGCGTCTCAAAGGCCTCGCGTTCGGCGTCGGCCTCGCCCACCGTCTCCCTGGTGGCGCTCACAAGGGCGGCGGCCTCCTTCTGCGCCCGCGCGGCTTCGGGCAGCACACGGCTCCGCAGCATGTCGGCCAGTGTCCGTCCCTCGATAAGAACCGTTTTGGCGTAATTTTCCAGCAGGATGGAGCGGCGCGCGTCCACCTCGCGCTCACTCAGGACGCCCTGGCGCACAAAGAGCCCTTTGACGTCAGGATCGCCGTAGTGTTCCAGAGCTTCCACCGTGCCGCGGTAGTTGGGCAGGCCGCGTTTTTCCGCTTCTCCGGGCCACGCCTCGCCATAGCCGTTGCCATTGAAGACGACGGGCATATGCTCGCGGAACAGGCGCGGCAGCAGTTCCTGCAAGGCGGCGTTGAGGTTTTGTCCGGCGGCAATCATGCGCTCCAGTTCCCCGGCAATGTCGCTCAGGGCGTCGGCCACGGCCGCATTGATGGCAATATTGGCCGGAGCGATGGAGCTGGAGGAACCGACGGCGCGAAACTCGAACTTGTTGCCGGTGAAGGCAAAGGGACTGGTGCGGTTGCGATCGGAAAGATCCACAGGCAGCGGCGGCAGGGAGGAAACGCCGATTTCCATACGGCCGGATTTGCCGGGCCCGGCGGGAGTTCCGTTGACGATGCCGTCCAGAACCTCGGTAAGCTGTTCCCCAAGATAGACGGAAATAATGGCGGGCGGCGCTTCGTTGGCTCCCAGACGGTGATCGTTGCCCGCACCAATGGCTCCCAGGCGCAGGGCCGCCGCATGGCGGTGTACGCCCCGCAGCACGGCCGCCAGGAAGACGAGAAACTGGGCGTTGTCCCTCGGCGTGGAGCCGGGATTGAGCAGGTTCTGCCCTTCGGAATCGCAGAGAGACCAGTTGTTGTGCTTGCCGCTGCCGTTGATGCCCGCAAAGGGCTTTTCATGCAGCAGGCAGAGGAAACCGTGACGCGGCGCTATGTGGCGCAGCAGGTTCATGGTAAGCATATTGTGATCGCAGGCGATATTGGCCTCTTCATAGACAGGCGCAAGCTCGAACTGGCCGGGAGCCACCTCGTTGTGACGCGTCTTTGCCGGAATCCCCAGGGCGATCAGCGCGTTTTCCACATCCTGCATGAAACTCATGACGCGGGCGGGAATGGCGCCGAAATAGTGATCCTCCATTTCCTGACCCTTGGGGGAGGGCGCGCCAAGCAGGGTGCGACCGGTCAGCAGCAGATCGGGACGCAGTGCCGCCAGCTGCCGGTCGACAAGAAAATATTCCTGTTCAGGGCCGACCATGGGCGTCACCCTGTGGGCCGTTTCGTTGCCAAACAGCCGCAGAACGCGCACCGCCTGACGCGACAGGGCGTCAATGGAGCGGATCAGAGGAATCTTGCGATCCAGCGCCTCGCCGGAATAGGAATAGAAAAAAGAGGGAATATGCAGCGTCGCCGAATAGGGGCCCCGCAGGATGAAGGCGGGAACTGACGGATCCCACGCTGTGTAGCCGCGCGCCTCAAATGTGGAGCGAATGCCGCCAGAGGGGAAGGAAGACGCATCCGGTTCGCCGCAAATCAGTGTCTTTCCTGAAAATTCACTGATGGCTCTGCCTTCGCCGGAAGGAGAAAGAAAGGCGTCGTGCTTTTCGGCCGTCAGGCCGGTCATGGGCTGGAACCAGTGCGTATAGTGCGTCGCGCCGAGTTCCATGGCCCAGTCCTTCATGGCGTTGGCCACCACGTCGGCAATGGAGGGATCAAGTCGGGCGCCCTGTTGCAGTATGCCCGCCAGCTCGTCGGAGAGCTTGCGCGGAAGGCGCTTGCGCATGACATCCAGACCAAAGACATCGCAGCCAAAGGCGGCGTCGGGCTGGGGGGTCGTCCCCTTCAGGGGGGCGTTCTGGACGGCGGCAAGCAGGGCCTTGGTTCGAGCGGAACTCATGGGAATGCTCCTTTAGACCTCATTGGGGAGGACAATTCGTTGTTCTGGATAGCCGCCTGTAAGCACAGTCCGTGCCATACTCTCATATGTGATTGTAACCCCTTTATATTGCGTGAAAAAAATACCATTTTGTGCCAAAAGGGGGTTTTCATGCCTCAGGTTACCGTCAACGAAAGAGAAAATTTCAACAAATTTGTTGAAAATTGCCTGAAAAAATCCATCACCAAGAAAAATGTGCACCGTAACGCACGAAAATACTTTCTTTTTTTATGGGGGAGAAAAAGTTTCCAAAATGTGGAAAAACTGTTGCGCTCCGTGGAAAAGGGGGAAAAAACCCCGGCGCACGTGTGCCGGGCATGGCACATGAGGGGAGGGCGGTTGCGGATTCTCTTGACTTGTCCTGAAAAAACAGGGAGGTATCCGCGTGATGAGGGCTTTTTCACAGAAAATGCGAAAAATGTGTGGAACGAGGGCTTTTGGAAGTTACAAAAATGTCGATAGTCCGGATCTTGGCGAGGCGCGACGGGAGGCGTATGCTCCCACTGCCTGTTCGCTGGCGAAGGCGCGGCGGCAAACCCATGCGGGAAGAGGAAGGATTCATGACGGCGAGGAGAGTTGACGGCGTTTCGCCGTTCCTGGCTATGGAAGTGCTGGAGCGTGCCCAGCGACTGGAGCGGCAGGGCGTCCCTGTCATTCATCTTGAATTGGGAGAACCTGATTTCGCGACGCCCGCCTGCATCCGGGATGCGGCCGTGGCGGCGCTGGATGAGGGCTATACGCACTATACCCATTCGCTTGGCGATTTCGAGCTGCGCGAAGCCATCGCGGGGTTTTACGCGCGCCGCTACGGCGTGCGGCCGCATCCTGATCAGATACTGGTGTTCCCCGGTTCGTCCCCAGCCATGCTGCTGCTGTTTTCGGCGCTGCTTGATCCGGGCGACGAAGTCATTCTCTCCAATCCCTGCTACGCCTGCTATCCCAATTTTGTGCGCTTTGCCGGGGGCGTGCCCGTGCTGGTACCGGTCAACGAGGAAGAGGGCTTTCAGTTCCGCCCTGAGGAAACCGCGGGCTATGTGACCGCCGCGACGCGCGCCATCCTGATCAATTCCCCCTGCAACCCCACAGGCATTGTGCTGGAGCCAGAGCGCATGCGGGCGCTGGCCGGGCTTGGGCCGCTGATCATTTCCGATGAAATCTATCATGGGCTGACCTACGGCGATGCCGGGGAGCATTCCATCCTGGAATACACGGACAATGCCGTTGTTGTGGGCGGCTTTTCCAAGACCTATGCCATGACGGGCTGGCGGCTGGGCTATCTTGTGGTTCCGCGTTCGCTGATTCGTCCCATGCAGGCGCTGATGCAGAATTTTTTCCTTTCCACAAACAGCGCCGTGCAACGGGCGGGCATTGCCGCCCTGACCTGCGCGGATGCCGAGGCGGCGCGCATGCGGGAGATTTACGACGAGCGCCGGCGTTTTCTCCTGGACGCGTTGCCGAAGCTGGGTTTTCGCATTCCCGTGGAGCCGCGAGGCGCGTTCTACATGCTGATCAATGCGCGCCATCTGGGGGCGGATTCCCGGACGCTGGCTTTCGATCTGCTGGAAAAAGCCCACATAGGCGTCACGCCGGGCATTGACTTCGGCAGCCAGACGGAGGGCTTCCTGCGTCTGTCCTATGCCAACTCCCTTGAAAATCTGCGCGAGGCCATGCGCCGCCTCGAGCAGTACATCCGAACCGCCTGAACAAACGGTATTTCCACCTTCGGAAACGCACACAGGAGATGCGCCATGTTTGACGAGAAAGTCAAAGGCTACGGCACGACCGGGCGCGGCGTCAGCGCGCGGGAAAACATCGTCATCAAGACGATCAAGGCCGTGCACCTGCTGGCGGCGACGGCATGGGCCGGAGGGGCCATATCCATGCAGGCGCTCAGTTTCCTCAAACTGTCGCTGGAGGATCCGGCCACCGCCGCCGTTGTCGCCGCCTGCCTGCATTTCATCGATACGTGGGTCGTCATGCCCGGCCTGGCGGGCTGCGTGCTGACGGGCCTGTTCTATTCCCTTTTTACCGCCATCGGTTTTTTCAAATATACGTGGATTGCCTATAAGTGGGTTATCTGTGCCTGCGCCGGGTTCTGGGGCACCCTGTTCTGGGGCCCGTGGGGGGACAGGCTCATCGCCTTTCTGGAGCCGTGCGGCCTCGCGATGCCGCTGCGTTTTGTGCGCGGCTGTATCCTGCCGGAAACCTTCTGGCAGGCCGCCCTGCAGACGGCGCTCATTTTTTCCATGCTGATCATCTCGGTCTACCGTCCTCTGACGTGGCGCGGGCTGCGCCGCAGCGCGGAGAGCCGGCGGCGGGCACGCCGGGCTGCCTGATTCCCGCGCGGAACGCCTTGCGGCGCGGCGGCCGCGTGCATGACGCAAGGTATGCCGGATTTTTATAAGACAATAAATAAATCACATGAAAATAGATAACTTGGTATTTGGAGTTGTGACCAGCGCGTTCTTTGGATAGGATACGCGACAGCCGTGCCATGCTGGCCCAGCGCCGTTTCCCGATCCGCACCTGTGTTCCCGGAGGAAAGAGCCCGATGGAGCCGCCGGAAGAGGAGATGCGGTCCACTACATCATTGCGTCACTCAGGAGGCATCCGGTCGGGATGCTTCTTATCTCGATAGAGGGAAAGTGTATGAAGGTATCTCTTGGAATGAAAATCGGCGGGGGATTCAGCGTTCTTCTGGGGTTGATCTGTCTTCTTGGTTTCATGATGCAGCTTGCCATTGGCGAGAGCCAGGACACATCGGAAACCATTGTCACGGATCGCGTGCCGCGCTACGCCCTCAACAACACGCTGCAGAACAACCTGCTCATGGCTGGCTATCGCGTCCGTATCTTTTTCGCGGAACGGGATGAGGAGGCGCTGTCTTCCTACAGGAACTATGTCAAGGAGGAGCAGGCGGCCCTGGAGCAGCTGACCGCGTTGAACAACACGTATCCCGCGCAGGCGACGACGCGCTTTCTTGAGGAGTATGGCCGGAGCTTCGCGCAGCTTCTGGATGCCATAGAACGCGGCGTGGCGCATGCGCGCGACTTGGAGAAAAACCGTCTCCAGATGGTGGCGTCCAGCACGCTCGCCCGCCAGAAGCTGATGGGGCTTTCCACGGAGATGAGCAAGACGCTCACCGGCTACATCAACAGCTTCATGCCGCAGGAGAGCCGGCAGTACGCCGCCAATATGGCGCGGGTGGCCTCTGTCATGGAGAACTCCGCCTCCGCCCTGCAGGCCCTGATGCTTGCTCTGGAAACAAAGGATGTCAAGACGCTGTCCAGGACCGTCGACGATTTCAGGAGCCTGGAGGCCGAAATGGGGCAGATACGGCAGTACCTCCTGCGGGAGGAATGCCGCGTCATGTTTGACGACGCCTCCGCCGCCTTGAAAACGTTCAGCGAGACGGCCCAGAAGGTTTCGGCCCTGCTGCTGCGCGGCCGCGAACTGGCGCGGGAGCGCATTGACGTCTATACGCGTTGCTTCTCTCTTCTCGGAACCTACGGCGCTCAGGTGAGGGACGACTCCACCGCCATGCTGCAGAAGAGCGTGACGGATCTGGCGAAATCCGAGGAGCGCGGCTGGACAGTTGTGGGCGTTGCCCTGATTATCGGTCTGCTCTTTGCCTTCATCATCACGCGCGCCATCGTGGTGCCCCTGCGCCGGACGCAGGCGTTTGCCAGTGACGTGGCCGACGGCCATCTTGATCGTACGCTGGATGTCAACACCAACGATGAGACCGGCATGCTGGCGGACTCCCTGCGCACCATGCTTGAAAGCCTGAAGCGCACCATGAAGGCTTCCGAGGAGAAGAGCCGCGAGGCCGAAGCCAGGGGACGGGAGGCCACCGAGGCCATGAAGGCCGCCCAGGAGCTCCAGCGCCAGGCGGAGAGCGCCCGCCGCGACGGCATGCTGGCCGCGGCGGAAAAGCTGGAGGACGTGGTGGAGATCATCTCTTCCGCCTCCATGCAGCTGTCGGCGCAGATCGAGCAGTCGGACAAGGGCGCGCAGTTCTCCGCGGACAGGCTTTCCGAAGCGGCGACGGCCATGAACCAGATGAACGCCGCCGTGCAGGAGGTGGCGCGCAATGCCGCCCAGGCGTCGACATCCTCCGCTGAGATGCGTTCCAGGGCGGAACACGGCGCGGATATCGTGCAGCATTCTCTGGCAAGCATCCAGCAGGTACACGAAGTCTCCAGCACGCTCAAGCATGACATGGTGCAGCTCAATGAGCATGCCCAGTCCATCAATGACATTATGAGCGTCATTTCCGATATCGCGGATCAGACGAATCTGCTGGCGTTGAACGCCGCCATCGAGGCCGCCCGCGCGGGTGAGGCCGGGCGGGGCTTTGCCGTGGTGGCGGACGAGGTCCGCAAGCTGGCCGAAAAGACCATGGCCTCCACGCAGGATGTGGGCAACGCCATCCGCGCCATTCAGGAAAGCACAACAAAAAGCATGGAATCCATGGATCGCGCCGTCGAGCAGGTGGAACAGGCCACCGGTTTTGCCAATCAGTCCGGCGAGGCGCTGCAGCAGATTGTGAGCGAGGCCGAAGTGACGGCGGACGAGGTGCGCGCCATTGCCACGGCGGCGGAGGAACAGTCCGCGTCCAGTGACGAGATCAACAAGACCATCGTCCACATCCATGAGTCTGTGGCGCAGAACGCCCAGGCCATGAGCCAGGCATCCCAGGCGGTCAACGCGCTGGCCGAACAGACGCAGGGCCTGAGCCGTCTTATTGAGGACATGAAACACGCGTAACCCGCGCCGCTTTACACTTCAGCAAACCGACAGCATCGGAGAAGCAATCCGGCCCTCCCGTTTTCGGGGGGGCCTTTTTTGAGGAAAGGCCATGCTGCGCCGTGCGGAAGGGGCTTCGCCGTTGCGCTTGCATGCGAGCTATGGCATAGTCTTTGAAAGGACAAGACAGGCTATACGGTATGGGACTGGAATTACGTCAACAGATCAAGCTTTCGCAACAATTGGTGATGACGCCGCAGTTGCAGCAGGCCATCCGCCTGTTGCAGCTCTCACGCGTCGAGCTGCTGGAGACCGTGCAGCAGGAGCTGATGGAGAATCCTTTTCTGGAGGAAGCCGATCCGCAGCGGGAAGCGCCCGCGCCGTCCGAACAGGAGGAGCGCCAGAACGATATCCGCGAAGACGCCGCCTATGACGGAGAGCTGGCGCGCAATGCCGACTGGGAAGACTATCTTGGCGAATTTGCCAGTACGCCCAAGGGATCGCACTCGCAGGAAATTGACGTTGGCGACGACATGACGCCCTTTGAGGGCCGCTATGCGGAAAAGCCTTCTCTGGACGGGCATCTGCGGTGGCAACTGCATCTTTCCTCCCTGACGGAACGCCAGCGGGAGATCGGCGAAGCCATCATCGGCAATCTGTCGTCCGTGGGCTATCTCCAGGCATCCGTCGACGATCTTGCCGTTATGACGCAGGCATCACCCGACGAGGTTCGGGCCGTTCTGGAACAGATTCAGCGGTTTGATCCTGTGGGCGTTGCGGCGCGCGATGCCAGCGAATGCCTGATGGTGCAGATCCGGAATCTCGGCTATGAGCGGGATCCTGTGCTTGTTTCTCTGGTGACGGAGCATCTTGAGGATCTGGAGGCGAAGCGCTACAAGCCCCTGCTGCGCAAGTTCAAGATTGATATGACGGATCTTCAGGAGTATCTTGAGCTCATACAGACGCTGGATCCCTTCCCCGGCGCCAGCTTCGGCAACAGCGAACCGGCCTATGTCAGCCCGGACGTCTATGTGTACAAAGCGGGCGACGATTTCATCATCATGCTGAATGATGAAGGACTGCCCCAGTTGCAGCTTTCGGAACTGAACGATCTGCCTATCAGCGGTTCCGCCAGGGAGATGGAGTTCTGTACGGAAAAAAAGCGGGCCGCATCCTGGCTGATTAAAAGCTTGTATCAACGCCAGAGAACGTTATATAAGGTTGTGGAAAGCATCGTGCGTCACCAGCGCCCTTTTTTCGAGGAAGGCGTGACCAGGCTGGGGCCTCTGATTCTCCGGGAGATTGCGGAGGATATCGGCATGCATGAGTCGACGGTGAGCCGCATCACCTCCAATAAGTTTGTGGCGACGCCGCACGGGACGTTTGAGCTGAAATTTTTCTTCAACAGCGGTCTGACCGTCGATGACGGCAGTACCGTTGGTTCGGAAAGCGTCAAGGCGCTGATCAGGAAATTCATTTCCGAAGAGGATCCCAAAGCGCCGTTGAGCGATGAGAAGCTCGGAGAAATGCTCAAGGAACATCTGAAGGTGACGATTGCCCGCCGGACCGTTGCCAAATACCGCACGGCGCTCAATATCGCCTCCTCCTCAAAGCGCAGGGAGCATTTCTAACGCCGGGCTTTTCCTGGAATGTTCGTCTTTCCGCCTTGCGGCAAGGTGCCGCCGGGCGTTTTTCCCGATGTTCCGTCATACTGGAACCACGTCAGTTTCCGGAGGAATGGTGTATGAACATTGCCTTCTCATTCAAGAACTTCGAGCCGTCCGAACATCTGAAGAAGTATGCCCGCCGCCGCATGGAAAAGATGGGCCGCTTTTTTGGCAAAGCCTCCGGCCTTGAAATCAACGTCGTGATGACGGCGGACAAGATCCGTCACCGGTGTGAAGTGACCGTCACCGGCGAAGGCCTTCATCTGAACGCCTCCGATCAGACGAACGACATGTACGCCGCCATTGACCTTGTCCGCGACAAGCTTGAATCGCAGATCAAGCGTCAGGTGTCGCGGGTTCGCGAACAGCGCCGCCGGGCGAGCAACGCGGATCTGGATGTCTTTACCTACACGCTGGAAGGCGAGGCGGAAGAGGAGCCCGGCATTTCCGGATCAGACCGTTTTGCCAGCAAGCCGCTCCACCTCGACGAGGCGCTGATGCAGCTGGAAACCGCCGGCGGCGAGTTCTTTGTTTTCATCAATGCCGAAACGGCGCGCGTCAACGTCGTATACCGCAAAAGCGCGGGCGGTTTCGCTCTCATAGATCCCGTGCTTTGACACCCGCAAGGAGCGCCCCCGAAAGGGGGCGCTCGCCGTCATACCCCGAAAGCCTATGTCCACCATCATGGAACCTTCCTCCCCTCCGGCGACCCGTGAGGAGGCCGCGCCCGTCTGTATTGTGACGGGGCTCTCCGGCGCGGGGAAAAGCGTGGCCCTGCGCGTTTTTGAGGATTTGGGATATTTTACCGTTGACGGTCTGCCGGCAAGCCTTGCGCCGGAAATGGCCGGGATGATGCACCGTCCTTCCATGGAGCATTTCCGGGGAATAGCGTTGGGGATGGATCTCCGCCAGAACGATTTCCTGCGTCAGCTCAACGGGGCGCTGATGGCGCTGGCGGAAGCGGGAACGCGGGCGCAGGTTCTTTTTCTGGAAGCCCATACGGCCACGCTTCTGCGCCGGTACGCCGCGACGCGGCGTCCGCATCCTCTGGAGCGGGAAGGTTTCGCCGGGCTGGAGGCGGCCATGGCCGCCGAGCGCGAAAGTCTGCGCCCCCTGCGGGAAATGGCGGATTTCGTGATAGACACGAGCCGTCTGTCCATTCACGATCTGCGGCGCATCATTCAGAAACGCTGGATGCGCAGCCCGGAAAATCTGCACCATCTGCGTGTGAACCTGCTGTCGTTCGGCTTCAAATATGGCATTCCCGCTGAGGCGGACATGGTTTTTGACATGCGTTTTCTGGCCAACCCCTATTTTGACGAAGGCCTGCGGGAAAAGAGCGGCAAGGAGAAGGCCGTGGCCGAGTATGTGTTCGCCGCGCCTGTGGCGCAGGAGTTCCGCGCAAAGCTGACGGATCTGGTTCTGTATACCCTGCCTCTCATGGAAGCCGAGGGACGCTATCGCGTCACGCTGGCTGTGGGCTGTACGGGGGGACGGCATCGTTCCGTCGCCATGGCGGAATATCTGCGCCGCGTGTTGCGGCAGTCGGGCTACGCCGTGTCCACGGAACACCGCCATCTTGAACTCGGCTAGAAAAACTGGCAGACTACGCCCAAGGCAGAAGTTGTGTACGGACGCGCCGTTGCCGCGCGTGACGCCGTGTCCGCATTTTTTCCATGGAGGGAAGCCATGGCGGAAGAACAGACGCCCCATGTCGGCATCATCGTTGCCGCCCACGCTGATTATGGTTCGGCCATGCTGCGGACGGCGGAATTCATTCTGGGATCGTTGAGCGATTGCAGCTCCATCAGCGTTGATGTGGCGCAGGAGGTTTCGGAAACCGTGCGACGCCTCAACGATGCCGCCGAACGCCTCGACAAAGGCGCGGGCGTTATCGTCCTGACGGATATGTTCGGCGGCACACCGACAAATCTGGCGCTTTCCCTGCTGGGAGCGCACCATGTGGAAGTCGTGACCGGCGTCAATCTGCCCATGCTGCTCAAGGTGTTTTCCTGCCGTGAAAAGCCGCTGGAAGAGCTGGCGCGTCTGGCCAGCGACGCCGGTGTCCGGGGGATTGTGGTTGCCGGGAGCATGTTGCGCAACAGGAAAAACGACAAACAGGAAAAGAGCGGCGCGTAAATGACGTGGTTCCGTGTCGATAACCGTCTTGTACATGGTCAGGTTGTTGAAGGCTGGCTGCCGCATTTGGCGGTGCGGCATCTTGTCGTCGCCAACGACGCCTTTGCCTCGGATATGCTGCGCCAGCGGATCGCTGAACTGGCCGTACCCGAAAATGTGGATATTCACTTTACCGCTCTGGATGATTTGCGCGACGTTCTGGAAGCGTGCGATGCTTCCGCTCTTGTGCTGTTCGAGGACTGCCGGGATGCCCGGCGCGCCTGCGATGCGGGTATCGCCATGGAGACGCTCAATATCGGGAACCTCCACTATACGCCGGGAAAAACGCAGGTGTTACCGCATATCGCCGTGTCGGAAGAAGACAGGGAGGATTTGCGCAGCATAAAAGAGCGCCACATATCGTTTGATCTGCGTCGCGTACCCGCGGAACATGTGAGGGCGGCCGATGAACAATTATGCTGAGTTCGGGCAGACCTGCGTTCTTTACGGTTTTTTTTTGTCCTTGCGGGGGCGGCGCGATCCTCTCTCCTGTTCCGCATAGCTGATAGACCGCTTTTCTGGGCCATTGTGTTGGGCTTTGCCGTGGATCAGTGGGAGATTGTCCTGCCCCTGGGCATTCTTTTTGAGCTGTTCTGGCTGGATGTGCTTCCTCTGGGCAGTGTCGTGCCACCGTATGGTACCCTGAGTTTTCTTCTTCTTTTCCCCCTTGCCCTGCTGTATGGCTGGCGGCAGCCGGACACGTTATTGCTTCCCATTGTTTTTTCCATGCTGTGCGCCTCCGGGGCATCCCGACTTGAGCAATATCAACGGGAGCTCCTGAATGGCGTGTCGGATCGCGTCCAACGCTGGTGTACCGGCGCCGGCGGCATGCCGCCGGCGCGGGCCATCCTGTGCGGTGTCCTGATACGGGCGGGGGCGCAATACGGCCTCTATATGCTCTGTTTTCTCATGCTGACAGCTCTGGGGCCCCTGCTGGCGCGTACAGGGGCACAGTGGTTTCCGTCCGCAAGCTGGGCTGTCTTCTATGCGGCGGCCTTGACGGGATCCGTTTTGGGCTTGCGCATACGTGGTACCTATGTCATTCTGCTGGCTTCCCTGATCATAGTGGGGTTTTTCATGACGTTGTAAGCCCCAATCCGGACAGGCGTTGCCCCAAAGGCCCGATCGCTCCGGGCGCATGGTGAAAGCGCGGACAGCGCGGTATGGCGACAGCCCCGCAGTGAGGCTTTGTGTATGGTGGAATTTCTCGCCGTCTGTGTTTTTCTTGGCTGCCTGTGGTCTCTTGTCGGGCTCATAGCTCCGCGTTGCGTTGTCTGGTGGGCTGACGCGGCCCGCCGCACCCACGGATTCGCGCTGGCCTTTTCCGCCAGCGTGACGCTGGAGATTTTTTTCCTGGCCATCCCTTTCATGGCCTATGCGCCGTGGTGGGCGTTTCTGCCGCCCTTGGCCGGTGGGTACGGGCTGTATCTCCTTGTGCGTTTTTTGCGGACGCCTCCTGTGGACGATCTTGAGGAAATAGATATTCACTGCGGACTGCTGGCAAAAAACATACCGGATCGGTGCCCCTATCTTTTCAACTGCGAATGTCCCTATGCGGAAGGCGCCGAATGCCCCTATCCGCGGGGAGGGCGCGTGTACCCCTGCCCTGAGGGAAAAGAATGCCGTATTGCGAGCTTCAGGCACCCTGGGGACAGCTATCTTGTGGATACGCGTGAGGTCCGGTGCGGCTGTCTGGACTGGAGCGTGACACGGGCGGAATTTGACGCGCTGGATCCCCGGCGCCTCTGCAAGCATCTTGTCAAGGCCATGGTTGAACAAAAGCTCTCCAAACGTTACTATATGAGCGATGACGATGCCATTTTTCAGGCATATACCAAAGAGCGGGGCTTTCCACTGGTATAGAGCGGCGGACGGGAGATCAGACAACCTTGCCAAACCAGCGCACCCGTCCGTAGAGCCGGAAGGCGTCAAGGTCGTCTCCCTCAATGGGCATGGATGTGTACTGCGGATTCTGTGAGACAAGCAACCAGCCGCGCGGGCTCTTCTGCAGACGCCGGACGAGGAGTTCCTCGCCGAGGCCAAGGAGAAAGAGTTTGCCATCCTGAGGCTTGCGGACAGAGATGTCGACAAGAAGGGTGTCGCCATCGCTGACGAGAGGCTCCATGGAGTCGCCGGGAACGTCCATAAGCAGCGCGTCTTTTGCCTGTATGCCAATATCGCGCAGGAAGGCATGGCTGAAGGCATAACAACCAAGCACGGTATCCGTGGTGAGCAGCGAGCTTTCGGAACTGGCTTTGACATTGACTTTTGGTAGTATGGCATATTGTGTCACATCCACAGATGGTTGTGAAAGGCTGATGCCAAGCAAGTCGAAGACCTTGCTCAGTTCGCTCAGCGTCGGTTTGCGTTCCCCTGAGATCCAACGGCCCAGCGTTACCGGGTTGACCCCTGCCATTTCCGCCAGTTTGGCGGTGCTTCCGGCGCTGTTGCGCGCCGTTACCAGTCTCTCAATGGCTGTGTCAAAAAAGCTTTTCATGGTTTTTCAATGTCATTCGGTTGTAAAAAGGGCACATACTTTTTTCGTGGGGGGCGGCATATTTTGCACGCTGCAAAACATGACGAAAAGAGTGGCGTTGCCGCTTTGTGAAATATATTTATATCTATTATTTTATTTTTTGCCAAGACACAAGGGGGAAAGTGGGCTGGTGACCCATCTTTTTCACCGCACAGCCCCGCACCATTCTTTCCTTGACGGGAAGACGGCGATTGGAGAGAACACTGCCTTGGGCCGGGCATCCGCCCGTGCGGCCGCAAGAGCGGTTCCCTTGTTCCTGTGAAATCGATCGCGGCCGAACGTATTCTCATTTTTTTCCGTGGGTTGCCATGAAACTTCTTGCCTCACAGATAGCGTTGTTCATGCAGCAGAAAAGTATGCGCCGCAACATAGGCTTTTTGCTGCGTTTTATTCTTATGCTTCTGGCACTGATTGCCATCTATACAATTCTGTTTCACTATATTATGGCGTATGAACAACGCACCTATTCTTTGATTACAGGTGTTTACTGGACGCTTACAGTCATGTCTACACTAGGTTTTGGCGATATTACGTTCACATCGGATATTGGACGCCTCTTTTCTATTGTTGTTCTTTTATCCGGTGTCTTGCTTCTCCTGATTATGCTGCCGTTTACCTTCATACAGTTTTTTTATGCTCCCTGGCTGGAAATTCAAAAAAAGGGGCATACACCGCGCTCCCTTCCTCCGGAGGTCAAAGGCCATATCATCATCGTCAGTCCGGATCCCCTTGCCCTCAACCTTGTTGATGACCTGAGGAACTACGGCGTCCATTGCGTCATTCTCAGCCATGACAGCCAGACGACGCTGGATCTCCTGGATCAGGGATATGAGGCCGTTGCCGGCGAACATGATTCCGGCGAGGTGTACCGCAAGCTGCGCCTGTCCGCCGCCGCCATGATGGTTGCCCTGGACAGTGACGTCCGCAACACGAACATCGTCTTTACCGCCCGTGATGTCGACGGGGAGATTCCCATAGTCGCGGGCGCGCAAAGCGATGATGCCATTGACATATTGCGGCTGGCCGGTTGCAGCCATGTGTTTCAGTTTCACCGGCTGCTGGGGGAAGCGCTTGCGCGGAGAGTGCTCAATGCGGACGCGCAGTCCAGCGTCATCAGCCGCTTCAAGGAGCTTGCCGTGGCGGAGGCGCCTGTCATGCGCACCCGTCTTGTCGGAAAGACCCTGGGTGAGAGCGGGCTGCGTCAGCTGACCGGGGCCAACGTCGTCGGCCTTCAGGAGCGCGGGAAGTTTGTCCTGCCGGCGGCAACGACCAGGTTCACCAGTACGATGGTCATGGTCATCGCCGGTACGGAACGGCAGATAGAGGCCGTCAACCGTTTTCTGGCCTCCGGCAGAACGATCCGCGTTGCCCATGAGGACGCTCCCGTGCTGATCCTGGGCTGCGGCCGCGTGGGGTTGGCGGCGGCGCGTCACCTGGAGGCCGGGGGAAGGCAATACCGTATCGTCGATAAAAATGTGAAACGGCAGATTCAGCCGGATCGCATGATTGTGGGCGATGCCGCGGATATTGCCGTTCTGGAGAAAGCCGGTATCCGTACCGCGCCATCGGTCATCATTACGACACATGACGACGATACCAACATCTATCTCACCCTGTACTGCCGGCGTCTTCGCGAGGATATACAGATTATCAGCCGCGCAACCCTGGATCGGAATGTGGGCATTTTGCATGCCGCGGGCGCGGATCTTGTTCTCTCGCTGGCCTCCATGGTCACCAACAGCATTATCAATCTGCTTGCGCCCGGCAAGGTGACGATGATCAATGAGGGGCTGAATATTTTCCGCAGTACCGTCGGCAAGGGGCTGGATGGCAGGGATCTCATCTCCAGCGGCATTCGCGGCAAGACGCATTGCAGTGTCGTCGCTGTGCGCGATGCCCGGGGAGAGCTGCATATCAATCCTGATCCGAGGCACGTCTTTGCCGTGGGGGAGGAGATCTATCTTATTGGTGACTCCGGGGCGGAGCGTACGTTTTATGATACCTTTGGTCTGGAGGATGCGCTGACGGAAGGGAAGAAACCGTCTTCCCTGGACGGTCATCCCGCAGGTCATGGCGGCCTGTAGGCGAACAGGAGAGCGTGGGGAAGCGTTGCGGTTCATGGAGGGCGCAAAGAGGAATCATGAGAAATTTTCATCAATTTGTTCAAGGTTTTTCAAATTTTCGCAGTTGTTATTACGACGCTGAAAATGATCTGTACAACACGCTTCGCCAGGGCCAGAATCCCCATGCGCTGGTGATCGCCTGTTCGGATTCGCGCGTGGACCCCGCCCTTCTGATGGGCTGCAACCCGGGAGATATCTTCGTCGTGCGCAATGTGGCCAACCTTGTGCCGCCCTGTGAGCGGGCGGCGTCGGGGGATGCCGTGGCCGCGGCTCTGGAATACGGCGTGCGTCATTTGCGGGTGGAGCATATCATCGTTCTGGGGCACTCGGATTGCGGGGGAATTCACGCGCTGCTCGATCCCTCCATGACTGCCGGGGACAGCCACATTCCCTCCTGGATAGCGCTGGCCGAGCCAGCGCTGCGGCGTTTGCATCCGGAGATTCTGGGTGAGGACATGGCGACGCAACGCCGTCACTGCGAAGAGGCTTCCGTCCTTCAGTCCGTGGAAAATCTGCTTTCCTATGACTGGATCAGGGAACGTGTCGTCTGTCATCAACTTTCGCTTCACGCCTGGTATTTCGATATGCATTCCATGTCACTGCTGGCCTATTTCCCGGAAAGGGAAAATTTTGAGGTTCTGGCGGGCCAGCTGCGCTACCGGCACTCCTGATACGGTATGTTTTTTTGAGCCGGGGCTGGGGGATTGACGCCCCGCGCGATTGAGGATAAAACACATCTGTTCAGCGGGCAGTTAGCTCAGTTGGTTGAGCACCGCCCTTACAAGGCGGGGGCCACAGGTTCAAGTCCTGTA
Source organism: uncultured Desulfovibrio sp. (assembly GCA_934546745.1). GTDB lineage: Bacteria > Desulfobacterota > Desulfovibrionia > Desulfovibrionales > Desulfovibrionaceae > Desulfovibrio. The sequence goes on along the minus strand of CAKTDV010000006.1, from coordinate 38,573 downwards.
CTGCCCACCACTGAACAGCAAGAGAATATGAGGAAAGAGCGATTTGCGCCTTTGTGTGGCAAATCGCTCTTTTTTTCGCTCCATCCTCTGGTTCAGCGCGTCGGATCAAGGCGGCGCATCTGGTCGTAGAGGCTCTCCTTGCCGGGAGTCGCGCGGACGCGCCAGAGACGATCGAGGGCGGTCGCGTCAAAGCAGCGCAGGAGCGGCGTGGGGGCATTGGTTGTCTTGGCGATGTCAAGTGTGCCGGGGTGACCGGCAAAACTCTTGAGAGCGGCGCGCAGCGCGGCATTGCCCGATCCCGGAAGACTGTAATCCAGCGCCTGATTGAAATACGGCCCGGCCATATCCGGATCGTGCTGATTGAGGGCGATATAGGCCAGCGCGCCCTGGTCGGTAAAGGAAAAGGCCGCGTCATAGACGTTCATGGAAAGCAGCTGCATGGGCGAAAAGGTAAACGTGCCGCCCGGGACGGCGTAGCTTGCATTGTAGCGCAGCAGGCCGAAGTGGGCGAGGTGGAGATAGCCCGTTTCGCGGACACTCCCGTTCTCATCGCGCGTGTCGCTTTCGCCATTGAATCGCAATTCCCTGAGCCCGGGCAGGTGAAGTCCGTTGGATTCTATCAGATGGGCGGGCAGGGTGAGATTGCGCACGGCGGTTTTTATTGCGCGGGGGCGGTTGGAGAGCCAGTCAATGCGCATGAGATCCAGGCTCATGACATCCCGCGGGCGGGAAGCCTGAAAGGCGGCTTTTTCCACAGCCAGCATGCGCACCGGCGGCCTGGTGGCTGTCAGCCATTGCTGGATCATGGGCAGGACATGCTCAAGATTCTTCTCGGTAATGCCGCCGGACAGCAGCAGGCGCAAGGTCGCGGCATCAGGCGCCTGAAAGCCTTCCATGGCAAAAAGGGCAAGTCCGGCTTTTTCTTTGTTTGTTGTGGCGTTCAGATGTTCGAGGCGCACTTCCTCAATGCCCAGATCGCGCAGCCCGTGCAGACGGAGCCGCTCCAGCGTACAGGCCGCCGATCCGCCACCGGTCTGTACGGTGGCGCGCAGGTTGACGGTATCAAGACGGTCAAGGCTCGCCTGTTCCAGCATGGCGATGGGATCAGGGGGACGGCCGGCAAGCAGCGAGCGCACATGGACGGCATCGGCGGCGATGCCGGAGATGGCGGCATGTTCCAGAGATCCGGCCAGCAGGCCGGGCATACTGAAGGAGAGGCCATCCGCCGTGATGGAATTGCAGATTTCCATACGGCCGTTTTCCGGCATGGCGTAGGGGCGCAGTGCGGGTATGGCGCAGGCGGCGACACGCAGTGGCACGCTGATTTCAAGGCGATCAACGCTCTTGCGTACCCCTTTGGGGGAACGGTAGACGACGATGACGTCGTACAGGGTGATGCTGCGCGACAGCAGGGAACATTCAACGCGCGAAAACGTGCAGCGTTCTATGGAGCGGGCATGGGCCGCTGCGCGGCGCAGCAGGTGTCCGGCCTTGCGTTCTATGGTGGGGTTGACGGCAAAGGCGGCCACGACGGCAAGCAGAAGGAGGATGCCTGACAGGATTGCCGTCGTGAGAAGGACTTTTTTATACTTCATCAACATTTCCTTTGTGGTCCGCCCTTCCTCAGGGGGCAAAGATTTTCTTGACACGGCGGCGACGCCGGTGAAAATCTTTTCACAACCTCTCCCTGAAGAGAGAGGCGCGCCGCACGGCCCCGGTGGGCTGGCCGGCGGATGGGGCGGCTGCGGATTGAAAGGTAGACGACAACGTGGCGGGATGCAAGCGCCTGCCTGTCAGGGGTGAGCCTCTTGCTTTACCCCAGGGGGGCATGGGGGGAGAAACCGTGGCAAGATACGCGGAAGGAGCCGGGATGGAGAGTGTGCTTGAACCCAGAAAGATAGGTCGCCTCAGCTTTGTGTTTCCTGTCTATAACGAGGAGGAAGGGCTTCCCTTTCTGCGGCGGGAGCTGGAAGCGTGGATGAAGGAACAGAGCGGCAGGATGACGTTGGAGGTCGTGCTTGTCAATGACGGGTCCACAGACGCCTCGTTGCCGTTCTGCATGGACTGGGCGCGGGCGAACAGATGTCTTCGTCTTGTTTCCTTCAGCCGCAACTTTGGGCATCAGGCGGCTGTCAGCGCCGGGTTACGCTACGCGACAGGCGATGCCGTCGTGATTATGGATGCCGACCTGCAGGATCCGTTGCGCGTCGTGCCGGAAATGATTCGGCGCTATGAGGAAGGCTATGACGTTGTCTACGGCCAACGGCGGGAGCGCAAAGGGGAAACGGCGTTCAAGAAAGCCAGCGCCTGGTTGTTTTACCGGCTGCTGCGGCACTGTGTCCACAAGAGTATCCCGGCTGATACGGGCGATTTCCGTCTTGTTTCGCGGCGGTGTGTGGACATTGTCAACGCCATGCCGGAAAAACAGCGTTTTTTGCGCGGTATGTTTGCCTGGATCGGCTTTCCACAGATTGCTGTCCCCTATGTCCGGGATGAACGGCGCTTCGGTACGACAAAATATCCTCTGCATAAGATGCTGCGTTTTGCCTGGGCGGGAATCACCTCGTTCTCTTCCTATCCCATCAGGCTGGTAAGCGTGCTTGGTCTGTGTTTTTCCCTGATCGGGTTTGCCGGGTGTCTGTACGCGCTGATCTGCTATGTGGCGGGAAGTGCCGTTCAGGGCTGGACGTCGCTGCTGTGTCTGCAGGCCCTTCTGAGCGGCGTCGTGCTGCTCTCCATCGGTATTACCGGCGAATATGTCGGCAAGATTTTCGAGGAGCTGAAGTGCCGTCCTCTCTATCTTGTGGAGAAAACCTTCAATGTGGAGGAGGAAGAGCTGAAGCGCTGAGGAGGGACGGCGGGGGAGAAGCGCTTTTGCTTCGCACGCTTTTTGCTGGAGGAAATGGTGTATGATGTATACGCGGCGTTATGCGTCTCCTTTGGGCGGTATCCTGCTGGCGGCGGACGAAGGCGGTCTGACAGGGCTGTGGTTTGAGGGGGAGAAATATTTTGCCGATCATCTTGATCCGGAGCATGAAGAGCGCCCAACGATGGTTTTGCGGGAGGCCGAACGCTGGCTGGACGTGTATTTCTCCGGCGGAGAGCCGGATTTCACCCCGCCGTTGCGGCCCGTCGGGTCGCTGTTCCGTCAGCACGTCTGGAAGCTGCTGCTGGAGATTCCCTATGGCCGGACCACAACCTACGGCGCGCTGGCAAGGCGGCTGGCGCAACAGGAAGGCCTTGCCCGGATGTCGGCGCAGGCCGTGGGCGGCGCTGTGGGACACAATGAAATTTCCATCATCATACCGTGCCACCGCGTCGTTGGATCGAACGGCAGCCTGACGGGATATGCGGGCGGCATACGGAAGAAAGCCGCGTTACTTGCCCTGGAAAAGGTGGACATGACAACACTGTATGTTCCCACAAAGGGCACGGCGCTTTGAGGAAGGAAAAGCGCCGCGCATGGCATGTCCCGACGCCTGTGCTCAGGCGTTTTTCATGCGATCGATGAGTTCGTTGAGAAGATGGGACTGGTGCGCCAGATCGAAAACCGCCTTGGATGCCTCGGACATGGCGCCGGCTGTCTCCCGGGACATGCCATTGACCTGATCGATGGACTGAATAATTTTTTTGCTGGTGGCGGACTGTTCCTCACTCGCTGTGGTGATGACCCTGACCTGATCCGCCATGCCTTCCACCATGGCGACAATTTCTTCCAGAGCGTGCCCTGATTCCTTGGCAAAGCGCGTGGCTTCATCGATCTGGGCCACGGCCTTGTCAACCAGTGTCGAGCTGTTGAGCGAGCTGTTCTGGATGGCTTTGATGGCGCCGCCGACGTCCTGTGTGGAATTCATGGTCTTTTCCGCCAGCTTGCGCACCTCGTCCGCAACCACGGCGAAGCCGCGTCCCGAATCGCCCGCCCGCGCCGCTTCAATGGCGGCGTTGAGAGCCAGCAGGTTTGTCTGATCCGCAATTTCGGAAATGACGTTCATGATCCGGCTGATGTCCTGGGCATGCTCGTTAAGCTGCACCATGCCCGCTTTGAGTTCCTGGGAAAGCTGGTGCACGGACTCGATGCTCCGCAGGGAGTAGCCAACGACCTGTGCGCCCGCCTGCGCCTTTTCCCGTGTTTCATCCGAGGCGGTGGAGGCCGAGGAAACAGTCCGGGCCACGTCCTGAACGGTACCGTTCTCCACATATTCCAGGTGTCCGTCGCGCTGGGAAAGAATCTGCCTGATCCAGGGCGCGCCGGCATCCTCCCTGCCGATGGCGGCCGTATCGGGATGCATCAGAAGAAGCCCTTTTCCGTCGTACACGGAACAGACGCCTGTCTTACCGAGCTTGATGCTCTCTACGGTTTCCGCTCTGATATTCTTGAGATTCAGCGTCGCGTACAGCACGCCCAGAGGTTTTGCGCCGTCCATCACCGGCACGGAGAGGATGGTCGTCACGGCGCCCGTCACCTTGCTCCGTGTGTTCAGGACGCTGGTTTTCCCCTGTATGGACTCCTGAAAATACGGTCGGCTCCCGAAATTCTGACCGCGGCCTCCCGCGTCGGTATGCCCCTGGACAATGCCGTCAGGGCCTATCAGGCCGACGCCCGTAAGAAGAGAAAAGTTCTGGATGAGATTGTCCAGAACCTGCTGCATGGCGGGGCGAAGGGCGTTTTTCTCCCCGTCCGATCCGCCTTTAAGATAGGCGTGCACAGCCGTAATGCGCGCGTTGTTGTTCAGGACATTCCGCAGGAGATCCGTGGTCACGCTTTTCAGCTGGCTTGTTTCGCTCAGAACCGTCTGTTTGAGTTCCTCGGCAATCTGCGTATCCAGGGAGCCTTTCGCCTGCATATAGCTGCCGATTGTCACCGCGGAGAGGCCAAGGAGCGAGGGGAGCAGGATCCAGAGCAGCATTTTATACAGTAACGGCAATTTCATGGAGACTCCTTACTCCTTGGGGGGGCCCGGAGAGCGTTAATCCACCCGGTGATGGCAGCCAATGCTCTTGCGGTTGCGCATGGCCGCCTGTGTAATGACATAGGCCGTCTGTGATCCGTGAAAGAGGTCCACAAGAGGGCGGGAGATGCGCGTACGTTTGTAAAAGTCATGGATATGGCGCACAAGGTCGCGCATGTCCTCAAAGGCGCGGCGCAGCCGCGCTGTCGTGCGGGAAATGCCGACGTAGTTCCACATGGTGGAGCGGATGTTGGCCCAGTCCTGCGCGACAAGCGCGGGGTCGTCATGGCGTTCGTCGCCCTCGTGCATCCATTCGGGAATGGCCGCGAAAAGAGCGGACGGGACGGGATGGGTACGGCAGCGGGAGGCAAGATCCCGGCCGCAGCTCACGCCCCAGACGAGACCTTCCAGAAGCGACGTGCTGGCCAGCCGGTTTGCGCCGTGCAGGCCCGTACAGGCGCATTCGCCGATGGCATAGAGCCCCGGCATGGAGGTGCGGCCTCTGGCGTCGGAAAGCACGCCGCCGCAGAAATAATGGGCGGCCGGGACGACGGGAATGGGTTCCCTGCGTATGTCTATGCCCGCTTCCCCGCACTGGTTGAAGACCGTGGGGAAACGTGTGGGCAGATCCTGCTCCACGCAGGTGGCGTCAAGATAGAGGCAATGCGCGCCGTTATGGAGCATTTCCTCCATCATGGCCTGGGCCACAATGTCGCGGGGAGCGAGATCCCCGCGGGGATCATGCCGTTCCATGAAGGGCTTGCCCGCCCCATCCAGCAGGCGGGCGCCCTCGCCGCGCATGGCTTCGGTGATGAGCGGCCGTCTGTGGCTGCGCTCCTCGTAAAAGGCCGTGGGGTGGAACTGCATGAATTCCAGATTGGAGAGGGCGACGCCCGCGCGGAAGGCCATGGATATGGCCGTTCCCACACAGGCCGGGGCATTGGTGGAATGGAGAAAGACCTGTCCCACACCGCCTGTGGCCAGCACCGTCCAGTCAGCCAGAATGGTTTCCGGGCAGCCGTTGTACTCGTTGAGGACATAGGCGCCAAGGCAGCGGTTCTCCACGCCATAGCGGTATTGGGAGCTTTTGGCATGATGGTGGCTGGTAAGCAGGTCGATGGCGGATCGGCGGAACAGACAGGTAATGCGGGGATGGGCAATGACCTGCGTCATGAGACCATCCATGATGGCCCGCCCGGAATAGTCCGCGCAATGGAGAATGCGCGGTCTGCCGTGCCCGCCTTCACGGGTCAGGTTGAAGCCGCCGCCGGCATTTCTGTCGAATTTCACGCCCGCCCGCCGCACCAGCACCTCGTCAATGCAGGCGGGGCCGTTTTTACACAGGTAGTGCACGGCCCTGCGGTAGTTGTAGTCATGCCCGGCAACAAGGATGTCGTGTGCCAGCGCGCGCGCCTCGTCGGCGGGGGGGATGTCCGCCGCCTTGTAGATGATGCCGCCCTGTGCCAGCTCCGAATTGCCGCCCCTCAGGTCCTCGCCCGCATTGATTAGCAGGACGTCGTTTCCGGCGTCAGCCAGCGTCAGCGCGGCTGTGCAGCCGGCGATACCCGATCCGACGATAAGAACCTGCGTATGACGGCGAACGGCGGAATCTGTGCTGTCGGCCATGCCGGCCTCCTTGCTGGGAAGAAGTTGAGCGAAAAAACGGGAGCGCTACCTGTTGCAGACGTCCAGCATGCGATCAAGCGTCGCGCGGGCGGGGACGGCGAGATCGGGATCGATGCGCAGGGGAGCGGCGGTATCGTTTTCCACGGCCGCCAGCGTGTCGCGCAGGTGGCTGAGCGTGACTTTCGCCATATCCGGGCAGATGGCGTCCCGGGTCAGCGGTACGATCCGGCAACGGCCGGCAAAGCGGGCCGCAAGGCGGTTGACCAGATTGACTTCCGTCCCCATCACGAGGACGGGCGGCGTCTCGCTGGCGGCAAGGCGTTCCGCCTCGCGGATGAGGTAGGATGTGGAACCCGCGCCGTCGCAGGCATGGATGAGATCGGGCCCGCATTCGGGATGGGCCGTGACCCTGCAGCCGGGAAAGGCGGCGCGGGCCTCCGCCACGGCGGCGGCGGGCATGACGTCATGAATGGGGCAGCAGCCCGGCCAGAGGAGGAGGCGTCGCCGCAGGCCGGGATGCCCCTCCTCAGCGGCGGCGAGGCCGTTGGCGTCCAGCGTAAGCGTATGCCAGTCGTCTTCAGCCATACCCAGTTGGCGGGCGGTGTTGCGTCCAAGATTGCGATCCGGCAGGAAGAGGACGCCGTCGCCCTGTTCCAGCGCCCAGCGCAGCATGACGGCGGCGTTGGCCGACGTGCAGACCGCGCCGCCGAATTCGCCCACCACCGCCTTGAGCGCCAGCGTCGTATTCACATAGGCCAGGGGCGTGATCTTCCGTCCGAGGGTGCGGAGGCGTTCAAGAACGGCACGGGCCTGGGCGGCGGGAGCCATGCGCGCCATTTCGCAGTCGGCATCGGGAGCGGGCAGGTGGACGGCCTGTTGCGGCGCGGCAAGCAGCGCCGCGGATTCGCCCATGAAATGCACGCCGCAGAAGACGATGTGGCGCGCATGGATGTCCGGTATGCGCCGGGCCAGTTCAAGGGAATCTCCGGTGACATCGCAGAAGGCGACAACGGCGTCGCTCTGGTAGTGGTGGCCCATGATGCTCACGGCGTCGCCGAGGCGTTGCCGGAGCGCCGCGATTTCGTCAGAAAGCTGCTCCATGATGGTGTCCTTAGTGGGCTTCGTGCCCTGCCTGGCTTTCCAGCGTCATGCTGAAGTCGGCGGCCACGGCGGAGTGGGTAAGACGTCCGACGGAAATGAAGTCGGGACGGCGGGGAGCGGTGAGCGCCAGTGCCCGGATGTTTTCCAGAGAGACGCCGCCGCTGATTTCGGCTTCCACATCGGGAGGCACCAGCGCCAGCGCCCGTGAGAGCAGCGGAGCCTCCATGTTGTCCATCATGACGCGATCCGCTCCGGCCTCCAGCGCAGCGCGCACATGCTCCAGGGTGCGGCATTCCACTTCGATGGGCGGGCATGGCGCATAACGCTCCCTCAGTTGTTTTACCGCAGCGCCGATGGATCCAGCGGCGTCGATGTGATTGTCTTTGAGCATGAGCATTTCGACGAGGTTTTTGCGGTGATTGCCGCCGCCCCCCGCCTGTACCGCGTATTTTTCCGGCCAGCGCAGGCCAGGCGTCGTCTTGCGGGTGTCAAGCAGGCGCACTCCCGTGCCTTCGAGTTCGCGCACATAGCGGGCCGTCAGATTGGCGATGCCGGAGAGATGGGAGACGAAGTTGAGAATGACCCGTTCGGCACGCAGCAAAAGCGTTGCCGGGCCGTGCAGGCGGGCGACGGAGGTCATGGCGGGCGCCAGCGATCCTTCTTCCACATCCAGCGTGCAGGTTGCGCCGCCGCCCAGGGCGTCGAAGACTTCAGGGATGACAGGCAGGCCCACGACGAGGGTTTCTTCCTTGGCGCGTATAACGGCATGCAGTGGCGTATCAGGGGAGAAGATCCCTTCCGCCGTCAGATCCGGCCCGTCCTCGTCAAGCGCCAGACGGATGGAACGGCGCAGGAGCGCCAGACCTGCGGGAGTAAAAAATTGCGACCATGAACGGGACATTGCTTGTTCCTGGAAAAAGTGCGTGCTACAACCCCTTGCGAACCGCAAGGCATCGCCAGCTGTTTTTTTCCTCTTTCATAAAAGCACAGTCACGGCACGTCAAGCCGTGGGGTGTTTTTCACAACCAGGGTTCCCCCAGGAACCGTTGAAGCCGCGAGGTCGCCCATGGAGAACAAACGCGTGCCCACTGTCGCGCCGGACACGGCCGCCGCTGGAAAAGGCGCTGAGAAGCGGGGCCTTTCCATGCCCGCGCGGTGCCGTGATGCGGAGTACGGAACCGAATTCGTCCATCCCGCCGACATGGCGGATCATCTTGAGAATCTGTCCCTGGAAAAGCAGGTCTGCGCCCTGCGGCATATGCCGACGGAAGATGCCGCCGAGGCGCTGGCGGAGCTGGACGAAAACATCGCCGTGGATGTGCTCGAAAACCTCGATGCCGACGTGGCCGCCCAGATTATCGCGGAAATGGCCCCGGACGACGCCGCCGACGTGCTGGACGAGCTGGACGAGGAGCATCGGGATGTGCTGCTCAACCACCTCAACCGCGAAGATTCCGAAGAGTTACGCAATCTGCTCAACTTTGATTCGGATTCCGCCGCGGGCATTATGAATACCGAGCTTATCCTTCTTGAGGAGGACTGGACGTCGGATCAGGCTATTGCCCATATACGCAGCCAGATGGAGGAAAAGGAAAGCCCCTATTACGGCTACGTGGTGGACAGGTGCGACAAGCTTGTCGGGGTGCTTTCGCTGCGCGATCTCATGCTGGCGCGTCCCGGCTCCATCGTGGGCGAGGCGGTGGCGGGACGCAAGCTGATCACCGTGCGCTATGACATGAACAAGGGAGATGTCGCCAATCTGCTGTCGCATTACAACTTCATGGCCCTGCCTGTCGTTGACTATCAGGGGCATATCATGGGCGTGGTGACCTACGACGACATCATGGACATCATTCACGACGAGGCCAGCGCGGACATGCTCGGCATGGTGGGTGCTGATCCTGAGGAAAGCGTGGATACGCCGTGGGGCGAGAGCGTGCGCAAGCGCCTGCCCTGGCTTGTGGTGAACATGTTCAATTCCGCCATTTCCGCATCAGTCGTGTATATGTTTGAGGGCAGCATAGCCCAGATGGCCGCCCTCGCCGTCCTCATGCCCATGGTGGCCAATCAGGCGGGCAATACGGGCCAACAGGCGCTGGCCGTCATGATCCGCCAGCTGGCGACGGATCGCTTCGATGCGCGCAAGTCCTGGCTGGCCGTGCTGCGGGAAGCCAAGATCGGTGTGGTGACGGGTTTTTTCATGGCTCTTCTTGCCTTTGTGGGCGCGTGGCTGTTCACAGGCAATCCGCTGGTGGGGGCTGTCATGGGCGGGGCGCTGCTTTTCGACATGCTGCTCGGCGCGGTGGCGGGCGGTTCCATTCCGCTGATCTTCCGCGCTCTGGGGCGCGATCCGGCGCAGGCATCCAGCATCTTTCTGACAACCATCACCGACGGCTGCGGGTTCTTCATCTTTCTGGGCATGGCGTCGCTGCTTGTGCTCTGACGGAGATCCTTCCTGGCCATAGACACCGGCGAACGCTTGTGGAAGCCAGAAACAGGGAAATACGCCGGTGGGCGTCACTCAGCGTCCAGGCGGATGCGTGAGAGGGGACGACATATTCCTTTCTGGATACTCCTGGGGGGTGGAAGATTGGATGCGAAGGTCTCCTGAACGCCCCTGTGGAATATGGTCAGGAATTTTTATTGAAAATGAAATTCATTTTTTATAAAACAGCCGCACAATGGCCGCGGCAAAAATTCCCCGCGGCAAAGGAGGAACGAATGATTTCCAGGTTTGGCAGCACGTCGGCAATGATCATCCGGCAGGTGGAGGAAAACGGCACGCCATACTTCCTTGCCATTGACGAAAAGGGTCTGTATCTGACAACGGCCCGCTATCTTGACAGAAATATTGCCGATCCGCATCGCTACACGGCGGCCAGGGCCGGTATGGCGGAGCGGTTGGCGGCTCTCCATCTTGATTACGCGTCGCTCGTTGAGGAACACCGACATCTTGTCCGCAAGGTGGGAGATGGTGAAAACAAGAAAAAAGTCAATCCGATCAAGGCTTCCAAACGCAGTATGAAAGGGTAGCGAAACGCGGCAAGGCCCCCGCCTGGGAAAGGCGGGGGGCCTTGCGTACAGGACGGGCGCGCTGCCGCCCGGCGAAAGAATCGTCGCGTTGTTATTTCCCTTCCCCGGCGGGATGGGGAAGGGATGTGCGGAATCCGGTGGACAGGCACTTGGCGATCAGCACCTCATTGGCGTCAAAAATGTCCACCTCATAGTTCATGACATGTTGTCCACCGCGCACAAGGCGGGCTTCCGCCACCAGCGGGCCGACGGATCCGGGCCGCAGAAATTCCATATGGGAAGTCAGGCTGACGACACAATGATGCTTTCCGGCATTGGCGGCGCTGCCAAAGGCTATATCCGCCAGAGAAAAAATGGCGCCGCCGTGGGCCACACCCATGCCGTTGAGGTTGTCATTGGTCAGGGGCATGGTGGCGCGTGCGTAGTCTTCGCGGGCTTCCTCAATGGTGATATTGAGCAGCCGCATCAGTTTGTCGTTTTTGATGACAACGTTCTCCATGAGATACTCCTTGAAACCCATCTACTTGTCCACGCGGACATCAAGCATCCGGCGATCCCTGGACAGCGTATAGCGGATTTTTGCCGTACTGTTCAGATCGATGACGACACGTGTTTTTCCGTTGGGTTTGCCGATACGAATATTGGTGACAAGTTTGTTTTTGGGAATGCCCGGGGCTTTGATGTCCCAGTCCCCGTCGAGATCCAGGACAACGCGATCCGGTTCTGTCAGCAGCATGGGCTTATAGGAAATATTCGTATTGCCCACGATGCGCACGGTGGCGCCATTTTCGCGGACATAGACAACAAAGCGTTCAATGCTCTTGCCCGCGGCGGCGGGGGTCTCTCTGGAGGGAGCGGGTTCCTTTTTCCTGGGGGCTTCTTTTCTGGGTTCCGCTTTTCCGGGGTCTTCCTTTGCGCGTTCGATGTTGGGGGAGGGCGCCTTGCGCGGCGCTTCCGCCACGGCTTTTTCCTCTTGTTTTTCAGGCGCGGGAGGAAGCTTTACTTTTTCGGGCGCTTTTTTCTCAGGCGTTTTTTCAGACGGTTCCTGCCGGACAGGCGCGGGAGAGGCCTTGCGTTCATGTTCCGCGACGACGCTGGACGCCAGGCTCGGTACAGGCACCTCCCTGTGCTCCTCATTGGATGGCGAAGGCGTGGCTGCCGGCGTAGGGGAGGGCGGCTCCTCTTTCGCCGTGTCCTGCAGCGGAAGAACGGGCGCGGGAAGCGCTGTCTGCGGCAGGGGAGGAAGCGTTGGCGGCATCGCATCGTCGCCGCCAAAGGAAAACGCGGGGACGGCGGGCATGTCAGGCGCGGGAATGGGCGCTGGAGAAGAAGGCAGGCTGGGCGCGGGTGACGAGGCTGGCAGGGAAGGCAGCGGATCGCCGCCGCCGGGACGGCCAGCGGGGAGTGCGGCGCCGCCCAGCCCCTGGGAGGGCGGCTCCGCCGGGCTTTCCAGAGGGATCGGCGCGACTGGCGCGGGCTCCGGTTTACGTCCCAGCTTCTCATTGAGCATGATCAGCGCCATGCCCAGCACACAGACGGCGACAATGAGTCCCATGATGATTTTATTCATTGATGAAAACTCCTGAGGCGCATGGCGTCATCGACGGGTGCGGGGGGCGCGCCGCTTTTCCCGCATGATGGAGTCGCGCAGCAGACGGTGGGCGGGTTCCGCGGCGTTCATTTTCATGGCCTTTTCCAGAAGCTGTTCCGCCTCGTCGAACCTGCGCAGATCATAGAGAACGCGAGCCATGTTGAAAAGGGCGTGATCGTCGCCGGGGGCGAGCTTGACGACGCGGTGGCTGAAGTGGAGGGCCGTCTCCGGGTGAGCGTGCTTGCGCAGCTGGACGCCAAAATCGCGAAACATATGGCGGTGTTCCACGACGATGCCCTCCTTGGCCGCCGCCAGTTGTTCCAGAGCCGCCAGAGCCGCGGATCGCTCTTTGGGGCGCTTGAGGCGAAGGAGCGTTTTGCGGAACGTCTCGCGCAGGGCCGCTTCCAGATGCTTCGCCTTGCGCGCGAGCTCCAGCCGCCGGAACTCCATGTCGCTGAACAGCGCCTCTTCTTCTCCGCCGGTGGAACCCGGCGGGCTAACGAGCGACGCGCTTTCCGTCTCCTGTGTCTCTGGACGCGCTGCCGGTGAGGATGGAGAAAGGGCGCCGTCTTGCGGCGCTACTGCCCGCGGCGTGGGCGGCGCTTCCGGGACAAAGTTGCGCAGCAGCATGTCGCGGGCGATTCGTTCCGGAGCGCCTGTGGGTTGCCGCGCGCTGTCGATGCGCTGGACGATATACTCGTCTGTTTCCGTCTGCCAGACAAAATAGAGGGTTCTGGGACCCTCCTGGAGTTTGTTGCGCAGGGAATAGACGCCGATGTATTGGGGAGATTGCATGGAGGAACTCTACATGATTTATCGTGAATGGCAAGGCGTTGTCTCAGGCGGCTCCCTTTACGGAAGGCCTTCTTTCGGGTAGCCTGCGCCCATGCATGAAATGTCCCTTGCCCAGAATATTCTTGACATTGCGCGTCAGGAGCTGAAGGCCCGCGGCTGTACACGCCTGACGGGCGTTCGCCTGCGTTGCGGCACGCTGGCCGGTGTGGAGCTGTCCTCCCTGCGTTTCGGGTTTGAGGTTCTTCTGAAGGGGACCCCTGACGAAACCGCCAGCCTTGTCATTGAGGAGATACCCCTGCGCCTGCGCTGCGGCGCGTGTGGCGGGGAATTTGGCGGAGAGGGGCGGCTGGCGCTGTGGGAACCCTGCCCGCATTGCGGCGAGCAGCTGGGGCACGAGGTTCTGCAGGGAAAGGAACTGAACATTGTTGCCGTTGAAGGCACGTAAGCTTGTGGAAGAGGAGTGCGGCATGCAAATCCCCGTGGTGCGCAATGTGCTGGAAGCCAATGAAAAAATGGCCGGGCAGGTGCGCGGACGCCTGCGCGGCATCCTGACGCTGAATCTCATATCCTCCCCCGGAGCGGGAAAAACCTCCCTTCTGGAACGCACCTTGCGCGATCTGTCAGGTGAGTTCCGTATGGCCGTCATTGAGGGCGATTTACAGACGGACAACGACGCGCGCCGCGTTGCCGCTACTGGTGTGCAGGCGGTGCAGATCAATACCGATGGAGGCTGCCATCTTGACAGTAATATGGTCGCCACGGCATTGGACGCCCTGGATCTTTCCCAGGTTGATATTCTCTTTATAGAAAATGTCGGCAATCTTGTCTGCCCTGTGGAATTTGATTGCGGCGAAGATGCCAAGGTCGCCCTGCTCAGTGTCGCCGAAGGAGACGACAAGCCGGAAAAGTACCCTCTGCTGTTCAATCTTGCCAAGGCAATGATCCTGAACAAAATTGACCTGTTGCCCTATGTGGATTTTGAGATGGAGCGCGCGAGGGCCTTTGCCACACGCCTGAATGGAGATCTGGCCGTCTTTGAGGTCTCCTGCCGTACTGGCGCCGGGCTTGAGGGCTGGTATGACTGGCTGCGGCATATGCATGCGGCAAAGGCAAGTGAACGGGCGCGGCTTCCATAGTGCCGTTTGCCGGGAACATGGAACATGGGGGGCGGGGAAAGCGTTCAGGTGAGGAGGCTTTCCCCGTCTTTTCCATCACATCCCCGGCGTCATGGGGGGATGATATCACCGCTCCATTTCCCTGCCTCGGGCGTCCGCCGCCAGAACGGCGTCAACCAGGAGTCCGCAGAGGCCCGCGCGATCCAGCGCGTTCACACCGGCAAGGGTAAGTCCCGCCGGGGAACACACCTCGTCGCGCAGCCGCATCAGCGGCGAGTCTTCCCGCGCCGCCATGGCGGCGCTTCCCTCAAACAGGGCCGTCACCATTTCGCGTGATTGCGTCCAGGTAAACCCCAGCGTGGCGCCTGCCTGAACCAGCCCTTGCATCATGGCAAAGACATAGGCGGGACCGGCGCCAATAAGCGCCGAAAAGGCGGTGAAGCGTGTTTCTGGAAGTTCCACACAGACGCCCAGCGCGTTGAACAGGGCATGAATGTCGCCGCGCGCTTCGTCGCTCAGCGCCGGATCGTCAAAGCAGAGGCCAAAGACCCCCTTGCCGATTCTGGCGGGAGTATTGGGCATGCAGCGCACAATGGCGCAGGTGCGGCCGGTGTTTTCCCGGATCGACGCCATACCGACGCCTGCCGCTATGGAGATGACGACGTGCTCCACACGCAGATGCGGAGCCAGTCCTCGCAGAACCTCTTCCATCTGACAGGGTTTGACGGCAACGACAATATAACGGCTCCGCGCCGCCACATCCGCGCTGGAAGCACAGGGGACGACGCCGAGTTCCGTCAGGGGCGCAAGACGCGCGGCTGTGCGCGAACAGGCCGTAAGGCCCCAGCCTTCCCACAGGGGCGCGCTGCGGGCCAGTCCGGCCATGATGGCGCCGCCCATAGCGCCGCAACCTATGCAGCCTATCTCTTTTTTCATATGCTCCTCCTCACAGAGTGCCAGGGTGTTTCATTCGGTGGGGTTTCATGGTCACATGTCAAAAACGGGAGATCCTAGGGAGAGACGGCATCGGGGAGTCCCGCTCCTGAAAGGCGCCAGATATGGCGGCGCAATGGAACGATGGCCACGCCTTCCAGATTTTCCCATCGTTGCAGGGCCGTTATGGTTTCCGGGTAGGGATGCCCTATGGCAATGGCCGATCCGTATTGTCTGGCCTTTCGTGCGGCCAGCGAGAGATTGGCCAGAATGGCCGGCACGCGGCGGGTATTGTCCAGAAAAACCGATCGCGCAGCGCTGACGATGCCCATTTGACGGCAGCGGGCGAAAAGCCGCGATTGCGGATGCGTCATGCTGTCGAGAACGAAGTAGCCCCGCCCGGCCTCGTTGCGGGCAATGACGCGGCAGGGACCGTCGGCGCTGGTCAGGGCTGATCCCATATGGTTATTGAAGCCTATGGCTTCTGGAAGGAGAGCCAGCGATTCATTCAGCGCCCGGCGCAACTGTGCTTCGTTCATATCCACGCGAAGCGCGTTCGGCCCGGTCGCGGGAAGCCTTCCGTCTTTGCCGGGCAGGGCCTCCATGGGGATATGCGCAAGGACATCCAGCCCCATGTCTCTGGCCAGACGCACGGTATCCCCCCTGTGCCGCGCATGGGGCCACACGGCCAGGGTAACAGGGTAGGGCAGGGCCGCCAGCTGTCCCGCGGCTTCCATTTTCTGCCCCATATCGTCAATGACGATGATCAGCGCCGGTTGGGGGTGGGGACGGGCAAGATCCGCCAACTCCCGTTCCCGTCCCGGAAAATGAATTTCCATCATGACGCAGTCGCCGCTGCGTACCTCCAGCGCGCCGTCATCGCGCCAGCGCAGATAAGGCAACAAGGGCTGGGGAAAAAGAGGACTGCCATCCGCCGATCGGGCGTGACGCCCTTCCCGTCCCAGTCGCTGGCGCAGGGCAACGGCAAAACGCAGAGGAGCGCCTTGTCCGTTTCCTGTGCAGACATAGCGGGGAAGACGCGTCGCGGGATCCTCGCGGCGCACACAGGTGAATGTCGCGGACGGCATGGCCGCCGCCGCGCAAAGGCCGAGCCGTGGAGCGAGAAAGTTCAGAACGGCATGTTCCCGCCGCAGAAAATGGCGTTCCGCCTCGGTGGAGGCATGCCTTCTCTCCTGAGCGGGAGCCTCTGGCTGGGGGGCGTATACGACAGGCCCGGTAGGGCGGGCGTGGGGAAAGAAGGTGTCATCCGCAAGAGAGCTGGGCATTTCCTTTGGCGTCAGGGGCAGGCAGACCGCCAGAGCGGCGCTCATCCAGAGAAGGCCGCCAAGAAGCAGCCGTAACGAAGAGGAAGGATACCAGCGGTCTTCCTGTGCGGATTCCGGTCGTGCCGCGTTCGGAGAGGGACTTGCGAGAGCCGGAAGAGAAGCTTGCGAGACGGCGTCCTTCATACGGATTGGGGGAAATCTGTTATGCTCAGGGATGATCGTGTGCCCTCATGGAAAGGGGGGGGCGGCGATAGTGGCCATGGAGATGGGCGGTCATTTCGCGGCGAGGCTGAATGACGCCCATCTCCACATGACGCCCCTCTCCACCGGCGGGCCGCGGCATTTCCATGATGGAGAACGCCGGGGGAACGGCGAGATTGTAGGTTGTCAGGACGGGAAGAAGAGCCTTGAGCGCGTCCGAGCCTGTACGGGCGCGGTGCGCGCCTTACCGCGCCGCATCGCTCCGGAGGCGCTGCACGGCGGGAATGCCCTTGAGCAGTTGAAGTGCTGTGCGCAGCTGATTGTCGCGTTCCAGTTGTTCGCGCGCTTCCGAAGCGGCATCTTTTTTGGTATCGCCCTTCTTTTTGCCGTTTTCCAGATGGCGGTTCAGATCCTGTTCCCGCAGCAGGAAGCGATCCTGATCGCCGCGGGAGGCAAAGGGGACTTCCATGTCGGGCTGAATGCCCTCCGCCTGAATGGAGCTGCCGTTAGGGGTATAGTACAGCGCCACAGTCAGCTTGAGACCGGAACCGTCAGGAAGGGGAATGATATTCTGTACGGAGCCCTTGCCGAAGGAGCGTTCACCCAGAATCAGCGCGCGTTTCTGATCACGCAGGGCCCCGGCGACAATTTCCGAAGCCGATGCGGAACCGGCGTTGATCAGCGCCACCACCGGCACGGTGATGTCTTCTTTTTGCGCGGAGGCCCGGTAGGCGCGTTCGGAGCTTTGGGTACGGCCCTTGATGGAGACGATGACGCCGTCGCTGAGGAACATGTCTGAAACGCGCACGGCCTGATCCAGCAGACCTCCAGGATTGTTGCGCAGATCAAGCACAATGCCTTTCAGATCCGCGCCCGCCGCTTTGATGGCATCCTGCAGTTCTTCGGTCGTCCGTTCTGAAAAACGGGTGATGCGTATCAGGTGGTACCCTTTCTCCAGTTCTCTGGATTTGACGCTGATCAGGGGGATGGCCCCGCGTGTGATGCGTACTGTCTGCGGCGCTTTTGCCGAAGAGTGCAGGATGGTCAGCTCCACGGCGCTGCCCTTGGGGCCGCGAATGCGCGAGACGACATCCTGCAGGCTCAGCTCCTGCGTCGCCTGGCCGTCGATGGAGAGAATGACGTCGCCGGCCAGCAGGCCTGCGCGATCGGCGGGCGTATCGGCGATGGGCGATACGACGGTCACCTGTCCGTTTTCCATGTAGATTTCCACGCCAATGCCGAAAAATTCGCCGGAGGTGGTTTCCTGCATGGACTTGTATTCGTCGGCGCTCATGAAACTGGAATGCGGATCCAGATTTTGCAGCATCCCCTTGATGGCATTATTGATAAGATCGCTTTCCTTGACGTCCTTGACGTATTCGCGCTCCACAAGATCCAGCACCTGGCTGAAGCGTTTGTAGGGATCGTAGCTGGCGTCGCCGTCCCTGGCGGGAAGGGCGGGCAATGGCGCAAAGGCAAGCAGCGCAAGGGCTGAGACGCCCAGCAGAGGTTTCAGGACTCCCATGTATGTGGCCTCCCAAAAAAAGAAGATGATTCGCTATGCGTCGCCCCTTCCGTTGGCGAACACCGCTCTCCGCCGGTCAGGGGGTGCGGGAAGTGTTTGGTAGTAACGCCCGAACCGCGCGGCGTATGATGCCTCTTTTGCTGTCAAAAGGCAATGCGGGGCCACGGCCCCGCGTTGCCGGGAAAATCCCGTTCGTGGAAGCGCGGGAAAGAAAAAGGCTCCGGCAAAGAGCGTAGCCCGCCGGAGCCGTCAGTGCCGGGGAAAAAGCTTGAACAGAGGGCGTTAAATGAACTCGTCCACGCGGCCGGCCAGTACCTTTTGCAGCATGCGGACGGCGGCCATGCGTTCGCTGTCGGTGAGCGCGCGCAGCTTTTCCGCGATAAGGCGATCGCCGAGTCCGCGGGTGTAGGGGGTCGCATAGTGCAGGAGAAACTCCATGAAGGAAGCGATGGAGTTGGGGCCGCACTGGCTCCTCATACCGCAGTCAGAGGCGATGGTGTTGAACTCCGCGCCGACACGGCCAAGACGCTGACAGGCCGTACAGAAGGACGGGAGATGGTGGGATTCCTCAAGCAGGAAACGGACGACCTCGTCGACATGAAGATCCTCACTCATGGGGAAACGCACGCCGTGTTCGCCCGCGTCCTCATTCCAGTCCTGATAGGGATTGGCAAGACTGCCGGTTATGAGCTGGGACGCGCCGGCGCTACAGCCGTTGCGCCAGAGGCCGGAAGGTTCGCGGGTCGTGAGGATCAGCCCCGACTCCGGCAGAGCCAGACGGGTAATGGCCACACAACGGAGATAATCGGCATCGCGCAGGGCGTGCGGCGGGGTAAAAAGCGAACCGGGAGCCGGGCGCATGCGGAACAGGGAAACCGTGTGCGCGCCTTCGCCATACAGACGCAGGAGATGCGCCGCGTGCTGCGTCAGCGCCAGGAGATCGAACTGCCATGGCCCGAGGCCCAGAAGCAGACCCAGCCCGACCTCATTCACCCCGGCCTGTCTGGCGATGTCCGGGCCGTTCAGCCGCTTGAAGTAATTGCTCTTGGGACCGGATTTGTGGGCGGCGCAATAGGAGGTTTCGTGATAGGTCTCCTGGAATATCAGGGCCGTTCCTATGTCGTAGCGCACCAGCGTCCGGAAATCCTCCTCGGTAAGCAGGCCGGCATTGATGTTCACCCTGCGCAGTTCGCCCATATCCTCATAGACGGTATACATGACGCTGACGGCTTCGGCGAGGTATTCCACATCGGCATTGGGCAGCTGGCCGCTGACAAGGATGACGCGCTTATGTCCCTGCCGTACCAGATGGAGGGCCGCTTCCCTCATCTCCGGCGGCGTCATGTAGCGGCGTTCAATCAGGGTGTTGCCGCGGCGATTGGCGCAGTACAGGCATTCGCTGCCGCAATGGTTGGAAAGGTGCAGGGGGGCGGTCAGAACGATGCGATCCCCGTAGACCTTCTGCTTGACCTTGTCCGCCGCCTCGAAGATGCTCCGCAGACCGTCCTTGCTTTCCACACGCAGCAGGGCGGCCACTTCGGCCAGACCGAGGGGCTGGAGAGCAAGGGATTTTTCCAGGATGGCAGACCGTTCGGCGGCGTCCGGTTCTGTGGCCTTGGTCAGGATGGTGTCAATCTCTTGCGGCGTCAGCCACGCGGGCAACATATCTTTCATGGCGCGCAATCCTTAATGCTTTGGTTGAAGTAAAAGCCATAGCCTGGCTGCCGTTTGCAGCCTCCGCTAGTGCAATGATTCCAGTATAGGTTCTTTTTCTGAAAATTTCTAGGAGATCGGTTTGTGAAATTTTGCATAAATGTTGTTTATGGAGGAATGTTGCCGCGCGAGGTCGGGTGGCCGCGCATGGGGACAGGGAAACGCTCCGCTTGCGCGGCGTGGGACGGAGCTCTATACTCCCTTCGCCGTACGGGGGAAGCGCGCGTCTTCCATAATCATTGGAGAGGAGAGATGTTGTTCCGCAAGATCCTGCCATGTCTCATGGCGTTGTCTTTTTTCTGTCTGACTGTAGCGGCGGCCGCCGCCGGGCCTCTGCGCGTTACGCTGTTGCTGGAGGATCCTGATCCGCGCAATCCGCAGGCCGCCGCCCTGCGGCGCGGGCTGGAGAGGGCCGAAAAGCGCTTCGGCATTGCGGCGCGCGTTGTGGCCGCGCCTTCCCATGCGGATCAGACGGCTCTCTTTCGGGAAGCCGCGGCGGCTTCGGATCTTGTGCTGGTGGCTGACGCCCGGCTTCATGAAGTTCTCAGGGACAATGCCGCCAATTTTCGCAAGGTTCGTTTCGGTTGCATCGATACAGGCGTCCGCGCCCCCAACATCATGTCTGTGACCTTTGCCGATGAGCCCGCCGCCTTTCTTGCCGGGGCCGCCGCGGCGCTGCTGACGCGTTCCGGGAGTCTGCCTGGCGGCGCCGCCCAGGCGGCCGTCGGCTGGCTTGCTGGCGAAAGCACGCCCACGGATACCTCGCTGTTTTCCGCCTATACGGAAGGTGTGCGGCTGATTTCCCCCGACATGCGCGTGATCCGCCGTGAAGCCTCCTCGTTTACGGATGGGGCCGTTGCCGTGGAACAGGCCGACGGACTTCTGCATGAGGGTGCGACCGTCATCGCCGTCATGGCCAGGCGCGCAAGTGCCGCCGCTGTGAAGCGCATTGCGGCGCGTGGCGGCTATGTGATAGGCGAAAATGATCTTCCCCTCACGCCGGAACGGACGATGACTTCCATTGTGCGCCGTCTGGATCTTGCCGTCTTCGATATTGTGGCCGCCGCCGCGGAAGGAAGCTTTGCCGGAGGCAAAATCATCACGCGCACCCTGAAGGATGGCGGCGTTGTTGTTGTCCCGCTGGAGACCTTCGCGCGCCGTTCCGGTGTTGCCGTACCGCCGCGTGTGCTTTCCCGTCTTGAGGAGTTGCGGCGCGAGCTGGATTCCGGTGGCATTCGGCTGCAAAGCCATCGCCTGCCGACGCTGTGTGATTGCAACTGACGCCCTTTCCCCCGAAGCGCGGCCGTGAAAAAAAGAGAGCGGTCGCGTGTTCAGCGCGATCCGCTCTGGAACGAAGGCGGGGGAGGGCCCCTGGTTATTTCAGGGCTTCCGTGATGTCTCCGGCGTCCGGATTCTCCAGAATCCGTCCGTCCACAAGTACGGCTGGCAGGGTTTTCACGCCGTAATAGGAGGCCACCTGTGACGCCTGATACATGTTGACATTACCGGCGTCATAGCAATAGCGGGCCACATCGGGCTGCTGGGCGGCGGGGATCGGCGGGTTCAGACGGGAAAAGTAGCTGTAGTGGAGAGGAAAGTCCGAAGCGGCGACGGTGGCGTCGTATTCTGTCCTGAAGGGAAGCGCGGCTCCGCGCGTTTTTCGCTGGGCGGCCTTGACAGCATTCCAGCTCTGGAGGGCGTAGTCCAGATAGGGCATGGCCTGTGAGGCACGGGAATAGGAAATCCAGATGGCAAGGCCCATGAGATCCGTACCGTAATTCTCCGCGCTGTTGCCGAAAACGACGATTTTTGTCTGATCACCGGAAAGGGAACGCGCGGCCTTGCGTACCTGTGCCCAGAGCTTTTCGCTGGCGGGCGCGGCAAAATCGAGCAGAACGATAATTTCATGCGGCGCCTGCCGGTTGCCATAGACCACAGGATAGACTTCCTCTCTCCAATGGGGGCGGTGCGCCGCTTCCCGCTGTATGCTCTGGGCCGATCCGCCCATGCCGCCGACCATGACGCGGCCGTCGGCCGAGAGTTCCCGCGTATTGGGCAGGGATTGCTGCATCCATGGGTTGAAACGGTTGGCGCCGGGAGGCGTTTGCGCGGGGGAGAACAGGGCCGCGCCGTGACCGCCGTCCGCGGGAGCCGGAGCGCCACTGCCAAGGCAACCGCCAAGAAGAAGCGCGCATGCCAGAAGCACCGTTAAGGTATGCGGGGATGTTTTCATGAAAAAATCCTTTCCTGTCTTGTTTGAAGGCTCTCCCCTTTGGCGGGGAAACTCCTGTGGACACACCGGCGAGAAGGCTTTCCCTCCTTATCCGGGAACGGAGGCGGAGAGCCGTCCGCGTTCAGCGATCTTCCAGCGCGGTTACGGCCTGTTCCAAATGACGCAGCCAGAGATCGGCGAAGGCTTCATATTCCGCAAGGCCCCGCAGCACGGGCGTACAGCTGTGCCCCGCGGCTTCAATACGGCTGCGCCAGCTTTCCTCACCAGTACCGGCCATGTCTTCCTGGGCGTGCCTCCCGATGACGGAAAGCAGCGGCAAAAGCCAGATGCGGGAAGACTCCAGACGCGGGAGCAGAGCGCCGAGGTCGTTTTCTCCATTCATGACGCCTACGTGGATACGGCTGTCCAGCCGTTGCACAGCCCTGTCCAGATCGAGATAGCGGGACGCCGCGGCATGGCGCGCGCCATGCCCCATGAGAATGACATCCTCATGGGGCTGCCGTCCGGGCGGCAGATGGTGGACGACGGCGTGCGCCGCGCGGTGCACATCGTCGTCGGAAGACAGCAGGGGCATACCCAGGCGCACCCGGAATGCGCCGCTGTCCGCCTCAAGAACGGCAAGGCGTACCTGCGCGTATTCCGCGCCGTGAATGGTTTGCAGCGGTTGCACGGCGACGGAGGAGAATTGTTCCAGGCGCAGGCGTTGCAGGGCTTTGGAGACAGAGTCGCTCTTTTGTCTTGATTCGGCAAGGCGCTGGCGCATGAGCAACGAGGAATAGGCCCAGCGTATGGGCACACCGGGGATCAGGGACCGCGCCCTGGCGTCGAAGGCGCTCAGCGCGGCCCTGCCCTGCATACTGGTCGGCCCGTAGGCGATAAGGAGTATGGCGCGCTTCATGAAAGGGTTGTACGTCAGTTGCCGGGGAGACGCAAGGCGAGGCATATTGACCGTATCCCTGACGGCGGATAAACTGTGTCTGAATCTTATGCGGAGGGGCTCAATGGCAAAAGCATTGGTTTTGGGGGGCGCAACCGGACTGCTTGGGCAGGCGCTGTCGCGCATCCTGACAGAACGTGGCTGGAGCGTGGATACCCTGGGACGGCAGCAGGGCGATTTGCTGAACGATGCGTTTCTTGCGGAAAAGCTGGATGCCGTACGGCCGGATGTGGTGTTCAATACGGTCGCTTGGACGCAGGTGGACGACGCGGAAGATCACGTCGAGGAAGCGCGTCTTATCAACCGCTGCCTGCCAGCGTCGCTGGCGTGCCTGTTGCAGACGCGCCCATCTCTGTTTCTGGTGCACTACAGCACGGATTTCATCTTCGGCGGGCAGAACAGGCATCCTCTGAAAGAAGAGGACAAACCCCATCCACAAAGCGTCTACGGCGCTACCAAACTGGAAGGGGAGGAGTCCGTGCGCGCGGCTCTTCCGGATCGCTCCTGCGTGGTGCGCACGGCATGGCTGTTCGGTCATGGGCGCGGGAATTTTGTGGAAACCATCCTCAATGCCTGCCACCGGCGCGATGAAATCAGGGTCGTCCATGATCAGACGGGGTCGCCCAGCTTTGCCGACGATGTAGCCCTCCACAGCGCCCAGCTTGCGGAGGCCTGGCTGCAAAAAGGCGCGGACAGCGGCGTTCCGGGAATCTGGCATGTGGCCAACAGCGGCGAGGCCAGCTGGTGCGAACTGGCCTGCGAGGCCGTACAGCTCACAAGCGCGCCGTGCCGCGTCATTCCCATCGCCTCGACGGCATGGCCGCAAAAGGCGAAGCGTCCCGAATATTCCGTTCTCTGCACGGACAAGCTGGCCGCTTTTCTTGGCAGGCATCCGCGTCCCTGGCCGCAGGCGCTGCGGGCCTACATCTTTGCCCGTAAGGACAACACGCCGTCCGGCGGCTAGCCGCGCTGTCGCCTTGTTTTCTCTGAATGCCGTGCGCGTTTACAACCGCGCTCTTTCTTGCCTGCCGTTGCGCCTCATCTTTTCCCCGGAGAATCGCTCATGAACGCGTGCAGCAAATGCGCCCTTGCTGGGGGGCTGGTTTTTCTGCTGTCTGCCCTGCCCGCCGCATTGCCGGAATCCCTTCCCGCCAGGCCTACGACAATGGGACAGCTGGCCTCCATCAATAACAAGCTGACCAAGACACCTGTCGGCTACGGTGCCATTGAGGCCCTGTATCGCCCGCGGTACTGCAGGGTTCTGGATGCCAACCTGACGCTGGAAGACGACGATATCGTCTTTGTAGCCGCGCTGCCGGATGGGCCGCGCATTTATCCGCAACGCATCATGGTATGGCATCAGATTGTCAACGAACTGATCAACGGCGAATCCGTCGCCATTACGTACAGCCCCACCAGCGGCACTTTGGCCGTCTATGACACGCACTTTGGCAACTTCAATCTGATGCTGGATGTAGAAGGCAGCCTTTTTGACGGTAATTCCGTGTTTATTGACCGCAATACCGGCAGTCTCTGGCTCCAGGAACTGGGAATGGCTTTTGACGGTTCGCTCATGGGGCGAGGCCTCCCCATGCGCCCCTGCTATTGGACGACATGGAAAGCCGCCAAACGCGTCTATCCCCATGCGCCCGTTTTGGCCGCGCCTCCAGGGAGGCGTCCGTACGGTCGTGATCCTTACGGCGAATACCGTAATCCCAATTCCTACTACTACAATGAGGATCTGGCCTATCCCGTCCAGCGCCAGGACCGGCGTTTCCACCCCAAGACGGCGATGTTCTGTCTGGAAATCAACGAGGTCGGACTCGTAGCTGTGGAAATTAACTATGTGCGCCGTAATGGGGCCGTGAATTTTTTTATTGGACCCAAGGCCCTCCTTGCCGTCCACGATCCTGAGCTGGATGTCATACGCATTTTCGATCGGCAAATATGGAGCAAACCCTTTCTGTTTCGCAAGGAACCGGACGGGCGTCTGATTGATCTGACAACAAAAACGGTATGGGATTGCACTTCGGGAACAGGACTTTCCGGCCCCTTGCAGGGGGCGTCCATGCCGCAGCTCTACGGCATCTATTCCATGTGGTTTGCGTGGGCCAGTCTGAACCCGGAAACAAATTTTATCCCCGGACCTGGCGAAGTCAACGCCCAGCTGCTCCAGACGGGCGAACCGCGCAATGTGCAACCCCCGCTTGGCTTTGGCGGACCTGTGCTCACTCCCGTGCCTCCGTCGCGCGGCACGCTTCCAACGACGCATGAAGGGCCGCGCGTAGTGCAACCGCTCTCCTCGCAACCATCTGTCACCCCTGAAGAAATGGAAAAAGGCGAACGTCCCGCGGACGCTTCCGTTCCTACGCCTGAGCAGTCCGGCCTGTATGAAACCTATCCCGGCATGCAAACCGGCGGGTTGACGGTGCCGGAATTCAAGGTGCCGGATCCCGCGTCCCCCCCCTTGCCTCGCTTTACTCCTGAGACAAACGCGGGGAGCGGTGCGTCCAGCCGTGCGACGCGGAATCCTTTTTAAGGGATTCTACGGGAGAGGAGTCGTACCACATTTGGAAAAGCCCTGAAAAACGCTTTCTGAAGGCGGAACTCAGGGCTTTTTGTTGTTTTTATAAACAAGGAAAAATTTAAAAAAGTCATAATGAAAGTTATGTAAACTTACAACATATAAACATCAAAACTTAAAAAAATCCTCAAACCTAAAAACACTCCTTACAAATCACCCCCCACACCACATAACGAAGACAAAGGACAATATATGCACTGAGCCTCCGCATGAACGGTAAAATAAGGAGCATACCGCATATGCCAAACAAGAAAGGAAAGAACATCCTCACAACGATCAATGATGATATTCATATCCAGTTCCGCAACAGATTTCTGTGGAAGAAAAAAGTGTTCCTTCCCAGAGGAACGCAACTCAATACATGCCGCATTTCCAATGGGGCCAAGATCTCGTGCCCGCGCCATGGCGAGATAGCACATAAGTTGCACGCTGGGGATAAGCGAGCGTACTTCCGTGAAAAGAGCATCCATATCCGTCGTATCGTCATGTTCTTCCTGAAAAGCCATGCGTTCAAAAAGTTCCGTATGTTCCCAGAAGGCATTTGCCGCCTGGACTAGGGAACCTGTTTTGTAGTCAAGAATGTAGAGCAGTCCGTCGCGACGATCCAAACGATCCATAACCCCGTAAAACCGTTGTTCGCCACTGCGAAGAATCAGGGAAGCGTCTATTTTCCGCTCCACGTCAAGCAGAAGCGTTTGGGAAGGGAGTGCCTCCACGAACATCTCAAAGCGATAGGGCACAGCCGCCAGCAACATGGCCAGACTGTCCGGCGGGAGTGTTCTGCGCAGCTGTTTCTCTTCCAGCAGCGAGAGAAAACAGGCATTGATGTCGTGCAGAAGCGCTCTTTTTTCTTCCTCATCACTGGGCAGTATGGTGTTCACATAGGGTTTGAACGTCCGTTGCAAGGTTTCGTGCAGGAGGCTTCCTATGGCGGCGGGATCGTCGCCTTCATTCACACTGTCAGGTGGACGCAGGCCGCAGAGCCGCGTCCAGACAAAACGAAGAGGGCAACGCAGGTAGGCGTCCAGATGCGTTGGAGAGAGCGGGGCGGCATCCAGAAAAATCTCCATTGCCCGGCCCAACGATGCTGTGCGGATCAGCCTGGGTTGTTCCGACGCGAAAGAACGCACGACACACGTCGCCATGTCCAGAAGGCCATCGCCGGGCCTGAGCAGATGCCCGCGGCGGAGTTCTTCCTGCCAGATGGCCTGTTCCACAAAACGGCTGCGGCATTTTTTCCCGTCAAAAAGTGCCGACTGGACGGAACCTTCCTGCCAATAAAAGGTGACATGGCGTGCCGAAGCGCAAAGACGGTAGAGATTATACGCCGCGACCAGTTCCCTGCGACGATTGTCCGGCAGGCCAAGCAAAGGGCGCAGGCTGTCCGGTAACAAGGCGTCCTGAGCCGCCTGCCCCGGCATCCTGTCATCCGTGGCCTCAAGAATATGAACGCGATCGAAATGCAAGAGACGTGTTTCCAGCATACCCAGAATTTGCACGCCACTCAGAGGATCCGCCTCAAAGGGAATGCGCTCCTGCCGCAAAATCTCGCGTGTAATGCCGCGCAGTTGTCCGGCGGTCAGCGGGCGCTCTGCCAGAGCGTTATCGCGCAAGACAGGCAACACGTTCCTCATGACACGATACAACGCTTCGGCATCCAGAGGGTAGTTTGACCATATGGCTTCACCATATTCCAGAAATAAGGTACAGAGACCCTCAATGGCCGATGCCATATCTGCTGTTGTCGTGAGAGAGGCAAAGGCCGCAATCAGGCGATCGGAAAGCAGATACAGCAGCGCCTGCGTCTCTCCATCGCACTCCGCCAGAGACGCGATCACTTCCCGGGGGGATACAAAGCGCTCTCCCCGTCTGAGCTGGCGATCCAACGAGAAAAGAGCGGAACGCAGAGATGTCCCGTCTCCGGAGTCGGGCGGCTGCAGTAAGCCAAGATAGGGATGCGCCAGCACAGCCTGCAGGGACTGCCAGTAATACAGGCCGTCCTCCGTGGCGTTCTCCCGTTCCTGCAGGCGCAGCAGGCTGTCCAGCAACTGGTATAACGGCGTTCGTTCCAGAGGATAGCCCATGGATATGTTGACGTTCTTCAGGGGAAGCTCATGCAGCAGCGGCATCAGAAAGCCCTCATCCCCAAGAATGACCGCTGTGGATTCCTGAGGATCGCCTCTCAGGCGCGCGCACGCCTCTCTGAGCTGGGAGTGCGCGTCATAGCCCGCGAAAAAATGCCGTTCCGGATCGCTTTTTTCACCGGAAATATCCACAGGCCGGAGCGTCGCCCGCCATCGACGCATCCATCGCGCATGCTCCGCGCAGGCCCAGTGCCCCTTCTCTTCTTTGCGCGGCGATGTGGCGGCCAGCTCCGGATCCGTATGCAGGCAGATGTCCGCGCCCTGTTCCCAGAGAGCGTGGAGGACGGCTTCTTCCGAGGCTGTCAGCTGGAAGAAGCCGGCGATAACAACAGCGCGATCGGCGGAGGGGCGTAACAGGGGAGGGATCTCCTCCGCGTGACGTGCCGCCAGCAAGGCGTCAAGCCCCGGCGTTGTCCAGCGCCGCTCTTCCAGCGCGGCCATATAGGCCGCACCGATACGCCCAAGCGCACCCAGCAGGGCGGCGGCATGTGGCGCTACCTCCTCTTCCATATAGGGCACATCCCGCATGTCCACATTTTGACCAAAGATTTCTTCCAGCAGCCCGGCCAGCCGCATGCCCCACGGGAAAAAACGCTCCATTGGCATGGCGGCAAAAAGACGTTCCAACCCCTCGTCCTCAGGGGAGAGGCGTTGCACACAGTCATGGAGCAGAGCCACGCGATCCAGCGTATTGGCCTCACGCAGGGGAAGCGGCGGCAGTCTCGATCGCCACGCGGAGAAAACTTCCGTCATGGTCAGCATCTTCGGGAGGAGACGCCCTCCGCCGGGATCCGCGGCATAGATTTCCTGGAGATAGCGCCACGGCCGCCTGTGCGGCACGATAAGCAACGTGTGCGGACGGCCCTGTTCCCGATCATCCATGAACTTCTTTAACGCCGGGAGGAAAGGACGTTGCCAGGGAAAAAGGAAAACGTCTCCGCTCATGCTAGGCTCCATGTCCGTCCTGGGAGCGGACGGTCCGCAGGGCGACGCGGTATGCCGTTTCCAGCGCGGAGGAAGAATGCGGGCTGACGGCTTTGAAGCGGCGCAGATCCACATAGATCAACAGGGCGCGGGCTGTTGCCCGCTCCTCCGGCGGAAGACAGGCCAGATAGCGTTGCATCTGCATTTCGTGGGAAGGACGCTCCTCCCCTGTTTTATAGTCGACAATAAGCATCCCCCAAGGTTCGCGAACCAGCAGATCGGCACGCAATTCGTCCCCACCGGCGCTCATCAAGGGTTGTTCCGGAACGCCGTGTTCCAGCCAGCGGGCAAGATCGCTCTGTTCCAGGCACCAGCAGAGCGCGTCCTCAAGGGCTGACCCCAGACCGCCTTCCAGCGCGGCTCTGGCCGCTGGGGCGGCTGTCGTCCGCACACGGGCCACAGCGCGCGCGGCGTCCCGCGCGCTATTGCCGGAACATGTCATATGTTCCAGACAGGCATGAAAGAGCAGGCCTCTGTCTTTGGGACGGAAACGGATCTCTTCCAGTGGATTGCGGAAGACTTTGAGCTGCGGCAGCCATTGCATGGGACGCCATTCTTCACCCGGAGCATGTTGCTGGGGAAGTTCTCCGTCCTCCCGCAAGGCAATGGGAGGAAGCGTGGGGGACATGGGGGCGCTGTCGCGACAGCTGGGGGGCGGCGATGGCCTTATGCCACAGGCATAGGGAGGCGTCAGCCCGGCTGTGTTCCAAAGAACATCCAGACCGTTGCACAGGGCGGCCTGTCTGCCGGAATGCGTCGTTGTCCTGAAAATATAGAGTTCGTCCCGTGCCCGTGTAAAAGCCACATATATCTGATTCAGACTTTCACATGTCTGACGGATCAGCTCCTCATAATAGGGCGCTCCCAGCGCTTTGACATTGTCGACGGAAAGACGCCGTCCGGCCACCGTAACCTGTACCGCATTGGAAACCCGTACCGAGCTTGTCAGCCAGGGAACAAGCACTACCGGGGCTTCCAGTCCCTTGGATTTGTGAATGGTCATGATGCGTACGGCATCCAGCCCTTCGGGCATGGGTATTTTTTCCGTCGCGCCGGCTTCTTCCCAGTATTGCAGAAAAAGCGGCAGACAGGCCGAGCCAGAGGCTTCCGCCGCGTACACGACCTCCAGAAACCGCCGGATAAAGACGGCGTCATCCGGATAACGCCGCTCCACATGACACAACAGATACCATTCCCGCACAATATCGTACGGCGTCATCAAACCAGACTGTGAGAGAAAGGGAGCAAAGAGGCTTTTCCAGACATCGGGCCATGTGCGCTGGAACTGCGTTGCCAGCGGCGTATCGCGGGCACGGCCAACGCACCAGTCATGCAGCGACTGCCAGTCAAAAGGCACGGATGGCAGTTGCCGCACAATATCGCCGGAAACGACG
The DNA here is from genome assembly GCA_934546745.1 of uncultured Desulfovibrio sp. Lineage (GTDB taxonomy): Bacteria > Desulfobacterota > Desulfovibrionia > Desulfovibrionales > Desulfovibrionaceae > Desulfovibrio. The sequence continues at coordinate 8,429 of CAKTDV010000006.1, read as the reverse complement.
GTCCAGAACGCCACGTCATCCGCCGGAGAAGCCAGAAACGACAACAGGGCCACGCTCTGCCGGACAAGCGGATGCGCCGCAAGCAGGAGGCTGTTTTCCGTCACGACGGGAATCCCCGCTTCCGTCAGTGCCAGCGCCAGCGTGGAAGCCTCCCTGTTGGCGCGCACAAGAACAAGGACATCAGCCCAGGAGCGCCGCGCCGCCACTTCCCGAAGGCACGAAACCGTCTCCCGCAGTACCTGGGCATCCAGCGACGCTTTGTCCGGGGCATCCAGGCAACGCACCTCGACAAAACCGCCTTCACGATCGTTTCCCTTGGGGATACGCTGTGCCGCCCCGGCAAAGGCCGCCGTCACCTTCGTAACGGCATCCGCAAGAAATTCTTCAGGAACGTTTTCTCCCAACAGGGCGGCCATGGTTCCGCGCGCCGCCGTCTCCCGTTCCAGTGGCGCAAACAGGGCGTTGCTGTGCTCCACAAGAACGCGCCGGCTACGCCAGTTACAGGGGAGGCTCCCGCGTTCCGGCCGCGGTTCCAGGGCGCGCAACTGCGGATCCCGCATCACATCGTCGAAAAGGGTCGCGTCCCCTCCGCGCCAGCCATAGATGGCCTGTTTCACATCGCCTACCCACGTCAGTGAACCACCCCGTGACAGCGCCTCAAGAATCAGCGGCTTCAGGGCCTGCCACTGTTCGCGGCTGGTATCCTGAAATTCATCCACAAAGAAGTGTGACAGGCGCGTTCCCAGGCGGCACAACCCGGCGGATACCCCGTCAGGCCGCGCGAAGACACGCGCCGCCATATCCGGGACAAGCACGGCCGGCACGCGGCCTTCTTCCCGAATATTTCGCAGATAGGCCCTCGCCAGAGGGAGCGCCAGCTCTATGAAGGGAGCGCGTCTCACGGCCGCGCCGGCAAGAATTTTGTCGTCCAGGGCGGATCGCAAGGCGTCGTAGGCATGTGTCATGGACGCGTCGGGAAGCGCGCCCTTGCCGCGCGCGCTCGTTTTCATCAAATCCAGCAGGCTCTCCTTGCGGAGATAGACGGAGCTTTCCCTGCCTTCCGACAGAAGCGCCTCCATGGCTTTGACGGCGTTTTTCAGATAGATATCCGGCGACATCCCCCGCGACAGGGTTGCCGCTGCCGTTCTGACGCGCGTCCCGCATTCCTCCACAAGCGCAATGGTTTCTTTTGTGGAGCAGATACCGTCATAGCGGCCCCGCAGGGCGTCGTCCAGCATCTCAAAAAGATTTTCCGACAGCGTGTCTCCCGCCAGAAACCCTTTTTTGTCCCGGTATCTGATCAGCGTTGCAAAGATGGAACGCAGACGTTTCCGATGTTCCTCATAGGCGGGATCCTCGTTCCAGGCCTGCTGAAGCAACAAATCAAGATAGGGCGCCAGAGCCTCCCTTGAGGAAAAGACCGGCTCGAAATCAGGAGACAACCCCAACTCCAGCGCCGAGGAGCGGACAATCAGATGAAGCAGGCTGTCGATGGTACGGATATTGAGACGTCCAAAATCCCGCAGAACAGCATCCACCCATCGCCGGGCTTCCTCACGTGTCAGCGGGACTTCCCGCTCTTCCGCTCCCAGGGCAATGCGCTTGAGCGTTTCGACGACGCGCTCCCGCATCTCACGGGCAGCGGCATTGGTAAATGTGATGGCCATGATCTCGCCCCACCCCGTGTCGCCGTCCTGAACGGGAACCTGCCAGGCGCATACGGGAGCCTTTCCCGTGGCGCGCCGCGATGAGGCGGCCAGACGCCGCAAAAAAAGACGTGTCAGGGTGTAGGTTTTGCCGGAACCGGCCGAAGCCTTGAGCTGCGAGAGGCGCGCCATTGAGCTACTCCAGCGGCAACATGCCGTACATCATGCCTTGTCCCGTCGATTCAAGCACCGCCCGCCACAGCTCGGAATGAATATCCAGTTTGCGGCGACGCCGTGTCACGAGCTCCAGCGGCAGATGGACGAAATGTTCCTGAATCTTGCAGACGACCATGTCAGTACGCCCGGCCATGGCCGCATGCACGGCATGTTGCCCCAGAAAACCGCAGTAGACCTTGTCGGTCGATATGGCCGGGACGGAACGGATCATGTAGCTTGGATCAATATATTTCAGGTTGCAGGGAATGCCGCGTTCCTTCATGTAGGCGGCAATGACCTGGCGCAGCAGTTCGGACACATCGCCGAGAATCGCGTTCCCGGAGGCGTCCGTGGCGTCGCTATGGCGATCCATCAGATGCTGGCCGGCACCTTCCGCCACGACGACGACCGCATGTCCACGCTCTTTCAGGCGTCGCTCCAGCGCCGGAAGAAGCCCGGACGAGCCTTCCAGTGCAAAGGGCGCTTCAGGTATCAGGGTAAAATTGACCTGCTTGAGCGCCAGCGTCGCCTGTGCGGCGATAAAACCGGACTCCCGCCCCATCACTTTGACAAGGCCGATGCCGTTGGGCATGCCGCTGGCTTCCGTATGGGCGCATTCGATGGCTTCAGTCGCCTTGCCGACAGCCGTATCAAAACCAAAGGACTGGGGAATGAAATTAATGTCGTTGTCAATGGTCTTGGGGATGCCGATGACGGAAATCCGCAGCCCGCGCTGGCGAATTTCCTGATTTATGGCCAGCGCCGCTTTCATGGAACCGTCGCCGCCGATGACGAAAAGAGCGCTGATGTTGCCGCGCTCAAGACTGTCAACAATTTCCTCAGGCGATTGCGGGCCACGGGAAGAGCCGAGAACGGTGCCGCCAAAACGATGGATATCCGTCACGCTGGCGGGCGTCAGTTCCACGGGCAGATGGCCGTAGCGCGGTATGAAGCCTTCCAGGCCGTAGCGTATGCCCATGATGGCCGGTACGTTATAGGCATGGTAGGCCTCCATGACGATGGCGCGGATGACATCGTTGATGCCGGGGCACAGGCCACCGCACGTGACAATGGCGCATTTGGCCCGCGTGGGGTCAAAATAGAGATGTTGCCGGGGGCCCGCCGCTTCCAGTTCCACAATGCCGCCGGGCGCATCCTCGCTGACTTCCGCACCAAGGTATAACGGTATGACGGGGTGATCGTCCGCCCAGGTGTGGTAGGGCAGACGGGACGCAATCTTCCGCGGTCCCAGGATGGAAATGGCTGTATCCAGTGTCGTCCTGCTCATTGGCTGCTCCTCTCTCTTTTACGCGACGGGCTACCCGTGTTCCGCATTCCGGCCCGCCGCAGGCATGGCCGCCATAGCGCTGATGGCCAGTGCCAGAAAGGCGTCCAGATCCAGCCCAGCCAGAGCGCACTCCTTGATGGTCGCCCTGTTGACACTGGCGGCAAAGGCCTTGTCCTTCATTTTTTTCTTGATGCTTTTGGGTTCCATGCCGTCATAGCCTGTGGGACGCAGCAGGGCGGCTGCCGCAATGATGCCGGTCACCGTTTCACCACAGCGCAGCGCATAGTCGAAACGTGATTGCGGCTGACGCCCTGTGCATTCGGCATTATGGGCCTCAATGGCGATACAGGCCTCCTCGGGCAATTTACCGGCAAGAAGCGCCGCGCCGTCTCTGCCATGCCGTTCGGGCGCTGACTCCGTGACGGGATAATCCACATCATGCAGCAGGCCCGTCAGCCCCCAGAGATCCGCATCCTCGCCAAAGTGCCCAGCCAGAGCGCGCATGACAGCCTCCGAAGCCAGAGAATGCCGCAGCAGGCCGCCCTGTACGCCGTGCTCCGCCAGCAGTGCCAGCGCCTCGTTTCTGGAAATCATGATTCATCCTTATTATAGCTTGTTGAGGAAAAAAGAACAATGCCGCCCGCCGTCTCTGATCCTCGTTCAGGGTAGGGCAGAGCGTCAGGGATGGCAAGCGGGACGCTCCGGCATTGACAGCGGAGGCAATATATCACAAATATGGAAATTCACCGTGTCCACGGAGATCCCCCCATTGCCGCGAAAGGCGCTTACGGCCGCCCATGACGCGGTGCCAGCGCTGTTTCCACAAAGGGCTCTCCCGCGTCCGAACAACGTCTTTCCTGCCGCCGTGGGCGGCGTCCGCATACCATGCCCATATACGGTCTTCGTTTTCACTCCCTCGACCAGACAAGCTACTATACCGGCCCCGAACATCTGCAACGCGGCGATATGGTCTTCGCGCCCCTTGAGCAGAGAGAGGCGCTGGGCACCATCGTCTGCGCCTGCCCGGCGCCGCCGCCGGGCATGACGGAGACAGAGCTGCCCGCCATCATCCGCGGCACGACAGCCGAAGACATGTCCCAGCTCCAGGGAAACAAGGGGCTGTCCCTTGAAGCTGCGGCATTCTGCAGGCGCTGTATCCGTAACCGTCATCTGGATATGAAACTGGTGGATGTGGAGGTTTTTTTTGATCGCAGCAAATTCATTTTCTATTTTACCGCCCCCGCCCGCATCGATTTTCGCGAGCTTGTCAAAGATCTGGTGCATCAGTACCGTACCCGCATTGAATTACGGCAGATCGGTGTGCGTCATGAAACGCAGATGATTGGCGCCGTGGGTAATTGCGGCATGGTCTGCTGCTGCCGCCGCTATCTGCGCAAGTTCGCTCCCGTGACCATCCGTATGGCCAAAGAGCAGAACCTCTTTCTCAATCCCGCAAAAATTTCAGGAATTTGCGGCCGTCTGCTTTGTTGTCTTTCCTATGAACAGGAAAATTATGATCAGTTTCACCGTTCCTGCCCCCGTCTGGGTAAGAAGTACCAGACCAAAAAGGGCACCATGAAGGTGCTGCGCGCCAACATGTTCCGTAACAGCGTCTCCGTTCTCACGGAAACAAATGAGGAACTGGAGCTGACGCTTGAGGAGTGGCAGGCGCTGGAATCCTACCGCCCCGACGCCACCAGGCAGAACGCGGCCAAAACAGCGCCCAGGCCGCAGGCGGGCGACGGACTGCTGGTAGTTTCCGCAACGCCGGACAGCGTCGATGATCCGGCGCTGTTTGCCAGCGCGCTGCCGCCAGAGCCAGGAGCGGCAAATAATAAGGAAACGCCGGATCCGCCGGAAGACGAGCGAAACCGCAACAAACGCAAACGCAAGCGCAAATTTCACCGGGACGGAGAGACGCCGCAAAAGGGCGCTGCCACAGGCGCCCCTTCCGAACCGTCAGGCACGCCTTCCTAAGAGCATGGCGCTTTTCCCCCCTGAAAGGGGAAGGTTTCAGACCACAAAGGAATTTTTGATGAAGTCCTATTTCGTCACCACACCCATTTATTACGTCAATGCCAAACCGCACCTCGGACACGCCTATACGACCGTCGTCGCGGATGCGCTGGCACGCTTCCACAGGCTTTCCGGAGAAGACACCCTCTTTCTGACAGGCACGGACGAACACGGCGACAAAATTGTGCGGGCCGCGGAAAAGGAAGGCAAGACGCCCAAGGAATTTGTGGACGGCATCAGCGCCCGTTTCCAGAACCTCTGGGCACAGCTTGGCATCGCCAACGATCGTTTTGTGCGGACGACCGATGAGCGGCATATCAGGGCCGTACAACAATTCCTGCAACGGCTCCATGATGCCGGCGATATTTACTTCGGCGAGTTTGGCGGTCACTACTGCTATGGCTGCGAGCGCTTCTATACGGAAAAGGAACTGGAAAACGGCCTGTGCCCACAGCATCAGACAAAACCGGAATTCATCAGCGAGAAGAACTACTTCTTCAAAATGTCAAAGTATCTTCCCTGGCTGAGGGAATACATCGAACAGCATCCCGATTTCGTCCGTCCGGAGCGCTACCGCAACGAACTGTTGGGCATCCTCGATTCCGGAGATTTGGAAGATCTCTGCATCTCGCGTCCCAAATCGCGTCTGTCCTGGGGCATCGAACTGCCGTTTGACAGGGAGTATGTCTGCTATGTCTGGTTTGACGCGCTGCTCAATTACATCAGTGCGCTGGGCTGGCCCGAAGGCGACTATGCCCGCTACTGGCCTGGGGAGCATCTTGTCGCAAAAGACATTCTCAAACCGCACGGCATTTTCTGGCCAGCCATGCTCAAGGCGGCGGGCATGCCCCTTTACAGACGGCTGAATGTGCACGGCTATTGGCTTGTTCGCGATACCAAGATGTCGAAATCCTTGGGAAACGTTGTCGATCCCGTGGATATGTGCCATCGCTTCGGGCAGGATGTCTTCCGTTATTTTCTCTTGCGGGAAATGCACTTCGGCTCTGACGCCAGCTTCAGCGAAGAGAATTTCATCAGCCGCACCAATGCCGATCTGGCCAACGATCTTGGCAACCTGTTCAGCCGCGTTCTGTCCATGTGCGCCAAATACTGCGACAGCAAAGCGCCCGAAGCCGGATCGTTCAACGATGAGGACAGGGCCATTGCGGAACTCGCCGCCAATTCCCTGCGTAATTTCCGCCAGCTCTTCGCCAACGTCCAGTTTTCACAGGCCCTCGAATCCCTGTGGGAACTGGTGCGCGCACTCAACAAGTATGTCGATGCCCAGGCTCCCTGGGCGCTCCATAAACAGGGGGATATTCTTCGCCTCGGAACCGTCATGCAGGTACTGCTGACGTCCATGCGCAAAGTCGCCATCTGTCTGTGGCCGGTTATGCCGCTGGCTTCCGTCACCCTCCTGCGGCAGATCGGCCAAACCGTGGACGACAGCGCCGCTCCCGTCCCCTCCCTGGAAGAGGAAACCGAATATTTCACTCCACTTGCTCCGGGAACCTGTCTGGCCGCCTCCTCCAACCTCTTTCCGCGTCGGGATATGCCCTCGCCAGCGGAAGCTCCCAAAGAAAGGAAAGCCAGGAAAGACAAAAAGCCTTCTCCTGCGGATCTCACCACCGCGGGGGAAATCAGCTTCGATCACTTCAAAGCCGTCGATTTGCGCGTCGGCACCATCCGTCATGCCGAAAAACATCCCGATGCCGATCGCATTCTGCGCCTTGAAATTGATTTTGGCGAAGGACAGCTTCGCCAGATCCTTTCCGGGCTTGCCGAACACTATGCCCCGCAGGATCTGATCGGGAAACAGGTGTGCGCCGTTTTGAATTTGGCTCCCCGTAAGATTCGCGGCCTTGTTTCCCGCGGCATGGTACTCACCGCGGAAAAAGAGGGGAAGCTCTGCCTGTTGCAACCCGCCAGCGCCATGCCTGAAGGCAGCGCCATTGCGTGACATCACAAACACGGGGAAGAGAGAAGCGGATCTCCTGGGAGCGCCCCTCTCTTCCCCGCGCTTTTTACCGCATTTCTCCCCAATCCGGCCGTCAGATCCTTCCCTTCTGAAAAATGCGTTCCAGCGCAGCCGTATCCAGCGGCGTAAGATTAAAACGCATTCCCGCCTCATCCAGCAGGGTGGACAGGGCCTTCTCAGGATGCGCGGCGCGTTCCTCCACAATATAGGCTGTCGCGCGCCGGACAAGTTCATTCTTTGGTATCAGATGATCGGACATGGACCTCTCCTTCTTTTTTCCCCAAGGTAGGCGATGCGCCTTTTTTTGGCAATCGCCGCCACAGACGCAAGGACCCTCCCTATGGATTCCTGGTTGACCGCCGTTATTCTCAGCATCGTGGAAGGATTGACGGAATTTCTTCCCGTCTCCTCATCCGGGCACCTTATTCTTGCCGGTGATCTGCTCGGATTCTCCGGAGAAAAAAGCGCCACGTTTCAGGTTGTCATTCAGCTTGGGGCCATCATGGCCGTGGTCGTCCTCTACTGGAAGCGTTTCCTGGGTCTGCTCAAACCCGCACACAATGCGCCGTTTTCCGGTTCGCGAGGTATTGCCCTGTTGCTGCTGACATCGCTGCCGGCCTGCGTTCTCGGCCTTACGCTGCATTCCGTCATCAAGCAGCTCTTTACCCCTCTTTCCGTCCTCTGTGCCTTGACCGTGGGCGCCATCATCATGATTGTGGTTGAAAAGCGCCCGCATACTGCGCCGCGTTATGCCACCCTTGACGATGTGACGCCCCGACTGGCTCTCGGCATCGGCTTCTTTCAATGCCTTGCCTTGTGGCCCGGCTTTTCCCGTTCCGCCTCCACCATCATGGGAGGCATGCTCCTGGGGGCAAAACGAGCGCTGGCCGCGGAATATTCCTTCATTGCGGCCGTTCCCATCATGATTGCCGCCACAGGCTATGATCTGCTGAAGAGCTGGCCCCTGCTCAGCGCGGCGGACGCGCCCTTCTTTGCCATCGGCATATTCGGCTCCTTTCTTTCAGCTCTGGCGGCCATAAAGATATTTATCGCCCTTGTCAGCCGTATGACCTTGATTCCCTTTGCCATTTACCGGCTTATCCTCGCGCCGCTGGTTTATTTTTTCATGGTGAACTAAAAAACACTTGCCAAGGGGCAAGACAACCGCTATACATCTTCTGGTCGGGACGCACGCTGCTTTGTAGCACGGCAAGGTAGCTCAGTTGGTCAGAGCATGCGGTTCATACCCGCAGTGTCGGGGGTTCAAATCCCTCCCTTGCTACCA
>CAKTDV010000005.1 GCA_934546745.1 uncultured Desulfovibrio sp. | reverse complement strand
CAGGAAGACGCCCAGATCGCGCTGGACGCCATCCAGAACGCCATTGTGGAAAAGGACAAGATCCGCGCCCACCTCGGTGCGACCCAGAACCGTCTGGAAAACACGGTGACCAACCTCACCATCCAGTCGGAAAACCTGCAGAACGCCGAATCCCGCATCCGCGACGCGGACGTGGCCACGGAAATGGCCAACTTCGTGCGCAACCAGGTGCTCACGCAGTCCGCGGTGGCCATGCTCTCGCAGGCCAACTCCATGCCGCAGATGGCCCGCCAGCTCATCGGCTAGCGGTCATACAGGACATCAGACTCTCCCGGCGTGCCGCTCCCTCTCCCGTGGGGGGGCGGCACGCCGCCGTTTTTTCCGGCCCATTCGCTTTGTTCACTACTTTAGGGGCGGGGCCTGTTGCATGAAATCTTCTCCGTACCCCCCCAGGCGCACACCCCGCCGGGTGTCAAGATGGAAAAATTCTTGATATAACATCAAAAAACAATATCCTATTTTCATCAAAAATTCCTTTGTGGTTTGAAACCTCCCCCTTCAGGGGGAAAAGAATGGTTGACAGGACGGCGAAGACGGGGAGAGCCTTTGCGGCATCCGCTGGGATGACATCGAAGCCCTTTTTCTTGTATTGGGCGCGGAAATAACGGAGGCGGAAGGCTCCCGCATCTGTGTCAGGCTTTTTGGTGACCGACGCGTTTTTCACAGGCCGCATCCAACGCCTGATACGGACAAGGGGGCGGTGGTCAGTATCCGCAAGTGGCTGGAAGAAAACGGAGTGAAGCCATGAGGAATGTGATGGAATTTGAGGGCGGCTATCAGGCCGTCATCACCTACGACCCGGAAATCGAGATGTTCCGGGGAGAATTTGTGGGCCTGAACGGCGGCGCTGATTTCTACGCCAGCGATGCGGCATCCCTGAAGCGGGAAGGCAGGACATCTCTTGATGTCTTTCTGCGCATGTGCGCCGAAGACGGGGTGCGGCCCAGAAAGGCGCAGGGGAAGTTCGCCCTGCGCCTCCCCCCGGACGTGTATCATAACGCGGCTGTGGCGGCCGCCGCTGAGGGCAAGTCCCTCAACGCCTTTATCACGGATGCGGTACGACAGGCCATCGCGGGCTAGGGGAAAGGGAGGGGCAATCCGCACGACCCCTGGCCGTCGGTTGCGGAAGCCAGTCGCCGGACGGGGCGACTGTGGATGGAAACATTTTTGAGAAAATGATGCCGGTGAGGAGGAAGAGCCGTGGACGTACGCAAGCGCCTGAAGGAAAGCGATCTGGCCGTCGTGCCTGAAAAGACCCATGCGGCATCAGAGATGTCATGGCGGCGTTGAGGATTCGTCATAAGCACATCCTTGCAGAATTGATGCGCTTTGCATACCATAAATCTCGTGTAAACACTACCTAAAGATAGTCTTCAATAAAAAATGCCATTGGTAAAAGTGGGTATCTCCCACTTCTTCGCATCGGCCGCGAACCAGGCACGTTTTTAGAAAAAGCGTAGGCTCATACGCTTACAGGCGAATCCCTGGGGAAACGCCCCCTTGCGCCTGCGATGCTGCATACACAAGGGGGCAAAAACGTTCTACAGGGCCTTGCGTCGTGTCCAGACGTGGTAGACGGCCAGACCGGTAAAAACAGCGGCCGCGGCGATGTGGGGTCTTTTGCCCACCAGGCTCAGCAGTGCCGTTGCCGCAAAGGCGCCGGCGAGCGCGCGCTTGGCCAGCTTGCGGGTATTCAGGGGTCGGCGTGCCGGAAGGGCGGTAGCGGGTGCTTCCATGTCAGTTTCTCCTTTTGACTAAAATGAAATTACTTTTCAATGTCCTTGACAGGCGGACACCTTTATGTAAGCTTTTTCGGAGAAGAAAAAAAGACGCTGTGCGCGTTCATTTCGCATGAGACAAGGAGTTTTCCATATGAGCAGTATCATCAGCCTGCGGCAGATGGCAGTGGGACAACAGGGCAAAATTGCCGCCGTGGAAGCGCTGGGAGAAATGGGCCGCCGTATCCGCGACATGGGCATCATTCCGGGAACGACCGTTGCCGTGGTGGGGCGCGCGCCCCTGCGCGATCCTGTGGCTCTGCGTCTTTCCGGCGTGACCATCTCCCTGCGCAACAGCGAGGCCGATTATATCAGTGTCGACATAGCCAGCTAGGGCCGGGCTGTCCGCGCGTCTTCACCGCGAAACGCTGTCGCTTCCATTGGCGGCGTTGGGCGTGAGGGCACGCCGTTTCCCGAACAAGGCCCGCGCTACGGCGGTCGTGCCCGTGGGGCCGGTATGCTGGGATTGCGTCGTTTTCCTTCCCTTGTGTGTAAGGTTGGAGAACGCGGACGCTGGTCGTTTGCCTTTTTTCTTTTTGTGGACTATGCTGGCGAAACGGCACGGCAGCTATCTGCCGTGCCGTTTGGTGGATCCGGGTCACGGTAAAACGTGACCGCTTTTGATAATGGCTGCGTTGCGGAAGCAACGTGTCCCCGTGAAGCGTGTGTCCCCGGCGGCGGTTGCCATGCCGGATGCTTGGCATCCGGTGCGGCGGCCTGATTTCTGGTACCCTTTTTCTGACTACGGAGCGAAATCATGAACGAGAATCTCAAGTACGGTCTGTTTTTCCTGGGGGGCATCGCCCTTGGCGCCATCGGCGCCGTGGCCGTGAGCCGCGGCAAGCTTGACGTGAAGCCCCTTGCCGCCGATCTGCTGAGCCGCGGCATGGACGTGAAGGACGCGCTGGCCCGCAAGGTCGCCACTGTCAAGGAAGATATGGAAGATCTCGCGGCCGAGGCCCGCGCGGCCCAGAAACAGCGCAAGGGCGCGTAGGCGGGGAGCGCGCATGCGGTTTATCATTGTTCACGAACTGGAAACATCCGAAGGCGTTCGACTGCGTGCGCGCGCCGGCAGGCATTTTTCCCTGCCGGAAGCCGAAGGACTGGCGGACGCCCTCGATACCATCGAGGGCGTCGAGGGCGTCCGTGTCAATCCTCTGGCGGGCAGCGTCCTGCTGCTTTTTCTGCCGGAAGCGCGGGAGCGTGTGCTTGCCGCGCTGGCCGCCGCCGCCGATGCGCTTCCCGATGAGGCGCCGCAGCGCGCCCGGTGCGCCGTCTGCGCCGGTACCGGGGAACCGCCGGTGGATCTGCCCGCCGTCCCCGGCGAAGGGGGCGATCCCGGCCTTTGGCCTCTGTTCCGTTTTCTGTTCATCCGCCCGCTTCTGCCTCCGGCGCTGCGCATTTTTTCGAGCCTGACGGGCGCGATTCCCTTTGTGTGCAAAGGCCTGCGGGCCCTGTTCCACGGCAGGCTCAACGTGGACGTGCTGGATGCCGCCGCTATCGGCGTTTCCATTCTGCGCCGAGATTTTTCCACAGTGACCATGCTGACCCTGCTGCTGGGACTGGGGGAAACGCTGGAAGCCTGGACGCGCCGCAAGTCGCTGGAGAGTCTGCGCGAAAGCCTGTCGCTCAATGTGGAGCAGGTCTGGGTGCTGGTGGAGGGGACGGAAGTCTCCGTGCCGCTGTCGCAGGTGCGGGAAGGCGATCTCGTGGTTGTGCGCGATGGCGGTTCCATCCCTGTGGACGGCGTCGTGGAGGACGGCGAGGCCGTTGTCAATCAGGCGTCCATGACCGGCGAACCTCTTGGTGTGCCGCGCGGCAAGGGCGCGTCCGTCTATTCGGGGACCGTGGTGGAGCAGGGGCGTCTGGTCATTCGCACCGTGCATGTGGGCGACGGAACCCGTCTGCAGCAGGTGGTCAAGTTCATCGAGCAGTCCGAGGCGCTCAAGGCCGGTATTCAGGGCCGGTTCGAGCGCATGGCGGATATGGCCGTGCCCTTCACCTTCGGTCTTGCCGCTCTCGTGTGGGCTGTCACCCGTGATCCGCTGCGGGCTTCCTCGGTGCTGCTGGTGGATTATTCCTGCGCCCTGCGCCTCGCCACGCCGCTGGCCGTTCTGGCCTCCATGCGTGAGGGCGCGCGGCACGGCGTGGTCGTCAAGGGCGGGCGCTTCCTTGAGGCGCTTGCCGAGGTCGATACCGTGGTCTTTGACAAGACCGGGACGCTGACCAATGCCCAGCCCTCCGTGCGCGACGTCGTCCCCGCGCCTGGTTTTGAGCGCGACTTTGTGCTGCGTACCACGGCCTGCCTTGAGGAACATTTCCCCCACCCTGTGGCGCGCGCCATTGTCCGTGCCGCCCAGGACGCGGGCCTGCAGCATGAGGAGGAACATGCCGAGGTGAAGTATGTGGTGGCGCACGGTGTGGCTTCCAGCCTGCACGGCCAGAAGGTCTGCGCGGGCAGCCGCCACTATGTGGAGGAGGACGAGGCCGTCAGTCTCGACGTGCTTGGGGATGCCATCGCCGCCCATACGGCGGAAGGGCATTCGCTTATCTATCTTGCCGTGGACGGCCGTCTTGCCGGGTTCATCTCTATTGAGGATCCTTTGCGTCCCGAAGCGGTGTCCGTCATCGAGGCCCTGCGCCGGACGGGCATCAGGCGCATTCTCATGCTGACCGGCGACGACGAGCGCACGGCGACCTCCGTGGCGGCGCGTCTTGGCATAACGGAGTTCCGCGCGGGCGTTCTGCCGGCGGACAAGGCCAGTGTGGTGGAGGAGCTGACCGCCCAGGGCTGCAAGGTGCTCATGATTGGCGACGGCATCAACGACGCGCCGGCGCTGTCGGCGTCGCATGTGGGCATCTCCATGTACGGCGGCGCGGATCTGGCGCGGGAAGTGGCCAACGTGCAGCTTTCCTCCCCCAATCTGGAAGCCCTGCTCACGGCGCGTGAGCTGGGACGCCGCACACTGCGCCGCATCCATATCAATTTTGCCGTCACGATGGTGTTGAACAGCTTTTTCCTTGCGGGGGGTCTCTTCATGGTGCTGTCGCCCGGCCTTTCCGCCCTGCTGCATAACCTGACGACGCTCGGTGTCACCCTGAACGCCATGCGACCGCATTTTTCCGCGGAGGAATCGCGGCGTATGGCGCTTCCCGCGCCAGAGGAGGCCGTCTCTGATGCTGGGTAATCTGAAATTCCTCAAGTACGTGTCCAGTTTTACGGAAGGGCGCGTCCGCCTGCGTCATCCCGCGCTCTTGACGCCCGGTGTCGCCGATGCGGCGCGGGCGTCGCTGCGGGGCATTTCTGGCGTTCTTGAGGTTTCCGTCAATACGCAGACGGGATCCGCCCTGCTGCTCTATGATCCGGCGGCCATACCCCAGGACATGCTCATTGACAAGGGCATCCTGTGGGCCCAATGGCTCGACGGTTGTCTGCGGGACGGTATGCTGACGCAGCCTCCGGCGCTGTAAAGTTTCACATGGATATTCCAGATCTGGCGGACGCCGGCGGAGAAAAAACGCCAGATGCATCACAGAGGGGAGAGGTGCCTGTGGGTTCCTTTCCCCTCTGCCATAAAATTCGCAGAGAAGCGCATGAAACAGCCATACCGGTGCCGCCGTTGCGGTGAATGCTGCCGTCTGGGTGGGCCGAGCCTGACGGCGCGGGACGTAACCCTTGTGCGGGAAGGGCATTTCAGCCCGCGTCACCTGTGCACGTTGCGGGCGGGGGAGTGGGTACGTGACGACGAGGCCGGGCGCGCCCTGACGGGCGCGACGCCTTCCGGGACGCCGGGCTTTCTCTCCCTTACGCGGGAAGCTGTCAAACTTCGCGGATCCGGCCATGCGGCCCACCCCTGGCAATGTCTGTTTTTTGCCGTGCGGGATGGGCAGGGAACCTGTACGGTCTATGAGGCGCGCCCAGAACAGTGTCGCGCACTTTTCTGCGGGGACACGGTCCCTCTGCTGGAACTTCTACGGGATGTGCTGGCTGATCGGCGTTCCCTGTTGCAATGCCTGCCTCTGTCCGCCAGTGATGTGGCGCTCCGGCTGGAGCTGATGGAGGCCCACGACGAACTTTGCCCAGCTGCGGGATATGCCGCGCTGCAACGCCGGACGCGCCTTGCCTACAGCCCGGAAAAGCCAACGGCCGATGTGGCGGCGGCCAGGAAGGAGGCGCAGCGGGCCATGGAGGAAATGCGGCGTCGGGATGACGCTTTTCGTGCCCTGTGTGTGAATCGGGGGGCTGTCTCCGCGGAGGAGCTCCCCTTCCTGCTGGGACAGGCGTTGCGTTCCCTGCCCATGCCGGACGGGGCTTCATGAGGCCTCACCCAGGAAAAAAGCCCCTTTTCAGGGGCTTTTTTCCATAGAAACCTTCTGGAAAACCATCAGATGTTTTTCCGCTTCCTTCCGGCACGAAACAGCCCGGCGGCGACGGGAAGAAGAGAGACGATGATGATGGCATAGATGATTACGCTGAAATGGTCGCGTACCCAGGGCTGATTTCCGAGGAAATACCCTGCCGACACAAGGCCACCCACCCAGAGAAGACAGCCCGTTATGTTGAAAAGAAAGAACATGCGCGGGCACATGAGCGCAACCCCCGCCACAAAGGGGGCAAAAGTGCGTATGATGGGAATGAACCTGGCCAGAATAATGGCCTTGCCGCCGTGTTTTTCATAAAAGGCATTGGCCCTCAGCAGATGTTCTTTCTTGATGAGGCGCGTCTCGCGTGAGAAAATGGCCGGACCCGCGCGCCGTCCGATGGCATAGTTGCAGGCGTCGCCCAGAATGCCCGCCGCCAGCAGCGTCAGCAGAACATATTCATAGCCCATGAGCCCGGCTCCCGCCACAACACCCGAGGCGAACAGCAGAGAGTCACCGGGAAGAAAAGGCGTCACGACGAGTCCCGTCTCACAAAAGACGATGAGGAACAGAATGGCGTAAATCCCTACGCCGTACTCTGCCACCAGCTCAAAAAGATGGGCGTCGATATGCAGAATGAAGTCCGCAAGAAAGGCGACTGTGTCCACGGAAACTCCTTTGCGGTGAAATGCGCCGTACGTTGAGCCTGTTGCTCCCGCCGGGCGGCCTGTGCGGCATGCCCCTTGTACCTTATGGGGGCTTGTGGCACAACAACGGAAAGCCATGCCCTTATGCGCGGTTGCGCTCTCTTTTCCCCCAGGAATGCCATGCGTGTCTCGTTGTCGTTGTTGTGCGTTCTCGCCGTTGCGGCAGGTGTCTTCTTTTCCGGTTCCGTGTTTGCCGCGGGCTACCGGCCCGGCTTCCGTACCATCGGACAGTGGCAGGTGGAAAACGCCCTGCGGCTGGATGTCAATATCTGGTATCCTTCCGTTCGCGCTCCCCGGGAACTGGACTATCCTCCGTGGACCATTGAAGCCGCGCGCGGCGGCAAACCCGCGGAAGGGCGTTTCCCCGTCATCGTGTTGTCCCACGCCTCGCCAGGGGCCCGTTTTTCCTACCATCAGACAGCCGCCTGGCTGGCCATGCATGGTTTTGTCGTGGCCGCGCCCACGCATACCGTCGACAGCATGTACAATATGGACGCCCTGTTTACCTGGCGGCAGTTTCATTCCCGTGCGACGGATATCAGCGTTACGCTCAACATGCTGCAGAAGTCTCCCGATCTCGCGCCCCTGGCGGACATGAACCGCGTGGGCGTCATCGGCTACGGCGCGGGCGGTCTGGCCGCGCTGCTGACCGGTGGCGCGTTGCCGGATTGCGGTTTTCGCGACAGGTACTGCGCTGGTATCGGACGGCAGGACATGTACTGCAATCCCTGGGCCGCGGAAAAGCTGGACACGCTGTGCGCGCGATTGCCGCCGCGAGAGAGCCTGTTGGATACGCGTGTCAAGGCTGTGGCGGCCGTGTCCCCGGCCTTTTCCCTGCTCCTGAGCCAGAAAAGCCTGCGGTATTACGCGCCCCCGACGCTCCTGATTGCGGGCGGGGCTGAAGTGGAGGATCGTCCTGATACCGTCAGGACGGTGGCGACATGGTTTCCGCGCCCTGTGGAGGTGGTGGAGATCGACGGCGCGGATACGGGCGCGTTCATGGCTCCCTGCCCTCCGGCGCTGCTGGAAGAGTTGCCCGAACTCTGCGGCAGCGTCGCGCCATCGGAGCGCGTCAGGGTTCTGGAGACCCTTCATGAGGTTCTGCTGGCCTTCTTCATGCGCCATCTCGGCGATGCGGCAAAGGTTTCCGTCATCCCTCCGCCACCTGATGCCGAAAGCTCCAGGAAGCGGTGATGCCCCCCCTACGAGCGAGGAAGCGCGATGCGTTTCACCCTGTCTTGTTTCTCCGTTCCTGTGCTGTCCCTTGTTCTGGCCGCCGCGCTCCTTTGCTGCGCCGGTGGTCGCGCGTCCGCCGGCGAGGAAGGCGGCGGATGGGTATTCATGCCAGAGGGCGCCCGCCCCACCTATTTCGGTATCCACGGCGGCACCATGCCCGTCAGCCTGCTGGTCAGCGACGACGGCGCGGCGCTGGTCAGTTTCGTGGGGCGTACCGGCAACGATTTTCTCGATATTCTCTACCGCATGGATCGGCGCATCCCCTCGCTGTTCAACGGCACTTCCCCGGAAAGCCGTCCTCTTTTTGACGGACCTCTTCCCGCCGTACCTTCCGGTTTGACGGCCGGTGGCGGCGGTGGTCTGCCCGTGTTTCACTTTCTGGGGGGACGCGCCAGCCACCTTCTTCCCTTTGGCTTTTCGGACACGCCGTTGCCCATCGAGGGGCATGCCAGGCTTCCCAGCCAGACGTCCCCGTCCAAAAGCTTTCGGCTGCATATTGATCCCAGGTACCTGCAACCGCGCTGACGCACGCGTTCAAACTGTTCTGGCGGTCTTTCCATGCTTCCCCGTCTGTTTCAGCGGGGCAGCAGGGGCAGCAGGGATGTGCGGAGAAACGTCAGGATCCGGGCGTACCGTTGCTCTTGGCGTATGAGATTGGCCATATCCCACAGGATGAAAACACGGAAACCTCGAAAGAACAGCGATTGCAGCGGTCGCAGGCCGCCGGGCATGCCCGCGGCCCTGGCTGCGGCGCTGCCCATGATGACGACCCCCCGTGCCCGCAGCAGGCGCAGCCCGGCCCAGAAGGCTTCGGCGCTTTCCTGTTCCGGCGCATCCGGCGCGGCCGACAGGGGAATGCACACGGGCCAGAACGTATGGGTTCCGGCGGGGTAGCCCAGATCCTGGATCATGCGACGAAAAAAATCACGCCTGTCCCGCATGGTGCAGGGGGTGTCCGTACCCGGCTCTTCGGGGCCGTTCCCAAGGAGATCCGCGCCAAGATAGCGGTATGTCCAGCCGATGCGTCCGGGTTTCGCCAAGGGCAGGCGATCGCGCCAGGGTCGCGGCCATTGCTCCTGATCCAGCGGTTGCCAGACGGCAGGGGACAACGGCGCCGCGGGAGCGGGAGGCGGCAACGCTGGCGGACGTTCCTGCGGCGGCCGTGTGCGGGCGGATGGCGCGGGGCGGGGCGGGGCCGCGCGCAGAGGCGTCAGGGCGGGGGCCGTTCCCGGCAGGGCGCAGGCGGACCATTCGGCGGGAAGATCGTCGGGCGAGAGCAGATAGCGCACGCCGTTGCCGTACCAGGGAGCGGCAAAGGCGTTCAGACGCGCAAAAGCCATGACCAGAGTTTCCAGGCCACATCGGCCTTGCTTTGCGAAGCCCAGCGTTCCTCGTGGCCGTTCCTGTCCGCGACGGCCATGCTGTTGCTGTCCGTACCGAAGCCGCATCCGGGGGCGTTGACGGCGTTTCCCGCCAGTACGTCCGCCTGTTTGCGCTGACGTTTGTCTCTGACGAGGGTCATGAGCGCGTCCATATCCGGCGCGGTTTCCGCCGCGAATCCCAAAACTTTCTGTCCTGCCCGCCGCTCCAGAGAGAGGGTGCGCAGAATATCGGGATTGGCGGTAAAGGCGACGGAAAATCCCTCTTCGGCCCCAGCCTTCTTGAATTTCCTCACGCCCCAGGGCACGGGGGAAAAATCGGCGACCGCCGCGCTGAACGCGCCGAGATCCATGTCGGGCCACAGCGCCCGCGCCGCCTCGAACATCTCGCGGGCGGTACGGACATCATGGCGGCGTACTCCGGCGGGCAGGGGCGGGCAGCCCGGCCCGCAAACGGCGTCGACCTGCGCCCCGCGCAGCCACGCGGCGGCGGCCAGCGCCGCGCCCATGCGCCCGCTGGAAGGATTGCTCCAGAAGCGTACCCCGTCCCAGGGTTCCCTTGTGGGACCCAGCGTCACCATGACGCGCAGCTGCGTCATATCCTGTGCCGTCAGGGCCCGCAGGCAGGCCAGCAGGATTTCGCCGGACGGGGCAAGCCGCCCCCGCCCCTCGTCGCCGCAGGCGGCGACGCCACGTTCGGGTGGCAGAAGGCGCACGCCCCGCCGCCGCAGGGTTGCCACATTTTCCCGCGTGGCCGCGTTGGCCCACATGCGGGGGTTCATGGCGGGGGCGACCAGCAGTGGCCCGTCAAAGGCCAGCGCCTGTGCCGACAGCATGTCGCAGGCGCGCCCCGCCGCGAGACGCGCCAGCGCATCGGCGGTGGCGGGCGCGACGAGCATGGCCCCGGCGCGCTGGCCCGGTTCCAGATGGGCAAAGACCTCTTCGCCGAACATCTCCTGACGCGGTCTGTGATCGACGTAGACGGGCATGGCCCCCAGCGCCTCAAACAGGCCCGGCGTGATAAACCGCCGCGCGCCTTCCGTCAGCGTGGCCGAGACATGCAGCCCCATTTTCAGAAGGGCGCGCGTCACGTCAGCCATTTTGTAGCAGGCGACGGAACCGCAGATGCCAAGGTGCAGATGGCGGCCGGCGAAGAATGTATTTTGCGCCGCCGGGGAAAAGGCGTCCGTCATAGGGTGCGCTCCTCAAGGCCGCCGGAATCGCGGATGCCGGATTCCCGGGATGCGGACGGGGGAGAGGCGTTCCAGTCCCGCGCCGTGCCTTCCGGCTCAAAGCCGCCGGTTCCGGGATCGGAGGGAGACGGCGTTCCCCGGCCCGAAGAAGGCGTCAGGGGGATGTTCAGGGGGCTGCCGTCCGGCAGGCGGGTGCCGGTTCCGATTTCCAGCAGGCTGAGCATGGCCTGTGACGAGATGCGGATGACCGCCATGCGGGTCTGGTTGTCATAAACGCACAGAATCCGGTCGTTCCTGCGCCAGCAGGAACGGACGTTCCAGCCCTGCGCGTTCAGGGCCGTATGCAGGCTGTGCATCAGGGCACCGCCGTCCTGGGGGCCTCGCAGCACTTCCAGGCCCTCGCCGCCGTTGACGGAGGAGGTTCGGTAGCCATGCGAGGGGAAACGGCGCATGCCCGGCGGCAGGGCGACGCCCAGCAGCTCGCTTTGGGCTGCCTTTACGCCGTTATTGGTAACGGAGGGAGTGCCGCCGGCAAAGGGGTTGGCAATGTCCATACCGGCGCAGCCGCTCCCGGCAAGCCCCCCCAGCAACGCGCACGTGACAAGTAATCGACGCATGGATATACTCCTCTTCCGCGTACTCCGCGCCGGCATACGCGGCCGTTCCGCGACGCGGCGTTGTTCAGGATAGCCTCTCCGTTCCGGGCTGGCAAGCGCGCCCCTGGGAGGGCGTGCCGCGCGCCGCAAAAAAGGATGCCCCTTCATGGTTGTTGACGACGATTTTTTGCTGCAGAACTATACCTTTGACCTGCCGCCGGACAGGATTGCCCAGTTCCCGCCCGAACGCCGGGGCGACTCCCGCCTCATGGTCATGGCCCGCCAGGGTGGCGCGCCTCTGGAACACCGGATGTTCGCCGATCTGCCCGCCTGCCTGCCTCCCGGCGCACTGCTTGTGGCCAACAACTCGCGGGTGCTTCAGGCGCGCCTGCTCGGAACCCGATCCACAGGCGGCAAGGTGGAATTCCTCCTGCTGACGCCGCTGCCGCTGGCCCTGCGCCAGGCTGTTCCCGCCAGAGGCGGCGACGGGGAATTGTGCGCGGAAGTGGAAGGGCTGGTCCGATCCGGGGGGCGCATCCGCGATGGGGAAACGCTGCGTTTCGGCGCGGGTATCAGCGTCACAATACTGGAATCCGGCCCGTTCGGCCGCCGCCGCGCGCGGCTTTTCTGGTCGGGAGATCTGGCCGGAGCGTTCGCCGCCACAGGGCGCATTCCCCTGCCTCCCTATATCAAACGCGCCTGCGACGACGGGGATCTTGGGCGCTATCAGACGGTCTACGCGCGCGAGGAGAAGACCGGCAGCGTGGCCGCGCCCACGGCGGGCCTGCATTTTACCGGCGACGTGCGCGAACGTCTGCAAGAGGCCGGTTTTGGCTGGGCGGAAGTGACGCTGTACGTGGGGTACGGCACCTTCAGCCCCGTTCGCAGCGAAGACATACGGCGTCATGTCATGCACCGGGAATATGTGGAGATCAGCGAGGAAACCGCGGCGGCCGTGGCGTGCGCCAGAGAGGAAAAACGCCCCGTGGTGGCCGTGGGCACCACGTCCGCCCGAACGCTGGAAGGGGTGGCGAGACAGTGTGGCCACGTGCGTTCCTTTGCCGGCTGGACGGACATTTTTCTGTATCCCGGCCGCCCCTTCCAGGTCATTGACGGCCTGCTGACGAATTTTCACCTGCCGGAGTCCTCGCTGCTCATGCTTGTTTCCGCCTTTGCCGGACGCGACCGTGTGCTGGACGCCTACCGCGAGGCGGTACGCGAGGGCTACCGTTTCTTTTCCTATGGCGACGCCATGCTGATTCGCTAGGACGGTTCGCCGCCATCCTTTCCGGGTGGGGAAGCTCGCTCTGACAGGCGCAACACGGCGCGTTTCTTCCCCGGCAACTGTACAGACATCCTGAATCTTGCGCCAGGCAGGGATTGTTTTCATGTCCCGAATCGTTTTTCTGGAAGAGCGTTGCAAGGGCTGCCGCCTTTGCGTGGACGCCTGCCCCGCGGGCATCATCGGCCCCTCGGGCCGCTTCAACCATCAGGGCTATGAGGTCATGACGGCTGGCGACGGGTGCACCGGCTGCGCCTCCTGCGCCGTCATGTGTCCTGATACGGCCATCCGTGTCTTCCGCACCGTCAGAAAGGCGGGAGGGGGTGACGCATGAGCGGCGCCGCCGGACGCGTACTGATCAAGGGCAATGAAGCCGTGGCCTTTGGCGCGGCGGACGCGGGATGCCGTTGCTATTTTGGCTATCCGATCACGCCCCAGAATGAAATTCCCGAAACCATGGCGCGCCTGCTGCCCGCCGCGGGCGGCTGCTACGTCCAGGCGGAGAGCGAAGTGGCGGCGGCCTCCATGCTGCTCGGCGCCTGCGCCGCCGGCATCCCTTCCATGACATCCTCCTCCGGATGCGGCATTTCCCTCATGCAGGAGGCGCTTTCCTACATGAGTGGCAGCATGCTGCCCGCCGTTCTCGTCAACATGGCGCGCGGCGGCCCGGGTCTGGGCGATATCGGGCCCTCGCAGGGCGACTATTTTCAGGCTGTCAAGGGCGGCGGGCATGGCGATCACCGCAATATTGTCCTTGCTCCGGCAACGGCGCAGGAGTGCTATGACTTTATGTTCCGCGCCTTTGCGCTGGCCTTTACCTATGCCAATCCTGTCATGGTGCTTGGCGACGCCATTGTGGGCCAGATAAAGGAGCCTGTCCGCAGAACGCCTCCGGCCGGGGCGATCCCGCCGGAGAAACTGGAGGAACTCGCCGCCCCCTGGCGTGTGGAAGGGCGGGGCAGGCGCGGGCCCGGCGCCGCGCCGCGCCTCATCAAGTCCGTGTATCTCGCCGAGGGCGCGCTGGCAGCCCGGAACCGCCTTTTGCGGGACAAATACGACGCCATGCGCGCCGAAGCCAGCTGGCTCTCCCATGATGTGGACGATGCCGATCTTGTCGTCGTGGCGTTCGGGAGCGTCGCCCGCGCCGCGCGCAGCGCTCTGCGCGCGCTTCGCGCACAGGGGCTGGCCGTGGGTCTTTTCCGCCCCGTCACCCTGTACCCCTTCCCGGACGAGGCGCTGCGCGCGCTGGCAGCCGCCCGTCCGGGCCGCCGTTTTCTCGTCATTGAGCAGAATCTGGGGCAGATGGTCGAGGACGTGCGCCTTGCCCTTGCCGGGGTGGCCGACGTGCTTTGGCATGGTATCATGCCCGGTCTGCTGGCCGATGCCCAGATGCTTGAGGAACCTGTCCGCATGGCGCTGGCGGGCAAGGAGGTCCGTTCATGAACACTCCCCGCATGGCGACGCCGGAGGCCGCGCGCGCGCGGGATGGCGAGCGCCTTGTCTTTGACGCTCCCGCATCCCAGACAGACAGGCCCACCCACTACTGTCCGGGCTGCCATCATGGCATAGCCCACCGGCTTGTGGCTGAAGTGCTTGACGATCTTGGCGTGGCGGATCGCACCATCCTTGTGGCCTCCGTGGGCTGCTCGGCCTTCAGCTATGATTATTTTGACGTCGACGCTCTGGAGGCGCAGCACGGCCGCGCCTGCGCCGTGGCCACGGGCGTCCGGCGCGCCCATCCGGGCTGCGTGGTCTTCACCTATCAGGGGGACGGCGACATGGCGGCCATTGGTCTGGCCGAATCCGTCCACGCCGCCAATCGCGGCGAACTGATCACGGCCGTTTTCATCAACAACACCGTGTACGGCATGACGGGCGGACAGACGGCGCCGACGACGCTCATAGGCCAGAAGACCACAACCTCCCCCGAAGGCCGCCGTTTGCTGGGCGAAGGCGGCCCCCTGCGCATGGCGGAGCTCATGGCCGGGCTGGATGGCGTGGCCTATGCCTGCCGCTGCGCTCTGGACAGCGTGGCGCATGTGCGCGCCGCCAGAAAGGCGCTGCGGCGGGCCTTTGAGGCACAGCTGCTGGGCCGGGGTTTCGGCTTTGTGGAGCTGCTTTCCGGTTGCCCCACCAACTGGCACATGACACCACAGGCCGCCAACCGGCGCATTGCCGAAGAAATGATCCCGGTCTTCCCTCTGGGAGAGACCAAGAATCTTTTGGACGAGAAGTGAGGCCCCTATGTCAGCTTCCGCCTATCAGGACGTCATTATCGCGGGTTTCGGTGGTCAGGGCGTCATGCTCATTGGCAACCTGCTGGCGCAGGCCGGTATGGAATATGGACGGGAAGTCAGCTTCCTGCCCGTCTATGGCGCGGAAATGCGTGGCGGCACCGCCAACTGCACCGTCGTCATCGATAGCGAGGCCGTGGGATCGCCGCTGGTGCGGAGCCCGCTTTCCACCATCGTGCTCAATGAGCCCTCCCTTGCCAGATTCCAGCCGCGTCTGGACGAAAGCGGCGTGCAGATCGTCAACGCCTCGCTTGTGGGCGAGGGGCTGCTGGATCCCCGGCGGCGCACCGTCTACCTTCCCGCCAACGACATGGCCTTGCGGATCGGATCCGTAAAAATGGCGAATATGGTGGCTCTCGGCGCCTGGCTCAGGGCTACCGGCGCGCTTCCCCTTGACTGCGTACGGGAGGCCCTGAAGCGCGTTGTCGGCAGCCATTATGCCAGCCTCATCCCGGCCAACGCCGAAGCGCTGACCGCGGGCTACGATTTCCACTGACATCTCTCCGTCCGGCGGAGGATCCTTACATTTTTGCAAAAAAAAATTCTTTTCCCCCCTTCCCAATTGCGCAGAGCGTTTTATCTAGTATCCCGATACGGGAGGGACGCCCATCCGAAAGCGGGCAACGTTCTCCCGCAGTGCCGCCTGTGGCGGCGAAACTGACAGCCAATAACATTTTGGAGGATATATCGCCATGAAGCTGCAACCCCTGAACGATCGAGTGCTTGTCAAACGCCTTGAATCCGAAGAAAAGACCGCCGGTGGCCTGTACATTCCCGATACCGCCAAGGAAAAACCCTGCAAGGGCGAAGTCATCGCCGCCGGTCCCGGCAAACTTGCGGAAAATGGCACGCGCACGCCTCTCGCTGTGAAGAAGGGCGATATGGTGCTCTTCAACAAATATGCGGGGACGGAAGTCAAGCTGGACGGCATTGAGCATCTGGTGATGCGCGAGGAAGACATTCTCGCCATTATCGACTAATCCCCGCGCCTCCGCGCGAGATGGGGATTTCCCCTGGACATACCCGCTGAAGAAGACATTTTTTTGAGGAGATATATCATGGCCGCTAAAGAAGTTATTTACGACGTGAAAGCCCGCGAACGCCTGGCCCGTGGCGTTGACAAACTTGCCAATGCCGTGAAGGTTACCCTCGGCCCCAAGGGCCGTAACGTCGCCATTGAGAAATCTTTTGGCGCTCCCGTCATCACGAAGGACGGTGTGACTGTCGCCAAGGAAATCGAACTGGAAGACAAGTTCGAGAACATGGGCGCGCAGCTGGTGAAGGAAGTCGCCTCCAAGACCTCCGACGCCGCTGGCGACGGAACGACGACCGCCACCATTCTTGCGCAGGCCATCTATCAGGAAGGCGTGAAGCTTGTGGCCGCCGGGCGCAATCCCATGGCCATCAAGCGCGGCGTCGACAAGGGCGTGGAAGCCCTGATTGCCGAACTGGGCAACCTGACCAAGCCTACCCGCGATCAGAAGGAAATCGCCCAGGTTGGCACCATTTCCGCCAACTCCGACACCACCATCGGTAACATCATTGCCGAAGCCATGGCCAAGGTGGGCAAGGAAGGCGTGATCACGGTGGAAGAGGCCAAGGGCTTGGAAACCACCATGGACGTGGTGGAAGGCATGCGTTTTGACCGCGGCTACCTCTCCCCCTATTTTGTGACCAATGCCGAAAAGATGCAGTGCGAAATGGATAATCCCTATATCCTCTGCACCGAAAAGAAGATCTCCAGTATGAAAGACATGCTGCCCGTGCTTGAGCAGGTGGCCAAGGTCAACCGTCCGCTGGTGATCATCGCCGAAGACGTGGAAGGCGAAGCGCTGGCTACCCTCGTGGTGAACAAGCTGCGCGGCGCGTTGCAGGTGGTGGCCGTGAAGGCGCCCGGCTTCGGCGATCGCCGCAAGGCCATGCTGCAGGATATCGCCACGCTGACTGGCGGCCAGGTGGCTTCCGACGATACCGGCACCAAGCTGGAAAACATGGCCCTGACCGATCTGGGCTCCGCCAAGCGCGTGGTGGTGGACAAGGAAAACACCACCATTGTCGACGGTACCGGCAAGAGCGACGACATCAAGGCCCGTGTGAAGCAGATCCGCGCCCAGATTGAGGAAAGCACGTCTGACTACGACCGCGAAAAGCTGCAGGAACGTCTTGCCAAGCTGGTGGGCGGCGTGGCCGTGGTGCATGTGGGCGCCGCTACCGAAGTGGAAATGAAGGAAAAGAAAGACCGCGTGGAAGACGCGCTGAACGCCACCCGCGCCGCCGTGGAAGAAGGCATCGTGCCTGGTGGCGGTACGGCCCTGATCCGCGTCGCCAAGGTGCTTGACAACATCAAGCCCGCTGACGACGACGAGCTGGCCGGTGTGAACATCATCCGCCGCGCCATTGAGGCCCCGCTGCGCCAGATTGCCCACAACGCGGGCTTTGAAGGCTCCATCGTTGTGGAAAAGGTGCGCCAGGGCAAGGACGGCTTCGGCTTCAACGCCGCTACTGGCGAATACGAAGATCTCCTGAAGGCCGGCGTCATCGATCCCAAGAAGGTGACCCGCACGGCTTTGCAGAACGCTGCCTCCGTGGCGTCCCTGCTTCTGACGACCGAATGCGCTGTCTGCGAAAAGCCTGAACCCAAGAAGGACGCCCCGGCCATGCCCGGCATGGATGGCATGGGCGGCATGGGTGGCATGTACTAACGCGCAGCGCCGCATCCTGATCAGCCAATGAAAAAGGCCTCCGCGAAGTTTTCGCGGGGGCCTTTTTTCCTAACGGTGCGAATGGCACAACGCCGGTCACGCCTTTTCCCCAGCGTATGGCCGGACAAGGCGGCGTGACACAGGGGACTGTCAGACCTCCCGATAATACGGGCAGATGTTTTGATAGGAACCGTCTTTCATGCGGAAGCCGTTCGGCACGGTTCCCAGTTGCTGGAAGCCGAGCCTTTCATAGAGGTGGCGGGCGTGAACGTTCGTCTCCACAACGGCGTTGAACTGCAGGATGCCAAAGCCAAGCTTCCTTGCCTGCGCGAGACAGTCAAGGACAAGTTTTTCGCCGATGTGTTTTCCCCGGCAGGCGGCATCCACCGCATAACTGGCATTTGCTATATGGCCGCACCGGCCGACATTGTTCGGGTGGAGGATATAGAGCCCCACGATCCTTCCCTCATCCACCGCAACGCCGCAATGGCTTTGCGCGGCAAAGAACATTCTGCCGCTTTCCCCGTCAAGCGGCTCTTCCTGCGGAAAGGCGACGCCCTCCTCGACGACCTCGTTCCAGATGTCCAGCATCGCTGGCAGATCTTTTTCCGTATACTTTCTGACTTCCATAGCCTTCTCTCCTACGCAGCCTATCCCCCTCTGGGGCGTTCGCTGAAATTTTCGCCATTTTTCACGATTCTTTTTTTTAAGACAAGACAAAACGTGGCAATTCCTTCTGTGTGAAGTACGCTTTCCAAGCTTGCCACTTTCCGCGGGCAATCTCTTTCTGACAAGAAAAACGTTTAACATATATTGACTTCAAACATCTGTTGCGATCTGATAGAAAATAAAAGCCCAAATGCAAAAGAATCCAGCTTGCCACCCCTTGGGGACAGAACTCTTTTGCAACACAGGAGAAGCGATGGAGCTTCCCCGCCCTCTCAACGACTGGGCAAAGTGTTCCCCACACACGTGGGGATGAACCGGACACGGCATCAAGAGCCGCTTCCACCGGGAGACGGCCAGCCAGCGCGTGCCCTTCGTTCCGGGACGGAGAGTTGTCTGCCCCTGACAAAGCGCGCTGGGAGGGGGAGTGTTTTACCCCGCTGGCTGTGAAGGGCGATGGCATCTTTAAGAGAATATCCTTCCGATACCATCCGACGTTCTCCCAGTACTGGCGTCCGTTTGAGCGAGCGTGCATATCTCAGCGGATACCTGGTTGACCCCCTTCTCTTTTCCTTTTCGTAGAGAAAAGGAACACAAAAATGCGCTATGAAAAACGCGGCCCGTCAGAGATTCTCTGGCGGGCCGCGTCACTTTTGCGGTAGGGAGAGAGCGGGATCAGGCCTGTTCTTCGCGCGCGTGGACCGCCGCCTCAGCGGCTGGGGATGCGTAGGTATGCTGGAGTTCCTCGATGCGGGCTTCGATGAGCGCCGCGGCGCGGCGGGCAAGGTTGCCCACTTCGGGCTTGGATATCTGGCCGTCAGCGCCGACGCTCTCGCCCTTGTGGCGCAGCTTGTCAGTAATGAGAGAGGAAAAGAGCAGCACAGGCAGATGCTTGAGCAGCGGATCCTCCTTGATGCGCAGCGTCAGATTGAGGCCGTCCATGACGGGCATTTCGATGTCGGACACGACCACCTGCACAAAATCGGACAGCGGGCGTCCTTCTTCCTCCACCATCCGTTTGTAGCTGAGGAGCTGTTCCCAGGCTTCACGGCCATTGGTGGTGATGACGACCTTGAAGCCCGCCTTTTCGAGCAGGTCGCGCTGCATTTCGCGCACCAGGGCGGAGTCGTCGGTGATGAGGGCGCGATAGCCCTTGCTGGCGTCCCAATCGTCGCCGAGGTCCTTGAGATGGAGGCCCAGCTTGGGATTGAGGTTGGCCACAATCTTTTCCAGATCGAGCAGAAAGACGATACGGCCTTCCAGCTTGACCACGCCCACGATGGTGCTTTGCGTGACGACGGCCACATATCTGTTCGGGGGTTCGACTTCTTCCCAGCTGATACGGTGGATGCGGTTCACGCCGGAAACCATGAAGGCCGTGGTGACGTTGTTGAATTCGGTCACGATATTCTTGGCGTCCGGCGAGGGGACGCCGGTCTTGCCCAGCCACATGGCCAGATCCACCAACGGAATGATGCGTGAGCGCAGATTGAACGCGCCCAGGACGCAGGGGTGCTGCACTTCCGGCAGTTCCGTTACCTTGGGCATGCGGATGATTTCCAGCACCTTGGCGACATTGACGCCGTAATAGCCGCGATAGACGGTAGGCTCTCCGCCTTTTTCCTCCGCCTCTTTCGCCGCGTAGGCGTTTGCCAGCTCCTGCGCCGGCTGAAGCCCCTCGGGCACGACGCCGTTCGGCAGGATTTCGTCAAGATAGAATTCGACGACTTCCAGCTCGTTGGTGCCTGCTTCAAGCAAAATATTGGTCTGGGCCATAGTGCCTCCGAAAAGAACGTCGGTAGCCGCCGCGTATCCGCCCGGAACCGGCGCTATCTCGCCTCAAGCCATGCCTGGGCTTCATCAATAAGGCTTTTCGGCGTGGACGCGCCCGCCGTTAGGCCCACGATTTGTTTTTCCTGAAAATTTTCCCGCTCTAATTCGGCGGCGCTTTCCACATGATAGGCGGGAATGCCGCTTTCCGCCGCCAGTTCGGCCAGACGGCGCGTATTGCCGCTGCTTCTGCCGCCAACCACGACCATGGCGTCGACGCCGGCGGCGATACGGCGCGCTTCGTCCTGCCGTTCGCGTGTGGCGTCGCAGATGGTGGAAAGTACTTCCAGGTGCGGCAGCCGTTCCTGCAGGCGGGCCTTGATGCGTTCGAAGGTTCCCCGGTGCTGCGTCGTCTGCGATGCCAGCACATAGGCGCGGGCGGCATCCGGGGCCAGCGACACAAGGGCCGCTTCGTCGCCAAAGACATGCGCCGCGCCGCGGGCATAGGAAACCAGTCCGCGCACCTCAGGATGCGCGGCCTCGCCGAACAGCAGCAGCGCCTCGCCGTTCCGCGTGGCCCGCGCAATGGCCAGCTGCGCTTTTTTTACCTTGGGGCAGGTGGCGTCCACCACCACGGCCCCCCGGGAACGTACCGCCTCTTCCAGATCCTGGGGGATGCCATGCGCCCGGATGACGATCCTGTCGCCTTCCCGCACGCCGTCAGCGCCATCGATACAGAAGACGCCCCGCTGTTCGTAATCGGCCAGTACCTGTGGATTATGGATGATGGGGCCCAGAGTGCGCGTGGGCCGGGCGGGTTGTTCTTCCAGTGCCCTGTCCAGGCGCTGCAGGGCCAGGCTGACGCCCATGCAGAAGCCCGCCGTGGCGGCCCGTACTACCTTCATCGCTCCCCTCCAGAGTGGACAATGGCAATCATTCTCGCTGTAGCCGCCAGCTATGTCAAGTGGAAGAGCCGCCCCGGCAAACGACGCCTTGACTTTGCGCTTTAAAAGGTAAAACTAGCCCCTACCGCTCCCGCGCGGCGTGCCGCCAGCGCCTTTCCGCTGTGGAGAACGCCGCGCCGTTCTTTTTTCCGCCAGCGCCGCTGGCCGGCTTCAACAGACAAGGAACCTCCATGTTTGCAGACTGCTACAAGGGAAAACGCATCTTTCTGACCGGGCATACGGGCTTCAAGGGATCGTGGCTGTCGGCATGGCTGACAAGTCTTGGCGCGACCGTCTGCGGCTACGCGGATACGGTGCCCACAACTCCGGCGCATTTCATGGCAATGGGTCTTGGCGGGCATGTGCGTGACCTGCGCGGCGACATCCGCGATCGCGACGCCGTTGTCCGGGCCATGCGCGAATTTCGTCCGGACGCGGTTTTTCATCTGGCGGCGCAGGCGCTGGTCCGCCGCTCCTACGACATGCCCGCGGCCACCTTTGAGGCCAATGTCATGGGAACCCTCAACGTGCTGGAGGCCATGCGCGCCTGCCCTTCCGTTCAGGCGGGGGTCTTCATCACGTCCGACAAGTGCTACCGCAACGACGAATGGGTCTGGGGCTATCGGGAAACCGACAGTCTCGGGGGCGCCGATCCCTATTCCGCCTCCAAGGGGTGCGCGGAAATCGTGGCGCATTCCTATTTTGACAGCTTTTTCAGAGACGGCCCGGCCTGCGCCACCACCCGCGCGGGCAATGTCGTCGGCGGTGGCGACTGGGCGCTGGATCGCATTGTGCCCGACTGTGCCCGCGCCTGGGCCGCCGGAGAGGCCGTGCGTATTCGCAGCCCCTGGGCCACGCGGCCGTGGCAGCTTGTGCTTGAACCTCTTTCCGGGTACCTCTGGCTTGGCGCATACCTGCTGGGTGCGCGGCGGGGGCCTTTCCCCGTGCGCGGCGAAGCCTACAACTTCGGCCCGGCCGCCGACGTGAACAACACCGTCGCCGAGGTCGTCGAGGCCCTGACGGCGTACTGGCCCGGTTTTCAGAGCGAAATGGACAAAAGTGGCCATGCGGGCATGAAGGAATGCACCCTGCTCAAGCTCTGCTGCGACAAGGCCCTTGCCCATCTTGGCTGGAAAGCGACGCTCTCCTTTGCCGAAACCATCCGTTACACCGCCGAATGGTACCGCGAATTTTACGCCGTCGGGACATCGCCCGCCGCCGTTCTCGCCCTGACCCTCAGTCAGATTGCGGACTATACGGCCACCGCCAGGGATCGGGGGCTCGCATGGGCGGTCTAGACTGGCCCATCCCCGCCGTGCCGGAAGGCTGCCTCCCCCTGCCTGTGGCGGGGGCCTGCCTTCAGCCCCTGGCCGTGCGGGAAGCCGAGGGCGGCCCGGTGCTGCATTTTCTGCGCCCCGGCAATCCGCTGCGTCCTGATGCCGGCGCAAGCCCCCGCGACGCCAGGGCGCTGCGCGTGGGCGAGGTCTACTTTTCCGAAGTCGCGGCCTGTACCGTCAAGGGCTGGAAGCGGCATGTCCGGCAGACCCAGTTTTTCGCAGTGCCATTCGGACGCATGCGCCTTGCCCTCTACGACGGCCGCTCCAATTCTCCGACCTGTGGCGCGGGCTGCCGCGTGCTTCTCGGCAGGCCCGGCAACTATGCGCTTCTGCGCGTGCCCGTGGGCGTCTGGTACGCCTTTGGCAGCCTTGACAACGCGCCCGCCCTTCTCTGCAACGGCGCCGACATTCCCCATGATCCCGAAGAAGGCCAGCGGCTCCCCCTTGATTCCCCGGAAATTCCCTACGCCTGGGAATAACGGAGGAAGGAGCGCGCCGCCGGGAAACAACCGCGACAGAAGGAATCCTCACTATGGCACAACAGGACTGGCAACACCGTCTGAAGAATATCGCCGAACAGGCAAAGGAGCATCCCGCCGGGGCGGAAATGGCGCTGCGGGATTTGCTGCGCAGGGAAGAAGGCAACGATCTGTGCGCGGCCTTGGCGCAGGATATGCTCGGCCGGGTGCTGTTCGCGCTGAAGCGGGTCAGGGAAGCGCTGGAAGCGCTGGAGCTTTCCGTCACGCTGATGCGCCGGGCCAAGGGCGAAGGCGCGCCCATGACATGCCTTGCCATGCAGAATCTGGCCCACATCTATATGTCACTGAACAATCTGGACAAAAGCGTCAGCCTGGGGCGGCAGGCGCTGGACGGGCTTATTGCCTCCTGCGGCGAGGATCACGGCCTTGTTGCCGGAGCCATGCTTCATCTCTCAGCCGCCTATTACGCGCGGCGCGATTTTGACGAGGCCGAACGTCTGCTGCGCGGCGCAAAGGAAATATGGGAAGCGCAGGAGCCTGTGCCGCCGGAACTGGGGACGTGCCTGAACAACCTTGGCCGTATCAGGGAGGAAAGCGGCAACCTTGCCGAAGGCATCGCCCTGCACAGGCAGGCGGCGGCGTTGCGCGCCCGTCTGCTGGGCGATCACGAGGACACGGCCTTTTCCCTTGGCAATCTGGGCGTGGCGCTTGCCTCCGGCGGCGCGTGGCGGGAAGCCGGGGAGACGCTGGAACAGGCCGTGAGCATGTACGAAAAAATCGGCCTTGGAGAATCGGAACTTGCCGAAGCCTACCGTGCAAATCTGAAGGTCTGCCGGGAAAAACTTCTGGAAGACGGCGCGCGGTGACGGCCTGCCCTGAAATTTTTTGCGGCGTTGCGGCATATTGAGCTTGACATTTATATATTGAGTTTATAAGAATTCAATTCAATCAAGGGGGAAACGGAGGACATGCGCATATCCGCCAAGGGAGGGGGAAGCCGCGCCTGTTCCGCCGCGTGGGCATGGGCCCGCGGTACGCCTTTGGTTGTGGGAATGTTGATCTCGATCGCGTCGCTCTTCGCGCCAGTCTCTCTCTCGTCACTCTTGCCGCAAGCCGTTGTGGCCCTCCATCGGCAGGAAGCGACGGATCAGGTCGCACTCCTTCCCGCAGACCATGCGGGACGGGAAGAGGGGAATGCGTATCGCACGATATGTCCCGCCCTGCCTGTGCCCTCTGACGGGGATGAAGGCCTTCCGCTATCCAGGGTTGCGGAAGGCCTTCTTTTTGGGGCGTGGCGCTGCGTTGGAAACGTGATTTTCTCAGGACGCGCCGCGCGCGAACGCGCTGGCGGCGGCGGCGAAGGCGGGAGCCCAGCCGGGGACGGCCGGCGCAAAGATATGGCAATAGGAGGCCCAGAGCGCGCCGTTGTGGAAGCCGTCCTGGCGGGGATAGAGGGGCCCCATGCCCACGCCGCGATCAAGGCGCATGGCCAGTTCCGGCGGGGCGGGAAGGGGTTCCGGCGGGAGCGCGCACCGGGAATAGTGAAACTCATGGCCGCGCACGCGCGCGCCCAAGGGAAAGTAGGGTGTCTCCGCGCGCAGGATCCCGTCCACGTACCCGAGGCCCTGCGGGCGGTCGTCAAATTCCACATCGACGGGGAGGATGCCCGCCAGAGGCCAGCGCCGTCCGTCCTTGCGCAGGCCCCGCGTCAGGATCATGAAGCCGCCGCACTCGGCATAGATGGGCAGTCCCGCCGCCGCCAGCGCGGGCAGGTGGCGGCGCACGTGCGGGGAGGCCGAAAGCGCTTCCGCCCAGTCTTCGGGGAAACCGCCCCCCAGATACAGGCCGTCGATGGGCGGCCAGTCCGCCGGGTCCAGCAGGGAAAGGCGCAGCAGATCCGCGCCGGCCTGTTCCAGGGCTTCGAGGTTTTCCTCATAATAGAACCAGAGCGCGGCATCGCGCACATAGCCGATGCGCGGGCGCGCGGCTGCGTCTGGGGCTGAGCGAAGCGGCCCGGAAGGTGGCGCGGGAGGCGGGGGCGGCGGCAGGGCGGGCGCGCTCGCGGCGGTTTCCAGCAGGCGGGACAGGTCCACATGCTCGCGAACCAGCGTCGCGAGCCGTTGCAGAGCGCGGGCCGTTTCCGGCGTCAGCGTGCCGCCGGAGAACGAGGCGAGGCCCATGTGGCGTTCCGGCAGGGGGTTTTCCCGCAGGCGCGGCAGAGCGCCGAAGACGGTCAGATCGGTATATGCCTCAATGGTCCGGCGCAGGATACTCTCGTGGCGGGCGGAGGCCGTCCTGTTCAGAACAACGCCGGCAAGGGGCGTGTCCGGTTCAAAGCTGGCCAGCCCTGAAAGCAGGGCCGCGGCCGTGCGTGTCATCTTGGTGCAGTCAAGCGTGAGGACAATGGGACAGCGCAAGGCGCGGGCAAGCGCGGCGGTGGAGCGGGAGCCCCGCGTATCCAGCCCGTCGTAGAGGCCGCGGTTGCCTTCCACCAGCGCCAGCGTGGGCGTTTCGGGCGCGATTTCCCGCCGGGTTCGCGCGACGCCGAGCAGGAAGTGCCGGCGCAGCTCCTCCTGCGGCAGGAAATAGGGATCCAGATTGCGGGCCGGGCGTCCCGCCGCCAGCGAGAGCCACGCGGCGTCGATATAGTCCGGCCCTTTCTTGAAGGGGACGATCTCCCGCCCGGCTTCGCGCAACGCGCCCGCAAGGCCGAGAGAGAGCAGGGTCTTGCCGCCGCCGCCGGAAACGGCGGCGACGCAGAGGCGGGCGCAGGCACAGTCCCGCGGTGTCGTGGGCGCGTCGCACATTGTCGGTTTCCCCTCCTGACGCAACAGGCGCTAATGCTTGAAGGAGCGCTGGCCGGTAAAGACCATGCCCACCTGCGGCGTGGCTTCGTTGCAGGCCATGATGACTTCGGCGTCGCGCAGGGATCCGCCGGGCTGGGCAATGGCGGTCACGCCCTGGGCAATGGCGGTATCCACGCCGTCGCGGAAGGGGAAGAAGCCGTCGGAGACCAGTACGGAGCCGGGCAGGCCGCCGCGGGCCTCCTCCGTGCGGCGGCTGATGCCGTCCAGCGCCTCGCGCAGCGCGGCGTCGTTGGCGGCTTTTTGCTTCAGTTCATAGAAGGAGAGCTTGTGTTCGCGGAAGGCCAGCGTATCGGCGTACTTGGTATAGGCCTTGTGGATGGCCAGCTCCACGCAGCCCACGCGATCCTGTTCGCCGGTGCCGATGGCGACGGTGGCGCCGTCGCGGGCGAAGATGACGGAATTGGAGGTGACCCCGGCTTCCACGGCCCAGGCGAAACGCAGATCGGCCATTTCCGCCGCCGTGGGCACACGGGTGGCCACGGTGAGCCCTTCCTTGGTCGTGGTCTGGGCGGGGAGGAAGTCGGCGTTGGTCAGAATGCGGTTGACAAAGGATTTCTGGACGATGAGGCCGCCGTCGGCGAGGCTCTTGACATCAAGAAAGGCCGAATGGGTCAGCTCCTCAAGGCGGCCGAGACCGGGCAGCTCCATGATCCGCAGGTTCCTGCGGCCTTTGAGGATGTCCACGACGCCTTCCTCAAAGGCGGGGGCGGCCACGACCTCAAAATAGTTGGCCGCGACGGTTTCCGCGGCGTCGCGGGTAAAGGGGCGGTTGGTCACCACGGCGCCGCCGAAGGCAGCGATGCGATCGCACCAGAAGGCGCGGGACAGCGCCTCGCCCACGGTATCGGCCCAGGCCGCGCCGCAGGGGTTGTTGTGCTTGAGGATGATGGCGGCGGGGCGTTCGGAAAGATACTGGAGAATGTTGGCTCCGTTGTCCACGTCCGTAAGGTTTGTCTTGCCGGGATGTTTGCCCGCCTGGATCATCTGTCCTTCGGTGAGGGCCGAGACGATGCCCTGCCCCGGGCCGCGCCAGGTCAGGCCGCCGCAGGTGATGCCGCCGCCGCACAGCTCATAGAGCGCCGCCGGCTGATCCGGATTCTCGCCATAGCGCAGGCCCTTGGTTTCTCCGTCCAGCTCCCAGGTGCGTTTGCGGTATTCCAGCTTTTCCTCGCCGAGAATAATTGTCATGGTATCGGGGAAGGCATCCTTCCGCATCTGCCTGTACATGTCTTTCAGATCGGCCATGTGGTTTTTCTCCTCCGGGTGGGGTATCGGCTACGGCGGACAGATCGCCGGAACAGCGACGGACAGCCTACCTCAAAACGGCGCGGAATTCCAGCGCGGCCCGTCGGGGCGTCATTGACGCGGCGCGGGCAAAAACCTACAAACGTACCGTCTCCGGAAAATGCGGAAGACGCGGTACAGGCCGCTGTTCTGTTCGTTCACCATTATCGGCGCCGCGTCCCTGTGGCGACGGCGAGGAGCACTCATGGAAAAACTGCTTGCCCGGCTGGCGCATCAGCTCGACGCCCTGGACGAGGCCTCGCTCATGTCTCTCTGGAGCAAATACGCGGCGCTGGTCAGCAATTTTGAACCGACCAGGCGCTGGGAGGAACAGGCGCTGATTTTTTCGCTGATTCAGGCCAAGCGCTGGAAGAACCAGCTGTTCAACTACAACTGGGCGCGCCAGTCCCGCCCGGATCGCGCCGGACTTCCCGACGGGGAGAGCCTCGCCCCCTTCTTTTCCCTGGAGCGGCCCCCGGCCGGGGAGGAGGAAACACCGGAACCGCCGCGCTCCGCATGCCGCGTCCTCTCCTTCCGTCCCCGGATCAGCTCCGACAGTACGCCCGTCCCCGAAGACGGGCCGGAAACATAGCGCCTGTCGCGCCTGAAAGGTGTCGTTCCCAAACGCGACGCTCCCGCGCACGGCGGAAAATCGCGGTCTTTTCCCGTGCCCGGACGTGGCCGCTCTGGCGGCCCGGCGAAGAGCATTTGACTTGTCCTTCTTTACGGGGTAGGCAAACATAGGGTGGAGCGCGCGCCGGGCGCGGCGCGGCGCGCCTCCCAAATCCAGAAGCCTCCCCGCCCCGGTGGGGCGGCGGAGCAGGTGAAACAATGGCGAACACGGTCATCATCGGCGCCCAGTGGGGCGATGAGGGCAAGGGCAAGATAGTGGATATGCTGAGCGCGCAATCCCAGGTGGTCGTGCGCTTCCAGGGCGGCAACAATGCCGGTCACACCATCAAGGTCAACGGCAGGGAGACCATCCTGCATCTCATTCCCTCCGGCATTCTGCATGAGGGCAAGCGTTGCCTTATCGGCAACGGCGTCGTGCTGGATCCGGACGTCTTTCTTGAGGAAGTGGACGCGCTGGCGGCCCAGGGCGTGGACGTTTCTCCCCGGCGGCTCGGCATCAGCCCCAAGGCCCATCTGATCCTGCCCTACCACAAGACGCTCGACAAGGCCCGCGAGGCCAGGCGCGCGGGTAAGAAGATCGGAACCACAGGGCGCGGCATCGGTCCCTGCTATGAGGACAAGGCCGCCCGTGTGGGCCTTCGCGCGGGCGATTTGCTCCAGCCCGATCTGGCGCGCGCCAAGATTCGTCACGCCCTCCAGGAAAAAAACGTGCTCCTGCGAGAGCTCTACAACTATGATGTGGTGGACGCGGAAGAGGTCTGCGATCACCTTCTTGCCATTGCGCCGCGTCTCACGCCCTATCTGACGGATGTCTCCGCCGTGGTGCAGGAGGCCGGGGACAAGGGCCGGAACGTTCTTTTTGAGGGCGCGCAGGGCATTCATCTGGATATTGATCACGGCACCTATCCTTTTGTCACGTCCTCCAACACCGTGGCGGGGAACGCCGCCGCGGGCGCGGGCGTGGGGCCGCGGTCGCTGGATCGCATCCTCGGCATCGTCAAGGCCTATACCACCCGCGTGGGATCCGGCCCGTTTCCGACGGAGCTGGAAGACGACACCGGCAGCTACCTGCGGACCAACGGACACGAGTTCGGCGCCACCACCGGCCGCCCGCGCCGCTGTGGCTGGCTGGACATGGTCATTCTGCGCGAGACCGCGCGCCTGTGCAGCCTGACGGACATGGCGCTGACCAAGCTGGACGTGCTCCAGAACCTGCCGGAGCTCAAAATCTGCGTGGCCTATGAACTGGATGGGAAGCGGCTGGAGTATCCGCCGCAGGGAGAGGGTGATCTGGCCCGCGTGACGCCTGTGTATGAAACCCTGCCCGGCTTCGAGGAGGACATTTCCGGCTGCACGGACATGGAATCCCTGCCAGCCACGGTTCGTGCCTATGTCCGCCGCATCGAGGAGCTTGCCGGCGTGCCTGTGTCCATTGTTTCCGTGGGCGCGGATCGCGGGCAGACCATTGTGCGTTAGCGGCGTCCGTAACCGTTGCCAGAGCGGGAGGAGGGGCGTTTTCCCCTTTCTCCCGCCTCTCCGCGCCGTTTCCGGCACGCGCCGTGCGGGCGCGGGGGAGGAGGCGGGGTGCCGTGTTCGCATCGCTTGATTCCCAGGACTGCGCGCCGCTGAAGGCGCTCTTGCGCCGTCTGGCCCGGAAGCCGCCGCAGGTGCTGCTGCTGGAAGGCGGCGTTGAGGCGCAGCGGCTGGATATGGCCCTCTACTGGGCGGCCTGCTGCCAGTGCCCCCAGGCCCTGCGCGGCGGCGATCCGTGTCTCGTGTGTCCCGATTGCCGCCAGATTGCCGCCAGGGAACACCGGGATGTTCCGCTCTACGACGGGCGTATCAGCAACAGGGATGATGAGGAGAACCCCGGCCCTGTGCGCGCCCTGTCCATGGACAATCTGCGGGATCTCAGGCGGACCCTGCGCGACGCGCCTCATGGCGAGGGCCGCCGCGTCGTTGTGCTGGCGGGGTTGACCGGCCAGAGGGCGGCGTCGGCCAACGCGTTGTTGAAGGCGCTGGAAGAACCCTCTCCCCACAATGTCTTTGTGTTGCTGGCCCCGCAACGGGAACAGCTTCTGCCGACCCTTGTTTCCCGCGCCCTCTGCCTGACGCTGCCGTGGCCTGAACCGCTGGAGCGCAATGCCGCGCCCGCCGAATGGGAGGACAGTTTCGGCCTCTTTCTCCAGACGGGGCGCGGTCTGTTTGAAAAGACAGGCGCCAGGAACGCCCTTGATGCGGAACTGGCGCAACAGATCGTCCTGTCCTGCCAGAAGGCGCTGGCCCGCGTCCTTTCCGGCCTTGCCGATCCCGCCACGCCGCTGGACAGCGCGTTGTCTCCCATGTCCGCGCCCGCGCTGGCCTCGTGCGCCGCGTGGTGCGACGAGGCGCTGGAAGCCCTGCGGCAGGCCGTCACCCCCGCCCGCGTCATCGAGGCGCTGGCAAGCCGTCTGTACGTGCTGTGCGGCGGCCGCTAGCGTCGTTTCAGCCACCTCCTTTCTCTTCTAAAGAAGGCGGGCAAGGCCGCGCGTCAGCAGGGCCGCGCCCCAGAGGGTGCCGCCGCCCACCGCCATGCCACGCAGCAGGAGGCCGCGCAGCGCGTCGAGGCGGGCATCGTCCCAGGGGGCGGCCTCCTTTTCCGGCGGCCCCAGCCATTCCTTGTGAACGAGTTCGCCAAAATAGACGGAAGGCCCGCCCTGCCGCGCCCGGCACAGCCAGGCGCAGGCCGCCATGCTCCAGCCGGAATTGGGGCTGGGCATACCCGCCGCATCCCGTCGGAGACGCGCCAGACCGGGCCAGCGTCCGTCCCAGGGGCGCAGGAGCGCGGCCCATGAGGGCAGGCGGCGGACAGCCGCGCGGGCGCATCCGTCGGTCAGCCAGAGCAGCAGGGCTCCCAGGCGAGCGGGCAGAAAGGCCAGCAGATCGTCGCCGCGTGCCCCGGCCCAGCCGAGATAACGCCAGCGGGGCGTCAGATAGCCCCACATGGAATCCGTCGTGCTGACTGCCTTGTAGCACCAGAGCGCCACAGGGCCGCCCACGAGCAGCCAGAACAGGGGGGCTATGCCGGCGTCCGTGAAGTTTTCGGACAGCGTATCGGCGAGGGTCTTGCGCAGCAGGGGACGGTTCATGGCGGACGTGTCCCGGCTGACAAGCCAGGACAGCGCGGATCTGGCCCCGTCCAGGGGAAAGGCGCCCACACGGCGCTGGACTTCCGCGCCGGTGCGCAGAAGACAGCCCAGAGCCAGCCCGGCCCACGCCCAGTAGAGGGCTGTCAGGCCCTGTGCCCAGCCGCCGGGCGGGAACGCGGCAACGGCCAGCGACAGGCCCACGGCGGCCCCTGTGACGAGGACGAGGATCAGCACGGCCAGCGCCCCCGCCAGCCGCTGCGCCGTGGACGGCGTGAGCGGCAGGGCGCGGGCAAGACGCCGTGCCGGGGCTTCCATGCGGTGCAGCAGGCCGCCCACGAGACAGACGGGATGCCGCCACGGCAGCGCCGGATCGCCCAGCAGCAGATCCAGCGCCAGCGCCGCCGGGGCAAGCCACCAGCATTCCCAGACGCTGAAGGGGAAGAGCGTTGCCCACCACGCCGTCATGAGGCGTCCCCTCCTGGGGCGGGCCCCCGCGCCGTCCCGGAAGTCGCGGCCGAAACCTGCCATTCCGGCCCGTCCAGAATGCCGCAGCGCGCCAGCGCGGCGTAGAGCACAATGCCCGCCGAGGTGGAGAGGTTGAGAC
This sequence comes from uncultured Desulfovibrio sp., assembly GCA_934546745.1. Lineage (GTDB taxonomy): Bacteria > Desulfobacterota > Desulfovibrionia > Desulfovibrionales > Desulfovibrionaceae > Desulfovibrio. The sequence goes on along the minus strand of CAKTDV010000005.1, from coordinate 127,867 downwards.
AGCGCCCCCGTCCCGCCAGCATGGGAATGCGCACCCGCCACGGCGAGAGGTTCAGGACATCCTCCGGCAGGCCGCGCGTTTCCGGGCCGAACACGAGGCAGTCATCCGCCTCAAAAGGGAAGCGGTGCAGCGCCGCGCCCCCCTTGGCTGAGGTCATGACACAGCGCGGCGGCTGTCCGTTGCGGGCGGCGGTGGCGGCGGCAAACCATGCCCGCATGTGGGGCCAGACGGCAAGATCGACCTGTGGCCAGTAATCAAGGCCAGCCCGTTTGAGATAGCGATCCTCCAGTTTGAAACCCAGGGGTTCGATGAGATGCAGACGGACGCCGGTCATGGCGCACAGGCGCGCGATATTTCCCGTATTGGGGGGGATCTCTGGCTGGTAGAGAAGGATTTCCATAGCTTTTTCCGATTGTTACGGCTCTGGCGGCGTTCGGGATCTAAACTTTCTTCTGATGTAACCGTTAAGAAACGCAGGGTAAAGGGCGTGTCGCGCCCCCGTTCTGGCGGCGAAGCCGGGGCGGCGGGGCGGAAATTTTTTCTTGGTATGCTTTTTGCATTTATGGAAAAAATTGCACACGGCACGGGCGGCCCTGATCCCGCCCGGCAATGACGCGCACCGAGGAGACGACGGTATGGCAACAAGTATTTCCGGTTCCATCTATTTTTCCGGCCTGGACGGTACGGGTAACGACTGGGCGCAGACGCTCGAGCAGTTGAAGCAGATTGAGTCCATGAACCTCACGCGGCTGGAGGCATGGAAGAGCGACTGGAATATCCGCTATCAGGGCTTTACCAAGATTCTTGATTCCGTGACCGCCGCCCGGACGGAGCTGAGCAGCCTCAAGAACCGCAACAGCTTTGTGTCCAAGACGGTGTCCAGCACCAAGAGCGATGTCGTCACCGGCACGGCCACGGCGGACGCCGTGGACGCGCAGCATACGATCACCGTCAAGCAGCTGGCCAACAACGCCGTCTGGGCCAATACCGGCCACAAGTTCACGGAAAAGACCGACATCATCAATGCCACCGATCAGGACATCGACTTTACCTACACCTATGCGGGCAAGGATTACACCGTCAAGGTGCCGAAAAAGACCACGCTGGATTCGTTCATCAACCTGGTGAACAACAGCAAGGACAATCCCGGCATCAAGGCCAGCCTCATCCAGACCAGCGGCGGCTATTATTTCCAGATTGCGGGCAAGGAGACGGGCGCGGCCAACAGCCTTGTGATCCAGAGCAGCAAGCTGCGGGGCTTTGACGACTCCGGCATCAAATCCATCTGGGAAAGCAACGACGCCATCAACGGCGACGCCAAGTTCACTGATCCCTCCCGCATCGCCTATGACTTCGTGCTGCGGGACGGCAAGAGCAAGACCATCACCATGGACGGCGACAGCACGCTGCAGGCCTTTGTGGATCAGGTCAACGCCCTCGTCGGCACGGGAACGGCGGAAATCGATTCGGCCACCGGCGATGTCAAGTTCAAGAACGTGCAGGCCGTCATCCGGCGCGACGCTTCCAATACGGACAAGGACAAGCAGTATCAGGCAGCCTATGTGCGCGTGGAGGCGGGCGATAGCAACGCCGTCAACAGCGGGTACATGATCGCCGACGGCGACACATCGACCATTTCCTTTGCAATCAAGATGAAGGACGGCTCGACGCGCACCATCACCATGAGCGGGGGGGACAAGCGTTCCGACTTCATCAAGAAGATCGCCGCCGCCACGGGCAACAGTTCCAGCATGAAGATGGAGGGCAGCAGCTACTACCTCCAGCTCAACGGCGTGGAAAGCGTCACCCCCACGGTGACCAGCGGCAGCGGTGTCCTGCCCGCCGAATTCAAGTTCACCCCCGAGCCGGAAAAGCTGCCCGCCGCTGACAGCTTGTACAAGCAGCTGGCGACCGTGGGCTCGAACTATGAGATGACCATCAGCTTTACGCAGAGCAAGCTGGACAAGGCCATTTCCGATTCCGATCCCGCGCTGAAAAAAGAATACATGATCGTCCGGGAGGACGGCTCCTCCTCGGTCTTCACACTGAAGGGCGACGCGACCCATCAGGATTTGCTGGACGAGCTGAAGAAGCAGGGCTTCACGGCGGATGCCGCGGATCCCACCAAGCTGATCGGTTCGGGCATTCGGAGCGTCAGCCTCATCGCGGGCAATGATCCGGGAACCGGCTACACGAAGGAACTCACCTGCTCCAACAGCATCGTCTTCAGCGACATCGCCGTAGGAAGCGCGGCCGACCCGGGCAAGGCCACCCTGGAGAAGGCGCCGGATCTGGAGTACACCTACCGGGACAACAACGGCACGGGGAAGAAGTTCACCCTTGCCAGTGGATCCTCCCTGAAGGATGTGGTCACGGAACTGCACAACAAGGGCGTGACGGCGGAGCTGGTACACACGGGTGCCGACGGTCAGGAAAAGGTCATTTCGGGCGCGGACGTGGCCAGCGGGAGCGCGACCCTCGATGCCGCCACGAAGTACACGCTGCGGGTCCATAACGGCACGCTGTCCGGGCCGGGCGTCGCGGGGCAGGTGACACAGTCCGACAACTGGAGCATACAGAAGGCCTCCAACGCCATCTACACCGTGGACAACTGGCCCATGGATCTGGAGTCCGACAGCAACAAGATTTCCGGCGTCATTGAGGGGCTGACCTTCAACCTGCACGAGGTGGGGGAGGCGCGGCTCTCCGTCGCCACGGACGTGAATTCCGTGCAGGAAAGCATCCAGAAGTTTCTTGATACGGTCAACACGGTGCTGTCCACGGTCATCACCTTCACCAAGTTCGACGAAAACGCCGAAACCACCACCAACGACCCGGACAAGAAGACCGAAAGCAACTACAGCATGTCGCAGCTGACCAGCCAGAAGGGCGGCATTCTGCAGGGCAACTACGGGGTGCAGCTCTTTGACTCGCGCTTCACGTCGGTGCTGACCGGCGTCCCCGCCGGTTACAAGAATATGACCAGCGCCGATGATCTGCTGTCCGGCGATTTCGTGGCCAACCTGGCGAACCTGGGCATCAAGGTCTGCTCGGATCAAACCAGCGATAACTACGGTCTGCTCATGATCGGCGCGCCCTCGGCCATCACCGGCCTGACCACCATGGATCAGGAGAACTACACCAAGATGCTCTCCGAGCATCTGGACTCCGTCATTGACTTCTTCTGCGGGCCGTCCACACGGGGTTCCTCCGACACGTCGGAATTCCGCTACGCCAGCAGCATTGAGGGCATCACCAAGTCCGGAAGCTACGATGTCACCTATACCGTAGATGCCAACGGCAACATCACCGACGTGTTCATCGGCGGCGAACGGGCCACCAACGACTCCAGCATGGGGAGCAACTATTTTTCCGTGGGAAGCGGCGATGCCAAGGGCGCGGCCATCTATATTGACGACCTGTCCGTCGGAAAGCACGAGGGGGGGACCCTGCGCATCAAGACCGGCTTCATCGACACGGTCGATCAGTTCATGAAGGCCGAGCTGACCTACGTGGACACCGGCGACAGCCTCAACAACGACGCCATCGCCCTCAAGTCCCAGAACGGCGGCCTGAAGATCCTCCAGGCCAACTATCAGAGCATCATGAACAGCATCGACGCCAAAATCACCAGGGAGCAGACGCGCCTTTCCACGTGGGAACAGCACCAGAAGAGCAAGTTCGCCCGCCTGCAGACGCTGCTTTCCAATTATTCCAACACGCAGACGCAGCTGGAAAGCCAGATTAAGCAGCTGAGCGGCAACAGCTAGTCTTTTCGCTGGCGCGTCCCCGCCTTCGCCGCTTCGTCGTTTGATGTGGATCGGCGGCGAGGGGCGCGCCTCCCTTCGGTTTTTTCGCAGACCTTGCAACGCCTTTCTCTCTGGAAGGGGAAGGTTTTCAAACCCTAAAAGGATGTTTTGATGAACAACAAAGCGGCGCAGGCCTATATTCAAGCCAAGGTCGGCACCACGGATCAGGGGCAGTTGCTGCTGCTGCTGTACGACGGCGCGCTCCGGAGTCTGCAGCTGGCCCGGGAAAAAATGCTGGCCAAGGACTATGGCGCAAAAGGACTCTACATTTCCAAGGCGCTGGACATCATTGGCGAGCTGTCCAGTTCCCTCAACATGGAAAAGGGCGGCGAGCTTGCCACGAATCTGAACAACCTTTATTTTCTGTGCATGGCGCGTCTGCTGGACGCCAACCTCAAGATGAATGTGGAGCGCCTTGACAGCGTGTGCGACATTCTTTCCGGGTTGCGCAGCGCCTATGCCCAGATTATCGATACGCCCGAGGCCAGGGAGGCTGTCGCGCAGATTGAGCGGAACCGCCCGCCGGAGGCCGCCGCCTTCCGTCGCGCGCCTCTGGCGACCCCCGCCGCCGCAACCGCGCCCGCGGCCGCCAGCAGGGCGCAGGCGAGCATGGCCTACGGCAAGAGCGCCAGCGCCTTTGCCAATCCGCAGGTGTCCGTTGCGGATCCGGCCGCCGCTCCCGTCACGGCGCAGACCGCCGCTCCCGCGACGCGGGGCGCCAGTTCCCAGATGCGCCGCGTGGCCAGCGCCTATGGCAAGGGATCGTAGGACATTTTTTCCCTGTCACCACAGCGCCGCCGCCCTCCGTCCCGTAGGGGACGCGGGGGACAGCGGCATAGCAAGGAGGCGTCCCTATGGGCAGCGACCTCACGTTTACGCTTTGCAGCGGCAGTTTCCTGTCTGAAAAGACCAATCAGTTCGACAACAAATGGCTTGCCTCCACCCGTTCGGATTTCAAGAGCCTCTATGCCGACAAGGAGGACGGGTCCAGCCAGTCGACAGGCAGAAAGGATCTTGATTTCCTGAACGCCAAGAACAGCGAGGTGAAGGAACGCAAGCCGGTTCCCCGCTTCCGCATCAATGCGACGGTGGAGCCGGAGGCGCCCGCCGGGGAAAAGAAGATCCTCACCACCGACGATCTGTCCTACGATATGCTTTTCGGGGATGACGGACTCGTCTACAATTCCAACAAAAAGGGAACGTCGCTGGATACGTCGGCATAGGGCGGTTTCACCCTTGAGAACGGTGAATCGCAGACTTTGTCCGTAAGCATTGCTGCAGTCCGCCTTCGGCCGCCGTCTGTCGCGTGGCCGGAGGCGGACTCTCTTTCCGCGGCGAGAAAAGGAATTTCTGATGCAACAGCGACGGCCCTCTTTTCCTCCGAAAACCGGGGAGGCCCGCAACACGCCCGCCAACCGGGAATGCCGTGATCATCGGGAGCGTCAGGGCAACCGCGCGCGCCGCAATGCCCGCGTGACCCGCGCGGCCGATCAGGTAGCGGCCCGCGCTCCATCTCCGTTCTGGGATACCGCTCCGGCCGATTTTGAGCCTTCCCGTCTGCCGGAGGAGGATTTCAGCGTGCAGGTGGCCGCGCGCCACTATGTGCGTCCGTTGCTTGAGGAACTGGGCCCCCGCGTTCTGGGGGCGCGCGGGCGGCTGGTGCTGGCGCGCGGTTCCTCGGCGGCGGCCTGGGCGCAGAACGTCTGGCTCCAGCCCCGCTGGCTCCCCATCGCCTCCATTGGCGATGCCGCCCGCCAGCTGACGGCGCTGCAACGCAACTGGCGCGCCCATGTGCCGCCGCCGGGTGTGGAACCCGGATTCCGCCGCCGTCTTGCCCTCATTGGCGAGGCGTTGCCCCATGTGGGCGGGCGTCCTCTTGCCTTTGGCGATCCCCTTCCCACGGCCCCGCTGGGCGCGTTCACCCTCTGGAGCGACAATCTGCTTCTGGCATCGCCGCGCACGACGTCCGCCTTTGCCGACGGTGAAATGGCCTTTCAGGAAAACAGGGATGACCCGCCGGGGCGGGCCTATCTGAAACTCTGGGAACTCTTCACCCTGCTGGGACGCCGTCCGCGTCCCGGCGAGCTCTGTGTGGATCTTGGCGCTTCGCCCGGCGGCTGGACGTGGGTTCTCGCGTCCCTTGGGTGCCGCGTCTTCAGTGTGGACAAGGCGCCGCTGGATCCCCGGACAGCGCGTATGCCCGGGGTCAATCACTGCACGGGCAGCGGCTTCGCCCTTGATCCCCGCGACGTGGGGCGCGTGGACTGGCTCTTTTCGGACATGATCTGCTATCCTGAAAAACTGCTGGGTGTCCTGCTGCGTTGGCTGGAGGCCGGCGCATGCCGTAATGCCGTCTGCACGCTGAAATTCCAGTCCGAAACCGATCACGCCACAGCCCGCCGCTTTGCCGCCATTCCCGGCGGCTCCCTGCGGCATCTTTCCCGCAACAGGCATGAACTGACCTTTGTCCGCCTGGAGACGGACGGGAGCGGACGCCCGGCGGAAACATCATCCGTGTGAGCGGACGCCGCCCCCGTCCTGGGGGGAGCCCCGTTGTAGCTACTTCGTCCAAGGGGGAAAACAGGGAGTGGAAAACAGGGATTGCCGTTGTGTACGGCAAACGAAAAACGCCCCGCGCAAAGCGGGGCGTTTTTCAGTTTTCAGATGTGGTCAGGCTGCCGGGGGCTAGTCGCCAAAGTTCCCGACTTCCTTCTTGACGCCAAGGGCTATCTTCCAGAGGAGGGAAAGCACCAGCGCGCCAACGGCGTAGACGCCGAGCGCCACCATGATTTCCCGGCCGGTGGGCATGTAGTCGGTGACGGTCTCAAACATGTTGGGCGTGAAACCGCCGATGAGCAGGCCAAGACCCTTGTCAATCCAGGAGGCGGCCACGAGCATGACGAGCGCCAGCGGAAGCAGGGGACCGGTGCGCCACGTGGGCGGAATGAGGATGATCAGGGACGCGGCGGCCATGACGACGGCGGCCCACATCCAGCTTGTCACCCAGCTGACGTGCCCCTCATGACCGGCAAAGAGGAACACCAGCGGATGCTGATGGCCGGGGATGCCGCTGTAGAAGGCGGTGAAGACTTCCAGCAGGTAGAAGAACACGTTGATGCACATGGCGTAGGTGATGATGGTCGTCAGGGTCCTGACGGCTTCCTTGCCGGGGTTGAAGCCGGTAAGGCGGCGGACGATGAAGACCAGCAGCAGCAGGATGGCGGGACCGGAACAGAAGGCCGAGGAGAGGAAGCGGGCGGCCATGATGGCGGTCAGCCAGTAATGGCGGCCGGGGATGCCCGCATAGAGGAAGGCCGTCACGGTGTGGATGGAGAAGGCCCACAGAATGGACAGGTAGATGAGGGGCTTGATCCATTTGGGCGGCTGCACGTTGTGGCGTTCCGCCTCAAGGGTCACCCAGCCGATGACGGCGTTGAGGCAGAGATAACCCACAAGCACGATCATGTCATAGAACATGACGGAATTGGGCGTGGGGTGCAGCATGACATTCAGCATGCGCTGGGGCTGGCCCAGGTCCACCACGATGAAGAGCGCGCACATGACGACGGCCGCGATGGCCATGAATTCGCCGAAGATGATCATGCGCTTGAACTTCACATAGTGATGGAAGTACGCGGGCAGCACGAGCATGACGGCGGAGGCCGCCACACCCACAAGGTAGGTGAACTGCGAGATATAGAGGCCCCAGGACACGTCGCGGCTCATGCCGGTGATGGAGAGGCCCTCCTGGAGCTGCTGCAGGTACGCGACGCCGCAGACGGCGATGACGGCGAGCAGGAACAGCAGCCACGCATAGTAACGCTTCTGGCCGGTAAGCAATTTTTCGAGCATGGCCTTTCTCCCTAGATGAGATAGTAGACGCCGGGCTGCGTGCCGAGATTGGGCTTGCGGCGAATGCTGAAGTTGGCGGCCAGAGCCTTGCGGACGCTGGACGAGGGATCCTCAAGATCGCCGAACAGGATGCGTCCGCCGGAGGCTTCCACACAGGCGGGCATCTTGCCCACGGCGAGGCGTTCCGCGCAGAAGGTGCACTTTTCCACCACGCCGATCATGCGGGTGGGGAAGGCGGGGTTCGGCGCGGGATCGGGAAGATGTTTGCGCGGATCCACGAAGTTGAAGGAACGCGCGCCGTAGGGGCAGCCGGCCATGCAGAAACGGCAGCCGATGCAGCGGTGGTAGTCCATGGCGACGATGCCGTCTTCCATCTTGTAGGTGGCCTGCGTGGGGCAGACGCGCACGCAGGGGGGATTGGTGCAGTGGTTGCAGAGCAGCGGGAATTGCGCCTGCAGGAGCGCCGGTTTCTGGTGTTCGCTCAGATCGTCGGGGAAGGCGTGGTCGTAGGTGTCGAGCCACAGCCACTTGATTTCCTGCCTGCCGGGAATGGCGGGCACATTGTGGACGGTGTGGCAGGCTTCGATGATCGGCGTGTAGTCTTCGGCGGATTTGAAGGCGCGGGTATCGATGACCATGGCCCAGCGCTTTGCCTTGAGGGCGTCGGCGCCGCGCTCGTAGCGGCCGGGGGCGACCTGTGCGTGGGCCAGCCCGGCGACGCCGCTGCTGAGAGCGAATACAGAAAGCCCCGCCACCTTAAGGAAACTTCTTCTGCTGTTGTTCATTACTTGTTCCCCTTGGGAAGAATGTGGCAGGTCCAGCAATAGGGATCGACGTTGTTGGTGACGTGGCACTTGTCGCAGAAGTCCGCGTAGTTTTCGTGGCACTTCAGGCAGGTGTTCTGGAGGCTGATGGTCCACTTTTTGCCGTTGGAGGCCACATAGACGCGGTTTTCGTTGCGCAGGGCCTCATCGCGCCATTCGTTGAGCAGGGTCATGTGGTTGGCCCGCATGAACTCCGCGGATTCCACGCATTCCTTTTCGTTGGGCGTCTTGGGCAGGACAAGTTCGGGACGCTTGTAGTCCCGCGTGCCGTTGACGTTGACCCAGAACGGCGCGGAGAAGATGCCCGCGAACACGATGATGCCGGCAATGACAGCTTTGGCGTTATACATTTACTGGCCCTCCACCTGCGTCTCTGTTTCATCCGCATCCACATTGGGCAGGTCTTCCTGGCGCAGGTCCATGGTGCGCTTGCATTCGCCCTTCATGATGAGCGCGTTGGCCACCAGTTCGTGCAGGCCGCTGACCGTCACGCCGGGGGCCCAGTAGTTGGCCAGCGGCGGCAGGGTGGCGCGGTCGATGGCGCAGACGCAGGCCATGTGGTTGACGCCGTATTTCTGCTGGACATAGCGCAGGGCATTGCCGCGGGGCATGCCGGAGCGCATGCGCAGTTCCATGATTTCCTCGGTGTTGAGGCCGGAGCCCGCGCCGCAGCAGAAGGTCTGTTCGCGGATGGTGTTCTCCGGCATTTCCACGAAGTTGTTGCACACGGCCTTGAGCACGTAGCGGGGCTCGTCGAGCATACCCATGGCGCGCGCCGGGTTGCAGGAATCGTGGAAGGTGGTGACGATGTGATCGTTACGGCTGGGATCGAGGTTCAGCTTGTTGTGCTTGATGAGGTCGGCCGTAAACTCGGCGATATGCACCATCTTGGTGGAGGCGGCGTGCTGGAAGCGCGTGCCGGTGATGGGCGACACGGGCACCTGCATGTTGGCGGGCGTGGGGCCGTTGTAGGTATCCATGTACTGGTTGATCACGCGCCACATGTGGCCGCATTCGCCGCCAAGAATCCACTTGACGCCCAGGCGTTCGGCTTCGGCGTACATCTTGGCGTTGAGTTTCTTCGCCATGTTGAACGTCGTGAAGGAGCCGAAGTTGCCGCCTTCGGAGGCGTAGGTGGAGAAGGTGTAGTCAAGGTCGAGTTCGTGGAACAGCATCAGATAGCCCATGAAGGTATAGATGCCGGGATCCGCGAACACGTCGCCGGAAGGCGTGATGAAGAGGATTTCGTGGCCCTTTTCGTTGAAGGGCGTCTTGGGACGGATGCCGGTGATGGTTTCGCAGTCATCGGCGAGCATCTCCACGATTTCCACGAAGGAGTGGGGCTGGATGCCCAGGTGGTTGCCCGTGAAGGAGCAGTTCTTCACCGGATCCATAATCCAGTGGATGCCGAGGCCCACCTCATGCAGCAGCTCGCGCACGATGGCGGTGATTTCCGCCGTATCGATGCCGTAGGGGCAGAAGAGCGAGCAGCGGCGGCATTCGGTACACTGGTAGGCGTAGTAGAAGAGTTCCTTCACCACGTCCCTGTCCCAGCCGCGCGCGCCGGCCTTTTTGCCGAGCAGTTTGCCCAGCATGGTATAGTCGCGGCGGTAGAGGGAGCGCAGCAGTTCCGCGCGCAGCACCGGCATGTTCTTGGGGTCGTTGGTGCCAAGGAAGAAATGGCACTTGTCGGCACAGGCCCCGCAGCGCACGCAGATGTCCATGAAGAGCTTGAGCGAGCGGTGCTTTTCGAGGCGGTCGGCAAAGGCGTCGCAGAGAATCCTTTCCCAGTCTTCGGGCAGGTTCCAGTCTTCGGCCGCAGGGTCCCAATCGTGGGGATTGGGCATGTGCAGCAGCTCCATGGTTTCTTTCTTGGCCGGGTAGCAGTAGCTGCCGGGCGTGAACTGGGGCTTTACGTCAAGCCAGTCCTGTCCGGGAAAATCCGGGCGGCTGGCCACGAGTTCCTGAGGCGTAGGCAATTTGGCCATGTTGGCGTCTCCTTACTCAGCGGCCTTTGCGGGTTGCTTTTCCAGCGGCAGGCCGGCGTCGGCCATGGCGTCGCGGAAGGCGTCCTCATATTCGGCGTAGGTGTAGAACTGCTTGGGCGGATTCCAGGGGTTGACGTGGCGCGCCTCACGCGTGTTGCAGGCCATGTTGCGCGTGGGGCTGAAGAAAACGCCCGTCATGTGCATGAGCTTGGAGAAGGGGATGTACATCAGCAGCACGCTGACCAGCGTGAGATGCACGAAGAAGAGGGCGTTGATGCCGCTCGCGCCCACGGGGGCGAAATGCACCAGGCCCATGATGAAGACCTTGACCTGCGCGATGTCGGTCTTATCAAAGTAGCGTAGGCAGATGCCCGTGCCCACGATGCCGATCAGCAGGAACAGCGGAAAGTAGTCGTTGGGCAGCGAGATGTACCGCAGGCGCCTGTCGCAGATGCGGCGCGCCAGCAGGAAGAGCAGGGCGCACAGCAGCAGGCCGCCCGTCCAGAAGAAGCGGGGCGCGCCCACCTGCATGATGCCGTCGATGGTCTCAATCCACGTGATCACCGGGCACACCGGGTCCATGAAGAAGCGGAAGTGACGGATGAACACCAGCAGGAAACAGTAATGGAACAGCAGCGAGAAGACCCACAGCCATTTGGACGAGAAATAGACGGTGCGGGGACCGTTGCTGACCTCGTCGAACTCCCGCACGTCCGCACAGGTGTTGCGGAACAGGGAGCGGAAGAAGACCACTTCGAGGAACATGCGGCGCACCACGCCGAAGCCGGTGGTGGGGCAGTCCCATTTGTCCTGTTTGATGAAGTCCAGCGACCGTTCCTGACCGCCCGTGGTGGGGATCGCGAACGGTACGGGCGATTTTGCCCAGTACACCATGCGCCAGATGACGCCGACAAAGAAGGCGGCTACGGCCACATAGGGCAGCGCTACGCCGAACAGGACGCCAAGCCCAACGGCCGATCCCGCCCACGCAATGGCCCCGATGATCGCCACCGCCAGCAAAGAAGCAAACATTCCCTACCTCTCTTGCAAAGAGTGTTATTCCCTGCCCGCCGGGTTGAGCGGGCTGCCTCCCACCTTCTGCGCCCAGCGCACGAGCTGGGCGTGTTGGTTGCGTATTTCCCTGATGCGGGATTCCGCGATGGTCTCGCGATCCGCCACGTACATGTCAAACGCCAGCAGCAGCACGCTGTCGAGGCGTGATTCGGCTTCCAGATAGCGGGATGTGAGCGCGTCCGAACCGGAGCAGAGCGGCAGCACCTTCCTGCGCAGAATGGGCTTCAGCAGCAGAAAGACGCCCAGGTTCTGCCCCGGCGTGCCGTCCTGCACCGCGCGCAGCCTGACAAAGCGGTCAATGGCCTTTTTGACACGCGCCGGTTCCACATCCTCCCCGGCAACGGCGTCATAGACCGTTCCCGCCGCTTCCCGCGTCATATGCGCCACGGGGTTGGCGAAGGGATCGCTCTGTGTGCGCAGAAATCCCGTGGTCTCAAGCGCATAGGTGTTGAATATGGCATCCGTCCACGCGCTTACGATGCCGTCGCGCTGATCCTGAAAAAGTGCGTTCATCAGAAACTCCTCCGGGGGCGGCGTCTTCCTGTTGTCTCCCTGTTGCTGCGCGAAAAAGTTATCCTACATAAAAGATAAGTGGAACGTTCGTCAATAGCCCTGGGGAGATTGGGCGGACTCCCGGCGGGCTTACGGGCAGGGCCGCCCGTTGCCGCACTGTCCGGCGATGGGGCTGTCGTCCAGAAACGCCGGATTCGGGCCCGTGCCGTCCCAGGAACCCGGGGGGAGCGCCCGCGCGGCGGCGGCGGTGGGACGGGGCGCCGGAACGGGCCCTCCCGTTGGGGGCGTCTGGGTCGCCGGTCTCTGCGCCTGCCGCGTCAGCAGGGAGGGCAGACCATGATATTCAAAGAAGGGGATGGTGCGCGAGCCCGCGAGGAAGATGTGCGCCTTGTTGCGCAGCAGGCGGAAGCGCAGCCAGACGGCGTCGGGCGTCCAGAGGCTGACATCCGCCCGCGTGGCCTTCTGCGCCCGCGTCAGGGCTTCGGCCATGCTCAGGCCCTCGTCCAGATGGGCGCGCATGGCGAGAATCCTGATCAAATCGTCCATGCTTTCGGTGACGGGATAGAAGCCCACGTCCACCTTGCCGGAGAGAATCTCCACGCCCTGACGGCAGGAGGGGCACGACGGCGAGAAGAACATGCGGACCGACGGCGCGATGTTGCCTTCCTCGTTGGGGGCAAGCTCGTTGATGGCCCAGACATCGCTCTGCGAACGCACCGCCATGCCCACGTTGACCAGAAAGAGCGCCATCCAGATCAGCAGCAGTACCGATGTCCGCCGCGTGTCGCGCCGTTCCTCGTCCGCGTAGGCGCGTCGGAAGGCGTGGAACGACAGCGCGAAGAAGACGGCGGCCACCAGACAGCTGATGCAGGGGGCCGTAAAGACCATCAGCAGCAGCAGCAGCGCGTCGACCGCCAGCGCCAGCGCGGAAAAAACGACGCCCCACGCGCTGGCTCCCACCAGCGCCAGCAGAAACAGGCCGGTAAAGGCCGTCGTGCCCAGCCACCAGAGCGAAACCCCGCCGATGGAGAAATCCTGATAGAGCGAGCAGCCCGCCGTCACGCAGAAATTGATGTCATTGCCGAAGGCGCTCCACAGACAGAAGGCCATGCCCAGAAGTGCCAGCGTCAGCGGGCCCATCAGCAATTGCGGTTTTTTCATCAAAAAATCCTTTTCAGGGGGAAAGATGTTCCTGACAAGACGGCACGCCGGTGAATTCCTTTTTTGTCATTTCCCCTTCGGGGAAGAACCGGCGGACTGGAGCATGGTAGGGCAGAACAGCCTTTTCGTAAAGCGGAGAGAAACGGCAGGGAGGATCTTACCGCCGCGCGGGGGAAAAGGAACCGGCCTGAACGCACTTTCCGTTCAGGCCGGTTCCGTTGCTTTGGCAAAAGGTTTTATCTGGCTCCGGCGGCGAACCCGCTGCCGGGAGCAATCTCCACCTGCTGGCAGGAGAGGCGCTCAAGGGGAACCCAGCCCTGATGGCTGTCGCTGAGCCAGGCGGGGTCGATGACGCGCACACGGGCCCAGCCCTCCCGCGTCTCAAGAAGCAGCAGGGTTTCTTCCGGCACAAGGTTCAGGATCATGAAGCTTTCGTCAAGATCAATTTCCGTGGTCTTGCCATTGCGGATTTTTCGGCAGGGCGCGGCGGGTTCCTGACAGAGGGGTTCGGCGGGCAGGCCGCCGGAAAGGCGGCAGTGCGTCTCATAGGCGGCGGGCGTCGCGGGCTTCGGCGCGGGATCGGGCGCGGAGGAGCCCAGCAGGTACAGCAGGCCGCCGAGCAGCGCAAAGCAGACAAGGGCCACCAGAAGAAACAGGCGGGTCGTTTTCATCAGGACTTCCTTTGTGGGCTGAAATTTCCCTCTTCAGGGGACACAGCGTTTCTGACACAACGGTGCTTCGAGCCTTCTAGCATTGGCGGCGCGGCGCTTCAAGCCGGAGGATACCGGAAGACTGGCCTCCAAAACCCGGCGATCCGCTGGACAAGGGCTGGCGGACGGCTTACAAGGCCCGCAGGGCGGCCCCTGTCGCCCGGCATCCATCCACGGAGGAAAGCGTCATGTCAAAGACCCCCGCCCCCTCTGGGGAAGCGGCAGAAATCCCGCTGCGCCTGCCTGAGGAACCCCTGATGACAACCGGTACCGTGCGCGTGGTGTCCGCCAAGCTCCACGGCATGCGCGTTACCCAGGCCCGGCTTGACTACCACGGCTCCATCACCATCGACACCGATCTGCTGGAACGCGCGGGCATGCTGCCGCTGGAATACGTGCACGTCTGGAACAAAAACTGCGGCGCGCGCCTCGACACCTATGTGCTGCCCGGCGAGCGCGGCAGCGGCATTGTCTGCCTCAACGGCGCGGCCGCCCGCCTCTGTCAGCCCGGCGACGAGGTGATCGTCTCCGCCGAACGCCAGATAGCCATGACGGACTATCGCGGGGGATTTTGCGCCCGCGTCCTCATGTTCACCCATGAGCCCCGCGTCAATATCGTGAGCGAGACCCTTGTCTATGAAATGACGCCTTGGAATCCCCAGAATCCCCGGGACGGCGAGATGCGCTTCCGCCTCCGGGAAGGGGACGCCTGAGGCGGCGTCACCCATACGCGGGATTCCGCTGGCGGGCGGGGGAAAGGTCAGGGCAACAGCTCTTCCGGGAGGATGGCGACGCCGCTCCCGCTTCCCGGAATGAGGCGGCCCAGCCCGCCGTCGAGGTTCAGGGCGGCGGCGCCATTGACCGTCAGCATGCGGATCAGGGCTTCCGCGGGCAATCCCCAGCGTTGCCGCAGGGCAACGGCCTCCCGGCGCACATCCAGATCGCTGTTGGAGCTGAGACCGTCCGTGCCGAGGCAGAGGAGCACGCCCGCATGGGCCAGCATCTCCACCGGCGCTTCGCCCACGGCCAGATTGGCGTTGGAGCGGGGACATAGACACACGGCCGTGCCCCCGCGCGCCAGCAATGCCGCTTCAGCGGCGTCCACATGGACGCAGTGTACGGCCAGCGTGCCTGATCCCAGCAGACCGAGCTCGTGCGCCCAGGCTACGGGGCGTTTGTGCGGCGTCCGCCAGTCCTCCGGCAGCACCTGACCGGCATAGATCTCCCACAGCGGCCCGCCGCCCGCTTCCAGCAGGCGGCACTCTTCCTCATTTTCGGCAAGATGCAGGGCAAAGGGCCGATCCAGCGCCATGCAGAAGGCGTGGGCGTCGCGCAGGACGTTTGCGGCAGTGGAGTAGAGGGCGTGACCGGCGGGCGCGCAGCGCCTGTCCAGCCCGGGCAGCGTCGCCGCGCGGCGGCATTGCGGCGGCCAGGGACGGCGCGCATCGATGAAGGGCGCCTGTGCGCCGAACCACTCGCATAAATGGGTGATTCCCACGCCGTGCCGCGCGGCGGCGGCATCCACGACCGGCAGTTCCCGCCCGGCATAGTCGGCCACATGCCGCGTGCCGTAGTCTTTCAGCGCGGCGCAGGCGCCGTCAATGGCGGCCTCGCTGTCTTCCTTCGGCGTCTGTGCCTGTAACAGACGGATCAGGCTGCGCAGCCATGGCGCGAAGCCCCGCCCCCAGAGGGTGCGCCCCGCTGTCCAGGAAAGCTGTATGTGGCAATGGGCGTTGATGAGGCCCGGAATGAGGGCCACGTCTCCCAGGTCGCGGACCTCCGTCCCGGAGGGAAGGTTCATGGGCCAGCGATCCACGGCTTCCACAACGCCCCGGCTCAGCAGGACGGCGCCGTTGTCCACGCCTCGCAGAGGCGCCGCCAGCGCTTCCCAGCCCCGGGCGGGAAGCTCTTCCGCGAGGGGATAGACTGTCCTGGCTCTGAGGGCTATCGTATCTGTCAGGTACATGGGAACTTCCTTTACGGCTTGCCGGCTCCCCGCATACGGGGAGCGGAAACCTTGCCGGTAACAGGGTAAGGAATCGCAAGGAGAACATCATGACGGACACCGCCACGCCTTTGCCGCGAAAAAAGACGCCCCGCCGTTACGATTCGCCCCTGAGGGCCGAGCAGGCGCGCCAGACGCGCCTGCGCATTCTGGACGCCGCCCGCGAGGCCCTCAAAAGAGAAGGGTTCGCGCGTGTCACGCTCGACACCATAGCGCGCGCCGCGGGGGTTTCCGTACAGACCGTTCTTGTGAATTTTGGCAACAAGGCCGGTCTGTTTGAGGCCTTGATGCGGCGTGACATGGAAAGCGATTTCACCGGCCTCCTTGAGGCTGTGCGCGCCGGGAACGATGTCTGCCGGAAACTGCGCATCGTCGCGGAGTTTTTTACGCGCATCCACGAAGCGCACGCGCCCGGCGGTGGCGCGCTGCTGCCGGAACCCGTGGGCGGTTCCGAGGGGCTGCGCCGTCTGCTGGAGGATCGGGCCGTCTATTTCCGTTCCCTGGCGGAAGAACTGTTTTCCGGCGTTCCCCTGCGTGAGGGGATTTCCACCGGCAAGGCCGTCGCGCTGCTGGAAGCCTACACAGGACCGCCCCTGTATATGATTCTTGTGCGCTATTACGGCTGGACGAACGACGAGTTCCGTCTCTGGTTGGGGAACGCCCTCATCGATGCGCTGCTGCCGCCGGAAGGGCACACGCCTTAACCGCCGGACGCGGCGCCGCCCGGCGGTTGGGGCGGCTGTGGCCTGCGGCATCCCGTCCTGAAAAATCTCGCGGCCCTGGCGCCGATTCCCGGGCCCAGCATGACGGCGATCACGGCAAGACAGATAAGAGCCATGCCGATCCAGAGGCTGGCCGTGCTGGGTTCCTGGAAAACGAGGATCCCCACGCAGACGGCGGTGGGAGGTTCCAGGACGCCGAGGACGGAAGTCATGGTGGAGCCGATACGCTGCACGGCAAGCACAAGGGTCAGATTTGACAGCGCGGCGGTCACGGCGGCGAGCAGGAACGCCAGAAGCAGCTCCCGCGGGGAGGCGGGCAGGCTGAAGGAACCCACGGCCAGCGCATTGACAAGGCAGATGAGAGCCCCGAAGGCCAGAACCCAGAAAGTGACGGCCAGCCCTGTCATGCGGCGCGGCTTGGCCACATGGAGCCCGACGATATAGAGAGCGTTGCTCAGGGCGGAGAGCAGAAGCAGCGTCACGCCCAGAGGCCGGACGGCCCCGCCGTCTCCCGTGCCGCCGCCCAGCAGAAAGACGCCGCCAAGGGCAAGCAGAAGGGCGCACACGGTGCTGATACGCAGTTTTTCATGGAAAAACAGGACCATAATCAGCATGACGATGACGGGGTAGAGGAATTGCAGCGTTGCCGCGACACCGCTGGGCAGCCAGGCGAACCCGTGGAACATCAGCAGGGCGGCCAGCATGTAGAGGGCGCTCATGGCCGCCAGGCGGCCCAGATCCGGCAAGGGGCCGCCGATGGGGTCGCGCCGCACAAGGACGATGCCGCCCAGAATCAGCGCGCCGAAAAGGAAGCGGTAGAAAAGAACAGACTCCGCGGACATGCCTCCATGCAGCAGCGGAAGGGAGAACAGCGGAATCAGTCCGAAGGAGGCCGAGGAAAGCAGCGCGAGAAGATAGCCCATGACGCACTACCTTTGTGGTTGTTTTCAAAATAAAGAGCGCCTTGCGGCGCCCAGGCACTGTGCGGAAGACGGGAGCTATTCCCCGGCGGATTCGAGAACGACTTCGGCTTCCGGGTGCGCCTGCCGCATGGCTTCATGCATGGTGGCGGCATCGGCGAACGCGCGGAAGGGGCCTATGGTCTGGCGGCCGGTGCCGGAGGCGTAGCGCACATAATAGGCCTGATCGGCGTTGAGGGGCGTACCGTTCGCATCGCTGATGACCTCGAGATCGACGTTGCCTACGCCCCGTCCGTTGAGATTGATCTGTTGCGCGGCGGCATAGGAAAGATCAATAATCCGTCCGCGGACGAAAGGACCGCGATCCGTCACGCAGACCATGACGCTTTTGCCGTTGCTGTGGTCGGTGACGCGCACGACCGTGCCCATGGGCAGGGTGCGGTGCGCGGCCGTAAAGGTATACATGTCGTAGCGGTAGCCGCTGGCGGTGGCGCTGTTGTGCAGTTTCTTGCTGTAGAGAGAGGCCTTGCCGCTCATGAGCTCACTGTTGTTGCGTGTGCGCTCAAGCCAGAGCTCGCGATCGGCATCCGCCTGTTTTCGGGCCTGGGATTCGCGTTTGGAAGAGTGTTTGCGCGCGTCGGCGTCCGTGGGGGTGGCCAGCAGGGCCGCGCAGGCCAGCAGGGCCACCAGCGCGGAAAGCCAGCGTAACAACGTCATGGTATCTCCTTTCCCCCGCGCACGGCGGGGATACGCTGCATACCGGAGAAGCTCGCGCCATGCATGCACATTGACGCGAGCTGGAAGCCAGTGGGGGGAGTGTACATGGTCGCAGCGTTCAAGTCAAACAACAGGAAAACTACATGCACAGACATCACCATGCCGCCTTCAGCGACGGTTCGCGGGGCACAGCCGGTACGCGCGAGGCCCTGCGCGCCATTTTCAACCGCAACTTCACCGTGGTATCCTGCATCAATCTTCTGATCATGACGGCCTATTATCTGACGTTCGTCACCAGTGCCATCTACGCGCGGGCAACCTACAGGGTTGATCTCAGTACCGCCGGCCTTACGGCGGGCGTTATGGTCATCGGTTGCCTTGCGGGACGTTTTGTTACAGGGAATCTGCTTTCCCTGTACGGCTGCCGTCGCGTCCTGTTTGCCGGACTGGTGTTTTCCCTGTTGAGCATGGCGGCTTTTTTTGGGGTTTCCGGCCTGTTTTCGCTGTTCGTGCAGCGCCTGTGCATGGGCATGGGTGTGGGTGTCACCGGCGCGACCGCGGCAACGCTCGTCGCCTATGTGACGCCGCGCGAGCATCAGGGGCTGGGCATCAGCCTTTTCAGTATGAGCGCGGTTTTCGCGCTGGCGCTGGGGCCTTTTCTGGGTATCCTCATTTCCAGTTGCGCGTCCTACCGGATGCTTGTCCTGATCTGCCTGTGCTTTGGCGCGGCCTGTATCGCCATCTTTTTCCTCCTGCGCTGTCTGCCTGAAATGCGGCACCGCCACCGTTCCTTTCTGTCGCTGTACAGCTATATTGATCCTCGCGCCGTCCGCTTTTCCGTGGTGGCGCTCATCGTCTGCCTGAGCTACGGCTGCGTTCAGGCCTTCATGACATCCTTTGCCGCGGAGCGCGATCTCACCGCCGCCGCCAGCCTTTTTTTTCTGCTGTACGCGCTCACGGCCCTCATGACGCGCCCCCTGACGGGGCGCTTGTTCGATCTGCGGGGCGAGAATGTCGTCATCTATCCGGCCCTGCTTCTGACAGCCCTTGCCCTGACGCTGCTCGCCCACGCCGAAAGCCGCTGGACGCTGCTGCTGGCCGGTCTGCTCTTTGGCGCGGGCTTTGGCAACTTCCAGTCCGCGGGGCAGGCGGTCGCCCTTTCGCTGGTTTCCCGTTCCCGTTTCGCGCAGGCCAGCGCAACCTTTTTTATCTTCTTCGATCTTGGCATTGGCCTGGGCCCCTATCTTTTCGGCTTTCTGGTCGCTCCCATCGGCTATGACGGCATGTATCAGGCGCTTGCCGGGGTCGTCCTCGCCTCTGTGCCCGTCTACCATTTCCTTCACGGTCGCGGAGCCGTCTGAGGGAAAAGGCGTTCGCGTGGCGTTTGTCCGAAAGAACGCGCCACGCGGAACGGGAAAGGCCGCCCATCGCCGATGGGCGGCCTTTGTGCATGTGGAAGACGGCGGATGGCCTAGCGGGGCACGGCAAGAATGACCTGCGGGGCCTTGACAATGGCGGTGGCGGCCACGCCGGGGGCGAGCCCCAGACCGGCGGCGCTGGCATTGGTGATGATGGCGCAGAGATTGAAGCCACCGGCGGTGCGGATTTCCACTTCGGAGTTGACCGCGCCTTTTTCCAGACGGGCGATGTGCCCGTCGAACTGGTTGCGGGTGGAGAGCAGGTAGTCGCTGGCGTCGGTCATCACCAGCACGGTGCTGGCCTTGATCATGGCGATGCAGGGCTTGCCGGGGGCAAGGCCCAGCTTGCGCGTGCTGGTGTTGGTGACGATGGCCACGATTTCCTGGCCACCTTCTGCGGTCAGCACGATCTCATCGTTGATGGCCCCGGGATGGATTTCCTTGACGGTACCGTTGAACACATTGCGGGCGCTGGTCTTCATAGCGATCTCCTTTGGCTTGTGAGAGGCTGCGGGATTTGATGGAATGAACCCCTGTTTGTCTGCCCATTCAAATAGAGGCTTTTCAGAAAATGGCAAGTATCTTTTTTCAAAAAATTTTTATATTTCATATAACCTATTTGTATAAAAGAAAAAAAGAAAAAATAAAAAATCACTATTTTTTTAAAAAGAGTGATTTTTTGAGGGTAAAAAGTTTTTTATCGTATCTTTCGAGGCACGCGGCGCGATCGCGCGGGCTTTACCGGCGGGCGGCACGTCCTGTCCCGCGGCGTTTTGTATTCACTATTTTTTTTGAAATCGCGTATGGCTTTTCAAAATTTCCAAAGCGGGTATCCTGGAGGGCGGAATACCGTCTTTTCCCGGCGGCCGTCCCTGGAAATGCCCCGGCTTGGCCGCCCCATTTCAACCACAGGAGAAAGCCATGTCCATCCGCCCCTCCATCCGTCTCTCCCGCTGTTTTTCGGCATCATTGCTGGCCTTGTGCCTCGCTCTTGCGCCTCTGGGCGCGCGGACCTCGGAACTCTTCGTTTCCGCCGCGGCCAGCCTGACCAACGCCTTCAAGGAAGTGGCCGCTGACTTTGAGAAAGCCAAGCCCGGCGTGACGGTGCGCCTGAACTTTGCCGCCTCCAACCCGCTGCTCAAGCAGATGCTGGAAGGCGCGCCTGTGGACGTGTTTGCCTCGGCGGATCAGGAGACCATGGACAAGGCAGACGCTGGCAAGGTCATCAACACCGCCAGCCGCGCGGATTTTGCGCGTAACAGCCTGACGCTCATCGTGCCCAAGGGTGGCAAGGCGCCCGCCGCCGTCGCCGATCTGCTTTCTTTGCAGCGCATTGCCGTCGGCAAGCCCGAAAGTGTGCCCGCGGGCCGCTATGCCCGGCAGTCTCTCTCGGCCGCCGGTCTCTGGGACAAGATCCAGCCCAACCTGATTTACGGCGCCAGCGTGCGTCAGGTTCTTGACTATGTGGCTCGCGGCGAGGTTGACGCGGGCATCGTCTACGCTACCGACGCCGCCCAGCAGGCCGCCAAGGTGGATGTCGCCATCGTCCTCGGCGATCACACCCCCATCCTCTATCCCATTGCCGTCGCCACGACCGGCAGGAATCCCAGGGATGCTCAGGCCTTCATCGATTTTGTGCGTTCTGAAAAGGGTCAGGCCATCCTTGCCCGCTACGGTTTTGCCAGGCCGTAGCCTGTCCCGATCCCGTCCTCCGTGTGGGGGAAGGCGCTCCGTTGTTCGTGCGGAGTCCTTCCCTCTTGAAACCCCTTCCCCGTTCACCATCGACCATTGATCTCAGAAAAGCATGTTTGAAACGGACATCTGGATCCCCCTGTATATAACGCTGAAAGTGGCGGGTATCGCGACCGGCGTCTCCGCTCTGGCGGCCATACTGGCGGCCTGGCTTCTGGGACGCCGCCAGGGGCCGCTGCCGCTGACGCTGGACGCCCTGTGCACGCTGCCGCTGGTGTTGCCGCCGACGGTGCTCGGCTACTATCTTATCTTGCTGGTGGGACGGCGGGGCCTCATCGGAGAATGGCTGTCCGAGGCAGGTATCAGCCTCATGTTTTCCTGGCAGGGCGCCGTTGCCGCCGCGGCGGTGGTGGTATTTCCGCTGATTTACAAGTCGTCGCGGGCGGCGCTGGAGCAGGTGGATCGCCGCTATGAGGACGCCGCGCGCACCTTGGGCGCGTCGGAATGGCGTATTTTTCTGGGAGTCTCCCTGCCGCTGGCGTGGCGGGGCATTTTCGCGGGTCTGATGCTGGCCTTTGCGCGCGGCATGGGGGAATTTGGCGCGACGCTCATGATCGCGGGCAATATCCCCGGCAAGACGCAAACGCTGGCCCTGGCCATCTACGACGCCTTTCAGGCGGGGAACGACGCCCATGCGGCCTATCTTGTGCTGGTGGCCTCGGTGACCTGCGTGGGGCTGCTGGCCGGTTCGGAATGGCTGGTGCGCCGCGGTATCTCAAGGAGGCGGGCATGATTTCCCTGCATGTGGAAAAAACCTTCGCGCCCGGACGTACCGGCGACGGCTTCCATCTCAACGTCCAGCTTGATCTGCCGTCGGGCAAGGCCAGCATCGTGCTGTTCGGGGCATCGGGATCCGGCAAGACGCTGACCCTGCAATGTCTTGCCGGGCTGGCGCGTCCGGACCGCGGCGCTATCACCATTGACGGGGAAACGCTTTTCGATGCGGCAGCGGGAGTCCATGTCCCCGCCCGCCACCGTCGTATAGGCTATATGTTTCAGGACTACGCCCTGTTTCCGCATCTGACGGTGCTGCATAATGTGGCCTATGCCCGCAGTGGGCTTTTCCCATGGCGCATACGGGCCGATGAACGCCGCCGGGCGCTGGACATGCTCGACCATTTTGGCGTGGCGCATCTGGCCCGGCGCTACCCTTCGCAGCTTTCCGGCGGCCAGAAGCAGCGCGTGTCCCTTGCGCGCGCCCTGAACGCAAGCCCGCGCCTGCTGCTGCTCGACGAACCGTTCAGCGCGCTGGATCCGCTGCTGCGGCTGCGCCTGCGGCAGGAACTGCACGGCATGCTCGACGGCCTGACCCTCCCCTGCCTCATCATCAGCCATGACCCGGAGGATGTGGATGTCTTTGCCCAGCGGCTGGTGCTCTTCCAGAGCGGTTCGGCGCGCGAGGTGCGGGAATATCCCCGTCTGCGCGCCGGACATGCCTCGACGCGGTCATGCCTGTGCCAGCTGCTTGAAACCGCCGCTCCCGCCCTGCCGCAAGCCTGCTGAGGACGTTGCCCGCACCCAAATGCGGACAGCCCGCCGGGCGTTTACTCCGGCGGGCTGTCATTGTCTCTGACGCGCGGAAGAAGCGCGTGTGTTTCCTTGCTACTCTCCGGCGAGCTGGATACGGGTAAAGCCCTTGACGGTCAGCGTATCGCCCACGGCCTTGGCGGTCTCGCGCACGATGTCGGCAACGGATTTCTTGTCGTCGCGAATGTAGGCCTGATCCAGCAGACAGACTTCCTTCTGGAACTTTTTGACGGCGCCTTCGGCGATCTTTTCCACAATCTGCTCAGGCTTGCCTTCCTCGCGGGCCTTCTGGCGGTAGATTTCGCGTTCGCGCTCCACGGTGGCCTGATCCAGCGCGGAGGCGTCAAGCGCCAGCGGGTTGGCGGCGGCCACCTGCATGGCGATATTCTTGGCCAGTTCCTGGACTTCGGGTTTGGAGGCGGTTTCCGGCTTGCCGCACTCCACGTCCACCATAACGCCGATCTTGCCGTTGGCGTGGACATAGTGGCCGATGACGCTCCTGTCGTCGCGCGTGTGGCGGGCAAACTTGCCAAGCTGCATATTTTCACCCACGGAGGCGATGAGTTCCTTCACGGTGTCGCCCATGAGGCCTTCCAGGGCGGCGGCATCGGCGGGGGCGTTGTCAAGAACGCTTCTGGCGATTTGATCGGCCAGCGCCTGGAACTGTTCGCCGCGGGCCACGAAGTCGGTTTCGCAGAGCAGGGCGGCCATGGCCATGCTCATGCCGTCGGCGCCGTGCGCCACGGCCACCAGACCCTCGCTCGTGGCGCGGCCGGCTTTTTTGGCAGCCTTGGCCATACCCTTCTGGCGCAGCCAGTCCACGGCCTTTTCCAGATCGCCGTCCACTTCCACCAGCGCTTTCTTGCAGTCCATCATGCCCGCGCCGGTCTTGTCGCGCAGTTCTTTTACCATGCTTGCGGTAATAGCCATGAAATTCTCTCCCCTGTCCGGCACGGAGCCGGTTTCGCACACCCGGCGCGGGACGCTCGATCCGCGGCCCTGGGCGCGCCTGGTTACGTATAAAAGCGGCGGCATGGGGTCACCACGCCGCCGCCCGCGCCCGCCTCCGCGCTGAAGAAGAGGCGAACGTCAGTAAAATGCGGCGTCCTACTCGGCTTCGGCGGCTTCGGCGGCCTTCCGCATGGCCTCTTCGGCGTTTTCGACAGGGCCATCCTTGCCCATGGCCGCGCCTTCCTGGCAGGCTTCGGAGAAGGCCGTCACAAAGAGCTTGATGGCGCGGATGGCGTCGTCATTGCCGGGGATGATATAATCGATGACATCGGGATCGCAGTTGGTATCCGTCACGGCCACAATCGGAATACCCAGCTTGCGGCATTCCTTGACCGCGATGTCTTCGCGGTGGGGATCGATGATGAAGGCCAGCTGAGGCAGACGATCCATGCCCTTGATGCCGCCCAGTGTCTGTTCCAGCTTCTGCATTTCACGTTCGAGCAGGAGCTTTTCCTTTTTCTGGTAACGGTTGATGGTGCCGTCGGCGAACATCGCTTCCAGCTTCTTCAGGCGCTCGATGCTCTTCTGGATGGTCACGAAGTTGGTCAGCGTACCGCCCATCCAGCGGTTGGCCACGTAGAACTGGCCGGCCTTGGTGGCTTCCGCGGCCACGGCTTCCTGCGCCTGGCGTTTCGTGCCGATGAACAGCACCTTGCCGCCCTGGGCCACGGTGTCCACGACCTTGTCGTAGGCGATGCGGAACAGCTTTACCGTCTGCTGCAGGTCAATGATATGGATACCGTTACGCGCGCCAAAGATATAGGGGCGCATTTTCGGATTCCAGCGGCGCGTCTGATGGCCGAAATGCACGCCTGTTTCCAGCATTTGCTTCATGCTGACATACGCCATGATACGATCCTCCACGAGGGTTGTTTTCTTCCACCCGGACCCAGACCCTGCAATCCGCCCAGGGCGGACACCCCGGGCCGCTGTCCAAGTGTGCTTGTTACGAACGGTTGAGTTTAGTTGAGAGAGCCAGATTTGGCAAGGAAAAATTTAGCCTTTCAGCAAATCCCGGCGGCGGAGTTCCTCGTCCCGCACATGGCTGAGGACATGGGGGCCGTGGGCCCAGAGCCAGGGATCGTCCAGGGGAGAGATGCCCCGTTGCCGCAGCGTCCGGGCGACACTGGCGCAGAAGGCTTCCACGCATTCGGCGACGCCGGCGTCTTCCGGGCCGCGCAGGGGGTGGGCGGCAAGGGAGGACATCAGCGCTGCGGCTTCCGCCCCCAGCACGGGCAGATCCGCGACCAGCCGCACGGCCCATTTGTAGAAGGGCATGTAGCGGCGGTTCAGAAGATACACCATGGACAGAGCCGCCTCGCCGAAGCGGGCGGCGGCGAGCATGGCGGCTCCGGCTTCGCCGCGGGCAAGGCAGCGGGGCAGGTTGTACTGTCCGGCCTGCGCCATGCGCATGCAGCGGGATGCGATTTTTTGCAGACGGACGTCCTCCGGGTAATAGTCCAGCAGGAGGGCGCGCCACCGTGAGAATTCGCCGGGGGCGTCATGAAAGACGGCACCGTTGGTGCAGGCGGCCAGATGGTATTCCGGTATGGCAAGCCACTCCCGCCAGGTGCTGGGCGGATGTTCGGAACCGAGAAAAAACCCGTAGAAACTTTCGATGGGGAGGGGGCCGACGCGCCCCATGCGCCGCTCTTTGCGCATACGGGAGGGATAGCCCGCGAAGGTGTCTGGCAGATCCGCCAGAGCCGCCTCGATGCGCGGCAGGTCGGCGCTGGCGGCGGAACGGGGAAGCCAGAGGCAAAAGGCGGGGCCCCAGTCGTGATCGCGGGAAATTTCGTCGTCACAGCCGAAACATTCCGATCCCTCGCCAACCAGACCCGCGGCCGCCCGCGCCATGACATCGGGGATGCGCTCTTGTAACAGGGGCGCGCAGTATTCGTAATAGGCGCGCGACAGCTCCAGACCTTTCATCAAAAATTCCTTTGTGGCCGGAAACCTTCCCCTTCAGGGGGTAAGCTCTTTCTGACATACCGGACAATCCGGTGAAAACCTTTTCCGTCGGGTGCGGTGCCGGCCGGCGGATGGGGTGACCGTGGATGGAAACATCAAAATTCCCTTTCGCGGTAGGCCCGCTCCCCGGGCGCCGCCGCCCGCGACAGGGGCCATTCCAGAATTTCCAGCGGAAGGCTCTGGCCGATTTCCTCCAGCGCCCGGCGCGCCTGCCGTTCGCCATGCGGCGAAAAGATCACCTTCAGCAGGGCCGTTTTCGGTTCCAGTACCGAGAAGGACGCCACATGGCCGTAAGCTTCCAGCAGAAAACGGAACAGGGCCGTGTGCCTGGCCTCAAGGCGTACCAGCAGACAGACGCAGGCGTGGGGAACGGGCAGGGAGCACACCGGGCGCGGGCGGCATCGCCGCAGGGCCGGTGGGGTGGCGGTGCGGCTGTCACTCATTGCCAGATCCCAAGGGCGCGTCCGGCGGCCACGAAGCCCATGGCCACGGCAATGGTTCCGAAAAAACTGCGCGTGCGCCAGGCCACCAGCAGAGAGGGCGCGGCGGCCACCAGATAGAGATTGGTCCAGGACAGGGAAAAGTCGCCGTCATAGAAGAAAATGTCCTGCCCCAGCAGCGCGGCCATGACGGAGACGGGCACGAAGGAAAGCCAGTGCCGCAGCGCCGGAGGCAGGCTGTCCGCCCGCAGGAACATGACCGGTCCCAGGCGCGGAATGGCCGTCACCAGCATACATCCTACAATACAGAAGATCAGTTCCGCATGGTGCGTCGCCCAGTTCATGCCGTGCCTCCCGCATCCGCTTCCTCCCGCGCGCGTCCCTCGCGGCGCGCCTGCCGCAGAAAGAGGAACGTGCCCGCCGTGGCCGCCGCAAGGGTGGCGGCCACCGCGTTCCACTGGCCCATGCCCGCCACCTTGAAGCCCAGTGAAAGCACGGCGGCAAAGATGCCCGTGATCAGATGCAGGCGGCTGGAACACTGGGGCACGACCAGTGCCAGAAACATGGCCGTCAGGGCGTAATCCAGCCCCAGTGGCTTCACGTCGGCAATCAGGCCGCCGCAGAACGCGCCCAGGGCCGTACCGGCGATCCAGGAAAGCTGGGCCGTGACATTGCAGGTGAAGAGCGTCGCCGCCGCCAGCTTCCAGCCGCGCTGAAAGGCGGTGATGTGGACGCCGAAGGTCTCGTCCGTCATCTCAAAGCCGAAGAGCGCCCGCTGCCAGCGGGGCAGGGGGGACAGGTACGGCGCGATGGCCGCTGACATGAGCAGATGCCGCAGGTTGACCACAAAAACGGCGGCGATCACGGACAGCGCGCCCACCCCCGCCCCCCAGAGCGCGGCCAGCACGAACTGGCCGGAACCGGCAAAGATCAGGACGGACATGGCGATGGCCAGCGAGGGCGGAATCTGGCTTTTGACGGCCAGCACGCCGAACGCGAAGGCGACGGGGACATAGCCAAGGACGATGGGCAGGGCGCGCCGCGCGCCATCCAGAACGGGCGAAGGCGCGGCCTGCGGCGTGTTCCCGGTTTCGGCGAGGTGCGACATGATACCTCCGGAAAAGCGGCGATGGAAAACGGGAGCGCTCCCAATAGGGAGCGTCGGCGCAAACTTCAAGAATACGCCTTTCCCCGGCGGCGGGCAAGTCCCTTCCCGCCGCCTCAGCTGTCGGGAGCCGTGATCTCCCCGGAATCCATGCGGGCGATGCGGGGCACGGCCTGGCAGCAGATCCGCAGATCGCGCGCGCCCCGGCCGTCTTCCAGCGTGGCGAACTCGCTGGCTTCCAGCACTTCCACGGCGGGATCCCCGTCGGGATCGTCCCGCAGCATGGCCTCCCGCAGCAGTTCCAGCGCGCGGTCGGCAACGCGTTGCAGGGTGGCGCCGGGCGGCAGGGCCTCGCAGACATCCAGCGCGGGCGCGTGCAGCAGACGGCGGCGGCTGTCGGCCGTCACGGTGGCGTACACGTCCAGGGTGGCTGTGGGCAGGGCCAGGGCCGCTCCCACGGCATTGGCCACATCCGCGTGATCAGGGCATTGCGCGGGTATGCCCAGCGCGTTTTCCAGCAGGGGGCGCAGCATGGCGGCGGGCCCGCCCACCACCCACGCCCTGCGCGGCGCAAGGGCGCGCAGGCCCTTCAGGGCCGCCAGCGTATAGACGGGGCGGGCGTTGACCCTTTCCAGCAGGGAGGCCGCGGCGCCGGCGATACGTGCAAGGCCATTCTCCACGGCGCGCCGGGCCGCCTCTTCCGGCGCAAGGCCCAGAGGGGCGGCAAGGGCCGTCATGGCTTCCAGCGAGGCATGGGCGTCTCCGGCGCGATCGCCGTTGTACCGGAGGGCGTGCACGTTGAGGGCGTCCAGCAGGGTCGGGCGCGGGCCGCCGAAGGCGCGGGCAGGGCCGTCGCGCAGGGGGCCCACGTCGATACCGCCGTCGGGGCGGGGCGTCAGGCGGGAATCGCCGCCCACCCCGATGGAGAGGGTCGCCAGCGCCCGTACCAGTGTGCGCCGTCCGTCAATGATCATGCCGTCGCGATCGAGCACCGGAGAGCCGTGGGCGTAGAGGGCGATGTCCGTCGTGGTGCCGCCCACGTCCAGCAGCAGGGAGGCGTCGTCGTCACGCAACGCGGCATGGAGGGCGGCCACGCCCATGACGCTGGCGGCCGGGCCGGACAGGATGGATTGTACGGGTTCCCGCCGCGCGGCGGCGGCGGGCAGGGATCCGCCGTCAGCCTTGAGCAGGAAGACGGGGGCGCGGATGCCGTCGCGATCCAGCGCCCGCTCCACGGCGTCGAGAAACGCGCCCAGAAGGCGTCGCACCGCCGCGTTGTAATAGGCCGTCGCAACGCGGCGGGGAAAATTGAGTTGTCCGGACAGAGCGTGTCCCGTCACCGGGGGGAGTCCCGCGGCGTTCACCACGTCCGCCAGCGCCTGTTCGTGCGCCGGGTTACGCGGTGAGAATTTCCCCACGCAGGCCACGGCGGTCACGCCTTCCTTCTTCCAGTGGGGCAGGGCGGCCGCCAGATCGTCCGTGCGCAGGGGGGAAACCTCCACGCCGCGGTGATCCAGACCGCCCGGCGTCACACAGACATGATCGCCGATGGCGAAGCGGCGCGGATCAAGTCCCGGCCCGGCGCTGAGCGCCAATCCCACGCGATCGGCCCTGCCCTGCACCAGGGCGTTGACGGCCAGCGTCGAACCGAGGCCGACGCGTTCCACCCGTTCCAGCAGGGCTTCCGCGCCGCCGCCCCGCGCGCGCAGGGCGTTGCGCAGGCCAGCCAGCGCGGCCCGCACGGACGCGGGCAGATCGTCATGATTGGTGGGGGCCTTGGCGGCGGCCACGACGCCTCGTGGCCCGCAGAGCACCGCGTCGGTATGGGTGCCGCCCGCGTCAATCCCCAGAACGGGCCCCGTCACGACGGGCGCGGATGATCCATGTGCCATGATACACCTCCGATGCCCTGTTAGTAGCCTCTTTCCGGGCGGTACGGCAAGACGCCCCGCCCCTTGCCATGCGGCGCGCTTTCCAGTAATTTTTCCTCCTGCGTGCCCGGCGTTGGACGCGCGCCCTAGTTCGCCCACGAGGCAGAGGAAAAGAGGACAACCATGCAAACGACGGAATTCATCTGGTTTGACGGCAAACTCGTGCCCTGGAAAGACGCCCAGGTGCATGTGCTTACCCACGCGCTCCACTACGGCAGCGCCGTCTTTGAAGGCATACGCACCTACCGGTGTGAGGACGGTACCTCCGCCGTGTTTCGCCTGCCGGAACACGCGCAACGCCTGATCAATTCCGGGAAAATTCTGCGCCTGAACATTCCCTTCACGGCAGAACAGATTGCCGAAGGCATCATTGAGACGCTCAAGGCCAACAGGTTGGCCGAAGGCTATATCCGCCCGCTTTCCTTTGTGGGACTGGGGGAAATGGGCGTGCACCCCGGCGAGAATCCCGTGAACACCATCATCGCCGTGTGGCCGTGGGGGGCCTATCTCGGCCCCGAGGCGCTGGAACGGGGCATTCGCGCCAAGACAAGCTCCTTTGCCCGTATGCATGTCAACACCCATATGAGCAAATCGAAGGCCGCCGGCAACTATGTGAACTCCATTCTGGCCAAATGCGAGGTCAAGGAAGAGGGCTACGACGAGGCCGTCATGCTGGATACGGCCGGGTTCGTTGCCGAGGCGTCCGGCGAGAATATCTTCGTGGTGCGCAACGGCGTCATCAAGACGCCGCCGCTGACCTCCGTCCTGGGCGGCATCACGCGCGAATCCATCATTCAGGTGGCGCGCGATCTCGGCTTTACGGTGGAGGAACAGCTCTTCACCCGCGACGAGCTCTATATTGCGGACGAAGCCTTCTTCACCGGTACGGCGGCCGAACTGACGCCCATCCGCGAAGTGGATCGCCGCCAGATCGGCGCGGGCCATGCGGGCCCCGTGACCAAACAGCTGCAGCGGGCCTTTTTCGAGGTCGTGAAAGGGCGGAATCCCAAGTACGCCTCCTGGCTGTCCCATTACACGTTCTGATGCGCGCCGTCCCGGTGGGAACGGCCTCCCTTCCGCTCCGTCGGCGGAGGAGGCGTTTCCGCCGGGGACGGTGTTGAGCGCCTCCCGCCGGATATCGCCCGGCCGGGGCCGCCCCGTCCCCAAGCGGTCACAGCGGAGGAGTATGAAAGCGCTTTCCCTTGCCGCCCGCTACCGTCCCCAGACGTTTGCCGAGGTCGCGGGGCAGGATATGGTCAAGACCGTCCTTTCCCGCGCTTCCGCCGGAGACAGGGTCGCGGCCGCCTATCTCTTCAGCGGGACGCGCGGCGTAGGCAAGACCACCCTGGCGCGTATTTTCGCCAAGGCGCTCAACTGTGAACACGCCCCCACGGCGGAACCCTGCAACGAATGCGCCCAGTGCCGCAAGATCACGCAGGGTTCCCATGTGGATGTGGCGGAAATCGACGGCGCGTCCAACAACAGCGTCGAGGACGCCCGCGCCCTGCGCGAGACCATCGGCTACGCGCCGATGGAGGGACGCTACAAGGTCTTCATCATTGACGAAGCCCACATGCTTTCCCGCAGCGCCTTCAACGCCCTGCTCAAGACCCTGGAGGAACCCCCCGCCCGCGTGGTCTTCATCTTCGCCACGACGGAAGCGCACAAGTTTCCCATTACCATTGTCAGCCGCTGCCAGCACCTTGTTTTTCGCCACCTGTCTGAGGAGGCGCTTGCCGCGCACCTGACCGGTGTGCTGCGACGCGAAGGGCTGGAATTTGAGGAAGGTGCCGTGCGCATCCTCGCGCGCCGCGCCGCTGGCAGTGTGCGCGACAGCATGTCGCTGCTGGATCAGGTGCTGGCCCTGGGCGGCGAACGCCTTACGGCGGACACGACCAGGCAGGTGCTGGGGCTGGCCGGTCTGGAGATGTTCCAGGCGCTTTTCGAGGCTGTGCTGGGGGGCGACTGTGCCGCCCTGACGGCGCTTTGCCGTACCCTGCTGCAACGCGGCGTTGATGTGGGCTTTTTCGTGCGGGAGCTCTCGCAGCGCCTGCGCGATTTGTTTCTGTTGCGGCAGGGCGGCCCTGGTATCACGCCGCACCTCAACCTGCCCGAGGACGAGGCCGCCCTGTGGCAGGGGCTGTCCCCGCGCTTTACGCCGGGGCATCTCCATGCGGCGTGGCAGATGACGCTGGAATCCCAGCGGAGCATTATCCAGAATCCCGATCCGGCGACGGCGCTGGAGTTGCTGCTGCTGAACATGGCGTTGCTGCCGCGGCTGCTGCCGCTGGAGAATCTCGTTCCCGGCCAGCCACCCCAATCCGCGCCGTCCGCGTTCGGGCAGTCCGTCCAGCCTCTGATACAGGCCCCGCAGGCCCAGATCCCAACCCCGACGCCGCCCCCTGTTCAGGATTCTGGTCAGGCCCCTGTCCCGATCCAGACACAGACCCTGGCGGAGGAACCACCTCCGGTGGATCCGCTTCCCGTGCCGTCCGCATCTCCGCCGCATGAGGGTGGCACGGGCCGGGAGGCCGCCGTGCCGGAGCCCCGGACTTCCCCGGCGGAGCCGCCTCCCCGGAACTGGGAGGCGTTCCGCGCCTTTTGCGCGGAAACCGCGGCTCAGGGCGGGGAAGCTCCCTCGCAGCATGTGCTGCGGCAGTTGTCCGCCAGCTGGGAGGGCGCGCGCCTGACGCTGATTCCGCACAGCGAAACCCTGCTGCATCAGGTGGAGCGGCAGCGCTCCCTGCTGGAAAAAGCCCTTGCGGCCTACGGCGCGGGCGATACGCGCCTTGAGATTGCGACGCCGCGGCCCGCGCGCACGGAAGCGGAGCTGCTGGAGGAATGTGCGCGGCACCCTGACGTGCGGGAATGTCTGACCATCTTTGACGGCCATATTGAACAGTGCCGCCCGCGGCAGGGATAGGGCGGTTTACAGGGATCGTGTGACAGCGGGGCGGCAGCTTCTTATTTTGCAAACACAGCCAAGGAGATACTCCCATGCGCAACATGAACGACATCCTGCGTCAGGCGCAGGTCATGCAGAACAAACTTGCCAAATTGCAGCAGGAACTGAATGAACGCGAATATGAGGCCTCCAGCGGCGGCGGCATGGTCCGGGCCGTGGTGAGCGGCAAGCAGGAGCTGCGATCGCTGACCATTGATCCCAAGGCGCTGGAAGGCGGCGATGTGGAAATGGTGCAGGATCTCATCGTGGCGGCCGTCAACGAAGCCGGGCGTATCGCCCGCGAGACGCTGGATCGGGAAATGAGCGCCATTTCCGGCGGTATCAGGCTGCCCGGCATTTTCTAGGGCGGGAGTGTGTTCCGTGTCCGTAAGGTTATGCCGTGTTTTCAGATACCGGCGGGAGGGGGCTCCGTATGAACGGCCGCGTTCCTGAGCCTCTGTCGGCATTGGTGACCCAGCTGGCGCGTCTTCCCGGCCTGGGTCCCAAATCGGCCATGCGCGTGGCCATGACCCTGCTCAAATGGCCCGAAGCCCAGACAAGAAACCTCGGGCAGTCCATCGTCGCGCTCCGGGACAGCCTGAGGCTCTGCTCGCGCTGCGGCGGTCTGTCCTCCATGGATCCCTGTCCCGTCTGCGCCGATCCGGCGCGCGATCGCGGCACGCTCTGTCTTGTGACCGAATGGGACAGTATGCTGACGCTGGATGAGGGCGGCTTTTACCGGGGACAGTACATGATCCTCGGCGGCCTGCTGGCACCGTTGGAACATGCGGACGCGGGCGCCCTTGATCTCGATCGTCTGACGCGCCGCCTTGCCGAAGGGGAGATAACGGAACTCATTCTGGCCCTGGGCGCGACCATCGAAGCGGAAAATACCGCTTCTTTCCTGCGGGAAATGGTTTCGCGGCGTTTTCCGGATATTCGGGTTTCCCGTCTTGCGCAGGGCCTCCCCCTGGGAGCGGAAGTCAAATATATGGACAGAGAGACCCTGCGGCAATCGTTGCGGTTCCGTCAGACACTGTGAGGCCGGACAGGCCCGGAAGACGTCCAGGGCGTCCGCCGCCGGGCCCGTGCCGCGTTCATGGCCTCCTGTTACGCCGTTCCGTCCGGGCGGGACATGCGCAGGGCGGGGCTTCCGACGCCGCGCGCGGCGGCGGCTTCCCGCACGGCGTCGGCTTCGGGACGGGCGTATTCCCGTCCTTCCAGCCGGTAATGCTTGGCGGGCAGGAGGACGCTCCCCTGTTCGAGCGCCGATCCGGCGTGGCAGCGGCCCGCCCGGCGTGGCAGAACCGTCCGTTCCAGCAGGCAATGACGCACGCCCAGCGTGTGCGTATGGCGCAGCAGAGCCGCCGTGACGGCATCTCTGTGCGGTGGCGCGCAGAGCAGGCGCAGCAGGCCGGAAGGCCGGGATTTTTTGCCGATCCCCGGCAGCCAGAGAACATCCAGCGTTTCCGGCAGGGCCGCAAGGATCTCCAGCGCCGCGCCCAGCTCCTCGCCGGTGAGATGATCGATATGCGTTTCCAGCTGGGCCACATA
Organism: uncultured Desulfovibrio sp.; assembly: GCA_934546745.1. GTDB lineage: Bacteria > Desulfobacterota > Desulfovibrionia > Desulfovibrionales > Desulfovibrionaceae > Desulfovibrio. The sequence goes on along the minus strand of CAKTDV010000005.1, from coordinate 93,919 downwards.
TTCCCTGCCGCCCCCGCGCTGGACGTCCCGCGTGTCTTTCCCGTGCGGGTGTTCTTCCCGCGCATCCCCTTTTTCCTCCAGTAACCAGAGGCGCATCCAGACGCCCTCCCCGGCGGCATGGTAGCCTGTGCCCACAGCCCGGACGAGGCCGCCCGGCCTGTCAAAGGCGTCGGGCAGCACATGCGCCAGCGCTACGCCGCAGGCGGGCAGACGCTCGACGGAACAGCCGCAGACGCCTCCGCCGTCCCCGTCCAGAGGCAGGCCGCGCAGGAGCAGGGCCGCCTCTGGCGACGGCAGGGGACGCGGCCCCTGGGGGCCATCGGCCTCGCCGGAACACCACGGCAGCGGGGCCGCCGTCACACGGCTGACGCCAAGAACGTTCCGGCCCAGCTCCAACCCCCAGCAGGCCGCCGCCACCGCGATCAGCGCGCGGGAACCCTCGGTGGCGTCAAAAAGCGGATCTTCCGGACAGAGCCCCCGCGCCAGCGCCCGCGCATCCGCCAGCAGGCGCAGGGCCTTGCCGGCCCGTTCGCCGGCGTTGCCGGGCAGCGGCAGGCTTTCCAGGGCCTCCAGCAGTCTGGCGGCGGACCAGCGGCGGCCGTCCGGCGGGGCCCCCTCCGGGGGACTCAGGCGGAATCCCGGCCCGGCGGGACCCGGCGGCACAGGCAGGAGGCGGCAGGACAGCGCCGCGAGAACGGGGCGCATATCGACGCCCAGATGGGCCAGCGCCCCGGCCAGCGCCATGCCGTCGAAGCCGCCCGCCGTATCAAGATGCAGGTGCATGAACAATCGCTCCTTTGCCGCGCCAGCGGCGGCACGACAGGCTTGTGCTTGCCGCCGTGCTTGGTTATGGTGGGAAAAACGCGCACAACCCTGCCGGGGGACCCGGAGTGCCGGGCGGGGGCAGGAAGTCTGCCGCGCAGGAGGAAGCATGCTCGTAGTGGATTGGATGACCCCGGACGTCGTGGCCGTCAAGCCGGAGACGTCGTTGCTCAAATGCCGGAATTTGCTGAAAGAGAAAAATATCCGCCGTCTGCCTGTGGTCGACGGCGATAACAGGGTCGTCGGCATCGTCTCCGATCGTGACGTCAGGGGAGCCTCGCCTTCCAAGGCGACGACGCTTGAGGTACACGAAATGCAGTACCTCCTTGCGGAACTCAAAGCCAGGGACATTATGACCCCCCGTCCTCTCACGGTCAAACCCGAAGCCACGGTGGAGGAAGCCGCGCTGCTCATGCTTGACCGGAAAATCGGCGGTCTTCCCGTTGTCAACGACGACGGCGCGCTGGTCGGCATCATCACCGATCAGGATCTCTTCAAGCTGCTGGTGGAGATTACCGGCGTGCGCCAGGGCGGCGTGCAGCTGAACTTTGTCATCTCCGACGCTCTGGGTTCCATGCGCGATCTCTTTGACACGCTGCGGGAGCGGCAGGCGCGCATTCTTTCCGTGCTGACGGCGTATCAGGATGGAAAACGGAACGTTTCCATACGGATACGGAACATGGACGATCCCCGGAGCGAGGATGCCCTTATCGCGCATTTCCAGGAACGGGGGCTGCTTTCTTCCTGGTCGCGTTGCGCCCGGCACGGCTAAGGCGGCGGAGAGGAGACGCGGCTTTTACGCAGAGGACTTGCCATTGGATTTTTTTTCTGGCATTCTGTCCCTAGGTTCGCGTAAGTACGCGACGAATTATTCAGGCACATGGCCGGGAAGCGTCCGGCTGTAGAGTCCGGGGCATACCGCCCTTGACCCGGTAAGACTGGTCCAAGGAGGACAAGCATGGCTGAGATTTCCTTTCAGGGTAAAACGTTTGAGGTAGACGAAGACGGTTTCCTGCTCCGTTTTGACGACTGGTGCCCCGAGTGGATGGAATACGTGAAGGAATCCGAGGGCATCTCCGACATCACCCCCGACCATCAGAAGATTCTGGACTTCCTGCAGGATTACTACAAGAAGAACGGTATCGCCCCGATGGTGCGCATTCTCTCCAAGAACACCGGCTACAAACTGAAGGAAGTGTACGAACTCTTCCCCTCCGGCCCCGGCAAAGGCGCCTGCAAAATGGCCGGTCTGCCCAAGCCCACCGGCTGCGTGTAGTCTCCAACGCATTTTTGTAATGTCCAAAAAAGGCGGAAGGATTGTTCCTTTCGCCTTTTTTTGTTTCTTCTTTTTTCCGCTGGCGACTTTTTTCCGGCATGCGTTTCAGGAGGGGGATCCGCCGTCCGCCCCTTTACGGCGCACGGAAAAAAAGGTATCGGCGAACCATGATGCAACACATCGCATGGAAAAAATACCTCGTCTGGATGGGAGGTCTGTGTATTGTGAGCGGCATTGCCTGTTCCGCCATCGTCGCCATGCTGTTTTTCTGGGCATCGCGCGATTTGCCCGATCTGTCGCGGCTTGAGGACTATCATCCGCCGCAGGCGACCACCATTCTTGCCCGTGACGGTTCCATTCTGGGCACGCTCTATCATGAAAAGCGCTTCATCATCACGCTGGAAGACATGCCCAAGTATCTGCCGCTGGCCTTTCTCGCCGCCGAGGACGACAACTTCTACCGTCACAGCGGCGTGGATCCCGTGGCCATCGCCCGCGCGGCCTTTGTCAATATTACCAGCGGTTCCAAGCGGCAGGGCGGCAGCACCATCACGCAGCAGGTCATCAAGCAGCTGCTGCTGACCTCGGAGCGCAGCTATACCCGCAAGATGAAAGAGGCCATTCTGGCCTACCAGCTGGAAAACACGCTGTCCAAGGATCAGATCCTGCTGACCTACCTCAATTATATCTATCTGGGGCAGCATGCCTACGGCGTCGAGGCCGCGGCACGGACGTATTTTGGCAAACACGCCGCCGACATCACCCTTGCCGAGGCCGCCGTCATTGCCGGTCTGCCCCAGGCCCCCAGCCGCTACAATCCCTTCCGGCACCCTGAGGAGGCGAAAAAGCGCCAGATGTATGTGCTGGGGCGCATGCGGGCGCTGCAATGGATTTCTGAGGAGCAGTACCGGCAGGCCAGCGACGAACCCCTGATTTACTGGAGCATGCCTGACTACCGTCCCGGCGCGGCCCAGTGGTATCAGGAGGAGGCGCGCAGGCTGCTCGTGGAGTTCTTTACCGAAAAAAATCTTGCCGCCCTTGGTGTGCGCACCAGAAAATCCGGCGAGGACTATGTGTATGAGGCCGGTCTCACCGTGCGCACGTCCATGGATCCCGTGCAGCAGGATGCCGCCGGAGCTGCCCTGCGGCGGGGACTGGAAGAACTGGACAAGCGGCAGGGCTGGCGCGGCCCCATCGGAAAGCTGACTCCGGAAGAGCAGCGGGCTTTTCCTGAGGAGACCCCCTTTGATCCGATCAATCTTGCGGGCGGCGCATGGGTCAAGGCCCTTGTCACGCGATCCGAGGTGAAGCAGCTTACCGTGGCCCTGGGGCAGGGGTATACCGGCATTGTGTCTCTGGCGCATATGAGCTGGGCCCGCAAGCCCAATCCCCGTGTGGCCGGGGCGCACGCCCCTGCGGTCAAGGATGCGCGCGCGGTGGCCGAAGCCGGAGATCTGATCTGGGTTTCCGCCGCGCCGCTTCTGGTGCAGGAAGGGAAGAAAAAGCGGGAAGTCGCCTATGATCCCGCCAAAGTCCAGAAAACGACGCCGGTGGCGCTGCGGCTGCAACAGGAGCCGCTGGCCCAGGGCGCGCTGGCCGCCATCGAACCCCAGAGCGGGGACGTGGTGGCGCTCATCGGCGGCTATCAGTTCGGCAACAGCCATTTCAACCGTGCCACGCAGGCGCGGCGGCAACCCGGTTCCAGCTTCAAGCCCGTGGTCTATTCGGCGGCCCTTGACGCCGGGTTCACGCCCCTTTCGCAGGTGCTGGACGGGCCGCTGGTCTATGTCAATCCCTACACCAACGAAGTCTGGAGACCTTCCAACTACGAGCACAATTACAAGGGCATCCTGCCCCTGCATACCGCGCTGGCCCTCTCGCGCAACACCACCACGGTGCGCGTGGCGCAGACCATCGGCATTTCCAGCGTCATTCAGCGCGCCAAAATGCTTGGCCTTGAACCGGACTTTCCGCGGGAACTGGCCGTCAGCCTCGGGGCCGTGGCCGTATCGCCCCTCAATCTGACACAGGCCTATGCCGCCTTCGCCAATCAGGGACTTGGCGTGCGGCCGCGTATCATCACGTCCATCGTGGATGCGCGGGGCCGCGAACTCTACCGGCAGGACGTGGAGCACTGGCAGGCCATAAGCCCGCAGAACGCCTATCAGATGGCCTGTCTGCTCAAGGAGGTTGTCAACGCCGGTACGGGGAGCCGCGCCCGCGTGGAGGGCTATACCAACATCGGAGGCAAGACCGGTACCACCAATGAGGAATGCGATACCTGGTTCGTGGGTTTTTCGCCCTATCTTGTCACCGGCGTCTATGTGGGCTTTGATCAGGTTCGTTCCCTGGGGCGTCTTGAGCAGGGCGGGCGCACGGCCGCGCCCATTTTCCGCTATTACCGGACAGCGGTGGAACCTCTGTACAAGGAAAGCCCGCAGGATTTTGTCATGCCGCCGGGCATCACCATGGAAGGCAATCTGGCCTTTCACGGCCCGGCCCAGCCCGGACTCTCGGCCGTGGATGGTGTCACGCCCTCCGATCCTTCGGCCGCGGCGGGCGCGCCCGGCGTCGAGACCCTGGAAGGCGGCGAGGATCTGATGCGGCAGATGTTCTGAGGAACAACGTCATATTTGAACGTGACAGCTTTCAAAGGCACTATGCTCTAACGGAGAAGGTTTTCCATGATTCCCTATGGTTCTCTTGTCGTCTACAGGACGCCCAAGGGGCGCGGCTACGTCAAACGCCTTGAGGAAGGGCAGGACTGGCACAGTAACGACGGCGGCCTGTCCGCCGCCGCTGTCCACGAGGCCCATTTCGGGGCTGTCGTGGAGACATCGCAGGGCGTGCCCATCAGGGTGCAGGAGGCCACGCTCCACGATCGCCTGAAGAACCTCAAGCGGCAGACGCAGGTCATCTATCCCAAGGACATAGCCTATATCTGCCTGAAGCTCGGCGCGGGGCCGGGACGCACCATCGTCGAGGCGGGCAGCGGCTCCGGCGGTCTGACAATGGGGTTGTCGTGGTTCTGCGGCCCCACGGGGCGCGTGGTGACCCATGAGGCCAGGGAGGAATTCCTGAAGCTGGCCCGCCGCAATCTTGACTGGGCCGGTCTGGGCGGCAACGTGGAACTGGTGTTGCGCGATATTGCCGAAGGCTTCACCGTCACCGGCGCGGATGCGCTCTTTCTCGATGTGCGGACACCGTGGGAGTATCTTGATCACGCGCTGGAGGCCGTGCGCCCCGGCGCGATGCTGGGCTTTCTTGTGCCCACTGTGGATCAGGTGTCGCGCCTTCTGCTCGGTCTGGAGAAGCGGCCCTTTGCCGAGGTGGAAGTCTGCGAGATCCTCATTCGCGGCTGGAAACCCGTGGCCGACCGCTTGCGTCCAGAGGATCGCATGACCGCCCACACGGGCTTTCTTGTCTTCTGCCGCCAGCAGGACGGCAGCGAGGCCTTTGAATCGCTCAAACCGCTGGGTACCCGCGAGCGCAAGCGGGAAGCGGCGCGCCTGGCCCGCCTGGAGGCGCCGCAACAGGACGGAGAAGAGGAAGCTCCCGCTGGAACGGAGGAGAGCCTTACGCCGCTGGGGAAACTGCTGTCCTTCCTCAGAAGGGGCTAATCATTCCCGCGAGGAGTACGATAAGCGGAAAATAGCCGTTGCCGAGGCGCATGTTCCAGAGCGGCGTCACGATGAGAAGATGCATTGATCCGGCGAACGCGGGAACGGATGGCCGCGCCTGTGCGCGGGGGAAAACCGCCGTGTGCGGGCAGCGCCTTTTTTGAAATTGAAATTCAGAATAAAAAGATCCGGGATTGAGGTCTGGCCGCATCAAAGATTTCGTGCCCTGACCCCTTCCCTTCAGGGGGGGAGATGTTCGTGACCGCTGGCAACGCCAGTGAAAAATTTTTTCGCGCCCACTCCTTTGGGGGAGAGGCACGCCGCACGGCAGCGCGGACAGCCTTGGCCACGGGGTATGGGGCGACTGCGGATTGAAACTCTGACAGGACGGACTGCATATGAATTTTTTCCAGAAAACGCTGCGTAATGCCCGCTTGGTGAACCTGTGGGGTTCCTCGGCGGGCGTCGGGCTGTGGGACGTGGAGCTGCACAACGCCGACCCGCTGTCACCCCGAAGCCGCTGGACATGGTCGGCGGAGTTTCGCCGCCTTCTGGGCTTTTCCAGTGTGGATGACTTCCCCGATGTTGTCGGCTCCTGGGCCGACCGTCTGCATCCCGACGACAAGGCCAGGACCTTTGCCGTCTTCGGCGATGCGCTGGCAGGCAAGACCGACCGGTATGACGTTGTCTACCGCCTGCGTATGCGGGATGATTCCTACCGCTGGTTCAGGGCCAGGGGGGGCGTGCGGCGGGACAATACCGGCAAGGCCGTGCGCGCCTGCGGATCGCTGGCGGATATCCACGAAGGCCACCAGCGTGAGGAGATGCTCCAGCTCTGGGGCTCTTCAGCGGGTGTGGGTCTCTGGAATGTGGTGCTGGCGGACGGGGATCCCCTGTCGCCCAAAAGCCGCTGGACATGGTCGGCGGAATTTCGCCGCCTTCTGGGCTTTGCCAGCGTGGACGATTTTCCCGATGTTGTCGGCTCCTGGGCCGACCGTCTGCATCCCGACGACAAGGGCAAGACCTTTGCCGTTTTTGGCGATGCGCTGGAAGGCAGGATCGAACGCTATGACGTCGCCTACCGCCTGCGCCTGCGGGACGGTTCCTGGCGCTGGTTCAGGGCCACGGGGGGTGTGCGGCGGGACAATACCGGCAAGGCCGTGCGCGCCTGCGGCTCACTCGTCGACATTCAGAACGTGGAAGAGCAGAAGTCCCGCATCTTTGCCACGGCCGGCCATCTGGAATCCTTGGCCGCAACGTTGTCCTCGGCGGCCCGGCAGTTGTCGGAGTATATCGCGCAGTCCGAACAGGGGGCCGAGAAACAGGCGGCCCGGGCCACGGAAACCGCCGAGGCCATGAATGCCATGAATTCCACGGTGATTGAGGTGGCCAAAAATGCCGGAGAGGCATCGGAGGCCTCCGCCTCGACGCGCAACAAGGCCGATGACGGCGAGAAGGTCGTGCGGAAGGCCATGGACGCCATTGAGCTCGTCCGGCAACAGGCGCTCGCCCTCAAGACGGATATGGGCCAGCTTGATAAGAGCGCCCAGGCCATCACCCAGATCATGGGAGTCATTTCCGATATTGCCGATCAGACGAACCTGCTGGCCCTCAATGCCGCCATTGAGGCCGCCCGCGCGGGCGAGGCCGGGCGCGGTTTCGCCGTGGTGGCCGACGAGGTGCGCAAACTGGCGGAAAAGACCATGGCCTCCACCGCGGAGGTGGACAAGGCCATTGTGGACATACAGAAAAGCACGGAAAAAAGCATTGCGCAGGTGGAGAGCTCCGCCAAGGCCATTGAGGACGCCACGCTGCTGGTCAACCAGTCGGGCGAGGCCCTTCAGGATATCGTGCGCATGGCGGACAGCACCGCCGATCAGGTGCGCGCCATCGCTACCGCCGCTGAAGAGCAGTCCGCCACAAGCGAGCAAATCAACCGATCCATTGCGGAAGTGAACGACATTGCCGGTGGCACGGCCCAGGCCATGCGGGATGCGGCGCAGGCTGTGACGGAGTTGGCCGCGCAGTCCGCCTCGCTGGAAAAGCTGGTGGGCGACATAAAGAGGTAATATTCCCATGACCATTCGTGCGAGAATCCTTCTGGTATGTATTTCGACGCTGCTGCTCATCGTGGGTGGCGTCATCGGCTATGTGACCGTACAGATGCGCAATGACGCACAAAGCTACTATATGTCGTCGTCCGGTGAGCGTCTGCGGCTGATGAACGATTACATTGAGGCCTTCGTCAATACGGCCGTCCACGATGCGGCGATACTGGCCAATGACGCCGGGCTCGCCAATGCCGCTGGTCATTTCCCCCGCTATGCGGAGAACGACAGCGATACCGAGGTCGACTTCGCCGCGTTGAGCCACGATGCGCGCGAGCTGCTGAACAAGCTGATCGCCATGAGCAAAGGCTATGAGGATTATGTGGAAATCTGTGCCGGCTATGCCGATGGCAGCATGGCCACGACGCTGGATGGGTCCAAGGTCGCTTCCCGGTTCGATGTGCGCCAACGCCCGTGGTATGCCGCCCGCGCCAATGCTTCTGCCGATGTCGGTTTGGCCGAAGCCTATGTTTCCATCACAGGAGAGACTGTTTTTGCCATTACGCACAAGATGAGGGATGCCCGGGGCGCGCTTACGGGTGTGCTGGGCATCGACGTGACACTCAAGGGGCTGGCCGCCAGATTTGCGGAACTGAGCAAGGGTGACAGCGGCTATTTTGTCCTTATCGAAAATACGGGCAGAATTTTGTGCGAGCCGGAACATCCGGGTCTGGTTGGCAAGGTGCTGGGCAAGGATCTTGCCGATCCCGAACTGATGAAGGCGTTCGCAACGCGGGGCGGCCTTGTGCGCCTGGAGTTGAACGGGGAGAGCCTCCAAGCCAATGTCATGACAAATGCCTTCGGCTGGAAGCTGATTTCCGTGCAGGCGGAAAAGGACATCTTTGCCCGCAGCAACGCCACGGTACTTCATGTGGCGCTGATAACACTGGGGCTGGCCGCGGTGGCCCTGCTGGGTATGGCCTGGCTGGTTCGCTCCATCAACAGGCCGTTGTCGCGCATGGTGCGCACCGCCAGCGATATTTCGGCGGGCAATCTGGAGTCCCGTCTTGAGCCAAGGGACTATTATGGCGAGCTTGCCCAATTGCAGCGCGCCATCAGCGGCATGGTGGACAATCTGAAGGTGCGCATTGCCGAGGCCGCCGATCAGTCGGAACTGGCCCGCCAGGAAACGGCCAAGGCCCAGGAAGCTACGGAACAGGCCCATGAGGCCCGGCAGCGCGCCGAAAACGCCCGTCGTGAAGGCATGCTGGCCGCCGCCGGAGAACTGGAAGGCTCTGTCGGCAAAATCAGTTCGGCGTCCACCCGGCTGGCCTCCCAGGTCCAGGAGTCCGATCAGAGAGCCGCCGAGGCCGCCGGGCATCTTTCCGAGGCCGCCGAGTCCATGTCCGAGATGAATTCCACCGTGCGGGAAGTGGCCAAAAATGCCGCCGCCGCTTCCTCCGCCTCGGCGGAAACCAGAGAAAAGGCCGAGGCGGGCGCGCGGGTTGTGGAACGTTCTTTGCGGTGCATTGAGTCCGTGCATCAGGTTTCGCTGGAACTCAAACGGGATATGAACCAGCTCAATGAGCACGCGCGTTCCATTGATCAGATCATGGGCGTGATTTCCGATATTGCCGACCAGACGAACCTGCTGGCTCTCAACGCCGCCATCGAGGCCGCCAGGGCCGGAGAGGCCGGGCGCGGCTTCGCCGTGGTGGCCGACGAGGTGCGCAAGCTGGCGGAAAAGACCATGGCCTCCACGCATGACGTGAGTAACGCTATCAGAGGCATTCAGGACAGCACGGCCAAGAGCTCCGTTTCGGTGGATAACGCTGTGGGCCAGATTGAGGAAGCCACGCAATTCGCCAATGAATCCGGACACGCGCTGGAAGAAATCGTGGCGACAGCCGAGGCCACAGCCGATCAGGTCAACGCCATCGCCACGGCCAGCGAGGAGCAGTCCGCCGCCAGCGAGGAGATCAGTCACTCCATTGAGACCTGCAGCGCCATGAGCCGCATGATTTCCGATACGCTCAGGGACGCCTCCCGCGCCGTATTGGATATGGCGGATCAGGCCCAGGGTCTGGCCGGTCTTGTGGGGAACCTGCGGCGCGGCTGAGTTGACTCGTTGATCGATCACGGCGGCGCAGCCAGCGCCGCCGGTTCCTCTCCTCTGAGCGGGGCCTACTCGAAATCCGCCAGCAGCGCCTCAAGGCCGAGGCGGGCGGAAAGGGGGCTGGAGCGCAGCTTCTGTCCGAGGCCGATGCAGGCTTCCTGCATGGATGCGGCGGACACGCCGTTGCGTATGGAGCTGTGCGCCTCCATGAAGGCCGCCAGACTGTCGCAGACCTTGATCAGCATACCGTCCTTGGGATCAAGAGCATCGTCGTTGAAGTGATCGTGCAGCTCGAAGAAATCCCTGACGCGCTTGGCGTGTCCGTCGCGCAGGATGGCGTCGTGAAATTCCGATCCGGTTTCCATGCCGAGATAGTAGCCCAGGCGATCGGCCAGCGCGCCGTAGCCGTCGCGCCGCAGGGGCTGGAAAATGCGCCGCTGGAGTTCCTCCAGTTCGTACTGGCGGAGAATGCCCGGCAGGCTGGGCACGGATGTCTTGACCGGCGCGATGATGTCGCGGGTGAGCAGCTCCGGCAGATCGTGGAGCAGGCCGCAGAAGAAATTGTTGCAGGCGCGCGCCGTGCAGGCCCCGGCCTCAAGACTGAAGAAATAGGCGTACACGGCCACGAGGAACATGTGCCCCAGGACAGAGGTGGCCGGGATGCGCGGTACCTGCGTCCAGCGGATCTGGAAGCGCAGCCGCCCGCAGAGATTGGCCACGCGGGACAGCGCGTCGGTTCCGTCCAGAATGGCCGCCATGCCCGCGAGATCGCGGAAGGCGTCGAGGCGGGTCTGGAAGGACGCGCCGATTTCGTCCATCTCCTCGTCAAAGGCGTTCAGCGGGCGGATCAGATGGAATTCCCATGAGGAGGCGTAGAGATGCGCGGCGTCGAGAATGCGCCGCGCCAGCCTTTCCCCGTTGTCCGCCGCCGTTTCCGCGCTCCGCTCGTGCCATTGCCGCAGACGGTTCCAGAAATCCCCCAGCTGTCCGGCGCACGGTTCCAGGCGTTGCAGAACATGGGCCGTGAGCTGGCGGAAATGCTCCGGGTTCTCCCTGATGCGGTAAAAGACAGGGGGCTTGATGTCCGTGATGATCAGGCGGTAGAGATAGTCGGCAATACCGCCCTCCACGATGCGCGCGGCAATGCCCACGCGTTCCCCGCCGGGCAGGGAGGCGGTGTTTTCCTGCCACAGAAGGCAGGCCGTCAGCATCTTGTGGGCCTGCTTGTCCAGTTCCGCGAGCTCCACGGGGCGCAGCTTGTCGTTCCAGCGCAGCAGATAGGCCCCGGAAAAAACCAGCTGCAACAAACTCTTCCGCAATGCCGCCATAGGCGGGACCTCCCCTTTTGTTTCGTCCGTTGTTCCTGTGTTTCGTTGTCTCTGTTTCCGGCAGGGTACGCCATACGTCCGGCAAAGACTACCCGATCTGGGGCCTCTTTTCTTTTTCCGGCAAGTAGCCTAAAGTAGGGAACTCAGGAATCATAACTTGCCGGAAAGGGCGCCCGCGGCGTTTCGCCCTTTCCCTGAAATAGAACGCATTTCATACTACTTCCTGTGAAATGGCGTTCAGTTCCCCCAGTTCCCCGCGAAGGAGTTCCTCATGGGCGGTATTGTCTCTTCTGTTCTCTGTCTCTGTTTTCTTCTTGGCGTCCCTGTGGCGGGCGCTTCCACCACGCTTGGCGGCGGGCTGCTGGCGGGCGCGGGGCTTGCCGCCCTTGGCGGCCTGATCGCGGCCGTTCTGCGGCAACGGCAATGCTCCCGCATCCGGACGGCCCTGGGCCAGGATGTCGGCGGCGCGCTCTGCCACTCTGTGGACGAATGTCTGAGGAAGCTCCGCGAACGGTGCGCCACGCTGGAGAAATCCCTTGAGGACGCGCGCGCCGAACAGGCCGAAACCGCGCGGGATCTGGGCGCCCAGCTGGACGGCGCGCGGAGGAAAATGGACGAGTATGTCGCGGAGAAGGACAAGGCCATGCCTATTTTCAAGCGGGTGCACGATTCCTGCATGCATCTTGTCTCGGATCTTGGCAGCATGGCGCTGCTTGTGGGCAACGTGGATAACGGCGTGGAGGTGCAGCGCTTCCGTCTGGCGGAAGTGTCCTCGGCCATGACCCAGATATCCCATGCCGCGCGCGAGGTCTATCAGCGCGTGGGCGATTTGTCCGACAATGCCGAAGCCTCCCGCGAGAAGGCCGTTACCGGTCAGGAGCAGGGCGCGGGCGCGGTGGAATCCATCGACAGGGCCAAGGAGACCATTCTGAACCTCAAGCGGGCCATGGAAACGCTGGGCCAGCGCGCCAGCGACATCGGACAGGTTATGAGCGTCATCAACGAGGTGGCGGATCAGACGAACCTGTTGGCGCTCAACGCCGCCATCGAGGCCGCCCGCGCCGGAGACGCGGGGCGGGGCTTCGCCGTGGTGGCCGACGAGGTGCGCAAGCTGGCCGAAAAGACCATGAGCGCCACCAAGGAAGTGGAAGACGCCGTTCTTGCCATTCAGGAAGAGACGCGCCGCAATATGGACGCCGTGGAAGAGGCGGCGGAACTCTCTGTCGCGGGCGCGGAACGCGCCGGTGGCGCCGGGGCCTTCATGGTGGAAATCGTCACCCGTATGGAAGAAACGGCGGAACATCTGCGCGTCATCCGCACCGCCGCCAAGGATCAGTCCGGCAGCAGCGAACAGACCACCAGCGCGCTGGACGAGATTCTCGCGGTGGCCGAACGCACGGCCTCCCTCATGTCCGATTTCACGGGCCAGCTCCTGAATATCAAGGGCGACATGGAAGAACTGGATCTGATCATGCATGCCGTCTCCGCGGGGAACTTCGATCTTGTCACCCAGCGCCCCGACGTGTTCGTGGAGTGGTCGGACTCCCTCAAGCTGGGTGTTCCCATCATCGACGAACAGCACAGGATGCTGTGCAGCTATATCAACGATCTCTACCGGGCGGTGCGTTCGGGCGCGGATCGCACGGTCATTGGCAGGATTATCGAGCAGCTCAAGGGCTACACCGTGGCCCACTTCACCTCGGAAGAGCAGTTCTTCAGGCATTCCGAGTACCCCAGCACGCAGCAGCATATCGAGGTGCATCAGAAGTTCGTAAGCCGTCTGGAGGAAATTGAGCGGGATTACCGGAACGGCAAGAACGACGTGGGGCCGGATCTGCTTGCCTTCCTCAAGGATTGGCTCATCAAGCACATTCAGGGTACGGATCCCACCTATGTGCCCTACATCAAAAAGTAACCGGCGCGACAAAACACGCTGTGACGAGGAAGGCCCCCGGAAACGGGGGCCTTTTTTGCGGAGCCATGTTCCCATGTTCCTCCCGCGTGGCAGACGGCGATCGGAAGCGTGCATCGAGCGGCAATCGCGCCACGGCGGAGGGGGAATTTTTCAGAAAAAAGCAAGGCCGCGCATCTTTTTTGTGACGCGCGGCCCGATTTATGCTCTCTCTCTCTCTCTCTCTCTCTCTCTCTCTCTCTACTTCCCTCCTGGCTTCTCTCAACATGGAAGAGACATTGCCGCTTGGCAGCCTGAAAGGAGACCTGCTTTCCCTCGACGTTGTAAACGTAGCCGTCCTCAAGCAAGGGTGGTTTTTTCTCTTCAAGATACGCCGTCATCCCGTCAAGACACCGTTCCAGCGATCCCCATTCCAGATCGATGTCCGCCCAGTCGTAGAGATACCATTGCATGGCCCGCAGACGTTCCATCGTCGCGTCATCAAAGCGCATACGGATGATTTTTGCGGGCACGCCCCCCACAATGGCATAGTCCGGCACGTCCTTTGTCACCACAGCGCCAGCGCCGACGACGGCGCCGTTGCCGATGCGGACGCCGCCAAGAAGGATGGCGCGTGCGCCGATCCAGACGTCGTGGCCGATACGGACTTCCGAGAACTCGGTAACGGGAGCCCGCTGCCGGAAGGCGGCAAACATTTCGGGAGGATTCGACTCGGGCCATGTGCAGAGAGAGGTCGTTACCCTGTCAAGCGGGTGGGCGCTGCCGGTGCTGTCAACAGCGTCGGCAATACTGCAATAATTGCCCACATGGGTGAACTGAAGGCGTGAGCGGGTATAGCTGTACGCGCCCAGGTTGCTCTGCGTCAGGCTTGTGCCGGATCTGAGATTGCAGTGTTTGCCAAGAAATCCCCGCCCGTTGAGTCCGCAGCCGCGCTCCGTAAAAATATGCCGTTCGCGCAGGGCGTCCACCATTTCCTCTGTCAAAGACAGCATGATACCTCCTGGGGAATTTTTTTGGTGAAAAACCTATCCCAAAACCTCTCCACATGGCAAGTTCAGGCCGCCGCGTTTCCCATGAAAATGAGGTTTATGGGCCGCATGAAAAAAGCGGCCATTACGGAGGTTCTGGGAACTGTTCTGTTGCGATGCAGCAGTGCGCATGTGCGGGAGACATCGCCTACGGGACGCTCCGGTTCAGCGCTGGCGGCGGCGGAAGCGGACGATCAGCTCCCGGACTTCCTGCCGGGAAAGTCCGAGAAAGGCGGGCAGAAGGGCCGCGACGAGGATGGCGCAGCCGGAGTAGAGGACGCCGGACAGGAAGAAGCGGGGGAGGCTCTCCACGCCGCCCAGACCCGCAAGGAGACTGGCTTCGCGACAGGCGAAGGCCAGCGCCAGCAGGGCGGCGAGGCTCCAGATCTGATGGAGCAGGTTGCGCCAGAAGCGCAGCGGCACAAAGCGGGAGGCCAGCCAGAGATAGAGGTTGACCGTCAGCATCTGCACGAATACCGTTTTGCAGGCCAGCCCTGTGGCGCCAAGATGCAGGCCGAAGAGATGGGAGGGCGCCAGCAGCGTCCATGCCGCCGCAAGCCCGTAGACGCACTCCGCCGCCGCCATGTTGCGCAGGATGCGGGTGCGGCCTGTGGCGTGGAAGACGGCCCCCGTCAGTTGCCCGTAGGCCTGATGCAGGGGGTAGAGGGCCATGATCTGCACGGGGACGATGGCGGCGGTGAACTCCTCGCCGCCGAAGATGCGCACAAGCGCCGCCCCCTCGGCCAGCGTAAAGCAGGAGAAATAGGCGGCCACCACGTAGAGCAGGGGCGCGAAACGGTTGAGCAGCCGTCCCATGCCGGCGGCGTCCTTGCGCCCCCAGGCGATGGAAAGCTCCCGCATGACCAGCGGCGTCATGGCGGAGACAAAGAGGAAACAGGCCATGCTGACCTTTTGCGACAGGGCGAAGAAGCCCTGTTCGGCGCTGCCGTCGAACCACTGCAGGAGCCAGCGTTCCGCGGAGAGCATGGCAAAGGAAAGCAGCGCCTGCACAAAGAGCGGATGGCTGTAGTCAAAAAACTCCCGCGTGTAGGCGCGCCGGGCATGGGGCTCCAGCGAAAGAGGCACGGGGCAGCCAAAACGGCGCCGCCAGGCCGCGCGCGTCACGAGCCAGTAGCCGAGCGCCGTGGAACCGAGCATGGCGTACTGCTGGGCAAAAAGGCTGTGGACATTGAGCGCGCCGCACCAGAAGAGCGTCACCAGGGCCAGGACGGCCACGAGGGAAAGCGCCGTGCGCACGAGTTCGGACGGCACGGTTTCGCCAAGGGCGTCGTTGGTGGAGCGCAGCACCCGCCCCCACCAGGTGAGAAAGGCCCACACGGCGGCCAGCGGCGCAAGCCAGCCCGGCACGCCCGGCAGGAGCAGATCGCCCACGGGCGGAAGCAGCATCAGCGCCGCCGCGAGAAGACTGACGCAGAGAACCAGCACCCCGGCGCGCATGTAGAAGGCAATGAGGCCGCCCTCCCCCTGCCGCCGCGAAAGGGCGTTGTAGAAGCAGGTGGAGGTGCCCATGTCAAGAAAGCCGGAGAGCTGCTGGAAAAGATTGGTGGCAAAGCTGTAGTTGCCATACATCTGCGGCCCCAGGGCGCGCGGCAGAATGGCCTCCATGACGAGATAGACCGGCACGGAAGCCACATTGGCCAGAAGCTTGTAGGCATAGCGGCGCGCCAGCGTGGGGGTGGATGCCCGCATGGCCTCAGATCGCCCGCGGCCGGGCCTTCAGGGCGCGGGCGGCCACCTCGGCAAGGGGCAGCTCCCGCACGTCATGGCCGTCAAAAAGGAGGCAGGGCGTGGCATCGCCGCTCCCCGCAAGGGCGCGCAGCGCGGGCATGTCATCCAGCGACGGTCCGAGACACGAGATGGCCCATGCCGCCATGCCGCGGCAGACGGCGTCCCTGTCAAGGGCCGCGCCCCTGCGCAGCCAGGGGCGGGCTGGCTCCGCCAGCTCCGGGCGGGATTGGGCAAGGCGGCCGATGGCCCAGTAGCAGGAACGGCGCAGCACGTCCTGATCGCAGAAATTGTCGTCTTTTTCCAGCTCTATGATATAGGAGATAAGCACCCGGTGAAATTCCTTTCCAGCCTGGGGGCAGGCGGCGGCAATTTCGCCAAAGGCTTCGGGAATGCCCCAGCCGATGTTCCCGGACTCCTCGTTCATATGCCACATGAGGCGGCGCATGACGTTGCGCATCTCCTCTGGGCGCGCTTCGGCAAGGCGGCTGACAGCGCGTCCCAGCGCCACGGCGGCGCGGTGGCGCACGAGGGGACCCAGCGGCAGGAAGGACAGGAGCGGCCCCACGGCAGGCAGCCCGAGAGACGCGATTTCCTCAAGATGCTCCCGCCAGTCCTCTTCCTCCAGCAGCGGTCTGAGGCGCGCCTTCAGGGCGCGCATACGCGGCGTGCGGCGTTCCGGTGTGTTCTCCATAGCGGTTTCTCCTTCTTCCGGTCCGGTGAACGTTCAGGCTTTGGGGCGGATGACGCTTCCCTCTTCTTCCCTGAGTTGCAACTTGCGCGCCATGAGTTCGCAGACGTTCTGATATTTGGCGTTGACATGCCGGAAGGCCTCCAGCCGTTGCGCAAAGGCGGGGCCTTCCGCGGCGATGCGCCGTTCCAGCAGATCCACGGCAAAGGCGTAGAGGGCCGCGTCGGCCTGATTCCGTTCGGCGGCCAGTTCCCGTTCGCTCTCCGTCACCGGCGGGAGGGGGGCTTCCTGGCGCAGGGCGTTTCTGCGCTCATAGAAAAGGTTGGTGAGCCCCAGCGCCTTTGCCAGCAGGAGCAGGCTCTCGTCAAAGCGTTCCTGTATGCCGAAGCAGCAGCAGGCGTTTTCCAGCCGGTCCTTTGCCCGTTCCAGGGCTTCGGCGTCGTCGATGTTCCTGAATTTTCCGGCCAGCGCATGCGTCATGAAGTTGCTGCCGCGCAGGCAGAGCTGATGCTCCGTACCCGTCAGATAGCGTTCGAAGGAGATGTTGTTCTCATTCAGATAGGCATAGAGGTGATTGCGGGGCCAGCTCCGCAGAAAGCGGTATTCCGATACCAGCCGGGAGACGGGTTCGCGCAGAAAGGTAAAGATCCGCACCGGACGGCCGTAAAGGGTGGGCGGATAGAGCGATTGCGGCATCAGGTGTCCCTGAATGAGGCGCAGCCGGTTCAGACGCTCCACCTCCAGCTCGCGACAGGCCGCGTATTCCTCGCGCCGGTAGACGGTCAGCACCTCTTCGGGGGCGAAATTGTCCCGGAGGATGGCGTTCAGGGTTGTGCCCGCCGTGCGGGGCAGGTGGAAAAAGAAAAAAGGCGGCTGGGGCTGCGGTGTCGTCATGTGGGCTGTCCTGTTGAAGAGGCAAGGCGCATGCGGGCACTGTACACGCGGGGTCAAGGGTGTTCAAGTCCGTTGCGGGCAGGAATCCTCTTGAGGCGTTGCCGTGTTATGCGCTAGCATCCTTCGCCCGGTGGTGAACATCTCTTCCGCCGGGCAGCGCCAAGGAGTCCCGATGCCGCATGTTCTGAACACCCCTCCCGTGCCTTCTTCCCCTTCCGCCGCGTCCGCCCGTTATTGGGCGGCGGATCTGCTGTTTGTCCTGCTGGCCGCGCTCTACGCCGTTGCCGCCGCCTGTGGCGTGCCCGACATGGCTTCCGGCGGCGCGGACATGGACAGCGATCTCAGCACCTACGCCTTTTCCATGGCAGGACTGGCGCATCCCGGCGCCTTCGTCAATGATCCCGTGCTGCGCACGCTGACGCCCGCCAATTCCTTCTGGAATCTCTTCCAGTGCGTTGCCGGTGCGCTGACGCCCGGCGATGCCTTCGCCGTCGGTCTGTTCCGCGCCGGGGCGCTGACCATCTTTCTGGGACTCTGCTCGTCCTATGCTCTGGGACGCTGGCTGTTTTCCAGTCCGGGTCTTGCCGCGGTGCTTTCCCTGCTGCTCAGCCTTACCGTCTGGGTGGGCTGGGGAACCTTCTGGGGGCTGACCCATTCCGATCCCCTGCCGCGCACGCTCTATGCGGCCCTGTGGCCTCTGCTGCTGCTGGCGGGGCTGGTGGGAGCCGTCCGGGGCCCACTGCGCCCCGCCGTCATGTTCTGCGCCGGGTGCGGCGTCTGGGTGCACGGCCTCAACGGCCTCGCCTTTGGCGCCATGCTCTTCTGCGCCTATGCCCTGATGAAACCGGCCTCCCTGCGCCTTGCCGGACATCTCCGCAACCTGCTGCTGTGCCTTGTCTGCTACTTTGTCCCCGTGCTGGTTTTCCTGCGGGCCTCTCTGGGGCAGCCGGGGGATTTTACCGCAGGAGATCTGGCTGTCTTTCAGGAGCTGTTCCGGCTGCGCTGGGCCCAGGACTATACGGAGACCGTCGGGGCCATTCCCGGCTATCTGTGGCAGTACTCCCTGTGGCCGCCGCTTTTTCCACTGGCGGCCTGCGGAGCCTGGGTCGCCTGGCGCGCCGGTTCGGAGCGTGTGCGGCGGCTGCTGCGCCTTTATCCCGGCATGCTGCTGGGGCTGGCCTGCGTCGTGCTGTTCAGCTGGGCCGAAAGCCGTTTTGCGGCGCAGTATGGCCGCCTTTCCATGGGGCATGAGCTGATCCGGGGGATGCGCTACCTCATTCCCCTCTCGTGGCTGCTGATTGTGGCCCTGGTGGCCCCCTTCTGGCCGCGTCTTCCCCGCCTGTTGCGCGCGGTGGCGGTGGCCGGGCTGGCCTGCGGGATCTTCCTTGGCAATCCTGACAGGCAGAATGTGGGCGCGCAGCATGCCGTCGCGCAATGGACGGGCCTGCCGTTGCCCTATGAGGCGCGCGCGCTGCTGTGGCGCGAGCGGAGCCGCCTGCACCGCGAGGCGCTGGAAGCTGTCGCCCGCCTTGTGCCCCCCGGCGAGCGCGTCTACAGCAACAGTGGCGACATGGGCGTGCGGCATATGGCCCTGCGCCCTCTGGATCATACCTTCAAGGACGGTTCCCATCCCTTCTACAACAAGGATATCGGGGCGGCGCGCCGCTGGCTGCGCTGTGAGGCCTATCACCGTGCGGGAGAATTGGGCTATGCCGCCGCCTGGCGGGCTTCGGACGCGCCCTGGCTGCTCACCGATCGCCCGCGGGATCGGGAAGCCCTGCGGTCTCTGGGCGAGATTGTCTGGGAAAATCCGGGCTGGCTTCTGCTGCGCCGTCATCCGGCCGGGAACTGAGGACGGCTCCCCTCGCCGCATCCCCGCACGGCGGGCTTGCGTCCGCGGCGCGCCTCTGGCATACTTCCGCCCGTCTCCTCCGCGCCGGATGCGCGAAGCAACGCCGTCCGGCCTCCTCTCAGCGTGAACCGCCGCTCCCGCGCGGGAAGACGGCATGTGCGGGAAAGACAATGCAGGCCGAACTTCTGCTTTTTGACATCGGCAATACCTCCGTCAAAGTGGGGTTGGCGGACGCGTCCCGCGTCCGCGCCTCCTATGCCCTGCCTACCGATACGGAGCAGACCGCCGACAGCCTCGGGATCAGTCTTCTGACGCTCCTTTCCCACGCGGGAGTCTCTCCCGGTGGCATCAGGCACTGTGTGATTTCCTCTGTGGTACCCCCTCTCAACGCCGCCGTGCGCGCCTGCGTGACCCGGTACGTGGGCTGCCCCGTGGCCTTTGTGCCCGCCGATATTCCCGTGCCGCTGGAAAACCGTTACAGCAGGCCCGCCGAAGTGGGCGCGGACAGGCTGGTGGGCGCCTATGCGGCCCGGCGGCTGCGCCCGGAACCGCCGTCGTTCATCGTCGTCGATTTCGGCACGGCCGTCACCTTTGACTGTGTGGAAGGCGACGCCTACCTGGGAGGGCTCATCTTTCCAGGTCCCCGGACGGCCCTTGCCGCGCTGTCCCGCCAGACGGCCCAGCTGCCGCGTGTCGATCTGGATGTGGACGCGGCGGAACCCGTCATTGCCCGCGGCACCGTCACCAGCATTCAGCACGGTCTCTATTTCGGCTTTGCCGGCGTGGTGGAAAGTCTGTGCGCCCGCCTGGCGCGTCAGCTGCCCGGCGACACGGCCATCTATGCGACGGGCGGTTTCGCGCGGGACATGGCGCGCGCCGTCACGGTTTTTACGGAAGTGTTTCCCTCGCTGCTGCTGGAAGGGCTGCGGCGACTGCATTGTGAACGTACGGGCCGCTGACGGCCCCGCGGCGCTTCCCTGCGCCGCAAACAGAAGGAGAACGCCTATGAGCAGCAGCATTGCGTCGGTGTACGGTCGCGAGATTCTTGACTCGCGCGGCAATCCTACCGTCGAGGTGGAAGTCACGCTCGAATCCGGGCAGAGCGCCCGCGCGGCCGTGCCTTCCGGCGCGTCCACCGGCAGCCGTGAAGCCCTTGAGATGCGCGACGGCGATAAAAAGCGTTTTGGCGGCAAGGGCGTGACCCGCGCCGTGGAAAACGTCAACACGGAGATCGCCGGCGCGCTGATGGGGCTGGATGTCCTGCATCAGGTGCAGATCGACAACACCCTGATCGATCTGGACGGTACGGACAACAAATCCCGCCTTGGCGCCAACGCCATGCTCGGGGTTTCCATGGCCTGCGCCCGCGTGGCTGCCCAGTATGTGGGGCTGCCCCTGTACAATTACCTTGGCGGCGTCAATGCCAAGGTGCTGCCCGCGCCCATGATGAACATCATCAACGGCGGCGCGCACGCTCCCAACAATCTTGACATCCAGGAATTCATGATCATGCCCGTGCGGGCGCGGAGCTTCCGCGACGCCCTGCGCATGGGCGCGGAAGTTTTCCACACCCTGAAAAAGCTCCTCCAGGCCGACGGGCACGTTACCAGCGTGGGCGATGAGGGCGGCTTTGCCCCCAATCTCAAGAATCATGACGAGGCCTTCGCCTACATCATCAGGGCCATTGAGGAGGCGGGCTACAATCCCGGCAGTGAGATCGTGCTGGCCATCGACGCCGCGGCCTCTGAATTCTACCAGGACGGCAAATATGTCCTCAAGGGCGAAAACCGCACCTTCAGCAATGCGGAAATGGCGGCCTGGCTGGAAGAATTCACCTCCAAATATCCGCTGATCTCCATCGAGGACGGCATGGCCGAAGGGGACTGGGACGGCTGGAAGATGCTCACCTCCACGCTTGGGGACATTCAGCTTGTGGGGGACGACGTCTTTGTGACCAATCCTTCCATTCTGGCCGAAGGCATCAACGAGGGCGTGGGGAACTCCATCCTGATCAAACTCAACCAGATCGGTACGGTGACGGAAACCCTGGACACCATCGAGATGGCCAAGGAGGCCGCCTACACCACCGTCATTTCCCACCGTTCCGGCGAAACCGAGGACAGCTTCATCGCCGACCTTGCCGTGGGCGTCAATGCCGGTCAGATCAAGACGGGCTCCCTCTGCCGTTCCGAACGCATGGCCAAGTACAATCAGCTTCTCCGCATCGAGGAGGAGCTTGGCGACGGCGCGGAGTTCTTCGGTCCCATGCTGGCGGAATACTACGCGCTGAATGACGGCGACAGATAGCCGCCGCGGAAGTTTTTTTCCACTGTAAAAAAAGCGGCCTTTCCCCCACGATGGCATTTGCCGGGGGAAAGGCCGCTTTTTTACCCAACGCGCCGTAAAGCCTCGCCCTTCAGGGCGGGGATATAAGGCGCACCTTGACGCGGCGTGGCGTTTCAGGCCCGTGTCCGCCAGAGCGGTCCCGTTTTCGTTAGTCCAGCAGATGCAGCAGACGGGCGACGCGCTGTTCGTTCAGACCCGCGTGGGCGCTCAGGGCCTCCTGCCCTTGCTGGGCGGTCTGCATTTCCACCTGATGCAGGGCCTCTTCCATTTCCTCGTTGTTCAGCATGTGCGGCGTCACGGGCCGGGGGGTGTCCGTATGCAGCGCGGGAGCCGCGCTGCCCTGTTCCTTCATCACGGACGGGATGCCGTTGAGGCGTTCGCGGAATGTGGGCATCTGGGGGCCAAGGTCGTTATTGCGGGGAAAAATGTGCAGATCCATAAGCGCTCTCCTTGATGGCGGCGATAGTGCCTTGTGAGCCGCCGGCCCGCGTGGGTGGGTGTCTCTACGGCCCATGCCGTGCGGACGGCGCGGCGGAGCCTGTCAAAAACGGGACGGCGGGCGGAAAAAATGTCCGTCCGCCATTTACATGCAAAAAATATGCCTGAAGTGCTCTTTCTCCTTTTTGCATGCCGGACGGGGCGGGCGCGCCGATTCCCCAGCGCCGTACTGAAAGCCGGGAAGTTCTGTTGCGAATAAAGCGTGCCGCGGGTATGATCCAGAACATAACCTGCGGAAATTCCCCGCCTTCAGGAGGGAACATCCGCCAGAGCGGCTGCGTTTTTGCAACGTGAGGTCGCGTCTTAACAGGATATTCAGGAGACTCCTGTGCGCAGATTTCTGATAACCCTTCTTCTGTTGCCGCTGTTCCTGCTTCCGGCCCTGCTGTTGATATCCCACCGAATCAACGCCATTGCGGAAAAATCCGCGCTGCACTCGCTGTTTTTGGCAACCCAGCAACTGAAATACGATATCCAGAGTCAGATCGAATGGTTCGGCGAACGGCTGCACGTCATCTCGTCGCTGCTGATCGAACGGAGCGAGCCGCTGGACGCGCCTCCCATCCAGCATATGCTGGACAGGTTGAGCCAGCAGCGCATACCCCCCGTGGGCCGCCTGCGCATCCTGCTCCCCGATGGCAGAACCGTCCATCCTGACGGCATAACGGCGGCGTCGCCGGAAACGCGCGCGGCCTTTGAGGAAGACCTGCGGCGCGCGCCCTTCCTTTCGCCGCTCGAGGACGATCCGGACGGCGGCGGCGCAAAGGTGGTGCGTCACTGCGTCCCCATCGTGAACGGCAAGGAGACGCTGGGGCTGCTTGTTGCCGTCATCGACGTGGAAAAGATACCGCGCTTTCTGCAATTCCAGAATATGAACAGAAACTATCAGATCTATCTGGTCGAGGGGAAGAGCGGCAATTTTCTTGTGGACACCTGGCACGGAACGCCCGGTACCCTCAGGGAGTTCGGCATGGGCAAAACCAAGACCGGCTATGATTGGAAGAAGATGGGCGAGGACATCGCCCAGGAAAAGGGAGGTAACCTCATCTTCCTTTCACGGGGGGCCGGGGAATATTTTTATCTGCACTATGAGCCCCTGCACATCAACGCATGGAGCGTCATGCTTTCATTGCCCGAAAGGGTGGTGCTGCACGACGCCAACGACATCAAAAGTCACCTCTTCAGGCTGCAGATCTTCACCGTCGCCGTCTTCGCCCTCTTTCTGTTCTGGGCACTCTATGCCGCCATCAGGGAAAACCGGAGGAAGAGCGAACAGCTGAACCTTGCCCGGCAGGCGCTGGGTCTGGAAAAACAGCTCGCCGTGGCGCACCGGGATGCCGGTGTCATGCACGACGCCCTCAGGACCGTGGCCCGCATCCTGACGGCGGAGCATTGCAGCTTTCTCCTCTTCAGGGAGGGAAAGCCGTGGAAGCTCTATTCCAGCGATCCTTCCCATGATTTTGCCTCCATACCGGAATTGCCGTCGCTGCAGCGGATGCTGCTGGAAAAAAGAAAGATGCTGCTTGATGCCGTGACCATACGGGATCTGCTGCCGGCGGAGGAACAGCGGCTCCTGTGGGGTATGGGCATCAGCAATATGCTGCTCTGTCTTGTGGGGGAGTCCAGGAATAGTCTTATTCACGGCATCCTCTATGCCGCCAACACGAAACAGCGCTGGAGCGACGCCGATGTCGGGACGCTGGATCTTGTCGTTCCCAGTTTCGCCAGTCTGCTGGCAAACATAGCCACCCGGATGCGCCTTGAGGAGAAAAGCGAGTTGGACGCCCTCACCGGTCTGCGGAACAGAAACCGCTTTGAGGCGGATCTGGCCGCCCTGCCCGCACAGCCTCTGCGGACGCTGACCTGCGTGTATGCGGATGCCAACGGCCTGCGCGAACTCAACAATGGTCAGGGGCACGAGGCGGGAGACCGCCTGTTGCGCTACGTGGCCCGCGCGCTGGCCGAGGTGTTCGGCACGGAAACGACCTACCGCATCGGCGGCGACGAATTCGCGGCCGTGGTTCCCGATCTGGAGGAAGGCGTGGCGCAACGGAAACTGGACGCGTTTCAGCGGGCCGTGGCGGAACAGGGCTATTCCTGCGCCGCGGGGCTGGCCACAAGCCCCTGGCCCGCCGATATTCCCGCGCTGCTCAAGATCGCGGAAAAACGCATGTATGCCGATAAACGCCGCTTCTATCAGGAACCGGGGAACGATCGCCGGAAGAAACGCTACGACTTTTCCGGCCAATGAGGCGGGAGCCGCAAGGGGATTGACTCAGCCCTTGTTCTAGGCTATTGAAAATGTCCTAATACCAGAACCAGAGCGTGGGGCGGCCTGGCGCAACGGAGCCGGGCCGCTCCGCGGAGGATCCTGGATGTTCAGGTTTCACCGGATGTTCGGTTTTTTTGTATCCGCCAACGAACAAGGAGACCCTATGGCGTGGACACAGGTTTATGATCCCGCGGGCAGCGCCCTTCTGTCCGCCCTGCTGGCGGGCATTCCGCTGATTGCCCTTTTCTACATGCTTGCGGTGCGCCGCGCCAAAGGCCACCACGCCGCCCTTGTGGCCGTGGTCCTGTCGGCGGTTCTCGCTGTCGGCGTCTGGGGCATGCCCGTGGGCATCGCCGTCAATTCCTTCCTGTACGGGGCGGCCTTTGGCCTGTTCCCCATCATCTGGATCGTCGTCACCGCCGTGTGGGTTTATAACATGACGGTGGAATCGGGCGAATTTGAACACCTCAAGCAGTCGCTCGCCAGCCTGACGGACGACCGCCGCCTCCAGGCCATCTTCATCGCCTTCGCGTTCGGCGCGTTCCTCGAAGGCACGGCGGGCTTCGGGACGCCCGTGGCCATCACCGCCGCCATGCTTGTGGGGCTGGGCTTCAAACCTCTGTATGCCGCCGGCGTCTGTCTCATCGCCAATACGGCGCCCGTGGCGTTTGGCGCCATCGGCGTGCCCATCATCGTGGCCGGCCAGGTCTCCGGTTTCTCCGACATGACCATCAGCGCCATCGTCGGCCGCCAGCTGCCTTTCATGTCCATCATCGTGCCGCTCTGGCTGTGCGTGCTCATGTGCGGTTTCAAGCGGGCCATGGAGGTGCTTCCCGCCATTGCCGTGGCGGGCGTCTGTTTTGCCGGTTCGCAGTTCGTGTTCTCCAACTTCCACGGCCCGACCCTGCCCGACATCATGTCGGCCCTGATCACCATCATCGGCCTTGTCATCCTTCTGCGCGTCTGGAAGCCCGCCCATATCTGGCGGTTTGAGAGCGAAAGCGGCGCGGAAGCCCCCGCCGCAGGGCAGATCAACATGAGCATCGTGCTGCGCGCCTGGAGCCCGTACATCATCCTGGCCGTCATGGTCTTCCTGTGGGGCCTGCCCCAGTTCAAGAACATGCTGAACGCCATTCCCGGCGCGGTCGTCACGTTTGGCTGGCCCGGTCTTGACGGGCTGGTCTCCAAGACGGCCCCCATCGCCGCCACGGACAGCGTCTATGGCGCGAAGTTCACCTTCAACTGGCTGTCCGCGGGCGGTACGGCCATCCTCCTTGCCGGCCTGTTCTCCGTGCCGCTCATGCCCGGCTATTCCTTCGGCAAGGCCGTCAGCTGTTTCTGCCGCACGGTGGTGCAGCTGCGCTTCCCCATCGTGACCATCGCCATGATCCTTGGTCTGGCCTACCTCATGAACTATTCCGGCATGAGCTCCACGCTGGGCATCGCCTTCACCATGACCGGCGGACTCTTCCCGCTCTTCGCCCCCCTGCTGGGCTGGCTGGGTGTGTTCCTGACTGGTTCGGACACCTCTTCCAACGCCTTGTTCTGCGGTATGCAGCGTAATACCGCGGAAGTGGTGGGCATGTATCCCGAACTGGCCGTGGCCGCCAACTCCTCCGGCGGCGTCACCGGCAAGATGATTTCTCCCCAGTCCATCAGCGTGGCTACCGCGGCCACCAATATGGTCGGGCAGGAAGGGGATCTGTTCCGCTTCGCTCTGCCGCACAGTCTGGCCATGACCGTCTGCATCTGTCTGCTGACCTGGCTGCAGGCCGGTCCCCTGCGCTGGATGCTGCCGTAGCCGGCTTGTGTCAAACGCCCGCATGCGCGTTTGCGTATGCGGGCGATATCGCGGGGCCGTTCAACGGCTTCCCGTCCGCAAACCAGCCGCCGGGCAACCCCATTCCCATGTGACGGGGCGGCAACGCCCTTTACTGAAAACGAACGGCGGGGCGGAACGATTTTCACGATCGCTGCGCGCCGCCGTTCTTTCAGACAGACGGTTTTCACGTTGCAGCGGCATCGGTCTGTGGCCGGCGCCCGGAAAGAAGGAGGTTTCATGAGTATTTCGTTCCTTGCGCTCTGCGCGTTCATCCCGATCCTGCTGGCGCTGATTCTGATGGCCGGCCTACGCTGGCCGTCCACGCGCGCCATGCCGCTGGCCTGGCTTGTGGGCGCGCTCCTCGCCTGGTCTGTCTGGGACATCGCGCCCATGCGCCTGCTCGCCCTTTCCATCGAGGGGACCATCACCGCCGTGGGCGTGCTGATCATCGTGTTCGGCGCGCTGCTCATCTACTACACCCTTGAGTTCAGCGGCGCCATGGAGACCATCCAGGCGGGCATGAAGAAAATCAGCCCCGACAGGCGCGTGCAGACCATCATCATCGGCTTCATGTTCGCGGCCTTCATCGAGGGTGCCGCGGGCTTCGGCACGCCCGCCGCGCTGGCCGCGCCGCTGCTGCTCGGCCTCGGCTTCCCGCCGCTGTGTGCCGCGGTGGTCTGCCTTGCCTTCAACAGTGTGCCCACCACCTTCGGCGCCGTGGGTACGCCCGTTCTCGTCGGTTTCAAATCGCTGGAGGAAATCGCCATGACGGCGGCGGGCTTCAGCGATCCCAGCATGGTCTACAAGGAGATCGGCGAATACGTCACTCTCATGCATCTGCCCATGGGCATCATTCTGCCCATCTTCATGCTCGGCTTCATGACCCGTATTTTCGGCGCCAACAAGTCGTGGATGGAAGGCTTCCGCGCCTGGCGGTACTGCCTCATGGCCTCGGTCTGCTTCCTCGTGCCCTATCTGCTGCTGGCCTGGCTGGGCGGCCCGGAACTGCCCTCCATGGTCGGCGGCCTGCTCGGTCTCGGCCTGCTGGTGTGGCTGACCAAGAAGGGCTTTTGCCTGCCCAAAGACGGCGTGTGGAACTTTCCGCCCAGCTCCGAATGGCGTCCTGACTGGTCCGGCATGATCCAGGCCTCCGATGTCACCGAATACACCGAACACATGTCGCAGGCCCGCGCCTGGATGCCCTATATCCTGTGCGGCGTTATTCTCGTGCTGACCCGTGTGCCCGCCTTCCACCTCAAGCCCATCATCACCGACCCCATGTTCAGCGTGGGCTGGAGCAACATTCTCGGTTTTGAGGGCGTGAGCTCCAAACTGGCGCTGCTGAACCTGCCCGGTACCATTCCCTTCATCCTCGTTTCCGTCATCACCATCGGCCTGCATTCCATGACCCGCAAGCAGGTGGCCGACGCCTGGGGTACCGCCTTCGCCAAGATGGAGGCCCCCACCATTGCCCTCATCGCCGCCGTGGCGCTCGTGTCCATCCTGCGCGGTTCCGGCGTCAATACCGCCGGACCCGACGGTACGGCACTGCCCTCCATGCCCATGGCCATGGCCCAGTTCTGCGCGTGGCTGACCGGCAACGCCTGGCCCATGCTGGCCTCCTTCGTGGGCGGCCTCGGCGCGTTCATCACCGGTTCCAACACCGTGTCCGACATGCTGTTCGGCAACTTCCAGTGGGATGTGGCCACGGCCCTCAAGTACTCCGTGCCCGGTCACTACATCATCGTGGCCGCGCAGGGCGCCGGCGGCGCCATGGGCAACATGGTCTGCATTCACAACATCGTTGCCGTCTGCGCCGTGCTTGGCATGATCGGCCACGAAGGGCCCATCCTGCGCCGTACCGTGATTCCTTTCACCATTTACGGCATCGTCGTCGGTATTGTCTGCTTCATGCTCCTCGCACGCGTCTAGCGCGGGCGGTTCCCGCGTTTTGTCCCTCTGTTTTCAGGGAGGCCCCTCAGGGCCTCCCTTTTTTTACCGGCGCGCCGTCCGTTCAGAGCGGAGATGGCGGGAACAGAAGCGTCGCTGGCGCGATATGTTCAACGTGAAGGCATATGGAGCGGGACAATCTGATCCAGAATGCCGCCCGCCAGCACGACGCCCCGCGTATCGTACACGGCGGCGATCTGTCCGGGCGCGCCGGGGAACCGCGGCTCGTTGGGGATGATATGCAGGGAATCCCCGTCAACTGTCACACGCGCGGGGAAGGGGCGCTGGCGGTGGCGGACGCGGGCCAGAACCTCGCCGGGCCAGAGGCGGGGCGGCACATGGATCACCGCCCGCCGGGCGCGGCAGGCGATCATGCCAAGGCGGTCGCGGGGCCCGGCAACAAGGATGTTGCGTTCCCTGTCCTTGCGCAGCACATAGAGCGGTTCGCTCCAGGCAATGCCAAGGCCCCGGCGCTGCCCCTCGGTATGTTTCCAGAGGCCGCCATGCCGTCCGATTTCCCGGCCGTCTTCCAGCATGACGGGGCCGCCGGGAGGGAGGGGCAGCCCCCGCGCCTTCCACTGACGGCGGAGAAAGTCGCGGTAGGCGTCCTCCCCGGCGGGAATGAAACATATTTCCTGACTTTCACCGGGAACGGGCACGTCAAGCCCGGCGGCGGCCACCTCGGCGACGCTTTCCGCCTTGGTGTGCCGTTCCAGGGGAAAAAGGGCCCGTTGCAGGCGGTGCGGCGCGACCAGCGCAAGAAAGTAGCTCTGATCCTTGGCGGCGTCCGCGCCCGCGGCCAGAAGCGGCGGCGCGGCGTTTTCCGTGATTTCTGGCGCGCTGACGGGTTCCATGCCCGGAGCGCCGGCCGGGGCAGTGGCCGCCGTGGCGGGCACAAGGCGCGCATAATGTCCCGTGGCCAGCCGATCGGCCCCCAGTGCCAGCGCGGCATCCTGAAGGGCGGCGAATTTGATGTTCCGGTTGCAGAGGGCGCAGGGATTGGGCGTGTCTCCCCGCGCATAGGCGGCGGCAAAGGGGTCCATGACCGCCCGCCGGAACGCCTCCCGCAGATCCGCCGTGTGAAATTCCAGACCGAGGCTCCGGCAGGCGGCGCGCAGGCCTTGGGCGGCGGGCGCATCGGCGGTGGCGTCCGGAAGAAAGAGTCCGTGCAGCGCCAGCACCTCGTGGCCTTCCCGCGCAAGGCGCAGCAGGGCGCACAGGCTGTCCACACCACCGCTGACGGCGACGGCTACGCGCATGGCCCAGTCTCTGGGCGGGAGGGAGCGGCGGCCGGGGAACGCGTACTGGCACGGGCGGAGAGAATCATGGGGAGGAACTCCTTGTCGGAAAGGGGAGGACGGGAAAAGAGAGGCGCGCGGTATTTACCCGGCGTTGTCGCTGATGCGCGTTTCCACCTTGAGCCCGTATCTGTCCATGCGGGCAAGGAGGGTGGGACGCGAGAGCCCCAGCAGACGGGCGGCCCGCGATCGGTTGCCGCCGCACTGGCGCAGGGCTTCCAGCACGACGGCGCGCCCCATGACATCCATGCAGCGATCAAAGGGGGCGGGTTCACCGTCGTCCAGAATGCGGCGGATGATGGCCGCAAGGTTTCCGGCGTCCCCTGCGGGGCCGGGCCGGTCTGGGGAGGGCGCTTCCCCCCGCGCGGAAAGCGGCGCGGCATGGGGCGGGCTGGTGGAGGCGGCGGACAGCGTGTCGGACAGGGGATCGGGGTGGCGCGGGGAATGGGGGCGGCCCTCCACGGCCTGACGGACATCCGGCAGGCGCAGGGGGGTGCCGTCGTTGAAGACAAAGGCCTTTTGCAGGGCGTTGCCCAGTTCCCGGACGTTGCCGGGCCAGCTTCGGGACTGGAGCCAGAGCAGGGCGGCTTCCTCGATGCCGGGGTTGGGGCGTCCCATATCGGCAGCGGTACGGCGCAGCAGGGTTTCCGTCAGGGCTGGCACGTCCTCGAGGCGGTCGCGCAGGGGGGGGGTCCAGAGGGTGATGACCTTGAGGCGATAGTAGAGATCCTCGCGAAAACGTCCTTCGGCCACGGCGCGTTCCAGATCGGCGTTGGTGGCCGCGATGATGCGCACGTCCACGGCGATGGTTTCGTTGCCGCCAAGGCGCTGGATCTGTTTTTCCTGGAGCAGGCGCAGCAGCTTTGCCTGGAGGGAAAGCGGGATGTCGCCGATTTCGTCCAGAAAGAGGGTGCCTCCCGCCGCCTGTTCTATGCGGCCCTCGTGGCGGGCCTGCGCGCCGGTGAAGGCCCCTTTCTCATAGCCGAAAAGTTCGCTTTCCAGCAGCGTGTCGGGAATGGCCACGCAGTTGATGACGGAGAAGGGCCGGTGGGAACGCAGGCTGTAGCGCCAGAGGGCGCGGGCGGCCAGTTCTTTGCCCGTGCCGGATTCGCCGCGAATGAGCACCAGCGCATCCGTGGGCGCGACGCGGCCGATGGCCTTGCACAGGGCCTGCATGGCGGGGCTGTCGCCGACCATGCCTTCGGCGGTTGCGGCCTCTTCCAGGGCGGGAGGCGCGCCGGGAGCGGGAGCGCGCAGGCGTTGTCCCGCCTCCAGGGCGCGGCTGATGAGCTCAAGCGCGCCGGGAATGTCAAAGGGCTTGAGAATGTAGTCGAACGCGCCCAGTCCCATGGCGCGGATGGCGGTATCCGTGCCGGAGTAGGCTGTCATGATGATGACGGGCGGGCAATCGGGCAGAAGGCGCATGCGTTCAAGGGCGTCCAGACCGCTCATGTCGGGCATGCGCACGTCCATGATCACGCAGTCGGGCATGGTTTCCCGCATGAGATGGAGCCCCTCTTCGGCGGAGGCCGCCACGCGGGCGTCATACCCTTCCTCCGCCAGCAGGCGGGCAAAGCCCTCGCGCAGGTGGGGGTCGTCGTCAACAATGAGGATTATCGCAGCCATAGGCCGTTGTCCTTGCGGGCTGGAAGGACGGCGGCGAAGCTGGCCCCCCTGCCCGGCGCGCTGTGCAGATGCAGCCAGCCGCCGTGATCCTCGAAAATACGGCGGGCAATGGGCAGGCCGAGTCCCGTGCCTTCCTGCTTGGTACTCATGAAGGGCTGAAAGACGATGTCGCGCAGATCCTCGGGCACGCCGGGGCCGGAGTCCTCCACGCGAACCACCACCACGGGGCCGAGCGGGGCCAGCCGGCCCTTTTCCTCGACAATGCGGACATCGCCGCCGGGTCCTGCGGCTTCGCAGGCGTTGAGAATGAGATTGGCAAAGGCTTCGCGCAGCTGTTCCGGATCGGCATCGACAGGCGGGAGCTGGCCGTCGCGCTGCCGGGCCAGTGCCACATTATAGGAGGAGAGGCGCGGCCCCAGCAGGCTGACGGTGCCGTCGATGACATCGGCGATGTTGACGCGGCGCTTCTCAAGGCGGGGGCGGCGTGAAAATTCCAGAAAATTGGCGATGATGCCTTCCATATGCCGCAGGGCGTCGTTGATGGCGGTCACGTCCTCCCGCTGCTTTCCGTCCAGATCGAGGCCGCGCGTCAGCGCGAAAAGGCGTAATTTCACTCCGGTGAGCGGATTGCGGATGGAATGCGCCACCCCGGCGGCCAGCTTGCCCACAAGGGCCAGCTTTTCGGTGTGGCGCAGGTTTTCCTGGCGTTCCTCCATGGCGAGGCGGGCGCGTTCGGCCGTGTCGCGCAGGTTGCGGGCGCGGCGCATGAGCGGCGCGATGCAGGGCGCGATCCCACGGGGTGCGGCCCGTCCGTCCGGGGCGCGTTCCTCGCGTTGCAGTTCCGCCAGCAGAATGCGCAGAGGCCGGAAGACACCGAACCAGAGCAGGAGTGTCAGGCAGAGGCCCAGAAGCAGTTCCACCCCGCAGAGAATGCGCCAGAGGCCGCTTTCCGGAGATCCCGCGGCAAGGCCCGCCAGCGGACAGAGAAGCAGGCCCGCGCAGCAGAGCGGGATACCCGTTTCCACCGGCGGCGGCCAGGGGCGGCGCGATCCCGGCGGCGGGGCGGGACGAAGCGGCATCAGAAAGCCGATCCTCCGAGTGAGCCTCCGAGCGGAGAGGCGCTTTTCTTCATGGCGCGTCCGGCGGCGGGGCTGACCCATCCCATGAGTTCCCGCCCCATGTCCCATGCGAGGCTGCGCACAATAAGCCCGGCGGGATCGCCGTGGAAGCGCTCCTTGACCTTGAAGAGATAGAAGTCATGGCTCTGACGCGGCTGCATGGTGCCGCCCTGCGCCAGACTCCAGAGCAGGAGGCCGCTCTTGACATCATAGATTTCCAGCGCCAGCGAGACGGCGCTTTCACCGCCGTCGCCGCCGTCGATATAGTGATTGATGTAGCCGCCCACAACGTAGGGCATGCCGCGTTGCCGCGCCAGCGCGATGGCGCGTTTGGGGTGGTACGGCCCGGCGGCGGGCTCATATTCCAGTTGCTGGAACGTGCCCTGCGAGAGCCAGATGTTCCAGAT
Organism: uncultured Desulfovibrio sp.; assembly: GCA_934546745.1. Lineage (GTDB taxonomy): Bacteria > Desulfobacterota > Desulfovibrionia > Desulfovibrionales > Desulfovibrionaceae > Desulfovibrio. Next base: position 61,249 of record CAKTDV010000005.1, on the reverse strand, counting down.
CTGGCGGGAGACCTGATCGGTGAAGGCCGTGGGCTGGTTCATCTGCTGCACCATGCGCAGGGGCACGAAAAGCGCCGTGGGGCGCGAGGAGGGGCGTTGCAGGGGTTTGACGTAGATGGCGGGCGGCTGCCGCCGCACGAACTGATTGATGTTGACGCCCAGAGGCATGGTCATGTCGCCGCCGAGCTCCAGATTCCGGCTGGTATCGTCCCGGCTGGCGCAACCGGGCAGGGCGGCGCAGCAGGCCGCAAGGGCCAGCGCAAGTGAAAGAGTACGGTGGACGATGTTCATCGGACATTCCTTTGTGGTCTGGCAGCCTCCCCCGTTTTCAGGGGGAAACGATGTTTCTGGCATCACGGCGGTGCCGCCGCGTTTCCGTCTCTTCCACACCCCGTGCAAAGTTCACGCCAGATGCCGTCGAGCCCTTGCCGGACGCCCTGAGTGGGGAGTGGGCTTCCGGTGATGTCAGAATTTCGACATCACGTCCAGGGTCTGATGCAGCAGCAGGAGCAGCAGCAGGGCAATGGGGAGGCAGCCCGCCGCCGTCTGCGCCCAGTTCAGGCGAAAGGCCGATCGGCACCCGATGATCACGGTGGCCAGGCACCAGATGAAGCCCGCCAGATAGCCCAGCACGGGGATGGCGCACAGCAGCATGGGCGCGGAGCTGTACGCCAGTATCTGGAAGACGCGCGCGTAGGTGGCGGCACGGCAGCCGCTGAGGCGAAAACTCAGAAACACCAGCGCGCTCACAATATAGAGCTGCATGACCAGCAGAAAAAGCTGTATCAGGCCGTAGAGCAGCGCGTTTTCCCGCGGCAGCATGGCCGCCAGCGCCCGCAGCTGCGGATCGGCGGCATCGGCCATCATGCCTTGAAAGGCGTTGCCCCACAGCGTCAGGGCTGTCACGCCAAGCACCCCTGTTACAAGAAAGAAGAGGAGCGCCCGCAGGGGCGGCGCGTCGTCGCGTATGCCAAGAAAAAAGCGCGGCGCGCCAAACATGACCCGCAGCACCGTCTGGTAGAAGGCTTCCGCATACCCGAAGGTCTCCGGGGCCTCCTCCCACGGGTTGCGCAGGGCCCCGCCGCCGCTCTCTCCGTCGCGCTTCCGTTGGCGGGCGGCATCGCGCAGACGGCGTCCCCGTTCGGCTTCGCGTTCATAGGCGCGCGAGGCCGTCAGGCGGGGATCCTCCTCTTCCTCTCCGGCGGCGTCCTTGCCGGGGGGTATACTGGGATCCGCGCCGGAATCCCCGGGATGGGGCGGCGCGTTTTCCGGGGAGGGCGCCGGTGGCGCCGGGGCCTGTTCCCCGGCGCGCGGGCCGTCGCTTGCGGGCGCGGAAGCTTTCGGGGGCGCGGCGGGGGGATCCAGCGGCTGTGTGGTTCCTTCAGGCAAAAAAAGGCGAAAACGGCAGGCACAGCGCGGGCAGGTCGCCAGCAGGGATTTCCCCCGCGACGCCGCCGGGAGGCGATCCGCCGGAACGTCCTGACTGAACTGGCAATGAGGGCAGGTGATGTGCATCAAAAATTCCTCTGCGGATGAAGACATCCCTTCCCCTTACCAGAGAGCGTGGCGGCCTGCAATCGCCGGGCGGCCTCTCCTCCCTCGCGGCGCGGCTTTTCCCCGCTTGACAGCGGGCAAGGGCCGTCCTAGAGCAAGAAAAAGCGCGTGCGGGCGCGGAGGGTGTGTGTGATGATCAAGGGAGCGCTATGGGCGGCAAGGGCATGGAGGCCGCTGGCGGCGGCATGGCTGGGGCTGGCATGGCTGGGGCTGGCGGTGTCGCCGGCGGACGCGGCCCGGCGTGCCGTGCCGGAAGAGCTTGCGGACGGTTTTGCGGCGGCGGATCGTTCCGGCGAGGGCGATGCCGCCGTGGCCGGAGCCCTGCGGGAAGCGCGGGAGGCCAGCGCGGCCCATGCCGCCGCGGGGCCGGAAGCCTCGGCGCGCGGCCTGACCCGCGAGGGACGCGCCGGAATGCCGTCCGTCTCCCTTGCCTATCCGGCCTTTGGCGTCGCCGCCGTGGACGAGGATATCCGCCTCTGGGCCGAAAGCATCGCAGCGACCTTTGAGCGTGAGCTGACGGCCAATTCTGGCGGGAGCGAGGATGTGGAGAACTATCAGCTGACCTGTACCTACGACGTTTCCCGCCCTTCCGCCGACGCGGTCAGCGTGGCGTTTGACATCTGGACCTATACCGGCGGCGCGCACGGCAATCTGGACATCATCACGCTGAATTACAGTCTCATCACCGGCCAGCGTCTGACCCTTGTGGATCTCTTCGAGGATGTGGACAAGGCGCTGGCGATCATGTCCGTCACCTCCCGCGAGGTACTTATGCGCCGCCTTGGCGGCGGCGTGGGCGAACAGATGATCCTTGACGGTACGGAGCCGGAGGCCGACAATTTTTCCAGCCTCAGCCTGGAACCCGGAGGCGTGCGCATCCATTTTCAGCCCTATCAGGTGGCTCCCTGGTCCGCCGGGGCGCAGAGCGTGACCATGACCCTTGACCAGCTGGCTCCCGCCCGTCCCTTCCGGCGTCTGTGGCACAGGTGACGCTTCTTGAGGCCGTCACGCGACACAGCGTCCCCCCGGCCCCTCTTTTCGACAGCCATTTTCCCGGCGCGCCGCGCGTGCCCGGTTCCTGCCTTGTGGAGGCCGTCCGCCGTGAGCTTGAGGCGGCCCTGCCGCGTTGGCGTGTTCACGAACTCCTTGGGGCGCGCTTCCGCCGCTTCCTCATGCCGGGCGACGCGCTTGAGTTCCGTCTGTTCGCCACCGCCGGGGATGCGCTGGCCCTTTGCGCCGAAGCCCGCTGCCAGATTCTCCGGCGGGGCGTGCGCTGTGCCGATCTTCGATTTGGCCTTGCGCGCCGGGCGGAGGGCGAAGTCATCCTTCCCCTTCTCCGCTGAGCGCGGCGTGAGATACGCGGAAACGGACGGCTCCCTTGCGGAGTTCGGCGGACAGACCGCCGGGAAACTGGAAGATACGGCCGCCGCGCCCTTCGCCATAGGCGCGTTCCAGGGCGATCAGGGCGTCGTGGCGCGCCTGTCCCCCCGCGCGCAGGGCGAGGGTGCGCGCGGCGCGATGAAAGAGGCGCAGGCGGGCGGCGGGATGCAGGGGTCGCAGCAGGGCGCGCGGAAGGAGAATCGCCGCGCCGCCATCCTCCCAGGGATGGGCGGCCAGCGCGGCGTCCAGCAGATCGTCCCAGTAGGCGGCGTCAAGGGCGGCCAGCGCGCGCAGGCGTCCCAGCGCGGCGTCAAGGGCGGGATTTTCTTTCCGCAGGAGCGGTAGAAGGGTATGGCGGATGCGGTTGCGGGTAAAGCGCGTGTCCTGATTGCTGGCGTCTTCGACCCAGACGATGCCGAGGGCGCGCAGACAGGCGCGCAGACTCTCCGGACGCATGTCGAGGAGCGGACGCAGCAGCCGCCGTCCGCCGTCGCGGGCGCGCATACCGCCAAGGGCGGGCCAGCCCGTGCCGCGCAGCAGGCGCAGCAGCATGTCTTCCGCCGCGTCTCCCGCATGGTGCCCCAGCGCGATCCAGTTGGCGCGGCGGCGCTGGCGTTCCTCTTCCAGCGCGGCATAGCGCAGGCGGCGCGCGGCCTCTTCCATACCTTCACCGCGCTGGCGCAGGCCGGGAACGTCCACCGTGACGACGCGGCAGGGAATCCCCAGCCGCTGGCAGATGTCCGCCGCATGGGCGGCGTCGGCGGCCGCTTCCGCGCGTAGGCTGTGATTGACGCTCAGGGCCCGCAGTTCCCAGCCCCGCGCGGGCGCGAGACGGGCAAGCAGCGCGGCCAGGGCCAGCGAATCCGCGCCGCCGGAAACGGCCAGCAGCAGGCGATCTCCCCGTTGCAGGCCGAGCGCGTCGCAGGCCCGCGCGGCGTCGCGCAGCGGGCGGGCGGCGGCGGGATCTTCTCTGAAGGCGGTATGGCGGGAGGCCGCCTCCCGGAAAGGGGGCGCGGGAAGAGGCGCTTCGGGGGAAGACGGCGTCCGTCGCATGGCCGGAACGTTGGCGTCGCGTTGCCGCGTTGCGGGCGCTAGCCCATGATGCCCGCGTCAAGCAGCAGGCCGTCAAGACAGGCGATCATCTGATCGCGGACAGCCGTACCGGCATAGCCGATGCAGTCGCACCGCAGACGGCCCCGGGCGCGCACGAGCAGCTCCAGCCGGACGGCGCCGTCCAGCAGTTCCAGCGCCATGACATGGGGGCCGCATTCCCCGGCGTGTTCCCGTTGCGTGGGCGTCAGCAGGGCGTCGGGCAGGGGCAGCCAGTACAGCCCGGGCAGGCTTGCGGCCAGGCCGCGGGCATCGAGAAGGGCGGCCAGGGCCGTCAGTTTCTCTTCGGGGATGTCGTCGACGAGATAGGCGCGCATGGCGTGGAACCTCCTGAACCATGTCCGGCGGTACAGCCCGTATCGAGGTTGAAGAAGCGGCGGGCGAGGCTGATGCGCGGGGCGATGCCGTCCCGCGACAGGGAGCCGTTTTTCAGAAACATGATGGGATCGTGGTTGAGCTTGGCGGCGATGGCGTGCGCCATGCATTCCAGGGCGTCGCGGGTCTCGTCGTCCACAGGGCCGAGCCGGCGGAGGGTTTTGGCGACCTCCTCATGCGCCACGCGCTCCCCGCGCCGCACGATGTCCACAATGGTGGGCTGTATGTCGAGGCTTTGCGTCCACTGGGCGAAGTGGCTGACCTCCTCCTCGACGATGGCCTCCGCCTTGCGGGCCTCGTCGCGGCGTCCGGCGAGATTCTCCTCCACCACCTCCCGGAGATCGTCGATGTCGTACAGATAGACGTTGTCAAGGCTGTTGACATCGGGATCGATGTCCCGCGGAACGGCGATGTCGATGAAGAACATGGGGCGGTTCTTGCGGGCCTTGAGAACGGAGCGTATGTCGCGGGCGCGGATGACGGGATCCGGGGATCCCGTGGAGGTGATGATGATGTCCACGTCGCGCAGGTACTGGGGGATCGTCTCAAAGGGGATGGCCCGGCCGTGGAAGCGGGCGGCCAGCTCCCTGCCGCGTTCCAGCGTGCGGTTGGCGACGAGGATTTCCCGCGCGCCCGCCTGGAGCAGGTGGGTGGCGGCCAGCTCGGCCATTTCTCCCGCGCCCACAAGCAGGGCGCTGTGTTCGTGCATGTCGCCAAAAATGCGCTTTGCCAGCTCCACGGCGGCGTAGCTGATGGAGACGGCGCTGGAGGCCACGGCGGTTTCGGTGCGCACGCGTTTTGCCACGGAAAAGGCCTTGTGCAGCAGGCGGTTGAGAATGACGCCCACGCTGTGGGCGGCGACGGCCTTGCGGTAGGCTCCCTTGAGCTGGCCGAGAATCTGGGGTTCGCCCAGCACCATGGAATCGAGGCTTGAGGCCACGGTGAACACATGGCGCACGGCGTCGAGGTTCTTGTGGATATAGACGTAGTTGCGCAGTTCCTCCACAGCCTCGCCGCGCGCGGCGGCCCAGTCGCGCAGGAGTTGCCCGGCCACGTCTCCCGAACCGGCGGCCAGAAGCTCCACGCGGTTACAGGTGGAGAGAATGAGGGATTCGTTGAGGCCGCCGCTCCGGGGAACGGCCCAGGTGTCGGGGGCGCAGAAATCCACAAGGGCGAAGCGTTCCCGCACGTCCACGCCGGCCGTGCGGTGATTGAGGCCCACAAGAATGATATCGCAATCCATATTACTGCCGGATGAACGCGTGGTGGGTTTCCATGAGGGTATTCACCACAAGGATGGAGAACAGGCACAGGCAGAAGATCAGCACGGCCATGCGGGCGGGCCTGCGGCCGCGCCAGCCGAGGGAAAGTCTGCCGTGAAACACATAGGCCAGGGCGGCCCAGACAAGAAGGCTGACGACCTCCTTGGGATCGCCGCTGAAGGCCGATCCGAATACTGGTTTTGCCCAGAGCAGGCCCGCGGCGATGCCCAGCGTATAGAGCGGGAAGGAGGCCAGCATGGTAAAGGCGTTGATTCTGTCCAGCAGGGCGAGGGCGGGCATGTCCTGTAAAAAGCCCTCCATGCGGCGCTTGGTTTTGATGCGGCCTTCCAGCAGCAGAAAGACGGCGCCCGCGCCGAAGCCGAGGGTGATGAGACCAAGCCCCAGAAAGAGCGCGCCGATATGCAGGGCATAGAACGGGCCCTTGAGGGCTGGGGGGATGACGACCTGCGACCCCAGATAGAGGGCGCTGCTGGCGAAGAGCAGCAGGCCCAGGGGCGCGGCGAAGAGCAGGGGGCTTTCCTGCCGGAAGCGGATGCGGCAGGCAATGCCGCACAGGACGACGAACCAGGCCAGCAGTTGCAGATAGGCCCCGTAGCTCAGGCCGCCGGGCAGTGCCTTGTGAAAGCCCAGCGCCAGCAACAGTGTCTGGCAGGCGAAACCCGCCACAGCCAGCCATGCGCCGCAGCGCCGCGCCGTGGCGTTGCGCAGCAGCATACCCGCGATTCCCGCCACGGAAGACGCGCCGTAGCAGCCCAGGGTCAGCAGGGTGGAATGTTCAGGAGACAGCATCGAGCAACTCCGTTATCCGGTCGTGCAGGGCCGGAGGAAGCGTTTGTTCCAGCAGGGCGCGGCAGGCGGCGAGGTCGCCGCGCTCCAGACAGTCCTGGAGGGAAGACGCCGCCAGGGCACGAAAGATGCCGGTATTCCGCCGCGTATCCTCGCCAAGGGCAAGGATCAGAGGGCGCAGCGCGCCCATGAGGCGGGCCGTGCGGGCGCGGGGCGCAAGCCATGTTTCCAGTTCGCCGCGCCAGCGCCGGGCCAGCGCCGGGCTTGCGCCGCCAGTGCTCAGGGCCGCCGTCAGGCACCCGGCCCGGGCGGAGGCGGGCACAAGGAAGGAGCCTTCCTCCGGGGCGTCCGCGCAGTTGCAGAGCAGGCCCAGGCGTGCGCACAGGGCGGCGATGCGGGCATTTTCGGCACGGGATCCCGTGGCGGCGAACACCAGACGGCAGGGCCGCAGATCGTCTTCCCTACAGGTTCGGGTATGGAAGCGGACGGCCTTGTGGCGGAGCAGGGCGCGCCCTTCCCCGTCTTCCGGCTCGTGGAGGTCGAAAATATGGAGGGCGGCGGGGTCGCAGGCCAGCAGGCCGGCGGCCTTGCGGCGGCCAACGCCGCCAAAGCCCGCCACAAGGCAGCGGCTGTCGCGCAGGGAGAGAAAGAGGGGGTAGGCGGGAGCGTCCATGACGGGTTCCGTAGCGGGTTTCATCGTCCGTAGGGGGGCGCGGAATCCTTCCCCGGCCAGGGGAGGCGGCGTGCGGGCGGCGGCGTGTTTCTCTTTTCGCCGCCGTGTCACAGGTAGCACACAACGGACGGAAAGGCAAAAGCGCCCGATGCCGCCCGTCGGGGCGGCCTTCGCGTCACGTGGCGCGGGCATCCGGCATGGCGCCGCGTGACGGCCGCGTGAGAGTTCCATTTTCACGGCACACGGATTTGACGCGCCGCGATCCGGCCTCGTTATTAGCCGGTAATCGGTGGCTGCAATAGGAGAAAGGCTTTTTTGTCTTCGTGGGCGTCGCCTGATTCGGACAGGTTCCCGCGGTATGCTGAACGAAAAAAAGCGGGCTGACTATAGCCCGCCCGTTGTCGATGCGCAATCCCGCCACAGGCGGAAACTAGACGCTGTCTATATCCGGTGCGCCCTGGATGGGCTTGCGGGCCAGCGCAAGGAAGGCCACAAGCGCCACCACGGCGCAGATGATGCCGATGGTATCGGCCGTGCCGATGGCCATGCCGAAGCCCATGTTCGGTTCAAAGCAGATATAGGAGACGCAGACCGAGGTCATGAAGGCTGCGGGCGCGGTGCATATCCAGTGCAGGCGGTGCTTGCGGTAGAGATAGGCCGCCGCCGCCCAGAGTACGATGGCCGCCAGCATCTGGTTGGCGAAGCCGAAGTAGCGCCAGATGATGTTGAAGTCCACATTGGCCAGGATGATGCCGATGATGAAGATGGGCAGCGCGATGCTCAGGCGCGCGGTCACGGAGCGCTGCGGGAAGTTGAATACTTCCGCGATGGTCAGGCGCGCGGCGCGGAAGGCCGTATCGCCGGAGGTCACGGGCAGGGCCACCACGCCGAGGATGGCCAGCACGCCGCCGAAGGGGCCCATGAGGGCAAGGGATGACTCGGTGACCACGTTGCCGGGGCCGCCGGCCTTCAGGGCCGCATTGAGCAGTTCGGGGCTCTGGTAGAAGGTCATGCCCACCGTGGCCCAGACAAGGCCGATAAGGCCTTCGGCCACCATGCCGCCGTAAAAGACCGCCCGTCCCTGCCGCTCGTTGGCAAGGCAGCGTGACATGATCGGCGACTGCGTGGCATGGAAGCCGGAAAGCGCCCCGCAGGCGATGGTGATGAAGACCAGCGGATAGACGGGCAGGCCGGCAGGATGGGGGTTACGCCATTCCAGCCAGCTGTAGAACTCGTTGCCGGAAGCGAACATGCCCACGGTCATGCCCACGGCCATGATGATGAGCACCGCCCCGAAAAGGGGGTAGAAGCGCCCGATGATCTTGTCGATGGGCAGAATGGTGGCCAGGAAGTAGTAGGCGAAGATCACCGTGATCCAGAAGGTAATGTTGAGGGATTCCGGCGTCAGCTTGGCCAGCAGGCCGGCCGGTGCGGCTACGAAGACCACGCCCACCAGCAGGAGCAGCACCACGGCAAAGACGCGCATGACGTTTTTGGCGATGTTGCCGAGATTGTAGCCCACGATGGCAGGCACGTTGGCCCCGCCGTAGCGCAGCGACAGCATGCCGGAAAAATAGTCGTGCACGGCCCCGGCGAAGATGGTGCCGACGACGATCCAAATCAGGGCCGATGGCCCGTAGAGCGCCCCCAGGATGGGGCCGAACACCGGCCCCACGCCCGCAATGTTCAAAAGCTGGATGAGCCAGACTTTCCACATGGGCATTTCCACATAGTCCACCCCGTCGGCCATGGTCTGGGCCGGTGTGGGCCGGTTGGGGTTGGCGCCGAAGATCCTGGCCACCATCGTTCCGTAAACGGCGTAGCCGGCGATGAGCGCCGCCACGGCAAGGATAAAGTACATGAATGTAGGCATACGGGGCCTCCTGGAACAGAAGTTTGCCGCAACGAGCTGGAAAAGCGTTTGCGGCGTTTGTAGCCTATCGAGAATGATTCTCCACTAGCATGACCCCACGTATGCGTCAAGGCACGTCCCTCTCCGCCCGCGGGCAGGGTTCCCGGATATTTTTGCATACGCGGTACAGCCGCCACAACCCTTTTTCGCAACAGGACGCCTGCCTTTTGCATCGGAGACGCGGCGTGTCCGCGTGGGAGATGTCTCCTTGAAGGGGAAGCCTCTGGCTGGAGGGGAGCGGCATACATGGGAACAGCCCGGCAACGCGCGTTACCGGGCTGTTCCCATGTATGCGTGAATGGAAAGAATGCCCTAGAAGAAAAGGAACGTCAGAATCAGGAAGAGCGGCACAAGGATACCGCCGGACCAGAGCATGTAGCCAAAGAAGCTGGGCATCCTGACGCCCTGATCCTCAGCGATGGAACGCACCATGAAATTGGGGGCGTTGCCGATATAGCTGTTGGCGCCCATGAACACAGCCCCCGCGGAAATGGCGACCAGCGTGGTCGACATGTCGTTCATCAGCAACTGTGGATCGCCGCCCGCCGTGTTGAAGAAGACGAGGTAGGTCGGCGCGTTGTCAAGGAAGCTGGACAGCAGGCCCGTCAGCCAGAAGAACATGGCGTTGGAAGGCGCGCCGCTCTCATCAAAGACAAGGTGGATGAGGCTGGAGAGCGCGCCGTCCGTGCCCGCGCGCAGAATGGCTATGGCCGGAATCATACTGATGAAAATGCCGAGGAAGAGCTTGGCCACCTCCTCAATGGGCGCCCACGAGAACCCGTTGAGTTCGCGGCAACGCTTGCTGGTGAACTTGAGGGACAGACCGGCGATGGCAAGCAGCGCGATGTCGCGCAGGAGGTTCTGCCCTTCGATGGGGACGCCGTAGACGGTGAAGGCCGTGCCCAGCTGCATCAGACCGGAAGCGAGGACGGTCACCACCACGCAGCCAAGGAAGAGGAAGTTGATCTTGCCGTCAAAGCCGATCTTTTCCTCTTTGGCATCGGGATCGTGCGGCGGCTCCGGCCTGCCTTCCTTCGCATAGAGGACGGTATCCAGCGTGAAATAGATGCCGAGGAGCGCCAGCGACATGAGCAGCGTCTTGACGAAGAGATACTGCGTTGTCCAGAAAAAGCTCACGCCCTTGAGAAAGCCGAGGAACAGCGGCGGGTCGCCCAGAGGCGTCAGGGATCCGCCGATATTGGCTACCAGGAAGATAAAGAAGACCACGGAATGGGCGCGGTATCTGCGGTGGGCGTTGGCGCGCAGCAGCGGGCGGATAAGCAGCATGGCCGCGCCGGTCGTCCCCATCCAGCTTGCGAGGATGGTGCCCACGGCCAGAATGGCCGTATTCACGCACGGACGCCCCACGAGCGAGCCTGTCAGGCGCACGCCTCCCGCCACGGTAAAGAGCGCGAACAGCAGGATGATGAAGGGCACGTACTCGCCCAGAATGGCGTGCATCATTTCATAGAGCGCCGTGCTGAACCCGTAGGCAAAGGCGCAGGGAATCAGAAAGGCCAGCCCCCAGAAGACGGCGATTTTACCGAAATGGTGTTCCCAGAAATGCGGCGCGGCCAGCGGCATGGCAGCGATGGACAGCAGCATGCAGGCAAAGGGAATGACCCACGCCGCGGACAGTTCCGGGCCGGGGATGGTGGGATGATCGCCCCCGGCGGCCAGCGCCAGCGCGGGCGCTCCCAGAAGCAACAGCAGGGTGAAAACCATTGACCAGCAACGTTGCATAGAAAGGCTCCTCTCGTCTCTTTAAAACAGTTTGCGGCGCCGCCCGCGCGCGGCGGGGGGAAAAGGGGTTTTCCCACGCGCCAGGAGCGGCCGCGTTTGCCGCCCTCATGCCCGCGGAGGGCTTCAGTCTAAACGAAAGGCTCCCTATTGGCAATGTACGGAAAAATGCGGGAAGGCGCTTTTATCATGGCTGTGATACGGTGGGCTTGCGCCCCGGCCCCCGGCGCCGGGGAAGGGCCTCCCCCCGTCCGGCGGCGCGGGAACAGGCTGCCCGCGGGCCATGTTTCAGGGGGCGGGGCGGGGGTCTTCGGCCCTGGGCGTTTCGGCGGTGGCGGCGATGCTGACGCTCAGGCCGTCGCGCAGGCGATCCAGGCCGTCCACCACGACCGTTTCCCCGGCTTCCAGCCCCTGTTCCACAACCGTCAGGGCATTGGTGGCGATGCCGGGAGTGATCGTGCGCACATGGGCGATATGTTCTCCGTCCACCACGTAGACGTAGGAGCCCCGGCTGCCCAGTTGCACCGCCGCTGTGGGGATGGTCAGGGCATCGGGCAGTTCGTCCACAAGAACGCGGGCGTTGACGAACTGATTGGGGTAGAGCGACAGATCCTCATTGGCGAACAGGGCCTTGAGGCGCACGGTGCCCGTGGCCTGATCAATGCGGTTGTCCATGGAGAGCAGTTCGCCGAAGGCGAGCAGCTCTTTCTGTTCCCTGTCCCATGCCTGTACCAGCGGGCGCGTGGCGTTGTGTTCCGTTTCCCGCGTGGTCTGTTCCGCGCGGCGCAGCGCCCCGCTTACCAGCGGCACACGGTTTTCGGGCAGGGTAAACACCACGTAGCAGGGCGTCGCCTCGGTGATGCGCACCAGTCCCTCGGTATCCGAGGCTTTCACCATGTTGCCTTCGTCCACATGGCGCAGGCCGAGGCGTCCCGATACGGGGGCGGTGATGCGGCTGTAGTCCAGTTGCAGGGCGGCGGAGGCCACGGCGGCCTCGCTGGCGGCCACGGCTCCCTCGTACTGGCGCACGCTTGCGCGCTGGTTTTCGTACTGTTGCCGGGAGATGTAGTCACTCGCGGCAAGTCTGGCGTAGCGTTCGAGATCCTGACGGGCGTTGTCCAGCTGGGCTTTCTCCTTGCGCAGGGTGCCACGTGCCTCGGCCAGCGCCGCCGCGAAGGGGCGCGGGTCGATTTCCGCCAGCAGATCTCCGGCCTTCACGCGCTGGCCCTCGGAAAAGTGCAGCCGCAGGAGTTGTCCGTCGACGCGGCTGGTGACGAGAACGTCCGCCGATGGCGTCACGGTACCCAGACCGTTGAGGAAGAGGGGCATGGACTGTTGCCTGACCGCCGCCACCCGGACGGGAACGGTCGGGGCGGGCATGGGGCCGGGACCGCCCGTTCCGCCCAGAAGGAAAAAGGCGGCGGCCAGGGACAGAAGGAGCAGGCCCGCGCCAAGGAGGCGGCCTTTGCGGGACATGGCGGCGGAAGGGGAACGCAAGGAATGCTGCATGGGGATCGTCATAGCCGTATGCCGTGCCAAAGGCAATGCTTTCCTCCGCGCGCGCCGGCCCCGCCGCGTTTTCACGATGAAAAGGTTCCGGGCATGGGAACGGAAAAAGCGTCCGCGGCGTGAGGGCGGCGGACGCTGTGAAACGGGTGGCGTTCCCTAAAAAAGAATGGGCCGCTCCGGCCGCGTCAGGCGACCACGTTCAGCTTTGTGCCGATGCCGTGCGCCGCCAGGGCGGCTTCGTGCGCGCCGTCGGGCGCCTGAAGGCTGCCGTGGATAAGCGCGGCGGCCATGTTGGACTGCATTTCCATGATGGAACGCGACAGAGCTACGTTGATACTGGCCTGTACGGATTCCAGACTTTCCATACGTTTTCTCCTTGAAGGCGGTTATCCCTTTTATCGGCGCTTCGGCGAAAAACTTAAGGGCGTATGCCGTTGCGGAATCGTGGGCACAGGGTGTATGCTGTGGTATCGGACACAGCCAGCGCTTCCCCCTGAATCCCCCCGGAACAGCGCGTTTTACGGGAAAAACGCGGTCAGTACGCCGCCTCCGCGCGTGGGCCGCCGCGTTCTCGGGGCGGGAGAGGGGCGCAAACCTGAAAGGAACTTGGTATGCAAAGCGAACAGTATATTCCAGAAATCCGGCATGACGGCGCGGAAGCCATGCGCCATATCGACGCGGTGACGGAACGCCTCTGCCATCCGTCGTCGCTGGACAAGGTGTGGCACCGTCCGGCCCACGGCGCGCCCATGCCTTCCCTGATAGTGTTGCGTGAAATCATGGATCGGCTGCGCGCCGCCCTGTTCCCCGGCTTTTTCGGCCCGAGCAGGGTGCGGGTCGCCTCCATGCGGCATCATGTGGCGGCCAACCTTGACAGCGTGTATCGCCTGCTGGCGGATCAGATCCGCTGCGGCCTCTGCTTCGCCTGCGGCACGGACGGCAGCTGCCCCCGGTGCGGGCAGGAAAGCGCCGCCAAGGCCCTGGCCTTCATGGACTGCCTGCCGGGCATCCGCGATCTGCTGGCGGGAGACGCCCAGGCGGGCTATGAGGGCGACCCCGCCGCCACCAGCCCCGGCGAGACCATCTTCTGCTATCCCTCCATGTACGCCATGACCCATCAGCGTATCGCCCATGCGCTCTACGGGTTGCAGGTGCCGCTGATTCCCCGCATCATCGCCGAGATGGCCCATGCGCACACGGGTATCGACATCCACCCCGGCGCGACCATCGGCGAGGAATTTTTCATCGATCACGGCACCGGCGTCGTCGTGGGCGAGACCTGCGTCATCGGGCGCGGGTGCCGCCTGTATCAGGGCGTTACGCTGGGCGCGCTCTCCTTCCCCAAGAATCCCGACGGGACGCTGGTCAAGGGCATCGCCCGGCATCCCATTCTTGAGGACGGCGTCACGGTCTATGCCGGAGCGACCATTCTCGGCCGTGTGACCGTCGGGCGCGGCGCGGTCATCGGCGGCAATGTCTGGATTACGGCGGACGTTCCCGCCGGCGCAAGGATCTCGCAGGAGCGTTCGCGCTGATGATCCGCCGCGTTCCGTGGTGGCTGGCGCTGATGCTGACGCTGGCACTGCTGGCGGCGGGCGGTTGCTCCGGGGTTTCCGTCCGGGGGGAACAGGCCGTGCGTATGGGCATGGGCAGCCGCTGAGGGCTGCGTCGCCGGGAGAATGGGCTGCCGGAGGTGTTTCAGGCGTCATTTGAGGCCGTTTGCCGTATCTTCAGCAACATGCTTTTGGGGAAACCAGAAAAAGGTGTTTTTTATGGATACGCTTCATGCCGGTATTTCCGTCAGCGTCACGGAGCTGCAGCGTAATTTTTCGGATATTCTGGCGGCTTCGCGAAACGGCCCGATAGCCGTACTGCATCATAACAGGCCGGAAGCCTATCTCCTTCCGGCCCGTTATTATGAAAGACTGCTTGAATTGCTGGAAGATGCCGAGGACAGAAAGATCGTTGCGGAGAGGGGAGATGGCCCCTTTATTGAGATGACGCTCGATGAGCTATAAGCTGCGTTTCCATGAACTGGCTCTGAAAGAATGGCGGAAGCTCGCCGCTCCTCTACGGGAGTCTTTCAAGAAAAAGCTGGAGGAACGCCTGGAGTGTCCGCGCGTTCCCTCAGCTGCGCTTTCGGGAATGCCGGACTGCTATAAAATCAAGCTCCGGGCTGCCGGTTATCGTCTCGTCTATCGGGTGGAAGACGGCTACCTCTTTGTTACCGTCGTGAGCGTCGGCAAACGGGAACGTCTGTCTGTGTACGAGTTGGCCCGCAAGCGCATTTGATTGCGGTTGGATGGACGTGCTTGGCGGGCGTTATCTCGCGTGGTGTTTTCAGGAAAATATTGCCCTTGGGCAGGGGCGGGTTCTCCGCGACTTGCGTTACCAGCCAAGTTGCCGCAACGCCTGTACAACGTTTTCTTTGAGATGCAGCTGGCATTCTTCCTGCAATGGATGGGAAAAATGCACAAGAAAGCGAAGCCAGTCAAAAGATCGCGGATGAGAATTCTTGTCTGGTATCCCAAACTCCAAGGCGAGAGATTTGGCAAAGCTTCCGTATTGCAGATTAATGGCGTTGTGGTTTTTATAGCCCATCAGCACAGACAACTGACGGGCTGTTGCTGTCTGATTCTCACAGCCGAAATGCGCTTTCAGAATTTTTACCCGGCTGCCGCGCATGGCGGACGCGGTGCGGAAGAACGCCGCGAGATCATCCGCGGGGATCGCGTCGAAATTCGGAATGCCGCCAACCTTTTCATATTCGAAACTGAATGTCGTCATGATCGTGCCTCCAAGCGTCTGACCGCAAGAAAAAACGGCATTTTTTCCACAGATGCGGACAGCGCTTTTTTGTTAACAAACTTCGAAAGCAATAGCCTCTGGATTATTGTTACGCTCATTTTCGCGGGATGAAAATCTCTCCGCGGCTGTATCGTTTGCCCAACGCCGGGATGTCAAAAAATTACCGCCGCCGCGCAGTGCGCGTCGGCGGCCGTCTTTTCCCGTCATATGCCTTCCAGAATGACGGTGGACACCGCCAGATGCGGCGCGCATGCCGCCACACCGCAATGGTAGCCGGGCATGGCGGGGATGTCCCTTGCCGTCCATGTCGCGGGAGAGGCCACCGGTTCGCCCTTGTCTCTGGTGTGGCGTTCGGATTGGCGCGGAGGTTTTTGGGGGGGAAGGAAGGTCGCGGGCAGGGACACGATCCAGTTCGCGCGGGCGGCGTCCGTCCGCACCTGAAAACTGTCAAGGGAGACGCTGAGGCCGCTTCCGTCCGCCTTGAGGACGGCTTCCTTGCGCGTCCAGCAGCGGTAGAAGGCCCGCGTCCGTTCCTCCGGCGGCAGGCGGCGCAGGGAGGCGGCCTCTTCCGGGTGCAGGCTGGCGGCAAGTCTCTCCAGATCCGGCAGAGGGCGGCTCTCCTCCACATCGATGCCCACGGGCGCGGCGCGGCAAAAGGCCGCCCAGACCATGCCGCCCGAATGGCTGATGGAAAAATGCATGTCCGCGCCAGGATACCGAGGTTTGCCCAGGGGAGTGGGCGGAAAATCGCCGATGGCGTCCTGTCCCAGAGCCGCCTGAAGGACGCGCCGCACAAGCGCCCGGCCCGCCAGATGGCGCAGGGCGTCCTCCTCGCGCCGGAAGCGCGTGGCCCTGGCCCGTTCGCTCTCCGTGACATGGCGGAGAAAGACGGCGGGCCGGGGGGCGTCCGTATCGAGAAGCAATCCCGCACAGAGGATGGCGCCCCCCGGCACCGCCGGGAAGGAGAAGGTGGAAAAGGCCGGCCGTTCCGTCATGGGCTATGCCGCGGCGTTGTCGCGTTCCCTGCCGAAGACCCGCAGCTCCCTGATCAGCACCGGCGTGATGAAATAGTCCGCCAGAAGGGCGCTGCTTGCGCCGATCAGCACCAGCAGGCCGAGCCGGATGAAGACGGCGACGCTGGAAATCATGTAGGCGGCGAAACAGAGCCCCAGCACCAGCGTGGTCAGGAACATGGCCTTGCCCGCCACGCGGAAGGTCCGCCGCACGCTTTCCGCATAGTTGCCCGTGCGCGCGAACTCCAGCTGGCAATGGTTGATGAAATGGATGGTGTCGTCCACGGAGAGGCCCAGCAGCATGGGCATGACGGTCACTGTCAGCAGATCCAGCGGGAATCCCAGATAGCCCATGATCGCGCCTGTGAAAAGCGAGGGGATGACGTTGGGGATCATGCCGATAAGGCCTATTTTCAGACTGCCGAACACCAGACCCATAAGCAGCGAGATGACGGCCACGGAGAGCAGGATGGAGACGATCTGCCCCCAGCTCACGTAATCCTGCATGACGGTGAACTGGCTGAGCGAGCCTGTCAGGACGATTCTGGCGTCGGGAAAGAGTTCCGCGCCGCGCCTGCGGATGCGCTCCAGCTCCCGCGTGGCCTCTCCGGAATTGTAATCCCCCATTTCCACGGCGATTCTCAGGCGCTGATAGTCATAGTCCACCCAGCGTTCCGCTTCGGAACCCCCGGCGTTTTCGTACAGCAGGAGCAGCTGCGCGGCTTCTTCCCGCGTATCGGGAAGGCGGTAGGCCGTTGTCTGGCCGGAATGGACGACCTGGCGCATGTCCTTCAGGATGTCCAGCAGTGAGCTGACCTTCTTTGTCAGCGGGAACTGTCCGATTTCGGCGCAGAGGATTTCCAGTTTCCGCAGGTTTGCGGGATCCTTGGCGGCGTCGGGCGACGGCAGTTCGATGCCCACACCGTAGGCATAGAGCGAGCCGACTCTGGATTCCGCGATGGAGCAGATGCGCTTCACATAGGGGACGCCCTCGCCAAAGGAATTGCGGATGTCAAACGATACGTCGATACGCAGTATGCCCACGATACTGACGAGCAGCGCCAGCGCGCAGGCGGTCAGGGAGAGACGCGGGCGCAGGAGGACACGATCGCCCAGCCAGGCCATGAGCCGGTCAATGGCGTCGGGGCGGGGCGGCTTCAGGGCGGTGGCGGGACGGTTCTTGCCGAAGGAAAGCAGCGACGGCAGCAGGACGATGGTCAGGCAGTAGAGCAGGGCCGTCAGGGCCGCGGCGGTCAGGCCCATCCAGCGGATGGGGCGCAGCGGCACCAGACAGAAGGAGAGCAGGGCGGAGACGGTGGTCAGCGCGCTGAAACCGATGGGCCAGGCCGTTTCGCCGATGGCCGTTACGAGCGATTCCCGGCGCAGGCCGGTGCGGGCGAACTCCACCCGGTAAAAATTGACAAGATAGACGGAGTAGCAGACGGCCATGGCCATGCCGAGAAAGACGGGCAGGAAAATCATGGCCGGATCGTGCGTGATGCCCAGATAGCCCTGAACGCCAAAGACAATGGTGATGCCGCAGACGGCGGACAGCAGGGGGAAGATCACCCCCCGCGCGGTGCGCAGGGCAAAGACCAGCGTGCCGATCAGCAGCAGCAGGGAGACGCCGAGGAGTTTGGGCGTCTCCTTTGCCATATAGAGGCGCTTTTCCAGATTGATGACGGGCAGGCCCGTCGTGCGCGGGTTGAGGGGGGCGTACTGTTCGCGCGCGGCAATCTCGTTGACCTTGCGCCCGATGGCGACGTCCGCGCCCTCGCCGTTTTCCAGGGTCGCGTGTGCGGGCAGCGGCTTCAGGCGCAGCATGATCCACGTCTGTCTGCCGTCGTCGGAAACGATGCGGTTTTTCAGCGCCGGTTTGCTGAGCGCCTGTTCCCGTATGCGCCGCAGTGCGGCGGCGTCCTCCGGCACGGGATCCGGAACCAGCTGCGCAATCAGGACGCCGTCTTCCGTACCGGAGGCGTATTCCATATCCGTCAGCGAAAGCACGTCGTCGGCAAAGGGGACCTCCATTTTCAGCTCCCGCCCCATTTGCCGTATGAGGCGCAGGGTTTCCGGCGTAAAGACGTCGTCGCTTTCGACCAGCACGGCGCAGAAGTCGTCATTGCCGAAAATGGATTCAAAATACGCCTTGGCCACAAGCAAATCGTCGCCTTCCAGAAAATAGTTTTCCTGGTTGGTGTCGGATCTGACCAGCCGCAACCCGGAAAGCGCCACGGCCAGAAGAAGAACGAAGAGGATCAGGTACAGGGTACGGTGTCTGATGATGCCTTCCCCGATCGCTCTGAACCGCGCATTGATTTTTTCAATGTCCAGCATGGATTTCCCGCCTTTTTGAGCGTTACAGCCTGCCGCGCTGCAGCGTGGCGACCCTGAACAGTTCGTCGCCGAGTCCGGTGTCGTAGTCTATGGCGTCGATTTTCAGAACCGTGCGGTGCCCTCTGGAAATATTGTTCATTTCGGAGTGAAAGGTGGTCCAGATGCCGTTGTGCTGGCGCAGTTCCCTGACCTCAAGCCTCTTCTGGAGGCCGTCCTTGTCATAGTAGTCCGTGCGCACGGCGATGTGGGAGGTCTTGTCCACCCAGCTGATTCTGCGGGTGTACATGTCGTCCCTGTCGACGGGTACGGATTCCAGCTTCCAGCAGTCCATGCCGTTCAGCGTCTCCTCGCCCAGCAGGGTGTGCGTGTCCTTGCCGACGCTGCGCTTGCCCAGATCGTCATAGGTGAAGTCGGTCCCCATAAAATACTCGTTCTTGCCCGAACCGCTGATACGGCGCACGTTTTTCATGGCGGGCATATAGAGCCAGCGGTCGTCGTCGCGATCAGGATCGTCATAGGACCAAGAGAGGAACATGGTGTTTTTCACATCGGCGGGGGCGCGGAAAACCATGATGGATTTCTGATCCTTGCCGTAGTCCTTGGATCGGATTTCCAGTGTGCGCGTCCGGGTGGCCCCCCGCTGGTTGACAAGCGTCATGGTACAGAGCTGCGTTCTGTCGTTGCCGTCCGGCCTGTCGTGAACCATCGCCGCCACGGCCTTTCCGTCGGGTTTTTCCGCGCCTGTCGCCGATCCGGCGCCACAGAGGACAAACACAACGAAAGCCAGGGCCGCGTTCCGTAACAATGCCATAGAAATAGCTCCTTCATGGCCGGGCCCCCTCGCGGGAGCCCGGCGTGTGTAAGGGAAGAGGTGGGGTTGGGGTGACGCGCCGCTTGTTTCGCGCGGCGGCGCGGATCAGGCGTCCTGATTCCGGGCGTTTTCCCGAATCAGCCGCACGATGTCGCGGACGGCGTCGCCGCCCATGACGGTGAGATGATTGCCCGGAATGTCAAAAACGCGCATGTGCGCCGCTCCCGCCCACCAGGCCAGAGCGTCCGGCCCGCCCTCGGGGTTGGCGGTGGCGCGGAAGAAATCAATACGGCCCTTCCACGGCGAGGGCGTGTAGGCGTGCATGGCGTCCATATTGGCGCGCAGCACGGCATAGCCGTCCCTGAAGGCTTTTTCCGTTATGCCCTCAAGGAAGCCCTCCCGCCGCGCGCAGTGATAGAGGACGGAAAGGCGGCGTTCCGGAGGCAGGCGTTCCAGTTCGGCCAACGTGACGCCCAGGGGCCGCGCCGCGCCGGTGTCCCGCGTCATGGCGTTGAGAAGGCGGAGGCGCGGATCCGTATCCACGCCCTCCACAAGGCGCATGGGTACGCCGGAAAGACCGGCATAGATGCACAGGGAGCGCACTTCGTCCGCATAGACGTCGCGGGGCAGCAGATGGGAGTCGATAAGGGTCACGCTGTCCATGGCGATGCCGCCGCGCGTCAGCTGGACGGCCATCTCATAGGCGATGAAGCCGCCCATGCAGAAGCCGATCAGACGGTACGGCCCTTCGGGCCGGACGCGCCGCAGCTCCTCTATGTAGCGCGCGGCCATATCCTCGATGTGGGTCAGCGGCGCTTCGCCGCCGTCAGCGCCAACGGGGGTGAAGCCGTACAGCGGCGTGCGCGGTTTCAGGCAATGCGCCATTTCCGCGAACGTCAGCAGGGAGCCTTCCGCGCCGGGGATGCAGAACCACGGAACGTCCTCCCCTTCCGGCTGAAGAAGGGTGAGCCTTTCCTTCCTTCCCCCGGCGGGGGTCCTGTCGATATGCCGCGCCATCTCCTCAAGGGTCGAGACCATGTAGATGTCGAGGACGGAAAGCTCCACCCCAAAGGCCGCATGGACCTTGCCGATGAGGACGGTGGACAGCAGGGAGTCGCCGCCAAGCTCAAAGAAATTGTCCTTGAGGCCGATGGAATCCACCGCCAGCACCGAGGCCCAGAGGGCCGCCAGGCGCTTTTCCGTTTCCGTGCGGGGGGCGTGGCGGATCTTTCGGACGCCGTGCCCTCCGCCAAGGGCCTCCAGGGCCTTTCTGTCCGTCTTGCCGCTGCGGTTGCGCGGCAGGCGTTGCAGCAATATGTATTCCGCCGGAATCATATAGGACGGCAGGCGATCCCGGAGGAAATCCTCAAGGACGGCGGCGTCGAAAAGCCGTACGGAGCCAGGCCCCTGCGCCACGATGAGATCCATGCCCAGGGCGAACTTGGCGTCCAGCTTGCCGAAGACATGGGTGTTGACAAAGCCCGCCGCGCGCAGTCTGTCTTCCCATATTCCGGCGGCAATGAGGGGGTTGTCCTTTCGCAGATCCGTGTCCTCGAACACGTCGAAGCCCTGCTGCAGGCCCATGCCGATGTCGTACCAGCGCAGGAACTCCGTCTGCTCCACAAGAAAAAGCATGCCGCCGGGCCGGAGCAGGGAGAGGAGATTGCCGAGGGTCTCGTCTATTTTCCGCGTGTCGTGCAGAACGCTGCTGGCGATGATGGCGTCGAAGGAATGCGGTTCCAGCCCCTGTGGCGCGGGCGGATTATCCAGATTGTAGAGCTGGTACGTCAGGAAGGGATAGTCCTTGAAGTTTTCCGAGGCGTTGTTCAGGAAATAGGGCGAAATGTCTGTAAAGCGGTATTCCGTCTTTGCCGGATCAAAGGCGTCGAGCAGCGATCCCGTCGTGCCGCCGTGCCCGCCGCCCACCTCGAGAATTCTCAGGGGCTTGTCACGGGCGGCGAAGAGGGCCATGCACTTTCTGATCATCTCGTTGGAGCTTTTGAACATGGACGGATAGACGCCCTTGGCCTCCGGCATGGCGTAGAGTTCGGCGGAATGGAGCTTCTCGCGCAGGATGTCGGCAAGACGCACGGCGGACATCAGCATGAAGCCGGTTGTTTTCTGATGGGTTTTCTCCACCTCCGCAAAGGAGGTGACCCGCATGGGACGGATGCAGCGGTAGGTTTCCCCCTCTCTTGCCAGAAAGCCCTGTTGCGCCAGCACGTCCAGAGCCCGCCGCATCCAGCGGTCGTAGCGGGGGCTGATCCTCCCCTTGCGGACGCATTCTTCCGCCGTCGCCGCGTCGCCCTCGCGGACGAAGAGCCCCAGCTCGAAAACAAGGGCCTGGAGGGCGTCGTCATAGAGCGCGGTAAGTCGTTCGAACGTGCGTTCCACGGAAGCGGTGTCCTGCTGGCGTGCGCCTCCGTCCAGGGCCAGCACGCCGTCCCAGAGAGCCGGAGCGCCGTCATTTTCCAGCACGCGGTACAGACTGGCGTCGTGGTGCTGCCGGGGCGTCACGAAGGCCCGGAGATGCGTCCCTTCCCCCTGGGCGGCCTGGGCGGGGAGGACGACCGCGTCCCTGACGGCCTCGTGGCAGCGCAGGGCGTGCTCGACTTCGCCCAGTTCGACGCGGAAGCCGTTGACCTTGCACTGCGTGTCCTCGCGTCCCAGCAGGACGATAACGCCGCTGGGATGGAAATAGCCCATGTCGCCCGTGCGGTAGAGGCGCTCGCCGCTGACAGGGTGGGTGATGAAGGCGGCGGCGGTTTTTTCAGGATCGTTCCAGTAGCCTCTGGCAAGCCCCGCGCCCCCGATATAGAGCTGTCCCGGAACCCAGTCCGGGCAGTCTTGCATAAACTGGTTCAGCACATGGAAACGCTGGTTGGGCAGAGGGGTTCCGTAGGGGATGCTCTTCCATGCCGCGTCGACCTGTTCGACGGGGTGGAAGATGGACCAGATGGAGGCTTCCGTCGCGCCGCCAAGGCTGATCACGTTGGCGGGGAAGTGGTCGCGGATCTGATCCGGCAGGGAGAGCGGCAGCCAGTCGCCGGAGAGAAGGACCAGACGCAGGGATCCCTTGTCCGCGTTTTTGCCAAGGGCGGCGCGGTATTCCACGAGCATACGCATCATGGCGGGCACCGTGTTCCACACGGTGACGCCTTCCCGATCCACAAGATCCAGCCAGTGCGCCGGTTCCTTTTCCCTTCCGGCGTCCGGGACGACGATGGCCCCGCCCGCCGCGAGCGTGCCGAAGATGTCCCATACGGAAAGGTCGAAGCTCAGGCTTGCCAGCGCCAAGGTGCGGTCATTCGGGCCGACGCCAAAGCGTTCGTTGACGGCGACGATGGTGTTGAGGGCGGCCCCGTGTTCGATCATGACCCCTTTGGGCGTTCCGGTGGATCCGGAGGTGTAGATGACATAGGCCAGGCTTTCCGGGTGCGTCGCGGGTACGCTGTCGTAAAGAAGGCGCGCGTCCTCTTCGCCGAGCGTATCGACGGCGACGGGCGTCACGCCCTCCGGCCACTGTACGGAATCAAGGAGCGCTTTCTGCGTCAGGACGGTGCGGACGCCGCCGTCCCTGAGAATAAGGGCGAGGCGTCCGGCGGGCAGCGAGGGATCCGCGGGCAGATAGACGCCCCCTGCGCACAGGATGCCGAGGACGGCGACGATCTGTTCCCAGCCCTTGCGCATGACCACGGCCACGGGCTCTTCCGGGCGGATGTTTCCGCGCAGCCCGCGCGCCACGGCCGCGGCCCGGCGCGCGGTTTCGGCGTAGCTCAGACGCCTGTCCGGGGCAATGACGGCGGGCGCGTCGGGGGTTTCCCGCGCCTTTTCAAGGAAGGGCGTGTGCAGCAGGCCCTGGGGCAGGGGGGCTGCCGTATCGTTGAAGCCCTCCCGCGCGGCGCGCTGATCGGGCGGCAGGGCGACGGGTTCTTTCTCGTTCCAGACGGCAGGATCGCGCGCAAGCCGTTGGAGCAGGCCGGTGTAGGCCCCGAAAAGCGCCTCCAGATAGCCCGGCTGAAAATATTCCGAACGCACGTCCCAGTGGATGCCAAGCCGGCCCCTGTCCTCGAAAACCTGATGATCGATGAGCAGCTGCGGCGTCTGGCTGGCGGAAAAGACGACCTCCACAGGGTTGCCGTCCAGCGTCATGGTCGTGAGGGCGTTGCTGTAGTCGCCCATGAGAAAGGCGCTGGTGAACACGACGGGCATGTACTGCTGTTCCTTTTCCGATCGATAGCGGTTCAGTTCGCGCAGTACGTCCATGCCGCTGAACTGGCGGTTGTCCAGATCGGCCCACAGCCTGTCGCGCAGGGCCTCGGCCCGTTCCCCGAAGGTCTTGCCGGGCGCGGCCCTGGACTCAAGAAGCAGCGTATCGGTGAAATCGCCGATCACGTCCCCGATACGGGGGTGCAGCGGCAGACGGTTGAAGAGCGTCAGGTTGAGGCAGAAATCGGCCTCGCGGTTCCACAGGCGCAGGGCCTCGGCAAAGGCCGCCACCAGAATGCCTGTGGGCGACAGCCCCCGTTCCGTGCCCATGTCCTTCAGGCGGCTCCAGTCCTCGCGGTCAAGCCCTCCGGCAAAGCGCCTCACCTTCGGGTGGATTCTGACATCCTGCTCCGCAAGGACGGGCATGGCCGGCGCCGGAGCCAGCGTCGACAGCCGCTCCCTCCAGTACTCGCGGGCCTTGGCGTAGGAATCCATGTTCCGGCGGTTTTCCAGGGAAAGCACATAGTCGCGGAACGTGAGATCCAGGGGGTCGGGGGTGAAATCGGGGTTTTCGTAAAAGCGTCTGGTCTCCCCCAGCATGGTGGTGAGGCTCAGCACGTCGCCGAAAATCCCTTCCAGACTCAGATGGATGCGGTAGGTCTCCTCGTCAAGGCGGGTGACATACACGTCAAACATGGGCCAGACGTCCGCGGGCTTGACGGCCTGCCCAAGCTCATCGCGGATGCCCTCTATCCTTTCCCGTTTTTCCTCCTCGCCGAGTCCGCGCAGATCGAAATAGGCAATCTCATACGCGGGAACATGTTCCAGCACCTGCTGCTGGCCGCTGGGCAGGATGACGCAGCGCATCATGTCATGGCGCGCAATGAGCTTGCGCCAGGCCTCCTGATAGCGCGGCACGTCAAGATGGCGCGTCTCCAGTTCAAAATAGACATGGCTCGACACGTCGCTCATGCCCAGCGAGGCATTTTCCCGTCCGATGACGTAGGCGAGCTGAATGTCCGTCAGGGGAAAGGGCTTATACCTGTCTTCCGGTCTGGAGATAATGATGGGTTTCCGTTCCACGGCCTCGACGGTCTCGACGCCTTCCTTTTCCAGAAACATGGCCAGAAGCGATTCCTGTTCTTCCGTAAGCCTGCTCCCTCCGGGGAGTACGGGCGCGCTGCTCATCAAAAACATCCTCTATGGTTTGCAATTTCCCCTCTTCCGGGGGGAGACGTGTTCCGTATACGATGGCAAAGCCAGCGGGATTCCCTTCCGTTACTGCCCCCGCGCACACGGGAACAGGCGTGGCGATCCCCGCCTCAGGGCCGGGCAGTCTGTTTTTCGGCCAGCATTTTTTTCACCTCTTCCGGGTCCATGTCGCGTACCTTGAGGAACATCCGCGCGATGAGGCGCGTCTGCCCCTCTTTGCTTTCGTGGGCCATGAGGAATGACGCGAGCTTCGCTACGGTGTTTTCCTCCAGCAGGCTGCGGATGGGTACCTTGATGCGGAAGATTTCCTCCAGCTTGGAAATCATGGGCAGGGCGTGCAGGGAGTCGCCCCCGAGTTCGATGAAGGTGTCGTTGACGCCGATGCCCTCCATGCCGAAAAGATCCTGCCAGACGAGGCGGACGACGCGTTCCACGTCGTTGGCGGGCCCGGCATAGGGGGTGGCGAGGTGCGGCCTTGTGGCCCGCGCCTCTCTGGCATGGAAGGATTCGTAATCCGTCAGGGCCTTCTTGGTGCTGGCGAGGAAGGTCGCCACCAGGGCCCCGTAGTCGGAGGTGGAGACAATCAGCTGTTCCACAGGAGCGCCAAGGGCGCGTTCCACGCAGTTCATGCCTTCGGCGGGAAGGATGCCCCGCACGGGCACATCGTCCCCCATCAGTTCCACCAGTTTGGGCAGCAGCTGAACGCCGATGCCCACGCCGTCCCAGTAGCCCCAGTTGACGGCGACCACGCGCGTTTTCCGTTTCTGGCGGTTCTTCATCTGGGCGAAGGTGTCCATGAACAGACAGGCCGCCGTGTAGTCGGTATGCCCCAGCGCGCCCACGTGCGAGGAGATGGACGAGAACAGCATGAGGAAGTCGAGGCTGTCTCCGGCGAGTTCCTCCAGCAGAAGCGTCCCGTGGACCTTGGGGGAAATGACCGCGAAGGCCTTTTCTTCCGTCTGTGCCTGAATCATGCTGCTGCTGGCCGTGGATGCGGCGTGGAACACGCCGTCAATCCCGCCGAAGGTTCGCAGCGCCTCGTCCCAGCCCCGGCGCAGGGCGGCGGCATCGGCCATGTCCGCCGTGATGGGCAGCACCTGCGCGCCTTCCTCTTCCAGCAGCCGGATCTGCCGGATGCGGCGTGAGGCGGCGTCGTCCGCCGCATGGCCGTTCAGCCAGGCATCCCATTCCTCCCGTGGGGGCAGGGATGTGCGTCCCGTCAGCACCAGCCGGGCGCGGCGCGTCCGGGCCAGATGCAGGGAGAGTTCGGAGGCGACGCCGCCGAAGCCGCCCGTGATCATATAGACGCCCCCGTCGCGCAGGGGGACGCGCGCGGGATCGGGAAGGGGCAGACGCACGCGGTCAAAGATCTGCTCCCAGCGATGCCGCCCCCGGTAGGCCACGGTGGAACGGAATATGTCCGCCGCCGCCTCCGAAGGGTCGGGATGGGGAATGCCCGCCACGTCCCGCAGGATGCTGTCCACGACAGCCGGAAGCGTCTCTCCGGATCGCGGTGTCTCCACATCGATGCTCATGGACTGCATGTGCAGGAATTCGCTGGGGATGACGCGGCAGGGCCCGAGAACGAGGGCCTTTTCCGGTGAGAGAATCTCCTCTCCGGTGACGGACTGGAGATGGTTGGACACCACGCCCAGACTGATGGGCAGATGTTCCATGTTCGCCGCCGTCAGGGCGCGTACAAGGGCGATGAGGCTGCGGTAGCCCGTGCGCAGGGACGCCTCATAGAAGGCCAGCCCGCGCTCAAGCGCCTCGTTGGCGGTGACGGCCCAGGCATGGACGATGGGGCCGGGCGTCACCTTTTCTTCCCGCAGGACACGGAAGAGCGCCTCATAGTCCCGCTCGGAAGCCGGATCAACGGTGAACGCAAGGCCCTCTCTGCCGAACCCCTTTCCCGGCAGGATTCTGACGGCGCGTTTGCCCGCCGCCTCAAGGCGTGCCGCCACGGCTTCGCCAAGGCCCAGACTGTCGGTAAACACCAGCCAGTCGCGGGGCAGCGCTTCCAGTTCTCCGGCGGTCAGGGGAGAGAGCATGGGGCCGCGCGTCCAGGCCGGGAGGAAGTACCATTTTTCGCTGTCTTCCTGCTTGTCCATGAGCTTGCGCATGAGCTCCATATCGCCACGCCCTTTGGAGGAGGCCGATCCGGCGGCGCCGTCGCGCCAGAAGCGCTGCCGCTCGAAGGGGTAGGACGGCAGGGAGATACGCGTGGGATGCCCTTCCGCATACGCGCCGCGAAACCAGCGTGGATTCATGCCCGCAAGAAAGAGCTGGCCGTAGGCCTGCCGCACCGTGCGACCGTCCTCGGCGGGCGGATCACCCGCGCCGCGCAGCGAGGCGGCCGTGGCGTGCCCTTCCCCCAGGGCGGCATGGCGGCGGGCAAAGGAGCTGAGCGCCTTGCCGGGACCCACCTCAAGCAGCGTCGCCCGGGGTTCCTGAAGCATGGCTTCCAGATTGTCCGCAAAACGGACGGTATGCCGGATATGGGCCGCCCAGTAGGCGGGGCTGACGGCATCCTGATCGGATATGCGACCGCCGGTCACGTTGCAGAACAGGGGCAGGGACGGCCGCCGCAGAGGCACGGTCTCCATGAATTCCCGGAACTCGTCCAGCACGGGATCCATCAGGCGGCTGTGCCCGGCCCGCGTTACCGGCAACCGCCGGAAGCGGAGGCGTCCGGCGGTCAGGCGCTGTTCCAGATCCTCCAGATCCTCCACGGTGCCGGCCACCGTGCAGAGCGCGCCCGTATTGACGGCGGCAAGGGAGAGGGTGTCCGCAAGCAGGGGGCGTACCGCGTCTTCCGGGGCAAAAACCACCGCCATGCCACCGGGGGCGGCTTTCTCCATGAGCTGGCCGCGCTTCACGACAACGCGCGCCGCGTCTTCCAGAGAAAGGACGCCGCAGACAACGGCGGCGACATACTGGCCGAAACTGTGTCCCGCGCAGCCGTCCGGCTCTATGCCCCAGTGCATCCACAGGCGCGCCAGCGCGTATTCCGTGGCGAACAGTGCCGCCATGCCCATCGCGGGCTCGCGCAGGGCCGCTTCCGCCCGCTCCGTCTCCACCGCCGCATACAGCGGCGTGCGGATATCCGCTCCCAGCAGAGGGGCGAACAGACCGGCGCACTGATCGACGCACTGACGGAAGACGGATTCCTCCTCATAGAGGCCGCGCCCCATGCCCGCGTACTGTGCTCCCGCGCCGGGAAAGAGGAAGAATATCTTTCGATCCCCCTCCGCGGGGCGGCTGTGCGCTTCGCGCTGCTCCTCCCACCGTCCTTCCTCCAGCTGATGGAGAAGCTCCTTCCTGTCCCGGCAGACAAGGAAACGGCGGTGGGGAAAGTTCTTTCGCCCGGTCTGGCAGGTATAGGCCAGCGACGCGGGATCGGCATCGTCGTGTTCCCGCAGAAATTCGCGCAGCTGGAGCGCCCGCATGTCCAGCGCATGGCGCGAACGGGCGGAAAGCGGCACCAGATGCCAGGGTTGCGAGGTTTCCGCACTGCGTACCGGCGGGGCCTCTTCCACCACCATATGGGCGTTGGTCCCCCCCAGTCCGAACGAGCTGACGCCCGCGCGCCGTGGAGAGGCGGTCCAGGGACGGCATTCCGTAGCGGGGGAAAAGCGCGTCGCCGCGAAGTCTATTTCGGGATTGGCCTTTTCAAAGTGCAGCAGGGGCGTCAGCATGCCGTGTTCCAGCGAGAGCATGACGCGCACCAGCCCCGCCGCCCCGGCGGCGGAATTCAGATGCCCGATGTTGGTTTTGACAGAAGCCAGCGCGCACGGCAGCCCGCTGTGGCCGTAGGCTTCCGCCAGCGCGCGCACCTCCATGGGATCCCCCAGCGGCGTACCCGTGCCGTGCGCCTCGACATAGGAGACGCTTCCGGGGTCAAAACCGGAAATGGCCAGCGCCTCGGCAATGACGTTTTTCTGGCCGCTGACGCTCGGCGCCACAAAGCCGACCTTGTCCGAGCCGTCGTTGTTCACGGCAAAGCCCCGGATGACGCCATAGATGTGATCGCCCGCGGCAACGGCGTCCTCCAGCCGTCGCAGCAGCAGCACGGCGACGCCGTTTCCCGCATTTATGCCGGAGGCGCGGTGATCAAAGGCATGGCAGCGGCCGTCGAGCGACAGCCCGCCTTCCTCGGAGGCAAGGTAGCCCGTCCGCTCCGGCAGCGTGATGGAGGCGCCGCCCGCAAGGGCCATGTCGCACTGGAAATCCAGCAGGGACTGGCAGGCCACGCAGATGCCCGTCAGGGAGCTGGAGCAGGCGCTCTGGACGGCGAAGGCCGGGCCCTTCAGGTTCAGCTTGTAGGCGACGCGCGCCGCCGCATAGTCCTTGTCATTGCCCAGCAGGACCTCGAAAAAGCTTCCGGGCGATCCCGGAAATCGCGAAGGCTCAAAGGGAAGGTAACCGCTGGGCGTGACACTGGCGAACACGCCCACGGAAGGGATCTCCCCGGGTACATGGCCCGCGTCCTCGAAGGCCTCCCAGGCGCATTCGAGAAAGAGCCGTTGCTGCGGATCGATGTTCTTCGCCTCGTTGGGGGTGTAGCCGAAAAAGGCGGCGTCAAAGGCGTCCACATCGTCAAGAACATACCCGGCTTTGACGAAGTTTTTTCTGCGGAGGAGATCCGCCGGGACATGGTCCCTCAGCTCATCGTCGGTAAAGACTGTCAGCACGTCCGCTCCAGCGACGAGATTGCGCCAGAAGGCGTCAAGATCCTTCGCGCCGGGAAAGCGTCCCGCCATGCCGACGACGGCTATTCCCATGGTATTGACCTGCTCATTGGGCATTGTCCGGTATCCTTGCGTTAGAGGTTTCGCCGTTGCTTCCGTTGCGGCCCGCCGCCGAGACGAGGCGCGCCCGCCGCCGGGCTATTCTGTCCTGTCCGTTGCCGTTGACGTTTTCCCCACTGTTGCCGCCGCCGTTGTTCTCCGCATCCATGAAGGCGGCAAAGGCCCGGACGGTGGGATATTCGAACACGCTCACCAGAGGGAAGCTTCCGCCGAAGGCTTCCGTCAGCCTCCGGTGCAGGCGGACAGCCAGCACGGAGGTTCCTCCCAGATCGAAGAAATTGTCATCCACACCGACGGACGGCCGTTTGAGCAACGCTTTCCAGACCCCGGCGGCGATTGTTTCCGCCCGCGACAGAGGCAACACGGCGGGGGCGGGGGCTGCCGCCGCTTCTTCCGCCCTGCGCAGCAGGGCCTTTCTGTCAATTTTGCCGTTGACGGAGAGCGGCAGTGCCTCCAACGGAATCAGCGCGGAGGGAACCATATACGCGGGCAGGCGGCGCCGGACGAAATCGAGAAGTTCGTCCTCGTGGATTCCGCCGCGGGCGACGGCAAAGGCCACAAGACGCCTGTCCGTATCGCCGGAGCCGGTAACGACGGCGACCGCCTCCTCGACCGCCTCGTGCGATCGCAGAACGGCTTCTATCTCGCCCAGCTCGATGCGGTGTCCGCGTATCTTCACCTGAAAATCCCGCCGTCCCAGAAATTCGACAAAGCCGTCCGGCAGGAAGCGTCCCAGATCGCCCGTGCGGTAGAGTCGTTCGCCGCTGACAGGATGCGTGATAAAACTTTCCGCCGTCCGTTCCGGGTCTTTCCAGTAGCCTTGGGCCACGCCGTCACCCCCGATGAACAGTTCGCCGGCGGCCCAGTCCGGCCGGGGACGCAGATCCGCGTCCAGCACATGGATGCGCTGGTTGCGCAGGGGATAGCCGTAGGGAACGCTCTTCCATGCCGGGTCAACTTCCCCGATGGGGTAGAAAATGGACCATATGGATGCTTCCGTCGCGCCGCCCAGACTGATGACCGCCGCATGGGGCAGACGCGCGCGGACGGCCGCGGGCAGGGCGGTGGGTATCCAGTCGCCCGAAAGCAGGAAGAGGCGTAGGGTGCGGGGCAATGCGCCCGCCCCGTCCTCGTAGTCCATGAGCATGTGCAGGAGCGCGGGGACGGAGTTCCAGATCGTTACGCCGTCGCGGCGCAGGAGCGGCAGCCAGTGGGACGGATCCCGCAGGCCGGAGGGGCGCGGCAGCACCAGGGCCGCGCCCGCCGCCAGCGCGCCCCAGATGTCATAGGCCGAGAGATCGAAATGCAGCCCGGAAAGCCCGAAGATCCTGTCTTCCGGGCCGACGCCGAAGCGTTCGTTCATATCGAGAACCGTGTTGGTCACGCCGCGATGGTCGATGACAACGCCCTTGGGCTGGCCTGTGGAACCGGACGTGTAGATGACATAGGCGATGTCATCCGGTGCTGGCGGTGCTGGCGGAGGGAACGCGGCGTCCGCCTCTTCAAGCGTCTCCACGGCCAGAGGGGTCACGCCGTCGGGCCAGGGCAGGGCGTCGCGAAGCGCGGCGCTGGTCAGCGCCACCGTCGCCTCGCCCGCCCGCAGCAGCAGGCGCAGGCGTTCGCCGGGCACATGGGGATCGATGGGCAGGTAGGCCGCTCCTGCGCGGATGACACCTGTCACGGCCACAATCTGTTCCCAGCCCTTTTCCAGGACGATGGCGACAAGGCGGTTGCGCCGCGCCCCATGATCGCGCAGGGCGGTGGCCACGGCATCGGCGCGCGCCGAAAGTTCCGCATAGGTATGGACGCCCTCCGGCGTGATGACTGCCGCGTTACCGGGGAATTGCCGCGCGCTTTGCCGGAAAAGCCCGTCCAGCGTGGCGGGAGGAAACGGCGACGCCGTGTTGTTGTAGGCGGCGCGGCGCGGCGCCTGTGGCGCCGGTAACGCGGCAAAGGCCTCCCCGTCCCAGCCTCGCCCGTCCGCCAGACGCAGCACAAGGTCGCGGTATGCCGCGAACATGGCGTCCAGCATCCCTTCGGGGAACAGTTCTTCCACAGCGTCCCAGTTGAGGATCAGATCGCCGTTCTGTTCGTAGGCCTGATGGTCAAGGCAGACCTGCGGCGTCTGCGTCACGCTTGCCACCAGTGTCCCCAGTGCCGACAGGGCGGAGGCATCCCGTTCCGCGCCAAGGCCGACGGCGCCGGTGAAGACGACCGCCGGGGCAGGACGTCGCCCGCGTTTGCCCAGCTCCCGCAGCACCTGCACGCCGTCCACAAGACGGTGGTTCATGTCTTCCCAGAGGCGGCGTTGCAGGGCGCGGGCCTTTTCCAGAAACGTGCCCCGCCCACCTTCCACGGCCAGCAGATCAAGCGACGTGAAATCGCCCACGAGATTGTTGACCTGCGGATGCAGCGGTAGGCGGTTGAAGAGCGTCAGGTTGATGGTGAAACGGGGTGAACCGCTCCACATGCCAAGGATTTCCGCATAGGCGGCTATCAGAAAGCCGGAGGGGCTGAGTCCCGCCGCGCGGATCCGGGATTTCAGGCGTTCCCATTGTTCCGAGGGAAGCGCAAGGTGGCGGCGCTTCGTGCGGGACGATCCCAGCGAGGCCGGATGCTTCGCCAGCGGCAGATCAGGCGGCATGGGGATGTCGTCCAGGCGGTCGTTCCAGTAGTTCCAGGCGGCGCGCCAGGCTTCCGATCCACGCAGGGACTCCGCCGCCAGCACATAGTCGGCGAACGAGAGATCCAGCGCCGGAAGCGCGGCGTCGGGATTGCGGTACAGGCGCAGCCATTCGTCCAGCAGCAGGAAGAGGCTCCATGCGTCGGCAATGAGCGCGTCCACATCGAGAAACAGGCGTACGCGCTCGCCGCCGGGCGCATCGTAACGGACGGCCCGGATGTCGAACAGGGGGCCTGTTTCCGCGGGCAGCACCTGGGTGGACATGCGGTCGCGGAGCGCTTCCAGCGCCGCTTCCGTTTCCCGTGCGCCGAGGCCGCGCAGATCGTCCACGGCAAAACCGGAAGCGGGGATTTCCTCCCGTATGCGCTGCGTTCCGTCGGGGAGGAAGACGGCCCGGAGCATACCGTGCCGCCGCACCAGCCGCAGCCAGGCCGCCCGCAGGCGATCCAGATCAAGACGCAGATCGTCAAATTCGAAAAAGATATGGCTGGAGACATTGCCCAGTTCATAGGCTCCGGTGCGGCCTATCCAGTAGGCGTGCTGTATGTCCGTCAGCGGAAAAGGCGCCGTCAGAGGCTCCCGCCGGGGCGTCAGTTCCGGCAGCGCGGGCGCGGGGATGGCGTCTTTCCGCGCGTTCCTGAGGCGCGCCTCTTCCACAAAGGACGCCACGTCCGCAAAGGCGGGCCGCAGGAAAAGGGCGTCCAGCGGCAGCGCCACGGAAAAGGCTTTCCGGATTTCCGCCGCAAGGCGCGTCGCCAGCAGCGAATCGCCGCCAAGTTCAAAGAAACTGTCCTCACGCCGGATTTCAGGAACGGAAAGCAGCGTCTGCCAGATGGAGGCCAGCGTCTTTTCCGTGGCGGTGGCGGGCGGTGTGCCCGCCGTGTCCTCCTCGCCGCCGCCGTCGGGCAGGGGCAGGGCCGCCAGCGCCTTTCTGTCCAGCTTGCCATTGGCGCTCAGCGGCAATGTTTGCATCGTCGAAACGGCGGCGGGGATCATGTATTCCGGCAGGCGATCCCGCAGGAAGGTCCGCAGGGCGGCCGCGTCGATCCGCTGCCCGGGTTCCGCCACAACGAAGGCCCGCAAGCGCCGTATGCCGCGCACCGACTCGAAAACCATCGCCGCCGCCTCCCGCACGCCGGGAAAGAGCCTGATGGCCGCCTCTATTTCTCCCAGTTCAATGCGGTGTCCGCGCACCTTGACCTGAAAATCCCGCCGCCCAAGAAATTCCAGCGTCCCGCCGGGCCAGAAACGCCCCATATCGCCCGTGCGGTACCAGCGCATGCCCTTGTGGTGGACAAAGGCGCGCGCCGTCAGTTCGGGGTCGCCCCGGTAGCCCCGGGCAACACCCCTGCCGCCGATCCACAATTCGCCGGGAACCCAGTCCGGGCAGTCTCTGCCCAGCGCGTCCACGACGCGGTAGGCCTGCCCCGGCAGGGCCCGCCCATAGGGGATGCTTGTCCACGTTTCGGGTAAAGGCAGGGTCACGTCCTGCGCGTTGGACCATATGGCCGCCTCCGTCGCGCCTCCCAGCGCCACAAAACGGCAGGCCGGAGCGGCCGCCGCCAGGCGCGCCGGAAGATCCATGCCTATCCAGTCGCCGGAGAGCAGCGCGACGCGGAGGGAGGCGAGGGAATCCGGCCTGTCCGCGGCGGCGGTCAGCAGCATGTCCAGCAGAATGGGGACTGAGTTCCAGATGGTTATCTGGTACTCCTCCACCAGCCGCCGCCACACGGCGGCGTCGCGCCGCGCGGACTCGTCCAGCACCGCCAGCGCGCCGCCAGCGCCCAGCAGGCCGAACATGTCAAAGACGGAGAGGTCGAAATCCACGGCGGAAACGGCTAGGCCGCGATCAGACGCCGAGATGGCATGACGCCGGACAAGGGCGGCAACGGTGTTGGCGGCGGCCGCGTGCGTCATTTCCACGCCCTTGGGTTCCCCGGTGGAGCCTGACGTGAAGATGACGTAGGCCAGCGTCTCCGGCGAGACAGGGCGCGGCGCGGCAAGGGGGGCGGCGTTGTCTGAAGCCGCGTCCAGTACGGTGACGCCGTCGGGCCAGGCCAGGCGTTCCCGAAGGGCCGTTTCCGTCAGCGCGAAACGGATCCCAGCCTTCCGGACGATGCGTTCCCGCCGTGCCGGGGGCTGTTCCGGGCTGACGGGCACATAGGCGGCTCCGGCGGCAAGCGTGCCCAGCACGGCGGCAATCTGCAACGGGCCTCGTGGCAGCGTCACCGCTACGGGCTCGCCATCTTCCACACCGAGGGCGCGCAGCGTGCCCGCCAGACGCAGGGCCTTTTCCGCCAGTTGCCCGTAGGACAGCGCGTCGCCGTCGTCCATGAGCAGGGCGGGCGCGTCGGGTGTACGCCGCGCGGCCTCAAAGAAGGGGGCGTGCAGCGTCGTTTCGGGGATGTCCCCGCCGTCCTCGCCCTGACGGTCATGGGGGACGGGCGCGGGATCGATGTCCGCCGTCCAGTCCGCGCCGGGCGCGGCAAGGCGGGACAGGACGCCGTCATAGGCGGCGAACATCTGATCCAGCATGCCGGACGGGAAAAGATCCTCCACGGCATCCCAGGCCAGCAGCAGG
Source organism: uncultured Desulfovibrio sp. (assembly GCA_934546745.1). Lineage (GTDB taxonomy): Bacteria > Desulfobacterota > Desulfovibrionia > Desulfovibrionales > Desulfovibrionaceae > Desulfovibrio. Next base: position 26,462 of record CAKTDV010000005.1, on the reverse strand, counting down.
CCATCTTCCGATTCGTAGAGCTGAAAATCGAGCCAGATCTGCGGCGTCTGCGTGATCATGTAGCCGGGGTTTCCCAGCGGGCGGGCGTCTTCCGGCAGCAGACGCGTGCCTATGTTTCCGGCGAAGACCACGGGCGCGCTGACAGGCTCCCCCGGGCGGGCGCGCGCAAGGTCGCGCAGTACCCGCACCCCGGAATACCCGGCGTGTTCCACATCGCGGTACAGCTGCGACTGGAGGGCGCGCAGGCGATCCAGAAAACCGGCCTTGCCGGAAAAGTCTACTTCTAGTAGCACCAGACTGGAGAAGTCCGCGACGGCGTTCTCAAGGCCTTCCTCACTGGCATCGCGGTTGTAGAGGGGCATGTTGATCAGAAAGCGGGGCGACTCGCTCCAGCGGGCCAACACTCCGGCATAGACGGTCAGCAGAAGCATCGCCGGAGTCACGCCGTGTGAGGCCGACATTTCCCGCAGACGCCGCCATTGCACTTCCGGGACAAGGCGCGTCCTGCGGCGGAATACGGGCCGTCCGGCGTTTTCCGGTTTTTTGCGGAGCGGCAGCGCAGGAGCGCCTGGCAGATTCGGGAGGCGTTCCGCCCAGTAGGCGCGATCCGCGTCGAGGGTTTCGTTGCCGCGCAGGGCCGCGCGTTGCAGCCATCCAGCGAAACTCCAGTTGGCGGGCGCGGCGGCGATCGCGCCCAGCGCATAGGCCTCATTCAGATCGCGCAGGAGGATGCCGAGGCTCTGGGCGTCGGCCACGAGCAGATCCACATCGAAATGCACGCGGGTACGCCCTTCCGGCAGAAGGCTGATTTCCAGCCCAGCCACATGCCCCTTTTCCACGGGGAGGCGGCGATGGGAAAGGCGGGCGCGCGTTGTTTCCAGCGCCGCTTCCACGTCGAGGCCGGGGGCGCGCAGATCGTGGGTGGCGACACCGGCGGGGAAGGCTTCCTCCATGATTTCCTGGCGGCCGTCCCCGGTGAAACGCGCCCGCAGCATGGGATGGGTGCGCCGCAGCAGAGTCCAGGCCTGTTCCAGCCGGCCGGGATCCACGCCCTCGCCGTCAAGTTCAAGATAGGCGTGGCAGCCGACGCCGCCCAGCGGCTGATCGTCCCTGCGGCCTATCCAGTAGGCGTACTGGACATCCGTCAGCGGGAAGGCCCCGCCCTCTCCGGTCGCCGTTGCCGTTTCCGGGGCGGGTTCCCGCACGTCAAGCAGCGCGAGCCAGTCCCGCAGGGTGGGTCGTTCCAGAAGATCGGCAAACGAGACGCGGGCGCCAGCCCTGCGCCACTGGCCGAGTAGACGCATGACGCGCAGGGAGTCAAGACCGCATTCTATGAGGTTGTCGCCGTCGCCGAACTCCCGCTGTTCCGGCAGCAGCGCCATGATGGCGGCGCGGACGCCGTCCGCGTCCAGCCCCTGATCCTTTTTCTGGGATTTCTCCATGAGTCTTTCCTTTTGGCATAGAGCCGCACAGGCGAAACCGCGCCCGCGCGCGTTCCGCGATCCCGCGTCCGCCGGAGCGGTCGCGTTTCCAGCGTAAAACCGCGCTGTCAGGCGCTCCGTTCTTCCGCCATGAGCGTCAGCTGGCGCTTGTTGATCTTGCCCGCCGCCGTCAGTGGCCAGCGCTCCGCGTATTCCAGTTGATCCGGGAGTTTGAAGGGGGCGACGCCCTGCCCGCGCAGGAAGGCGTGCACGGCGGCAAGGGTGGGCGGGGCAGTTCCCTCTTCGGGAATGAGCCAGGCGCATTGCCGTTCGCCAAACATACGATCCGGAACGCCGACGACGGCGGCATCGGCAACGCCGGGGCAGGAGCGGAGACGGTTTTCAATTTCAGTGGCGGCGTACTTTTCGCCGCCCCGGTTGATGATGTCCTTGAGGCGGCCGAGTATCAGCAGGCGTCCGCTTTCCGTCCATGCGGCGAGATCTCCGGAACGGTAGAAGCCGTCCGGCGTCAGCCACTGGGGATCCAGCGTTTCCCGCGCGGCAAAATACGAGGACAGGATACACGGCCCCCGCACGATCAGCTCGCCCGTCACGCCGGGCGGCACGTCGCGGCCCGCCTCGTCCACGATGCGCAGTTCGTCCTCGTCAAAGAGCGCCCTGCCCTGAATCTGCATGTCCCCTTCGTAGAGTTCCTCGTCCGGATCCGTGTAGCAGACGAGCCCTTCCGTAAAGCCGTAGGCCTGCTGGATGGCGCATTGCAGGGCTTCGCGGGCTTCCCGCAGAGTGGCGGCATCCACGGGGCCGCCGCCCACCTGTATGCGTTCCAGACTGGACAGATCGCTGGAGTCCCAGCTCCGGGCTTCCGTCCAGGCCCGCAGCAGCGGGGGGACGGCGGGCATGACGGTCACTTTTTCTTTCTCAACCAGCGGAAACACCTCGTCAAAAGTGGGGATAGGCGTCAACACGACTTTCGCGCCCTGCGAGAACGCGCCCACGATGCCGGGCGAGCCCATGCTGAAATGATGTCCCGCGGGCAGCGTCGCCATATAGACGGAATCCGCCGTGACGCCGCAGCGCTGTGCGGAGGCTCTGGCATAGGCGTAATACTGCCGGTGCGTCTTGGGGATCATTTTGGGGGCGCTGGTCGTTCCTCCCGTCATGAGGACGAAGGCGGTTCCGGCGGCGTCGGGAAAGGGCATGCCGCTGGCGTCGCCGTTCAGGCTGGCAAGGGGAACGCTGTCCGGCACGCCGTCCGTATCGCTCACAAAGAGCCGCAGCGAGGCGTGGCGGGCGCGCATCTTTTCCACCAGCGGCGCGTATGCATACCCGGCGAAGCTCCGGGGGGCGAAATAGGCCGCCGGTGTGACGGCCTCGCAGAAGAGATCGATGTCGGCTTCCCGGTAGGCGGGCAGCGTCAGCACGGGAATTACCCCAAGGCGCAGGCAGGCATAGACCGCCAGGACAAATTCGATGCAGTTGGGAAACTGGAGGATGGCGCGATCGCCCGGCCGGAGGCCCCTGTCACGCAGCCCGGCGGCAATGGCCTCGGCCGCGCGGTAGAGTTCCCCATAGGTCATCCGTCCGCGCCTGTCGGCCAGCGCCGGACGATCGCCGCAAAGAGCCGCCCGCATGGACAGTTCTTCCGCCAGTGAATAGGGACGCCACAGGGCGTCGTAGGTATCGGCGTCGCGCCGTTCTTTCCGGTCGTTCCGGCGTTGCATGGAAGCTCCTTTCAGAAAAGACATTCGTTTTCGTTTTTTATGCGGAATAGCCGCGCTCACGCAGAATCGCGTGAAGCTGTTCCGGGAGGCGGTTTTCCGGCCTGAAGAGGAAGAAATGATCGCCGGGGATCAGCCGCAGCGTAAAGTCCGCCGATGTGAAGTTCCGCCAGGCGCGCATCTGTTGCGGCGTAGCCTCGCCGTCCTCACTGCCACAGAAGGCGGTGATGGGAACGGGAAGCGGATCTTCCGGCTGAAAGACATAGGTTTCGTCGACGGTAAAATCCGCACGGAGGATGGGCAGAAAAAAGGCCATGATCTCCGGATTGTCCAGCAGTTCCGCGGGGGTACCGCTGAAGCGCCGCAGTTCCGCCGTAAAGGCGGCGTCGTCCAGCCTGTGGAGCGGGCGTTCCTCGCGGAGATCGGGCGCGGGGCTGCCGGACACGAAAAGATGCGCGGGCGGGGGGGCCCCGCGCCGCCGCAGTTCGCGGGCGGTCTCAAAGGCAACGCGCGCGCCGAGGCTGTGCCCGAAGAAGGCGTAGGGACGATCGGTATGCGGCAGGATGGCCTCTGCCGCTTCGGCGGCCCAGTCCGTCAGGGAAGAGCGCAGCGGATCGCGCACCCTGTTCTCGCGCCCCGGCGGCTGCATGGCATAGACGGAACCCCCCGATTCCCTGATCCAGCGGCGATAGGCCGATGCGCCGCCCCCCGCGTAAGGGAAGCAGAAGAGGCGCAAGGGCGCGTCCGTAACGGTTTGCGGTATGATCCAGCGCGACATGGCGGCTCCTGTGGGCTTGGAAAAGAGGTGGCGGTCAATGCTCAATGGGCAACCGCGCTAGAAGCTGTATTTCAGTTTCATCCAGAGTTGGGAGTTCTTTTTGAAGGGTTCGTAGCTTCCGTTCCCTCCGTCAATGATGTCTAGACCGGCCGTGAGCGTCATGCCGTCCATGACGGAGTATTCCGCCTGAAAGCGGCTGGCTATGGCCTTGTCGTCGGTGAAGGCGTAGGCCATGCCGGAAAGCGTCAATGTCTGGTTCAGGAATTTTTGGGACACGTTGAGCGTGGCGATATGCCTGTGTTCCTTCTGGCTGAGATTCGCTTCATGCCGCAGGATCTGTTCGTCCGAGAACTGGGCGGTGAGCGTCCAGTCGTTTCCCGGCGACCAGTCCGCGCCCACGAGCCATTTGATCGCGTCCTTGCGCCGGGGCGCGTTGCCGGGTTCCGTGGAGGAGATGTGCCGGCCAAGAAAGAGCGCCCCTTCCGCGCGGAAGACGAAATCCGACCAGGGCACGGATACGTCCGCGCCGAGGATGGTCACGCGTTTGTGTTCGGGCGTGACCGCGATCCTGGGGCCGGAGGCCGTCCATTCCACCTCGCTGCCGTAGGCGGGATTGTCGTCCCAAGTATACAGGGCCGAAAGCGACACGTCGAATGCGGAAAAATAGCCGGATGTCCTGAGGCCGATTTCGCTGTTTTCCAGGGAAAGATCCGGCGTTTTCCTTTTTTTCTCACGGATCAGCGGACTCTTGCCCACGGCAAAGAGGGCCCCCCAGGGATCTTCCGCTTCCGGGTACAGGGAATGGCGGAATTCGGGAATCCAGATCGCTTCCGTGGAAAACGTGTCGCCGGAAACGCGCAGCAGGGTCGCCGTCACGGGGAGGCGCAGGTCGTCCCGCTGGCGGTTCATGAAATCCCGGTAATCGACGGGGCAGATGTTGTCCGTGATGCGGAGACCGTCGGCCTTGCCCCAGACGATGATCTGCCGCCCCATCCGCAGCGACCAGGATTCGGCGGCGTATTCCAGCCAGGCCTCGCGCAGGGCGAGCCGCGTGGTGTCCGTGACGATCCAGTTTTTTTCCGCGTCCAGGGAGACAAAGGCGAAAAAAGGCTCCAAGTCCATTGCCGCTTCCAGCCGCGCTTGAAGGCGCGACGTGATGGGTTCGTCCGTCGAATACAGCCGCACCCCCTGCGCTGTTTCCAGCCAGCCGGCAAGGCGCAGGCGTTCCGCCAGCCAGGATCGCGTTTCCTCCCGCGCCTCTCCGGTGCAGGCGTGCCCATCAACGCCGGGCACGCAGAGCGACAGCGCGCAGAGGAGAGAGAGAAGATACCGTTTCATGCGCCGTGGCATAGGTGTCAGGCTGCCGCCATGTCTTTCCGCAGAACGTTGATGCGTTTTTCCCCCACGCGCTCACGCAGTTCGCGGTCGCGGATGCCCATACCCTCTTCCGGGGCCATGTTCAGGATGCCGAGCTTGCCGATCTGGCCGCCGGCGTGCATTTTCCCGACGGCCTCCGCCGTCCGCCGCAGGGGGAAGACCTCGGAAAGCACGGGGGTGATCATGCCCTTGCAAATCAGGCGTACCGCCTGCATGGCCTCATGGTAGTTGGCCCCGTGCGAGCCGATGATGGATTTGACCGTCTGCCAGAGGTAGCGGTTGTCAAACACGTGATCGTACCCCGATGTGGATCCGCAGGTGACGATCTTTCCGCCGGTTTTGGCCACGCCAACGCTGGCGGCAAAGGTGGATCTGCCCGTGTGCTCAAAGACGATGTCGCAGTCCTCGCCGCCCGTCAGCCTGCGGATCTGGGCCTTCAGGCGCAGAATCTGCCTGCCCCTGGTCCTGCCGTTCTCATCGAGGAAAAGTTCCGCGCCGGGCGTGCGGCGCAGCGTGATCACCCGTTCGCAGCCGATCTTTCTGGCGGCATCGGCCTTCTCGTCCGATGAGACGACGCCGATGGGGACGCCGCCGCCGTTGCGGACCATCTGGATGGCGATGCTGCCAAGGCCACCCGCCGCCCCCCAGATGAGCACGTTGTCGCCCTGCCTCATGCTGGCCCCGTTGGGGGAGACAAGCATGCGGTAGGCGGTGCTGGACACCAGATTCATGGAGGCGGCCTCTTCCCACGAGAGGTGTTCCGCCTTGGGCAGCAGCTGATGCTGCTGCACGACGGTGAAGTAGGCGAACGCGCCGTAGTTGGTCTCAAAGCCCCAGGCGCGGGCGTGGGGATCCTGAACGGCGTCACTGAAAACCACCGGTTCCTCAACGTCGAAGACGCCTCCGTGCAGGGTGACGCGATCGCCCGGTTTCCACTGGTTGACGGAAGGATGCGCCCGGACGACGACGCCCGCGGCATCCCCGCCGATGATCTGGAAATTCTGGTTGTGCTTCTGATGCGTGTCGCGCATACGGGCAAAGTCGCTGATGTAGGAGAAACCGGGCGCTGGCTCGAAAATCGCCGACCAGACGTTGTTGAAGTTGACCGCCGAAGCCATGACGGCCACCAGCACCTCGCCATGTTCTGGCTCTGGCAGGGGGACTTCCTCGAAGTGCAGCGAACGGCGCGGATCCTTGTCGCGGAAAGCCTGCCCGGCAAACATCTCCTGTTCGTCCCTGTGCAGGGTCACGGCGGGCATGCTCTCAGGAAGCGGCGTGTTGGCAAAGTCGTCCGCGGTGGCTTTGGGGTCTTCGATCATCTGGACGAGAGTCTCACAAACGGAGCGCATACATTCCTCCTCGGAAAAAGCGCGGCGGGCGCGCGAATCTCCCCGCACGTCATTTCCGTGCGGGCCGCCGGATGGTCCTGAGGAGGCGTTGCGGCTGGGCGCGCTGGGCGCGCCTCCTCAATCCCGGCATCGGTGATGATATTGAAAGTGAAATTGTTTTTCAACCAGATTTTTGAAAAATTCTCCCAGCTCTCCGTCGGGGCCGCGCCTTTCCGGGGAATGCCGCCTTGACGGAACGGCAAAGCCGGGAAAACTTTTTGGATCTTTCCTTTTTCAGAGAGTGACAGGCCCGGCAACACAGACAGTTCTGGCCGTCAGATGCGGCGTTGGCCGGCGGATGGGGCGATTGCGGATGAAATATGAACGAAACGATACCCTGAGAAAACTCGCCGGGATGGCTTCACTTTCAAGGCGCGGTTGACGGGCATGACCAGCAGCGGTTTTTTTGCCGCCGCCGCGCTGGCGTGCCGCTGACGCCGCAACGTCTCGGAAATCGCTCGCGAGAGATGCCTGCCAACAGGCACGGTGTGGTACACCCGTCCTAGAGAATCTGGTTCAGGAACTGCCTGAGCCGGGGGTGGCGGGGGGATTCGAAGAGGACGTCCGGCGGCCCGGATTCGATAATCTGGCCGTGATCCATGAAAATCACGCGATCGGCGACGGTGCGCGCAAAGCCCATTTCATGGGTGACGCACACCATGGTCATACCCTCTTCGGCCAGATTGATCATGACGTCGAGAACCTCGCCCACCATCTCTGGATCAAGGGCGGACGTGGGTTCGTCAAAAAGCATGATGGCGGGCTGCATGGCCAGCGCCCGGGCGATGGCCACGCGCTGCTGCTGGCCGCCGGAAAGCATGGCCGGATAGATGTTGGCCTTGTCGCTGATGCCCACCTTCTTGAGCAGCAGCAGGGCGCGGTTTTCGGCATCGGTACGGGAGAGCCCCAGCAGCTTGCGCGGGGCCATGGTGAGGTTTTCCAGAACGGTCTTGTGAGGGAAGAGGTTGAACTGCTGGAAGACCATGCCCATGCCCCGGCGCAGCATGTTGATGTCGTTGTGCCTGTCGTTGATGTCCCGTCCGTTGACGGTGATGCTGCCGCCGTCGATGTCCTCAAGGCGGTTGATGGAACGCAGCAGGGTGGACTTTCCGGATCCGGAAGGGCCGATGATGACGACACGCTCTCCGGCGGCAATATCGAGGCTGACATCCTGCAGGGCGGGAAACTGGCCGAAATATTTCCAGATGTTGGCGATGGAAATGATGGGGCCGTTATTTTCTGCGGTCATAGTAATTGAGCCTCGCTTCAATGACGCTGACGATTTTGGAAAGGAGCAGGGTGATGATCAGGTAGACGAGCGCCACAACGGTGTAGGCCTCGAAATAGGCGTAACTCTGGGAGGCGAAACTGCGGGCGCGCTGCATCATGTCGGGCATGCCGATGACGGAGACAAGGGCCGTATCCTTGAGCATGGCGATGCACTCGTTGCCCACGGGGGGGAGGATGGTGCGCCATGCCTGGGGCAGCACCACGAAAAACATGGTCTGGAAGCGGTTGAAGCCCAGCGAGCGGGCTGCTTCCGTCTGGCCCTTGGGAATGGCGAGGATGCCCGCGCGGAAGACTTCGCCCATGTACGCCCCGTAACAGACGCTGATGGCGATGACGGCGGCGGGCACGCCCTGTATGCGCAAAAACTGGGAAAGGGCGAAATAGATGTAGAAGACCTGCACCAGCAGCGGGATGCCGCGTATGACCTCCACATAGGTGGAGGCGATGAGGTTGATGCAGCGGTTGCGCGAGATGCGCCCCAGCCCCGTGAGCAGCCCCAGCGGCACGGCGCAGCAGATGGCAAGGGCCGTAAGCCTGAAGGTGAGCAGAATGCCGTCCGGGAGGAAGAGCAGGGCCTCCCGGTAGCTGGCCGGTCCTGTGTAGCACAGCAGGAGCAGGGAGACTATGGCCCCCGTCAGCGCGATGGACCAGGCGTTGATCAGCCGCCATTCGCGCGGGTTGGGAATGGCCGGGCCATCGGTGACCATGATGATGTTGGCGTTGCTCTGTCCTTCGTCTTTATCCATTGCTTTCCTCTTTGGCGTCGCGCCGGTAACGGCGTTCGCATGAGGACGCGAAGGCCGGAGGAGTCCCGCGGCTCCTCCGGCGGGGGCGCGTCTGTCGTTCAGGATCTGGCTCCGCGCGGGGTCATGGCATCCCATGACGGCGGTTCGCGCGGGATAGGACGGCGTTCTAGTGGCTGCCCATCCATTTTTCCATCAGTTTGGCTTCGGTGCCATCTTTTTTGATTTCCTCGACGGCCTTGTTGATGCGATCGAGCAGATCCTTGCGGCCCTTCTTGAGGCAGAAGCCGATGTATTCCTTGTCGCCGGTCTGGTAGGCTACCGTGAGCTTGCCTTCAAAATCCTTGCGCTTGTTGGCATAATACTTGGCGACGGGGTCGTCGCAGATGACGGCGTCGATGCGGCCCGCGGCGAGATCGGCAATGGCCAGGCCCACATCGTCGTATTCGCGGATGTTGGCCCCCACGTTGGCCTTGCGCAGGACGAAGACGCCGGTGATGCCAATCTGGCTGCCCACGGTCTTGCCCCGGAGCTCCTCAAGGCTGGAGAGGGTCTTGCCCTTGGGCAGGATGACGGCCTGCGTCAGGCCATAATAGGGCGTGGAGAAGTCGAAGGTCTTCTGGCGGTCGGGGGTGATGGTGGTCGAGGAGGCGAGGATGTCGTAATTGCCCGCGGCAAGCCCGGCGAAGATGCCGTCCCACGCCACATTGCGGATCTCGATGTCAAGACCGGCGCGTTTGGCCACTTCCGTGATGTAGTCCATGGAATAGCCGACGGGTTCTTTTTTGTCGTTGAGATACTCGAAGGGCGGGAAGTTGCAGTCGCCGGCCACGACAAATTTTTCGGCGGCGGAAGCGGGAGCGCACAGCAGCGACAGCGCAGCCAGCGAAAGAAGCATTCTGCGGAACATCATGGGATCCTCCAGGGATACTGTTTTTTTCCGTCCGCCGCCCGCACGCCGTGGCGGCGTACGGGACGGACGCACGGGCATCCTACATTCCCCGGAGCGAACCCGTCAAGGGATGGAGGCTTTTTCGGGCTTTTTTACCACGAATTTCCGGGAGCCGGGCCGTCGCCATCGTCATCGTCGTCATCGATGGGCAGGCGGCCGGTCATGCCGCCCCCGCCCCGGCCCGCGCTCTCGCCCAGTGGGGCATTCATGGGATTGTAGGGGGCCCGCCCGCGACCGGTGGAGGACATGCGATCGTCGCCGCCGTAGTCGTCGCGGTCGTCCTTGAGCGCCTGCTGAAGGAACCAGTCCTCGCGGATGCGCCATGAGGCGGCCGCCGTGCAGGCCGGGGAGGAGTGGCCCACGGAGAGCACAAGGGTGCGCCGGGCGTGTTCCTGGAGGCGGATGAGCAGCGGCGTGAGATCCGTGTCGCCGGAAAGGATGATGAATTCGTCAAAGTGCGTGGCATGGGACAGATCGGCCATGCAGTCCATGACAAGATGTATGTCCGCGCCGGTTCTGCCTCGCGGCGAGAGCGGGTGGCAGTCCACGACCTGGAAGGCGCTGCGGGAGAAGTGGAAACGGAATTCTTGATAGCGCTGGGGGTTCAGGTATACCATGCGCCTGAGGATGCGGCGGCGCACGCCTTCGCCGTAGAGAATGCGGAGCGCGTGATTCTCAATCCAGCGAACCCAGCGGTAGGGCGTTGCGCCGAAATTGCGCGCCGCTTCGGGATCGGCGTCAAGAAAACGGGCATAGAGAGCGTCAAAATCCACGTACAGTGCGCTGAACACTTCGTCAAAACCGGTAAATCGAGCCATAACATACCCTCAACTGTGTAGGTCTCTCCCGGCAAAGCCGGCATCGTATCCTGTAATTCTAGAGAAAAATGAGACGGCCTGCAAGCGCGGGCCCGCGGAGCGTTATGCGCCGGCTGCTGTCTTCCTTTCTCGCCCCGTTGCGGGCGCGCCACGCGGCGGATCCCGCCCTTTTCTGGCATGGATGCCTGTTCTGGAGTTTTTGGACGGGCATTGTTCTCTTCCCCTCCGGCTACGGCTTCCGGGAAGTTTCGCCCCTTGTCTGCGCCCTCTTCCTGGCCCTGTATTACCGGCACGGTTGGAAAAACTCCACGCTGGCCCGTCTGCGCCCGCGTCCCCTCTTCTGGTGCGCCGCCCTGATGACGCTGATCGGCATCCTCTTTTCCGGTAATGTCTGGCAGTCGTTCCTTCACGCGGGCATGGGCGTCAACAAGGGCTACATACTGCCGTTCATCGCCATGGAATGCGTCCGGGACGAGCGCGACCTGCGTCGCCTCGTGACGGCCTGCGGGCTGGCCTGTTTCTGGGAAGGGCTGGACGGCCTCTGGCAGGCTTTCTCCGGCGTTGATTTCATCATGGGCTATGCGCCCCGGGAAGGCCGGCTGTCCGGCAGTTTCGCCGACTATGCCGTGGGCAACTATATCGCTCTGGCCATGCTGCCTGTGTTCGGCTGCTGGTTTTTGCTGCGGCGGCGCTGGTCCGTCGCCATATCGGCCGCGCTTTTCGCCGCACTGCTGTTGCCACCGGCCTTTCTGCTTGTGGGCAGCGGCACCCGGAGCGGTGTGCTGGCCGTGGCCTCGTCCGCCGCGTTCTGGATGCTGCTGCGCGGCGGCCTGCGCTGGCGTTATCCGCTGATCGCCGCGGCGATCTTCGGCGCGTTTGCCCTGCTGCGGCAGGGGCGTCTGTCGCCGGGCGCCATTGGCGCGGACGGGCGCTGGAGCCTCTGGTCTCTGGGCTGGAACGTCTTTCTTGAACATCCCTGGTTCGGCGCGGGCGCGGGGCAGTATAATGCGGCCTTTCGCGCGCTGGGCCTTGTGCCGGAACGCGACGTCATCACCATCAGCCATCCGCACAATCTCTATCTGGACATTCTCTGCGCGCACGGGGCCGTCGGCTTTCTGCTGGGCATGATCTTTCTTTTCGGCTTTCTCTTCTGGGGCTGGGCGCGTCTGCGCCCGCAGCTTGTCCGCGAGCTGGAGGAAGGGGGGCCGTCCTGCTACTGGCGCATGACGGCCTGGTTCTGGATTGCCTACGCCGCCTGGTTCGTCAACGGCATTTTCGGCCATGATTTTTACCGTATCTGGTGGCTGGCTCTCTCCATGACGCATATGGGGATCATGATCGGCGCGGTGGTCAACGCGCCCGCCGCGCCGTCCGCCACCGCAACCCCTGAGGAAACCCCATGAACCGCCGCCTGCGTCTGGCCCGCCTGGAAGATACCGATGCCCTGCTTGCCATCTATGCGCCCTACGTGCTGGAAACCTGCATCACCTTTGAATACGCCGTCCCCTGTCGCGACGAGTTTGCCGGGCGTCTCCGGCGTACCGGCGGAGACTACCCCTGGCTTGTGCTGGAGGAGGAAGGCCGCATAACCGGCTACGCCTATGCGGCCCGGCATATGGAGCGGGCCGCCTATCAATGGAACGCCGTGCTGTCCGTCTACATGGATCGAGCCCGCACGGGGCGGGGCGGTGGGCGCGCCCTCTACGGGGCTCTGCTCGATCTGCTGGCCATGCAGGGCATCCGCAACGCCTACGGCTGCGTCACGGTTCCCAACGAGGCCAGCGAAGCGCTCCATGTGGCCTTCGGGTTCCGCCTGCTGGGTGAGTTTCCCGCTTCGGGATACAAGGCCGGAGGCTGGCACGGCATTCGCTGGTACGGCAGGAGTCTGAACCGGAGTGACGCCGCGCCCGCCCGCGTCCTCTCCGTGGAGGAAATCCTTGTCCTGCGTCCGGAAGACATGCGGACCGTTCTCGATCGTCACGCCGCCAGCGTTCCCGCCAGTGCCCCCGCCGCTACCGTTGGCGGCGGCTCCCGATAGGGGCTCAGGAATGTCCTTGCCCATGTCCTCCGCCACGTTCCCCCCGGTCTCCTCCCGTCCCGATGCCGCCGTGTGGCTGTGGTTCGGGCTGCTTTTTGCCGTCATGGCCGTTGCCGCCCTGCTGACGCCGCTGCTGGCCGACGACTATTTTTTCCGCAGCGCCCCGGCGCAGCCCTTTTCCGAAGTTATGGCCGGAGAGAGCGTACGGCCGCTGGAACCGGCACGGTTCGGCGACATGTTCCGCCGCGCCATGCAGATGTACGCCACGTGGGACGGGCGCTTTCTCTCCTATCTTGTCATCAGGCTTGCTCTCTGGCTTCCTCCGGCGGCGACAGCCGCCGGGGTCGCCCTGACGGTCTGTCTGACGGTGTTTCTGGCGCTGCTGCATGTGCTCGGTCCGGACTGGAGGCGCTGCTTGCGCTGGTGGCACGTGCCGCTGATGGCTTCCCTGCTGTGCTGGGGAATGCCTACCTGCGGTTCCGTCTGGTTCTGGCATACCGGGCTTGGCTATGCCGCGGATCTGTGCGGGGCGCTGCTTTTTCTCCTGCCGTTCCGCTTTCTGCTGGAGCGGCCAGATCTGTGCGTCCGGCCCGTGCTTTCCCCCGTTGCCGCGGCGGTCTGGCCGGTGCTGGGTTTCTGTCTGGGGCTGCTGCAATACAATACTCCCCTGATCTGTCTCGTGGGGGGAACGGCGGCCCTTTGTGTTCTCTGGTTCCGCCATGCCGCATTGCCGCCGGGCGAACGCCTGCGCCGCCTCCTTCCCCTGATCGCCGCTCTTGTGGCGCTGGCCCTCGCGCTTGCCGTGCTGTTCGCCTCGCCCGGCAATGCCGCGCGCCTGCGCCTTCAGGAAGGCTGGTTCCTGACGCTGACATTGCCCGAAAAGGCCGCGCTCTTCCTTCGGCGGCAGCCACAGGCGCAGGCGCTGTTCTGGCTTCCCTGGCTGCTGGCGATCTGGGCCGCCGTACTGCTGGCCCTGCGTCATGGCCGCGCGTTCTGGAAACATATGCCTCTGGCTGGGGCGGCATTTCTTCTTCTGGGGCAGATGGGGCAGGGGGCCTTTCTTTTCTCTCCGGCGCCCGCGCCCCGCGCGTTTACGTCAGCCGTGGTCTTCATGCTGCTGGGGGCCTGCATCGTACTGCGCGCCGCCCTCGCCACGGCGGGAACGCGCGCCGTGCGCGCGCAGCGCGTGTGCGGCCTGATCTTCTGCCTGCTTTTCTGGGCGCTGCTTCCCTACGAACTGTGGCATGTCGCGCGGGGGCGCACCGAACTGGATGCGCGTGACAGGATGCTGGAGGAGGCGCGGGGAACGGATGCCCGCGTCCCGCCGCTGGTGATGCGGGGCCGTCTCTTCTTCCCTCTGGGCGCCTATGTGCAGGACATGGCCCATGATCCCGCCTTCTGGATCAACCGCGTGGTGGCGGCATACTGGGGGCTGCCGTCCGTTGCCCTGCGCCTGCCGCCGGATCGTTATTTTCTGTATGAGGAGAAGGAAAGCCGCGTCCTGCTGCGCCTGCGGGGAGAGAATCTTTCCGTTGTGGCATGGCCGGAAGGGGTGGCGCGCGCTCTCTATGTCTATTACGCCGCCCATTCCTCCTTTCTTGCCCGCCTTCCCCAGCCGCTGGGCGACGCCCTGACAGGCTGGATCGCCCGGGCGGGTTCGGGTGATTACCGCCTGCTGGCGTCGCCCCTGCTTTTCTCCATAACCCATCTGCCGCCTGACAGTCCGAGGCAGCGCCTCTGGGGGCTTTTCAATGGCGGACGTTTTCCGCTCTGGCTGGTGCGCCCTGGCGATGGCCCCGCCTCGTTCCGCATCCTGCCCCTGCGGGAGCTTGACCGGAACGAAGCCTCGCGCCGTTTCCCGGATCTCGTTCCCTCCGTTTCTCCTGAGGTGGCTTCATGACGCGCCCTCTTGCCCTCACGTTCCTCTGTCTCTTTGGCTGCGTGGCGATCTTCTGTCTGCTGACGCCGCTCATTTCCGACGACTATTATTTCGGCGGTTCGGCGGCGCAGCCCTTTGCCGCCATCATGGCCGGGGAGTCCGTTCTGCCGTTTGGCCCGGCCACGTTCGCCGGTATTTTTCGCCGGGCGGCACAGATGTACGCCACGTGGGACGGCCGTTTCATGGCCTATGTCACCTTTGGTTTCTTTCTCTGGCTGCCAGGCGTCCTCTATGCCCTGCTGGCGGCGGCTATGTTCTGCGCCGCCGTCTGGCTGGCGCTGCTCCATGTGGCCGGGCCGGAACGCGGTCGCACGCTGACGCCGATCTCCGTCGCGCTCATGGCAGCCGCCCTGTGGTGGGGCATGCCCACCTTCGGTTCCATCTGGTTCTGGCGTACCGGGCTGGCCTATGCCGCGGACATAGGCTGCGCGCTCTTCTTTCTGCTGCCTTTCCGCCGTCTGCTGGATCAGCCCGATGTGCGCGTCCGGCCCGTGCTTTCCCCCGTTGAGGCGGCGGTCTGGCTGCCGCTCTCCCTTTTTTTCGGCCTGCTGCAATATAATACGCCCCTGCTCTGTTTCATGGCCGGGACGGCGGCCCTCTGCCTCCTCTGGTTCCGCAATGCCGCACTGCCTTCCGGCGAACGCCTGCGCCGCCTCCTTCCCCTGATCGCCGGGCTTGCCCTGCTGCTGGCCGGGATAGCCCTTGTCTTCAGCGCGCCCGGCAACGCCCAGCGTCTTCTGGTTCGCGAAAGCTGGTTTCTCTCTCTGTCCCTGTGGGACAAGATCCACCTCTGGCTGCTGGATCAGCCCAGGGTGCAGGCGCTGTTCTGGCTCCCCTGGGCGCTGGTTCTCTGGTCGATCCGGATGTTTGTCCGCCGGTATGGCCGCGCATTCTGGAGGCATTCGCCGCCGCTGGGCGTGGCCTTTCTCCTGCTGGGGCAGATGGGGCAGGGGGCTTATCTGTTTGCGCCGTCTCCCGATTCCCGCGCCTATACGTCCGCCTTTCTCTTCATGCTGCTGGGCGGTGTTGTTTTTGCCCGCGCCGCGCTGGATCTGGCCGGATCCGCCAGCGCCCGGCGCGCCCGTTGCCTCGCGCTGGGCTTTCTGGGCATGGTGCTGTTGACTCTGCCGCATGAGCTTACGCTCTTTCTTTCCGGCAAGACCGAGCTGGACGCGCGGGATCGTGTCTATGCCGCCTCCGCCGGGCGGGATGTGCGCGTCGAGCCACTGAAGACGCGCGGCGATCGCTTCTTCGTTCTTGGGGCGTACCAGCAGGACATCACGCAGGATCCCGGGTTCTGGATCAATCAGGCGGTGGCCCGTCACTGGAACTTGGCCTCCGTGGCCCTGCGTTTGCCGCCCGATCGTCGCCTTCGCCATACGGACGGCGAGGGGCGGCGGACGCTCTTCCTGCAACACGGCGCGACGCTACGTCTTCTTCCTTCGGTGGAAGCGGTCGCTGGGCGTTCGTATTATGTCTATTATTACGGCAAGGCGGGGCTTGTGCGCTATCTGCCCGCCGTTCTGGCGGACGCCCTGACCCGCTGGCTGCAACGGGCGCGCCCCGGCGACGCGCGTCTGTGGCTGGTACCGCTGTTCTATGCGCAGGCCCGGTTCCGCGAAGGGGATGCGGCCCCCGTGCCGCTGTGGGGATATTACGACGCCTTTCCCGACGCGCCTCTCTGGATCGTGCGTCCTGGCGACGGCCCGGCCTCCTTCCGGCTGGAACCGTTGACGCCCTTGCCGGAGGTGCCGCCACCAGATCGTGCCGTGACGGAGTAGGGATCAGGTGTGTGGCGCGCCGTCAGCGCGACGCCTGAATGGCGGCGAAGCGGCGCAGGGTGAGATGACAGATGGCGATGCCCAGCGCGTCGGAGGTGTCCGACGTCCAGCGGGGATCCCACTGGCTGTCGTGCAGGTGAAGCAGGCGGCGGATCATGAAGGCCACTTGTTCCTTGGTGGCGCTGCCGGTGCCGGTCAGCGTCTTCTTGACCAGTGTGGGAGGATAGTCGCCAACGCTGAGGCCGTGGGCCGCGCAGGCCGCCACAGCGACGCCGCGCGCCTGCCCGAGTTTGAGGGCCGCGGCCGCGTTTTTGGCGGTGAAGACCTGCTCGATGGCGGCTTCCGCGGGACGGTACCGGGTGAGGATCCCGCTCAGTTCGCCGTGTATATGGGCCAGCCGTGCCGAGAAGGCCGCATTGGTCCCGTTTTCGCATTCTGTGCCGCGAATGACCCCGCAGCCCTCCAGCCGCAGAACTCCGGAGCGGTCGCTGACAATGCCCCAGCCCATGAGGCGGGAGCCGGGATCGATGCCGATAGTCGTGACCACGGGGCGCTCCTTGGAGGGAAAGAGAAAAAGGAAGAGAGAGGGGGAGACGCCGCCCGGCTGTCTCTGATTCGGGGCGCGATGGGGAATCCGGGGAGCGTTCTCCTGAGGCGGAAAGGGATACCGGCGGGAGGAGAACGCGGATGTCTCTCTCCCGCCGGAAACACGCGACCCGTGAAAACGCGCTACTCAGGCATGTCGTCGGGGAAATCGGCGTTGGCGTAGACGTTCTGCACGTCGTCGTTGTCGTCGAGGGCGTCCATGAGGCGCAGTACCTTCTGGCCCATGTCGGCGTCCACGGCGGTCAGGTTCTGGGGAACCATGGCCAGTTCGGCGGACTGCATGGCCACGCCGGCGGCCTCAAGGGCGTCCCGGACAGCGGCAAAATCGGCCATGGCGGTCTGGATGGTCCACACCTCGCCGTCGTCAAGCACGTCGTCCGCCCCGGCGTTCATGGCGGCCTCCATGATCTGATCCTCTGTGAAGGCGGCCTTGTCCACAGTGATGACGCCCTTGCGGTCAAACATCCAGCTCACGCTGCCGTCGGTGCCAAGGCTGCCGCCGTGCTTGGTGAAGAGGTGGCGTACTTCGGCCACGGTGCGGTTCTTGTTGTCGGTGGCGACCTCCACCATGATGGCGATGCCACCGGGACCGTACCCTTCATAGAAGCATTCGGTGAGATCGCCTCCCGCGTCCTCGCCGGTGCCCTTGCGGATGGCGGCCTCAATTTTGTCCTTGGGCAAGTTGACGGCCTTGGCGGCCGCAATGGCTGCGCGCAGGCGGGGGTTGCCCGCCGGATCGCCGCCGTTTTTGGCGGCGATGATGATTTCCTTGGCGGCCTTGGTGAAGACCTTGCCGCGTTTTGCGTCCTGACGGCCCTTGCGGTGCTGAATATTGGCCCATTTACTATGCCCAGACATATGACCTCCAAAAAAGGGAAATGTGGATATGGCGGCCGCCCCGTTTTGGGCGGCGCGGATTGGCGCGTTCAGGGAGCGGCGGCCCGTGCCGGAACGTGCGTGCGAAACCGCCGGAAACGCGCTATTCCCCGCATGACGGGGGAATTTCGGGGGGGACGTGGGGATCGATGGCGGCCTCCGCCCGGAAGGCCATGCCGGTGAAGAAGGTCTCCTTGCTTTCCGCGCGGGAACTTTTGGGCTTGAAGGATTTGACCATGCCAAAGGCTTTGCGCATGGGCGCGAGGAGTTCCTGAATATCCGGCCCCATGAAAATCTTGACCACAAAGCTGCCGCCGGGCCGGAGACGCATACGCGCCACGGTAAGGGCCTCGCAGGCCAGTTCCAGCGAACGAGCCTGATCGGTGAATTTCGTCCCCGTCGTGCGCGGCGCCATGTCGCTCATGACCACGTCGAAGGGGCCGATTTCGTCAAGCCGTGCCTCAAAGGCGGGAGAGCGCCGGAACACGTCCTCCACCATGAAGATGACCTGCGGTGGAAAGATTGTGTCGGTGTCCTGTATGTCGCAGCCCAGAACGAGGCCGTTGCGCCCCACCTTTTCCGCGGCCCCCAGTGACCAGGAACCGGGCGCGGCCCCCAGATCGAGTACGCGCATGCCCTGACGGAACAGCTTGAATTTGCCGTCAAGTTCCTTCAGTTTATAGACGGAACGGGCGGGGTAGTTCTCTCGCTTGGCTTTCAGGAAGTAGTGATCGCGATATTCTTTCATCATGGTACACCAGCCCGTTGCCATACCCTTTTTTGCGTCGCAAGCCAAGCCTTTCCTTGCCCGTTCGCCCGGAGATTTTCCATGCCGCCATCCTCACGCGCCCCCCGTCGTACCGTTCTTGCCGATTTTTGCGGACGTCCGCTGACCCTTTCCGGGGATGCCTGCCAGTGGGATGCCGCCGGCCCGGAAGAGGGCGACTGCCTGCTGCTGGGTCTCGGGCCGGACGAGCCTGCCTCGCTGCCTTTTGTTCCGGACCGGCGCGCCGTGTACTGGCTGGAGTGCCCGGAAACGCGCCGCGCCCTGCCCTGCGCGCCCGTACCGCCGCCGTCCTGGCGTGAGGTCTCCCCGGAGGAGGCCGTGGCGCTGTCGCCGCGCTGCCGCCGTCATTTCTACCGTCCGGGGCTGCGTCTCGCGCCCGCATTCTGGGGGCCGCTGCTGGGGCGCATGGAGGCGGCCTGCTGCCCGTTGCCGTCGCGTCCGGCAAAGCTCCCGCCGCCTCTGCTGGTTCTGCCTGGGGATCAGCGCGGCCTGCTGCATCTGGAATTGCGCCATGCCGCCGGGGAGCTGGGCTGGCGCGTGCTGGAGTATCCGCCGGAAAAGGGCGGCCCGGCGCTCTTTCCCCTCATCCGGCAGGCGGCGGCCCATGCGCCCGCGCTGCTGCTTTCCGTCAATCTGCGGGGGCTTGATCCCGACGGGCGGCTCGCGCAGGCGTGTCTGGCGGCGGGGATTCCCGCCGTCATCTGGTGTGTGGACAATCCTTGGCACCTGCTGAGCGGCGCGCGGGGGCCGTGGTGGCGAGACTGCCCCCTGTGTGTGACGGATGCGGGGTTTCTGGAAGGTTTGCGACGGGCGGGCGCGCGGCGGGCTTTCTTTCTGCCGCTGGCCTCGGCCCAGCACATGTGGCGCACGCCATCGTCTCCTCGTGAGGAAAGGACGCTCTTTGTGGGGCGTTCGGAATTTCCGCGCAAGAAGAGCTTTTTTGCGGCGACTTCCGTGCCGCCCTCCCTGCTGGCGGAGGGATTGGCACTGGTGGCCGCGGACGATCCCGCGCCACCGGATGTTCACTGGTGGCATGAACGGCTTGGGGGAGAGCTGTGGCCGGGCACGGCCGCGCGCCGCGTGGGGCTGGGAGCCGAGGAATGTTCGCAGGCCCGGCGCGCGCACTGGGTGCGGGAGGCCCTGTCCGCCCTGGGTGGGGAGTTGCGCCTTGTGGGTGACGGCGGCTGGAAGGACATCCTGCCCGGTGCGTCCGTGGAAGCGCCCGTGGACTATTACGCCGCCCTGCCGGAACTCTATGGCCGTGCCCGCGCCGTTCTCAACGTCACCAGCCTTCTGCTGCCACACAGCCTGAACCAGCGTCATTTTGACGTCTGGGCTGCAGGCGGCCTGCTCCTCAGTGACGCCACGCCGGGACTGGAGATTTTTCCCCCCTCGCTGGCTGATCCCATACGCCTGCGCTGTCCCGCCGAACTGCCGGAGCGCCTTGAGGCGCTGGCCGCTGCACCGCAGCGGGCGGAGGCTCTGCGCGCCGCCTGGCGGGAGGAGGTGCGCCAGAACCATACCTATGCCCGGCGGTTACGGACGCTGTGGCGTCTGGCGGTGGAGGATCAGGCGTTTTCAGGTTCGGCGGCGTTGTCGCCGTCAAGCAGCAGCACATGGGCATAGCGGCCGGACGCTTTGGCCTTCCTGGCGGCGGCGTGTCCCTCCTCCCGGCAGCGTGGGCAGGCGTGGCGCGGTATGAGCAGACACAGCGATCGCGCCACGCGTTCCGACGCCGTTTCCATACGGCCAAGACCGGAGCAGTCCGGGCAGAGCCTCCAGGCTTCGGTCTGGCCCTCGCGCAGCATGTCCGTATCATAGAAGATGTGTTTGTCGCGTACCCACCACCCCTGATCCTCGCGTCCTTCTTCCGGTTGCGCGGGTGGATGGCGGTAGAGTTCGACAATGGCGTCGCAGAGCCGCGCGATATAGCCGGCTGTTTTGGGATTTTGGCGTTCGGCTTCGGGCGTCCATGACGGTTCCCGGATGTCCTCGGCGGAAAGGCCGGCCAGCGCCAGACAGATGCCAAGATTGACGTAGGGCAGGGCCCCGCGAATGGAATACCCTCCTTCCAGCACGGCAATGTGGGGATTGAGAGCCGCGTTCAGCGCCGCGTACCCCTGCGCGGACAGTTTCATGTTGGCCAGCGGATCGGAGAAGTGGTTGTCCTGCCCGGCGGAATTGATGATGATATCCGGCTTGAATTCCTCAAGAATGGGCAAAACGGCATGGGTGACGGCATAGAGATAGCCCGCGTCGGCCGTTTCCGGGGGCAGAGGAATGTTGATGGTGCGGCCCAGAGCGCCAGGCCCGCCGCATTCCTGCGGAAATCCCGTGCCGGGATAGAGGGTGCGCCCGTCCTGATGCAGGGAAATGAAGAGCGTGTGTGGATCGTTCCAGAAAATGTCCTGGGATCCGTCGCCATGATGCACGTCGGTATCCACAATGGCGATGCGCAGCGGCCGCCCTTCGGGATGCGGATAATGATCCCGTATGTATTCCACCATGACCGCTTCGTTGTTGACGTTGCAGAAGCCCCGGTTGCCATGTGAGACGCGCATGGCATGGTGCCCTGGAGGCCGCACGAGGGCAAAGGCCCTCTCCTCCTTCTTTTCCATGACGAGCCGCGCGGCGGTGATGGCCCCCCCCGCGGCGGCAAGGTGGGACTCCGTGCAGACGGCGCGCACGGAAGGCAGGCAGAAATGGACGCGCTCTATCTGTGCGAATGTGGCGGGCGTCAGGCGATGTTCGCTGATGCCGGGAATGTCGAAAAGTCCCTCTTCCTGCAACTGATCCCGCGTGTAGAGCAGGCGTTCCTCCCGTTCGGGGTGCGTGGGGGAGATGGCCCAGTCAAAGGCCGGAAAGAAGACGACGCCCAGGTTCCGGCGCGCTTCCAGCGGCGTCATGATGCTGTTGTCCCGCATGGCGTTTCCCAGATCTCCTTATGTGGGTGGTGTCCGCTGGCCGCGCCCTTATTCTCCAAGGCCGCGCAGGGCGTCTTCCGTCGCGCTCAGACACTGGAGCAGAATGTCGTCGGGGCTTTGCCGCGCATCGACGATGGCGATGCGGCGCGGTTCCTCTCCGGCAAGATCCAGATAGCCCTGACGGATGCGCTCGTGGAAATTGAGGCTCTCGCTGTCGAAACGTCCCTCGCTGATGACCGTGCCCTCCCGCCGGTTGCGGATGCCCGCCCGTTCCAGTCCCAGGGGCACAGGCAGATCCAGCAGGAAAGTCAGATCCGGTGAGAGGCCGCCCGTGGCCAGCAGGTTGATCCGGCGCAGGGCGTCGGGATCAAGACCCCGTCCCGCTCCCTGATAGACGATGGTGGAATCGGTGAAGCGATCACAGAGGACGACGCTGCCCGCCTCCAGCGCGGGGCGGATCTGCGAATGCACATGCTGGGCGCGATCCGCAAGAAAAAGAAAGAGTTCCGCGCGGCTGCTCAGGCCGCCGGCGCGCGCGTCCAGCAGGATGGGACGCAGCAGGCGTCCGAGGGCGCACCCGCCGGGCTCGTGCGTTTCCACCACGTCATGGCCGCGCAGGCGCAGCGCTTCGGCCAGCAGGGTCATGGCGGTGGACTTTCCCGCGCCTTCGATGCCTTCAAAAGAAATGAACATGACGGCCTCACAACAGGGATAAAGGTTCTTCGCGGGGAACGGTTCTGTTTCTGGGCCTGGCTTTTGCCGGGGGCGTTTCCGGTGTGCGCGGCCCCCTGTACAGGGCCCGGTTGAGCGTTGTCTGATAGGGCGTCCAGCCTCCTTCCGGGATCTGGGCGAACAGATCCCGGCATTGCGCCATCTTGGCGTCCATGTTGTCGGCAAAGTGAAGCGCCAGCGCCTCGGCCGTCTGGGGCAGCCGCACCGCCCCGAATTCCGCCGTGCCATGATGGCTCAGAATCAGGTGGCGCAGATGCCGCTGGAGACCTTCCTCCAATCCGGATTTGACCATGAACGGCGTCAGAATCTCAATGCCGAGTTCCAGATGCCCGACAAGACGCCCCTCGTCGGTATAGTCGTTGGCAATACCGCCCGAAAATTCGCGTATTTTTCCGAAATCGTGGAACAACGCGCCGGCAAGCAGCGTCTGGCGATCCAGGCCCGCATAGTGATCCGCAAAGCGGCGGCACAGGCGGAAGACGCTCAGCGTATGTTCCAGCAGGCCGCCGGCGTAGGCGTGGTGCACCCCCTTTGCCGCGGGGCAGACGCGGAAGGCCGCCCGCAGGGCCTCGTCCCTGAAGACGGCTTGTGCCAGCCTGCGCCAGCCGGCATGGGTGAATTCCTCTCTGATGAGGCCCAGGAGCTCTTCCAGCATGGCGTCCAGCGGAAAGGGGCTGGACGGCATGATCGCCGCCGGGTCCACGGTGGCGCTTTCGGCCTCGTCCAGCGGGCGCAGATGCTCGATGGTCAGCTGTGTCTGCTCCCGATAGGTGCCGGCCCGCCCCTCGACCCAGACCAGCGCGCCGGTGGGGATGTCCGTAAACGTCGCGCTCAGGGGAGACCATATTTTTGCCTCGACGCTGCCGCTGGCGTCGGCAAGCGTCAGACGCCAGTAGGGCCCGTTGCGCGACTGCGCCTGCGCTGCCTGCGTTACGGCGAAGACGCCCCGCGCCTCGGCGCCCGGGGTCATGTCTTTGACGGCAATGCCTTTTTCCATATATGCTTCCTCTGTGAGGCCGGAACGCGTTGTCCGCCTTTCAAAAAAGAGTTCCTTCTTTTCGGGGTATTGTCAAATGGATGTATTGCTGACCAATGACGACGGCATTCGCGCTCCCGGCCTGCGCGCCCTCTACGCGGCGCTGCGCGAGGCAGGACACACCGTGCATGTGGTTGCGCCCATGCGCCAACAATCGGGTGTGGGGCATTCGCTGACCGTCTTTGAACCGCTGCGCGCCCAGCGCGTTCATGAAAACGATTTTGAGGGGCTCGGGCTCTACGGCACCCCGACGGACTGCGTCAAGCTGGCGCTGGCCTCGTTGCTGGATCGCCGTCCGGATCTGGTGATTTCCGGCATCAACGCGGGTCCCAACGTGGGCCCGGACATCCTCTATTCCGGCACGGTGGGCGCGGCGACCGAAGCCGCGCACGAGGCCCTGCCGAGCCTTGCCGTTTCCTGTGATGTGGCGTCTCCCGGCGATGATGTGCGTGAACAGGCCCGCCATGCCGTCGGCCTTGCGGAACGCATTGCCTGGGGCCGTCTCGCGCCCCGCCGCGTGGTGAACCTCAACTACCCGCGCGGGCCGCTTTCACAGGCCAGGGGCGTGAAAGTCTGCGCGCAGACGACGGCCGTCTGGGTCAACGGCTATGAGGAGCGGCGGGATCCGCGCGGGGAGCCCTACTGGTGGCTTGGCGGCGAGATTCCGCCGCACACCGTCAACGCCGGTTCCGACAAGGACATGCTTAACCGGGGCTATATCACCCTGACGCCCCTGCGCTTTGAGTTTACGGACGAGGACGGTATGCGTCTTCTTGAAGGCATGGATATTTTCTGATGCCGCGCCGCTGGAACCGTATGCCGTCCGCATTTGCCGCGCGGCGTGCGGGCATTCCCTTTTTTGGCAAAACGTGTAAGGATAGGCCGCCGGAAACCGGTAAAGCTAAGGTCACCACACCAAGGAGAAAGTCATGGCCCTGATGAATCCCAGAGACATGTTTGTCGCCGCCTTTGCCGGGCGGTATGCCATCGGCGCATTCAACGTCAACAATATGGAAATTGTCCAGGGCATTATGGAGGCCGCCTCGGAAGAAAGGTCTCCGGTCATCCTCCAGGTGTCCGCCGGGGCGCGATCGTATGCGGGGCAGACCTATCTCATGAAGCTGGTGGAAGCGGCGCTGGCCGTGGATCCCTCGGTACCCGTGGCCGTGCATCTCGATCACGGCGCCACCTTTGAGCTGTGCCGGGACTGCATTGACGGCGGATTTACGTCCGTCATGATCGACGGATCCCATCTTCCCTTTGAGGAGAATATCGCCCTCACAAAACAGGTGGTGGACTACGCGCATCCGCGCGGCGTCTGGGTCGAGGCGGAGCTGGGCAAGCTGGCGGGCGTGGAGGAACACATCCAGAACGCCGACCACGTCTACACGGATCCGCGGGAAGCCGTGGAATTTGTGGAGCGATCCGGCTGCGACTCACTGGCCGTGGCCATCGGTACCAGTCACGGCGCCTACAAGTTCAAGGGCGAGGCGAAACTGGACTTCGATCGGCTGGAAAGCATCGGCGGGCTGCTGCCCGGCTATCCGCTGGTGCTGCACGGCGCATCCAGCGTGCCGCGGGAATTTGTGGAGCTCTGCAACGCCTACGGCGGCAACGTGGCCGGGGCAAAAGGCGTTCCTGAGGACATGCTGCGCAGGGCCGCGGGCATGAGTGTCTGCAAGATCAACGTGGATACCGACATCCGCCTTGCCGTGACGGCCAGTATCCGCCGCCATCTGGCGGAGCATCCTGAGGATTTTGATCCGCGCGCCTATCTGAAACCCGCCCGCGCTGCCGTGAAGGCCATGGTGGCGCACAAGATCCGCAACGTCATGGGTTCTTCCGGCAAGGCCTAGACGTTTTTTCCCTTTTCCCCCTTTTTTCCGCAGGGCGCTGGGGCTGTTGGGCCGTTTTTGTGGGCGGAACAGGCTCTCCGCCGTTCCGTCCGTCTTGTTCTCTCCGTAATCACTCATCGTTGCCGAGGAGTTCGCGCGTATGTCCGTCAAACTGGGAATGAATGGCTTTGGCCGTATTGGCCGCTATCTGCTTCGCCTGCTGGCCGATTCCGAGGATATTGTCATCGCCGCCATCAACGCCCGCGCGGATAACGCGCAGCTGGCGCACCTGTTCAAATACGATTCCATCTACGGAATTTTTCAGGGAAGCGTGGGGCATGACGAAAACGGCATTATTGTCAACGGCCGCCACATTGCCGTGACGCGCCGCAAGGCCGGAGAATGGGAATGGGGAGCGCTCGGCATCGACATCGCCGTGGAAACGACGGGAACGCTCAAGGATCGCGACGCGCTCGCCTGGCATCTTGAGCGCGGCGCGAAGAAAGTCGTTGTCTCCGCACCCTGCAAGACAGCCGATGTCAGCGTTGTCATGGGCGTCAATACCGATGCCTACGACGGCGCGGCGCACACGATCATCTCCGCGGCCTCCTGTACGACAAACTGCCTTGCTCCCGTGGTTAAAGTCCTGCAGGATGCCTTTGGCATCCGCCACGGCCTGATGACCACCATCCATTCCTACACCATGAGCCAGCGCATTCTTGACGGCTCCCACAAGGATTTGCGCCGCGGGCGGGCGGGCGGGGTTTCCATGATCCCCACGTCTACCGGCGCGGCCAAAACCATTGGGATAATCCTTCCCGAACTGGCGGGCAGGCTCGACGGCATGTCCGTACGCGTGCCCACGCCCGACATTTCCCTCGTTGATCTGACCTGCGAGATGGAACGTCCCTGCGATCGTGAGTCCGTCAATGCCGCCCTCAAGGCGGCCAGTGAGGGCGCGCTCAGGGAGGCTCTCGGCTACTGCGAAGAACCGCTGGTATCCGTTGATTTCAAGGGGGATACCCACGGCGGAACTGTCGACGCCCTCTCCACGCAGGTCATGGATGGCAGCATGGTCAAGGTTATTATCTGGTACGATAACGAAGCCGGCTTTACCAATCAGCTGGCTCGCCTCCTGCGCCGCGTGGCCCAGGATTGCCGGAATGAGAGCAGTTTCACGGTGAAAGGAGAACAGCGGGACGCCTGATCCCGCCGCCTCTGGCGAAGGCCGCCCCATCGGGGAGTTCCGCTTTCCGGCGGGGCGGCGTTTTTCAATCTCCGGCAAAAAAATACTTTTTTTGCAAAAAAGCTTGACGTTTGGTGGGAGATTGCGTAGAAATCGCCTTCGCCGGTTGGGAACGGGACCCGAAGGGGTTCCGCCAGGAGCTGGGGCGGGAGATTT
>CAKTDV010000004.1 GCA_934546745.1 uncultured Desulfovibrio sp. | reverse complement strand
TAAGACCGGCCAAGTTCGCAGGCGATACGCCGTTTTTTCATCGTACAAATAGACCTGATTCATAAAGGGATTAAGACAGACTTAAAGAGGGCAAGCACCTGTCGCGCATAAGCGATATGTACAAATAGACCTGATTCATAAAGGGATTAAGACACCTCAGCGAAACGCGGAGGCTGATATAATAGACCTGATTCATAAAGGGATTAAGACCCCGTGGTGTCCAGTCACGAAGCGGCTCAGGTGTGCAAAGGGTACAAATAGACCTGATTCATAAAGGGATTAAGACTCTATGTGGTAGAGCCGCGTTGCCATTTTTGCGCACTTTGTACAAATAGACCTGATTCATAAAGGGATTAAGACACCTGGCCTGAAGCTTGTATGTAGTTTTATCTGTGGTGTACAAATAGACCTGATTCATAAAGGGATTAAGACCAGCGGCGGGCTGGCTTTTCAAGCGCCGGGACCCACACGTACAAATAGACCTGATTCATAAAGGGATTAAGACGCTGGCATATTTGAAACCGATAGCCAAGGCGCGCAAGACTGTACAAATAGACCTGATTCATAAAGGGATTAAGACACGCTGACACGACACCGGAAGAATACATCTCCAATTGTGTACAAATAGACCTGATTCATAAAGGGATTAAGACGCGGCGCGCGTCCCGCTCCGGGACATCGTGAGCCGAAGGGCATGTACAAATAGACCTGATTCATAAAGGGATTAAGACCAGAGTTCGTACCAGCAGGTTTCAGTTGAGAGATAGCGCGGTACAAATAGACCTGATTCATAAAGGGATTAAGACAAATTCGGCACGTCTCCGAATGACACCGAAGACAGATCGAGTACAAATAGACCTGATTCATAAAGGGATTAAGACGTCGAAACGCTCTTCGGTATCAAGCACAAAAAAATTGTGTACAAATAGACCTGATTCATAAAGGGATTAAGACGAGATAATCCCCTTATCTTTTAATGGGTTAAGTTATCAGAGTACAAATAGACCTGATTCATAAAGGGATTAAGACGCTGGTGGCGCACTGGCAGGGCATGGAAGACGGGCCGTCCGCGCAGGGCAACGATGACTACGCCGATACGGCCAGTCTCGACTGTCTGACACAGCTCTACGACAAGGACATGCTGAGCCGCGAGACGCTGGCGGCCTTTGCCGTGCGTCTGGGCGTCCTGCCCGATGCTTTCAACTATGATGAGGAAGTGGCGCGCCGGGCGCGGGATGCGGCGTCTGACGGCATCGGCGGGCCGTCTCTGGCGCAACGGTTTGGCGTTGGGGGCGGGAGTTGGATGGATCGCGGGTAGTCAGGGGGCTAGATGAGCAGATCCGCGTCAACGTCCAGCACCTGAACAAGTTTCCTCAACAGGGCGACGGACATGGAACGCTTGCCGCTTTCTATCTGATAGATGTGTGCAGGGGAAACACCGCATTTCTCGGCAAGTTGCGCGGGCGTCATGCGGCGAAACTCGCGAAAGAGGCGGACAGGAGATTGCCCTTCAACAAGCGCGTCCACAAGTTCCTGGGGGAAAAGTTCTTCCCTGCCGGATTCGATATCCGCCGCAATACGGTTATATGCCGCCGCATCCCCGGCATCTTCAAGAAGTTCCCGGATCTTGTTATATTCTTCAATAGGCAGCACGGCAAAGGCTGGTTTGCCGTATTGCTCGATAATCTGCACGTTCATCGGTAAATCTCCTTTCTGTGTCCCGCATCCAAAATCCAGATCATGAGAATGTCGTCATGTATGGCATAGATGATACGCCAATCGCCTACGCGAAGTCGGTACCCCTCAGTTCCTTTAAGCTTCTTGACGCCGGGCATGGCATAGGGGGCTGCGGCAAGTTCCCTGATGGCGGCAATCAGCCGCCTGGCTATGCTGGCCGGAGCCTTTTTGATGGCCTTGGTGGCCTGTGGAGTGTATTTGATGGTGTACATGACAATTTATAACTAACAGTTTCTCATTTATCAATCTTAAAGTTACAAACGAAGTCGATTATGATTCCTTACAAAATGCTTGCCCGGTACCTGCTTGCCCGCATCCTCTGGTAGCGGCATGACCTCGAAACGTACAAATAGACCTGATTCATAAAGGGATTAAGACCAAGGGCAGGGACGTGATGGCCGTGCCCACGGCGTTGGCCTTGCCGATACACAGCGCGTCGTCGGGGGAGATGCCGTCGACCGTGATCCCATGACGGCCCTCCATTGTGTTGACTTTTGATATTAATATTAATATTAATATCAAAAAAGGAGAACAGTAATGCAAATGCTTTTTCATATTCCCGATTCTCTGGCCGCACGGTTCAGGCAGGCGGTTCCTCCCAGACAGCGCAGCGCCTTTGTGGCGAAGCTGATGGAGCAGGCCCTGCCCGAAGACGAGGATCCCTTGTATCTTCTGGCTCTTGAGGTTGAGCGGGATGCCGCGTTGAACGCGGAAATGCGCGAGTGGCGTGAAGGACTGATTGCTGACGGCATTCGCGGCCAGGAAGAGAGCGGAGGGGGCGTCGATGCGGCGCGGTGAGGTTTGGTGGGTCAATTTTGATCCGTCCGAGGGAATGGAAATCCAGAAGTGCCGGCCAGCCGTGATCCTTACGGTCAATGCCCTGAACAGAGCCAGGGGAACCGTTGTCGTGGTGCCGTTGTCCACATCGGCAAAGCCCCGTCCTCCCATTGTCATTCCTCTTCCTTCCGCCGGAAAAACATCTGTCGCGGTATGCGACCAACTCTGCGCGGCAGACAAGAGACGGTTCGGTCGTAAAATATGCGACCTTTCATCAGAAGATATGGCTTTGCTGAATGAATCCCTGAAAGCTGTTTTGGGATTGTTGTAATAGTGTCATCCGCCGCCCAGCGATTTGCGGTCTCCCCAATTTCCTTTCTGGATATGGCCGATGCGGCTTATAATCCGCGCTTTTGCGCGGGTATCACAAAGCGATTTCATCCATACAGAAAAATATTGACAAAATGTACAATACAATATAAAAATTATTATATAAAATACAGAAAATCGCCATTGTCTGAAACGCCCCTGGAGGCCGTATGCCCTTTCCCCATTGCAGGCACCAGATTTCTTTTGTATCCGACCAGTTAGTGCCAACAATACTGGCCGCAATCCAGCCAGGCGCGGAACCTGCCTGCGTACACGGCATCGTAACGCTGAAAATGAAAGACAAGAGCCGTATTCTGAAAGAAGCGCTGGAAAACCGGGGACGGCGCTATCAGGAGCATGTATTGCACGATACCGGGCAGGAGGCGATCTTCAACGTTCTGGACATTGTGCGCGGCACATGCCGCGAGGAAAGCATCGCCCTCAATCTCACCGGTGGCACCAAGCTCATGACGCTGGCCGCGGCGGAATGGGCCTACGCCTCTGACGTGCCAACTTTTTATGTGGATACGGGAACGGATAAGATTGTCTGGATGCCGCCGAAGCGGCGCTGGGAGTCTCTGCCCCTGCCGGATCTGTTGGACGTGCCCGGCCTGCTGGCCGCTGGAGGCTACAGTGTCACACGCAAGACGCGGGGCGCCGTTCCGAGGGAACGCCACGAACAGTTGCGCGCCCTGGTGGAACTGCTCTGCGCCACCAACGGCCGTGAAGCCGCACGCGCCCTGAAAGCCCTCAACGGCTGCGCCCAAGGAGCGCAGGGACCGGAGAGGCTCGCGGAAGACAGGGCGACACCCTCCCCCGCATGGCGCCGCTTGCGGGAACGTTGCCATAAGGCGGGTATGCTGGACTATGGCAATGGCTATATCCATTTTCCCAGTGAGGCGGCGCGCCAGTGGTGCAATGGCCTCTGGTTTGAGGAGTATGTGCGCATGATCCTGTACAAAATGCACAGCGACAAACGCATCACATCCTGGGACGCCTCGGTGGAAGTCGAAAAGAATGGTGTTCATAATGAACTGGACGCGCTGTTCAGCGTCCGCAACCGCCTGTTCGTCATCGAATGCAAAACCGCCGCCCTGTCTGATAGCAACAAGGCAAACTCCGTCCTCTACAAGGCGGACTCCCTGCACGACAGACTGGGGGGACTGTTCGCAACATCTGCCATCTGTTCGGTATTGCCACTGAACGACAAGGAACTGAAGCGGGCCAAGGAACTCCGCATCCGCGTACTGAGCGGCAAAAACCTGCTGGACTTGGAAGAAACCCTTGCCACGTGGGCTTCCAAGGTATGACATTTCTACTGGAGACACGGGTATGGAAGATGTTGTTTTTATCTGTTCCGTGGGCGGTTCCCCGGAACCCATCCGCGCAAGCATCAATCAACAGCGGCCGCGCTATGTCATCTATGTGGCGTCCCCAGAGTCACGGCAAACCATCAGAAAGGAAATCGAAAGTAAATTGGAGTGGCGCGACGACATCAAAGACACCCACACCATCACCCTTTCCGACTATCAGGATTTGCTGGCCTGTGTGAAAGACATGCGATCCGGCATCGCCGTCGGCCTGCGGGACATGGGCCTGCCGGAAGAAACACTGCTGATAGCGGACATCACCGGAGGAACCAAGGTCATGTCCGCCGCGCTTACGCTGGTCATGATGGAATACCAGCATAGCCGCTTTACCTATGTGGGTGGCGATGTCCGCGGCAAAGACGGTCTCGGCGTGGTGGAATCCGGGCATGAGAAAATCCTGAAGCGGGACAATCCGTGGGAGGTCATGGCCCTGCGCGAAGTCCAGGCCTTGGCGAACGCCTTCAACAGGGGCGATTTCGCCGCAGCACACGGCATGGCAAAGGAACTTGCCGAAAAAATCCCCGACAAGAAGAACTTCTATGGCGGTCTTGCCGATCTGACGGAATCCTGCCTTCTGTGGGATGCCTTCAGCCACGATACCGCCCTCAAAAAAATGCGGCAGGCGCTTGGCAGGCTGGAGCCCTTCAGCACCAGGAACGCCCCCCTCCTCACCGTGCTGCGAAACTTTCAGGGAGTTCTCGCCGTGCTGGAAGAGGTTCAGAAAGATGCGCAACGCCTGCGCTCCCCCTCCACACCACTGGGAGAGGACTGCGGCCACGCCTATTTGTGCGATCTTCTGGCCAACGCTCTGCGGCGCGGCAACGCCGGGCGTTATGACGACGCCGTGGCCCGCCTCTACAGCGCCATTGAAAAAGGCGCGAAAATCCGCCTTCTGACACATTACCGCATAGATAACAGCAAGATCGCGCCGGAGCAGCTTCCGGAACATCTCCCGGAGGAACTGCGTCAGACGCTGCTGTCCCAAGGGGAAAAGAACGGCGTTATCCGCACCGGCCTGCAACATTCCTTTCAATTGCTCGCGGCGATCGGCGATTCGCTGGGAACCGCCTATCTCACGCAGGAAACGCCACTGCTTCATGCCCTTGAAGCGCGTAACAACTCGTTGCTGGCACATGGCTATGTCCCCGTCAGGGAAAAAGACTACCAGAGGCTTCGGGATGCGGCCTTTGGCATACTGGACATAGCGAAGGAACGTTTGCCACACATCCCCGTTCTGGACTGGAAAAGCCTGCTGCTCTGATTTTACCGTGGACACGTTATTCTTGCGCCTGCTTCAGGCTGACGCCCCCGGCGCGCTGCTGCGTTCCCGTCTGCGCGCCGGGCAGTGTCCGCGTCTGCCCTTTTTGAACGATGCGCCCCATATTCCCGCGGGCCCACAACCGTATCATTCCGGTTCCCTGCTGGATCACCTGACCCGCTGCATGGATGCGGTGGCGGGTGACCCGCTGGCCGTCTGGCTGGCTCTCGCCCACGATGCTGGTAAACTGACGACGCCCGCCGCCCTGTTACCCCATCATTACGGACACGAACTGCGGGGCCCCCTGCTTGCCGCCGTGTGGGCCAGACAACTCCAGATGCCCGGCGAATGGCGGTTGGCAGGCCGCATGACGGCGCGCCTGCATATGCGGGCGGGACGCTATGAGGAACTGCGACCGGCAACCCGTTACGATCTGCTCAGGGAAGTCGCCTCCTGCCCGTATCCCAACGCTTTCTGGAAGGTTGTGGACGCGGATTCCCGCAAATCCACCGGTGACCGTGCCCGCGCGGACTGGGAACGCATCCGGGCCCTGTCTCTGGAAAACCTGCCTGAAGAACGCGCCCGGCAATTGGCCATAGCCTGCCTGAGAGAGGAAGCAAAGCCGTCTCAGTCCACAGAGCGTTGTTTCACAGCAAACATATGACACCGCTCTGCCTGAGACGGAAATTACCAAGGTTGACAGGCGGAATGCTCTCAAAAAAATAAAAGGCAAGAGGAAAGATCTCCTCTTTCCCCTTGCCTTTTGTGGTATACCGCACGGCGGTATGGCAGGCATCGCCGCTACATGGCGGCGATTTGGTGGCGGTTCTGGATGACGCGCCCCATCCATTGCCGCAGTTGTTCCATATCAGCTTGCTGGGTCTTTTCAGAAGCGTCCAGCAATGTCCTCAAGGTGTCGATATCCTTACGCAAGGCGCCGGTATCCTCCTTGAAGTCGTCCATGTGATCAGCCATGCGCCGCACCAGCCCCTGCAAGACAAACAAAATGCCCTCAAGGGCCGTTGTCTGGCGCTCTATGAGCTGCAGGGCCGCCGGAGGCAGCACCGGAGCAGCCGCTCTCTCTTCCGGCAAAGCCAGCCGGGCTTCCGAAAGCGCCACGACAGTGCGCGGAAAGAGTGCCTGCAACGCCTCGTCCACCGCAACTGCGGTACGCGATTTCTGCATCTGCTCAAGAATTGCCTGAATGACATCCAGCGTTTCCGCACGATACCTGCGCCGGCGTCCTTCGCCAACGCTGGGAATATAGGCGGCAAAGCGTTTGCAATAGTAGCGTGTCGTCGATTCCGGCAGGGAAAAATGCCGCGAAATATCCGCTATGCTCAACAACGCCTCCGCCTTGGGCGGTTTTCTCATCATGGCCCCTCCATTCTAAAACCTGTCCGGGACGCGCGCATCCGGCCCGTACCATGCCGCCCGCCACGGGGCGGGCGCCTACCGGCAGCGTTACAGGACGCGGCGCACGGCAATCAGACGCTTCCGCCAGTGGGGTTCGTCCAGACTCTCCACACGAACCTTCTCACCACGCCGGGGGCTATGGATGAAGGTATTGCCGCCGGAGTAGAGACCGGTATGCAAGCCCCGGGGACTGTTGCCCGTGCGAAAAACAACGATGTCTCCCGCCCTGGCCATACGGGAAGGAATCTTGACGCCGGTTCTGGCCTGCTCGCTGGTGATGCGGGGAATGGCAATGCCGTTCTCCCTGTATGCCCACCAGATCAGACCGGAGCAGTCAAAGCCCTTTTGCGGCGATGCGCCGCCAAGTCGATAGTTCTTTCCCCGCTGATTGTACGCCGTAGCAACAATGCGTTGCGCCTTTTCAGACGGCGGCCCCTCGTCTATCCGCGGCCCAAGTAATCCACAGCCGCCAAGCATGAAGACAGTCAGCAGCGCGAGACATATCCTCATCATGAAAAGATGCAGACGTCTTTGCCTGTTCATGACTTTTTCCTCTCTTCATCTGTCCGTCAGAGCCTTTTGCATCCGCTCTTGTGTGCGCCAGAGCTTTCGCGTCTTCAGCATGAAGTGGCTCTCTAAAAAAGCGGCAAATGCCCTTGTGCCGTTACGGACAAAAAACGCAACAACTTCTGTACAGGAAATTTCTATTGCGATAATAGCGCAAGAAGACAGCAAAAGGGAAGAATATTTTTAGAGTATACATATTTTTTACATTTTTTATAACAAATCTATAACACACTTTTATCACTCAAAATACACTATTTACTAAAAATACTATAAATATACTATAGAAAAATACAAAAATTTATTTCACTGTGGCAAAAAATTTGCCCCTCCCTGACACAGGTATCGAAAAATTGCCATTACAGATTGCGTTCCACAAAAAAAGGAACCGGAAATACGGTTCCGATTCCTCTGAGGGGAGCGTCTACAAGGAGATATGATCCAGGCGACGCAACGTCCGCCCGCCAGAGCGGCCATAGGTTCATCGGCATGCCGCGCTGTTCCGGAGAAAACTCCCGGTCTACCTGCCAATGATGAAGGCGTGCGGATACCGCGCACGCAGCTGGTTCAGCTGCTGGCGGGCAGCGGAGGTATCCGGCCACGGGCCGGCCTGCACGTTCCAGAGATTGTTGCTCCCGAAAACGGTACGGGATCCCATGCCGGACGAACGCAGCCGCGCCGCCAGCCGTTCCGCATTCTCCTTGTTGCCGAACGCGCCGATCTGCACAAAGAACTTGCCGGTCAGTTCGGTGACGCCGCCGCCCTCACCGCCCCAGCCACCGGAAGGAGAGGCACGCTGGGCCGCCGCCTGCGTCAGCGCCGCGGCGATGACCGAACGTTCTTCCGCTTCAGGAATATCGCCGATACTCTGGATGCGGACGCGTCCCGTTCCGTTGGCGACAATGCCGATGCGTGTCCCCGCCGCACGGGACAGATCAATGACGCGATCATCCACAAAGGGGCCGCGATCGTTGATACGCACGATAACGGATTTGCCGTTGCCAATATTGGTAACGCGCACCCTGGTACCCAGCGGCAGAATCTTGTGGGCCGCCGTCATGGCGTATTGGTTGAAAGGTTCCCCGCTGGACGTGGTTCTGCCGTGAAACCCCGGCCCGTACCACGATGCCGTGCCCACTTCCACAAAACCGTGTGCGGATTTGAGCGGGTAATAAGTCTTGCCGCGCACCGTATAGGGCCTGCTGCCGGGCTCGCCGCCGGATTGCCAGGAGCGTTGTCCACACCCTCCGGCCAGAAGCAGCGCGCCAAGAAGCGCCCATGACCAGACGAGGGAAAAACGCGGCCTCATGCTTCCCTCCCGCCCGCGCTGGCATCCGCCATGGCCGCGCTCCCCGCTGTCACCGCCATGATAAAGGCCGTTTCCGCCAGCAGTGACTGGCCCTCGCTGTCAAGCAGGCCGCGGGCGTCCGCCTCCTCCAGCAGGGCAAGCGCCTCATCGCCGCGCCCCGCTTCCAGAAGTTCGCGTGCGGCCAGCAGACGCAAGCGCTGCGGCTTGTCCCCGTAAAGCGCATGCAGCAGTCTGCCGTACTGTTCACCGAAGGTTTCGCGCGCCTGCCGTTCCTCGCGGGCCAGCCACCGGGCCAGCGGACGGTTGTCCCCCTGCCCTTCCAGAAAGACCGTCAACAGAATCATGCCGTGGCGCAGCACGTACAGAATGCGCTGCAGCTCCCGGTTGGCGCTCTCCATAGTCTGATCAACAAGATCCGCCAGCGGCGTATGGAGAACGGCGGGAACGCCGCCGCTCCGGCCCAGCTGCATCAGGCGGTTGGCGTAATGCTGCCGCTGAAAGGCATCTTCTTTCAGTTTGGCGCACTCATGAAAGGCGTAGCCCACGCACCAGTCAAGCAGCGCTTCCACAGGGCGTTGGCGGGCTTCGCCGCGGGGATGCGGGCTTGCGGCAAAGCGCCAGTCCGCGGGCAGCGTTCCTGTCTCGCCATCGCCGCGGGATATCCGGAAAAGATGATGGGCCGTATCTTTCAGCCGCCAGAAAACCCCCTTGCGCATGGATTCGCCCATCAGTTCCCGCAATCCGGAATAGGACATGGAGCCGTCATGCTCAAAACGCCGCGCCTGCTCGGCAAGAATAAGAAAAACCTGGCAGTAATCGCGAACAAAATCGCGCACAAAAGCTTCTCTTCGCGCAGGAACCCAGCCTTCGCTCACGCCCGCTCCTCCCGCAGCAGCACACGGGCCACCGCCTCGTCGTACAGTTTCAGAGGGTCGGCCTCGGGGTTGCGTTCCGCACGGTAGAGGCGCGCGGCGTTTTCGATGACGGACAGGGGAATCCAGCCGTGCCTTTCCCAGACTTCGGGATGACGCATCTGCCAAAGGCGGAATTCGATTTCACCGGACTCTCCCCGGCGGACGTAGACCCGTGCCTCATGGTTTCCGGCCTGGGGAAAATAATACAAACCGCGTTCGTCTTTCATAGCCCTTCCTGGAATCTTCCGCTTTTGAAATTTGTCACGGTATCAGGCCGCACGGCCAAAGCCCCCGCTCAGACGGGGAAAAAGTCAGCCGCTACGGTTTTTCATCTTGTACGGCAAAAAGGCCGCTTTTGCCAAGGTTGCTCCATCCACCTTGAAAAAAAAGAAAAAATGCGTAACCCGTCCGCAACGATCCGCCGGAGAGCAGGAACTGTTTCCTCCAAGGGGAGTTGTCATTGCTGGACAAATAGGGTAGAGCAGAGGAAATTGCGCAGAAGTTCATGCTGCGGGATAGGGCGTCTGTTCTTTCACAGAGGCTTTTTCACAGATGAAAATCCCGATGATCGCAACGCGCTTTTGCGATCAGGCAGGGAGCGCAAGGGCCTTCAGGGCCCGCCACGCGCGAAAGCTCGTCATGGCGTTTGCGTCGTGATACAACCAAACCACTTGTGGAGGTATGGCAATGGCGAAACATGCAACCCCCTTGTTGGACCAGCTTGAGACCGGCCCCTGGCCGAGCTTTGTGTCCGACATTAAACAGGAAGCGGAAAACCGCGCCAAAAATCCTAAGGGCCTTGACTACCAGATCCCGGCGGACTGCCCCGAAGACCTGCTTGGCGTGCTTGAACTTTCCTATGAGGAAAAGGAAACGCACTGGAAGCACGGCGGCATCGTGGGCGTGTTCGGTTACGGCGGCGGCGTTATCGGCCGTTACTGCGACCAGCCCGAAAAGTTCCCCGGCGTGGCCCATTTCCATACCATCCGCGTGGCCCAGCCCGCCGCCAAGTTCTACCATACCAAATTCCTGCGCGATCTATGCGATATCTGGGACCTGCGCGGCTCCGGCATCACCAACATGCACGGCTCCACGGGCGACATCGTGCTTCTTGGCACGCAGACCCCGCAGCTGGAGGAAGTGTTCCACGAACTGACCCACAAGATGAATGTCGACCTGGGCGGTTCCGGCTCCAACCTGCGCACGCCTGAAGCCTGCCTTGGTCAGTCCCGCTGCGAATACGCCTGCTACAACACGCAGGACATGTGCTACCAGCTGACCATGGACTATCAGGACGAACTGCACCGCCCCGCGTTCCCCTACAAGTTCAAGTTCAAGTTTGACGGCTGCCCCAACGGCTGCGTGTGCGCCATGGCGCGTTCCGACTTCGCCGTTGTCGGCACGTGGAAGGACGACATCAAGATCGATCAGGACGCCGTGAAAGCCTACGTGGGCGGCGAATTCAAGCCCAATGCCGGCGCCCATGCCGGTCGCGACTGGGGCAAATTCGACATCCAGGCCGAAGTGGTCGACCGTTGCCCCAGCAAGTGCATGAAGTGGGACGGCTCCAAGCTCTCCATCCGCACCGCCGACTGTGTGCGCTGCATGCACTGCATCAACACCATGCCCCGCGCCCTGCACATCGGCGACGAACGCGGCGCCAGCATCCTCGTGGGCGCCAAGGCCCCTGTTGTGGATGGCGCCCAGATGGGTTCGCTGCTCATCCCCTTCATCTCCTGTGAAGCCCCCTATGACGACGTCAAGGAAGTCATCGAAAAGATTTGGGACTGGTGGATGGAAGAAGGCAAGAACCGCGAACGCGTGGGCGAAACCATGAAGCGCCTCTCCTTCCAGAAGCTGCTGGAAGTCACCGACACGCCGGCCGGCCCGCATCACGTCAAGGAGCCCCGCTCCAATCCGTACATCTTCTTCAAGGAAGAGGAAGTACCCGGCGGCTGGACCCGCAATCTCGCCGAATTCCGCAAACGCCATCAACGCTAGTCAAGGGGGAGAAGAACCATGGCTTTTATTTCTTCCGGGTACAATCCCGAAAAACCGATGGAAGGCCGCATCACCGACATCGGCCCCCACAAGTACGACGAATACTTCCCGCCCTTCATCAAGAAGAACTTCGGGAAGTGGCTCTACCATGAGATTCTTGAGCCCGGTGTGCTCATGCATGTGGCCGAAAGCGGCGACAAGGTCTATACCGTGCGCGTGGGCGGTACCCGTACCATGTCCGTCACGAACATCCGCGAACTGTGCGACATCGCCGACAAGCACTGTGGCGGTTACCTGCGCTGGACCACGCGTAACAACATCGAATTCATGGTGGAAGACGAAGCTGCCATGAAGGCGCTGCGCGACGACCTGAACAGCCGCACCTTTGCCGCTGGCTCCCATAAGTTTCCCGTGGGCGGCACCGGCGCTGGCGTGAGCAACATGGTGCATACCCAGGGCTGGGTGCACTGTCATACTCCCGCCACCGACGCCTCCGGCCCGGTGAAATGCGTGATGGACGCCGTGTTCGACGAATTCAAGAACATGCGTCTGCCCGCCCCCGTGCGCATCGCTCTGGCCTGCTGCATCAACATGTGCGGCGCCGTGCACTGCTCCGACATCGGCCTTGTGGGTATTCACCGCAAGCCCCCGATGATCGACCACGAATGGGCTGACCAGCTCTGCGAAATTCCGTTGGCCGTGGCCGCCTGCCCCACCGCCGCCGTGCGTCCCACCAAGGTTGAGCACAACGGCCAGAAGGTGAACTCCATCGCCATCAAGGAAGACCGCTGCATGTACTGCGGTAACTGCTACACCATGTGCCCAGCCCTTCCCATCGCGGACCAGGACGGCGACGGTATCGCCATCATGGTGGGCGGCAAGGTTTCCAACCGCATCAGCATGCCCAAGTTCTCCAAGGTCGTTGTGGGCTACATCCCCAACGAACCGCCCCGCTGGCCTACCCTGACCAAGACGGTGAAGCACATCATCGAAGTCTACGCGGCCAACGCCAACAAGTACGAACGCCTGGGCGACTGGGCCGAACGCATCGGTTGGGAATCCTTCTTCAAGATGACCGGCCTTGAGTTCACCCATCACCTGATTGACGACTTCCGCGATCCCGCTTACTACACCTGGCGCCAGAGCACCCAGTTCAAGTTCTAAAAGCCAGGACTATAACGGCCGGCGGCGCGCAAGCGCCGCCGGTACAGGAGAAACAACATGGCTGACGAAAAAGATGTTGTAGTCGACTTCCTCAAAAGCAAGTCCGCCACCAAGTCCAAATTCTACTTCAAAGACTTTCTGGAACTCTTCCCCGACAAGGGGCCCCGCGAAGTAAAAAAAGTTCTCACCAAACTCGTGAATGAAGAAGTTCTGGAATTCTGGTCTTCCGGTTCCACAACCATGTATGGCCTGAAGGGCGCGGGCAAGCAGGCCCACACTGAAGGCGAAGACTAG
Source organism: uncultured Desulfovibrio sp. (assembly GCA_934546745.1). Taxonomy (GTDB): domain Bacteria; phylum Desulfobacterota; class Desulfovibrionia; order Desulfovibrionales; family Desulfovibrionaceae; genus Desulfovibrio. The sequence goes on along the minus strand of CAKTDV010000004.1, from coordinate 156,091 downwards.
TTTTCTCCTTGTCGTGACATCTAAAAGCGGACGCGGGAGCGAAGAAGCGTAAAGACGCTTGGCAAACTTCGCTCCCGTTTTTCGCTCATCGCCTCAGCAGCCGGTTTACGCAATTCGCCGCAACATTGTTGTTGTGGCTTTTCTTTTTCTATCGCATTGCTATTGCGTTATGACGTAATCCGCCCGCGCATTGCGTCATCAAGGAGGCTCCATGTCACTGTCTTTCACCGTCACCCCTGAAGAAGAGGAATTTCTTGGCCGTACGGCGGAACTCGCCATCACGACCACACTCACCGGAAAAAGCCTGCCCCAGCCCCCCTTCCCTTCTGAAACGCTCAAAAAGGGCATTCTCTCCGAACCGCTGGGTTCCTTCGTCACACTGCGCCTCAACAAGGCTCTTCGCGGCTGCATCGGCAGTATTTATGGCAAAGAGCCTCTGTACCAGAACGTCTGGCGCATGGCCCGCGCCGCCGCCTTCGAAGATCCGCGCTTTCCTCCTGTAACCCCGCGGGAATGGAAAGCCATGGATCTGGAAATTTCCATTCTGGGACCCCTGACACCCTGCCCCGATCCCACCGCCATTGAAATAGGCCGTCATGGCCTGCTGCTCAAGCGAGGCCATCACAGCGGCCTCTTTTTACCACAGGTGCCTGTGGAACAAGGCTGGAACCTTCAGGAGTATCTGGAAAATCTCTGCCTCAAAGCCAATCTTCCGCCGCACAGCTGGACGGATGGCTTCGCATCCCTCTATTGGTACGAAGCCATCGTCTTTCCCGTGCGCCGCGGCTGAATACTAGAGCATGTCGTCTCTTTTGGAAGCTGTCACCTTCAAAAGCGATACTGGAAAAAGCGCTGTTTTTCCTCGTGGCTGGGCGCGAGTCTCCGCGCTCTACAATGCATACCGCCGTCTCCAGAGGGCAATATCCTCCACACTGATCAGCGGCATACCCTGTTCGCGGGAGAAGGCCGCGATACGGGGCAAACGGGCCATCGTGCCGTCGTCATTTGTCAGTTCACAGAGTACGCCGCAGGGAGGCAAACCTGCAAGACGCATCATATCGACGGTGGCTTCAGTATGCCCGCGCCGCTCCAGGACGCCGCCATTTCTGGCTCGCAAGGGGAAAATATGACCGGGGCGGCGCAAATCCGCAGGTCTGGCATATTTCTTCACCGCGGCCTTGACAGTCGCAAGCCGATCCGCGGCGGAAACGCCGGTAGTGACGCCGGAGGCAGCCTCTATGCTGACGGTGAAGGCCGTCTGCTGCGTATTGGTATTCTCCGCGCACATGGGCGGCAGATGCAGCGCATCGGCCTGGCTTTCCGTCAGACACAGGCAGACGATGCCGCTGCAATGACGGATAAGCAGCGCCATTTGACGCTCTGTCAGGCTGTGTGCGGGAAAGATGACGTCACCCTCGTTTTCCCTGCTGGCATCATCAACAACAAGGATGCCGTTACCGCCTTGCAATGAAGCCAGCGCCGCCCGCATACGTTCTTCGGGCGTGCCAAAATCGTCAAGTTCGGAAAAAGAAGAGGACAACGAAGAGGAAGGGATGGTAGCTGTCTGATGCATGCATGACTCCTTTACGGTACAACAGGCATCAGGGCGGACGGAAAGCGGCACCCCCCGAAAAAAGGGGATGAAGCGCCGTTTCCTGCAATTCTCTTTCATCCGGACTATCACCGTCGGCTTCGGAATCACACCGAATCAGCTGCCTTTGCCGTACAAAGCGCTCGCGGGCTTGTGGCATGTCAGCATGCCCATTACCGCCGGTGGGGACTTTCACCCCGCCCTGAGAATGCAAGAACGCTACGCCTCTTTTTCTGGTATTTCAAATAAAAAAATTCGTTTTCTCCTCTTGAGGCTGTTTCTGTGTCTTTCTCCTCCACTCCCTACTTTTTCAACGGCAGGGTTCTGGCGGTATCAACGGCATATTTGAACAGATCCAGCGGCAGCGCGCCGCGCACCATGAGATTGTTGACAACAAAGCAGGGCGTGCCGTCAATACCCAGTTTCTGGGCGTCTTCCTGATCTTCCTTCAAAATTTCCGCGACTTTCTTGCCGCGGCGATCTTTCTCCAAGCGACGTTTATCGATTTTCAGCGTATCGACAACGCTCTTTATATAGGCTTCTCCTTCAGAAACAAGCCTGTCACGATTTTGAAAGAGCTCCTTATAAAAACTCCAGGCGCCCTCCTCACTTTGGAGAGAGAGCGCCACAAAATATTGTGCCGCCGTGACGCCGGCCCCTTCGCTCAGAGGAAGATTTTTAAAGACAAGGCTCACACTGTCGCCATATTCCTTGAGAATGCTTTCCACAGTCACGGCGGCCTGCTGGCAAAAGGAACAGGTAAAGTCAGAAAACGCCACAATCCGAACACGGGCATTGAGCGGACCGCGCATGGGCCGGTTTTCCAGTTTCATTTTCTTTTCCACGGTCGCATCCTGTTTCCACTGGCGCTCCAAAGCCCCTTTACGACGGGTATTGGCGCCCTGCTGGGCAATATCAAGAACCGCTTCGCTGTTGCCGCGCAGAACATCCAGAATCAATTCGGGATGCGTATGGAAAATCTCCTGCAATTGCCGCGTCAGTGCCTCGTTGTTCTCAGCGGCGATTGCCAGAGAGCCGTGCGGCCAGCATAACATAGCCGCAGCAATAATGGACACGGGTACGCGCAAGTAACGTTCCATTGTCTATTCTCCTTCTTCACGCCCTTTTCTTCAAAAGGGCAACGTTTCTCTTTTTCCATCAGTTTTTATTTTCAAGTTTTGCCTGAGTTTGCGCGTCCTCTATCTTGTAAAGCAATTCTTCCAGCTCCACGGGCTTCATCAGATAGCCAAACGCGCCACACTGCATGGCGTGGACGGCAAGCTGCATATCCGCATGTCCTGAAAGCAGAATAACCTTCACATCAGGATATTTTTCATGAATGACTTGCAACGCGCTGATACCATCCATCACAGGCATTTTTACATCCATAACAACAATATGGAAAGAGACATTTTCCAAAGCGTCCAGCGCCTTTTGACCATTAGTCGCTTCACAGCAGCAAAATCCCCTTTTTTCCAATCTTTTTTTCAGAAGAGACGTAACTTCCTCTTCATCATCAACCAAAAGTATATTATGCATGGCACACCTTCCTGTTTTTATTTTCCACAAAGCCACAACAGTTTTTTAAAACAAAAAACCGTCAAAAAAACATAATCAGTCTTGACCGCCTACCTAAAATTACCTAGACTATTCTTCGTTCGCTTCATGTTTCACATGAAACACCGTCAAAATACCGCATTGCGGAGGTATTTTATGGCACGCATCATTTCCATAGCAAATCAAAAAGGCGGCGTTGGAAAAACAACAACGACCATAAATCTTGCCGCCGCCCTCGCTGTTATGGAAAAAAAAATTCTTGTTGTGGACTGTGATCCTCAAGCCAACAGCACCAGCGGCTTTGGTCTTGCCCAGGAAACCATCTCCGGGGATTTATACCAGTGCTTCTACGATCCTGAAAGTACTCCCGAACATATCGCAAAAACGCGATCCCCCTATCTTGATATTATTCCGGCCAGCACAAATCTTGTTGCTGTTGAATTGGAACTGGTAGATAAGATGGCGCGTGAGTTTTTCCTGAGCGAATGTCTCAAGCATGTGGAAGGCATGTATGATTATATTATTCTGGATTGCCCCCCTTCACTAGGGCTCATTACGCTCAATGCCTTTTGCGCCTCACGGGAGTTGCTCATTCCTCTGCAATGTGAGTTCTTTGCCCTTGAAGGTATTGTCAAGCTGCTTCAAACCTATGAACAGGTTCGTAAACGCCTTAATCCCAACCTTTCCTTGCTTGGCGTAGTGCTGACCATGTTTGATATACGCAATCGCCTGACGCGGGACGTCAAAAGCGAAGTGCAACGCTGCTTTCCTGATCATCTTTTCACCACAGTGATTCCGCGTAATGTCCGACTTTCAGAAGCGCCCAGCCACGGCAAGTCCATTATCCATTACGATATAAAATCCAAAGGCGCGGAGGCATATATCACGCTTGCGCAGGAGGTCGTTCAACGACGGCCAGCGCAAAAAACCTCCGTTCTGCAATAATCACCCTCCATACGCCGTATACTCGAGCGCGCGATGATCGCGAAAATGCTTCTGCCGTATGGTCGTATGGCAACAGGTACAGCGAAAAACCAGCAGGCCGCCCAAATTGGCCGTTGTCAGATGAAAGGGATGTGCGGGATCCGTCCGCCAGTCGCTGGTTTCAGCGCCGCAATGCGGACATTTCACCGACGGATCGTAGGTGTACTTGAAATCCCAGTATTCCAGGAATTGACGGAAATCTTCCAGAGGCTCCGGCGCTTCCTCTGGCGGCGTCAGACGGGCAAGGGCCTTTTCCACAGCGGGACGCGCAAGATCCCACAGCTTGGCGGAAAGTTGTACGCCGCAAAGGTGTTCCTGAGCGTCCCTGAGATAGAGAATATGCTGTTCTCCAGCCATAGACGGCATCCTTTTTTTGAAAAATCAATCACGACTGTCGCAAGAAACAGCCGTTACTGTATCAGGGAGTACGCATGAGCGCAAACAAAGGTCTTGGCCGGGGTCTGGAAGTCCTCTGGGGTGGCAATGCCGCAACGGAGAAAAGCGAAGGGCAAAACAACCTCATTGCCATTGACGCCATATCTCCAAATCCGTCCCAGCCGCGTAGGCACTTTGACGAGGAAGCCCTCAAAGAGCTGGCGGAATCCATCCGTGCGCAAGGGATTCTCCAGCCTCTTCTTGTCCGCCCAGACGGTTCCGGCACGTATCAAATCGTCGCGGGAGAACGCCGCTGGCGGGCCGCCCGTATGGCGAATCTCTCCAAAGTTCCCGTTGTCATCCGTGAGATGAGCGACAAGGAGGTCATGGCCGCCGCCCTGATTGAAAACCTGCAACGCGAAGATCTCAACGCCATTGAAGAAGCGCAGGCGCTCAAGGAATTGCGCGACGCTCTCAACATCACCCAGGAAGAGCTTGCGAAGCGCCTTGGAAAAAGCCGCCCCGCCATTGCCAACGCCATGCGTCTGCTCCAACTCAGCGAAAGCGCCCAAGAGGATGTTCGCTACGGCCGGATGAGCGCCGGACACGCCCGTTGCCTCCTCTCTCTTCAGGGACCGGAAGCCCAAGAAGCCGCGGAAATTCTCCGGCGTTGTATCGTCGAGGACGGCATTACCGTACGCGAGGCCGAAGAGGCCGTGGAATGCTGGAAAAAAACGGGCTGGCTCCCTGAATACATGCTCAACAAGAGCATGGAATCCTCCCAAATCCCTCTGGCTGAAGCGCCGTCAAAGCCTACGCGCAAAAAAAGTACGGCCATGAAGCTTCTGCAACATCTGCTGAACGAGGAGATTTGCAAAACCAGCGTCAGCGGCGACGCCTCCAGCGGACGCATTACACTCCGGTACAACTCCCCGGAAGAATTACGGGCAATTCTCCAACGCCTTGGCATCTCTCTTCCTGAAGAAACCGGCGAGGAACTTCCCGCACAGAACGAACAACCGTCTGAGGACAGCGCGCCGCTTGTGGAATAGAGCAAACGACCCGCGCCTCTTTTCTCCGGAGGAGATTTCCTTCTCCTCCGGGGAAATCTTATGTTTTCCGCAGGACAGCCCCGAACATCCCCTCCAAAAAAGGATGCCCGTGCGGCGTCCGTACCTGTTCCAGACAACGCAAACCCATTGCCTCAAGCCGCTCCACCATCCGCTCATTTTCCTCAGGGTGCAGCGTACAGGTCACATAGACAAGACAGCGGCCCGGCAGCAGACGTTGCGCAAGCGCAAGCGCAATACCGTATTGCACTTGCGGAAAATGTCCTATCCGCTCTGTATGCCGCCGGATATCCGGCCGACGGGCAAGCACCCCCAGGCCGCTGCACGGCACATCCGCCAGAATGTTCCCCCGCCATTGCCGCACGGGAGGCCGCCTGGCATCCGCCAGAGCCAATGGCGGTATCATGAGGTGAAGCCGCTGAAAATGTTGGGGAAACTGCCGCAGCCGCAGCCATGAGGCATCGGAGCAGAGATGCAGAGGCGCTCCCTGCTCGGCCGCAAGCGCGGCCTTGCCGCCATAGCCGCAGCAGGCATCCCAGAGAGGTTCCCCACCCAAATCCGTCCCGCTCCATAACGCGGACATCACGTATTGCGAACCTGCGGATTGCGACGAAAGACGCCCGGCCGCCATCAATTCCGCAAGGCTCTCCCCTCCAGCGGCAACGGGAAGCCCTCCCGGAAACGCCACTCCCCACGCTCCCACGGCAACGGGCTTCCTCTCCCCCTTGCCGTCCGCCGTCAACAGATCCTGGCGTAAACGCGCCGCCTGGGATCTTCCCGCATGCACACGCACCGCAGCCACAGGACGCGCCTGACTGCGATAGGCAAGGCATTCCGCGACATCCCTGCCATAGGCGCGATCCCAGAGGGCATAGACAGCTTCCGGCAGGGAAAAAAAACGCGCCCGTGCCGCAGGGCTGTCCGCCGCTTCTCCCTGCTCCACATAAAACGCCGCTTCCTGAACGGACACTCCCCAGCGTTGCAGCGAACGCAGCACGCCATTGACGAGCTTTCCCAGCCCAGGGCCGTACACACAGCGCGCCGCGTCCACCGCCGTGGAAAGTATGGCGTACGCCGGAACACGCTCAAGAAACAACAGCGCATAGGAGGCAATCCCCAAAAGCCGCAGCAGCGGCAAGGGTAATTTCTCCGGCTGTGGCAAAAGGCGATCCAGCAGCCACCGCACACGGATCTCCTGACGCAATGCGCCATAAAAATACTCCGATGCCAGATTTCTGTCTCGCTGTTCCGCCTCCCGCACCGTTGACAGAACGCTTTCCAACGCTTCCTGCGCCGAAGACGGCGGCGGCGCCGCATCCAGCAGAACCAGCGCCCGCCATGCCCAGATCAACGCCGACGGCGGCGCTTTGCGCAATTTTCCGGAAAAACTCGAAACCATACGCGCTCCCATAGCGGAAAACATGCCGGCTGATTACCGCGTCGCTCCTCTTCGCCGAAAGGGGCTTACGGTACCGTCTTCCGCCGGAAACCCGAGAAAATGACGCACAACGGCCTCCAGTATCCGTAAGGGAACAAGCGTATTCAGACAAGGGCCACACGGGCGTTCGTTCAGAATACCGAAGACAGGCAAGGGGTAGCTGTCCTGGATACCTGAGGTTAAATCCCGCTCGCAGGCGACAGCGATGATAAGACGCGGCCGCCGTTCAATGACAATACGCCGCGCAATGGTACCTCCTGTAGCAATGGCCATGCCAAAGCCGTAGCTGTCACGCAAATCGAGCAGATGACCCACAGGGCATGCCCCGCAACGGCGACAGAGTTCCAGCGTATGCGTCAGACGGTACGGACAGGCGCTGCGCTGAATGCAGTGCGGCAAAAGCAGCAGCAGGCGATCAGGCGTCGTTTGCAGGCCGCGCGCCAGAACAAACTCATTGTTGACCTTAATAAAGGAGCGCCGCACCCTGGCGCGATCCACATGGACGGCCTTTGCCAGTAATTCCATCAAAGGAAAAAGCAGGCGTATGGTCACATGGCGCACGGCCTCCACACCGGGAAAAAGACGCGCCGTATAGATATGAAAAATGAGCGTCAGACACAGCCAGAACAAGGCGACAATCAACACCATGCCCAGGGTAAGGCTGATCACGCCGAGCCAGCGTAACTGTTCTCCCGGCAGAGCCCAGGGCAGGACAAGAAAGATTGCCAGCACGCAGCCCAACAGCAGACAGGAGGCGGAAAGCAGCCCGAGGAAGAGACGCTTACGGCCCCCGCCATACTGATTGGACGGCAGAACATAGGGTGACTTACGTAGAAAAAGAAACTTCATGGCGGTTGTTCCATGAAAAGAGGAAGCGCCCCCCTTCTTCCTTTTGCGCATGGGAAGAAATATCCTTACGCCGGAGGCCCGGCATGGCCGCAACATCCTCTGCCTTCAGGACGGACAAAACCGTTCATGAAGGAAGAAGCTTCCATATCCTTTTTCCCCTGGGGCCGCAGCGACCCCAGAATATACCAGGCATCGGCGCAGGCAACGCGCAGATCGGATCCATTCCAGAAGACGCTGCCTGCCGGAACGCCGGACAAGGAGCTGTCATCCAGGATCTTTCCCGGTCCCAGTTGCAGAATTCGGGCTTCCCGGCCGTCAAAATGAAAAAGAGAGCGGGCCCCCGGCCAGGGCGTCACGGCCCGGATACGGGCGTCAATGGCGGCAGCGGGCGCATTCCAGTCTATATGGCCGTCCGCTTTGGAAATTTTTGGCGCATAGGTCGCCTGACGCTCATCCTGCGGCGTGGCATGGGCCGTACCCGCAACGCACTGATCCAGCACAGAGACCAGCAGACGCCCGCCTCTGTGTGCCAGAGCGTCATGCAGCGTACCTCCCGTATGTCCCGCCAGAGGCAGGGCCTCCCGCGCATAGACGGGACCGGCGTCAAGCTCCTGAACAATTTCCATGATGGAAACGCCTGATTGCGCGTTTTCCTCCCAATTTTCCATCAACGCGCGCTGAATGGGCGCCGCGCCCCGGTAACGCGGCAAAAGAGACGTATGGACATTGAGAGGAGGAAAACGCGGCGTTTCAATAACGGGCCTGGGCAGCAGCAGACCGTACGCCGCAACAAGCAGAAAATCCGGTCTGTAACCGGCCAGGGTGCGGCGCGTTTCCTCCTCGCGGAAGTTGAGAGGCTGCTCACAGGCTATTCCCAAGGACCGCGCCAGAACCTTGACCGGAGAAGGCGTCAGCTTATGGCCACGCCCGGCCGGGCGATCCGGCTGGGTGTAGACGGCTACAATCTGTCCCGCGGGCCAGGCTGCCACGGCACGAAGTACCGTGGCAGCCAGCTCGGGCGTCCCCATAAAGACTATACGGAAGCGCTCTTTCGTTTCAGCCATTTTTTAACCTTGCTGTCGTACAGACCGCGCCGCAGACGGCTGATTCGATCGATAAACAGGATCCCGTCCAGATGATCGTATTCATGCTGTACGACAATGGCGGCGAAACCTTCCAGATCTTCCTCAATGCCGTTGCCGTCCATATCCGTCGCCTTGAGGTGGACGCGCGACGCGCGCTTGACGGTGGCGCGGTAGTTCATCGGAACGGAAAGGCATCCCTCCTGTTCACTGGGTATCATGTCCTCTCCCAGCGTCAGCTCAGGATTGATCAGAACGCGCGGCCGCCGTTCGCTCCCTTCCGCGCCCATATCGGGATCCATGACAAGCATACGGATGTTGCGGCCTACCTGCGGCGCGGCCAGCCCTACCCCCGGCGCTTCATACATGGTTTCAATCATATCCGCAGCCAGTTGACGCAATTCCCCGGTTATCTCCGTCACAGGTTCGCATTTCCTCGCCAGACGCGGATCCGGATAGGTAACGATCTCCAGCTTCATCAAAAATTCCTTTGTGGCCTGAAACCTCTCCCTTCAGCAGGAAGCCAGGGCATAGTGCTTTTGAAACGTGTCGCTGTCAAAAGCGGCTTCACCCGCGCGCCGCGGAAAAAGCACACCCTGGGAGGCAAACCGCGCTTCCCATTCGTCGGCTGTGGCGCCAGAAGATGGGAAGCGCATTGAAAGAGGACGTTATTCCGGCGTGTTGCCGCCTTCAGCCGCCTTTTCCGTCTCACGCAGGCGCAGCCCAAGTTCACGCAGCTGCTTTGAGGAGACGGGCGACGGCGCCTGTGTCATGAGGCAGGTCGCCTTCTGTGTCTTTGGAAAGGCAATGACGTCACGGATACTCTGGACATCGGCCAGCAACATGACCAGACGGTCAAGGCCGAAGGCCAGACCTCCATGTGGCGGCGCACCCTGCTCAAGGGCATTGAGCAGAAAGCCGAACTGCTCCTCAGCCTGGGCAGGCGTAAAACCAAGGGCTTCAAACATGCGCCGCTGTACCTCGCCGGAATGAATGCGGATGGAACCGCCGCCCACCTCAGTACCGTTGAGCACCATATCGTAGGCGCGGGCCCTGGCTCTGGCGGGTTCCTCCCTCATCAGTTCCATATGGCCGGGCGCGGGCGAGGTAAAGGGATGGTGGCAGGCCACATAGCGTTTTTCTTCCTCGTCATACTCATAGAGCGGAAAATCCGTCACCCAGAGGAAATTGAATGTATCCCTGGGAATGAGACCGAGACGGCAGGCCAGATGCACGCGCAGATTGCCCAGCGCGGCATTGACCATATCGGGTTCGCCAGCCTGGAAGAACACGATATCGCCAACCTTGAGATCCAGCGCCTCCGCTATGCCTTCGCGTTCCGCTTCGGAAAGAAACTTGGCAATGGGCGACTGCCATTCGCCGGCCTTGATTTTGATCCAGGCAAGGCCCTGTGCGCCGTAGATTTTGACGAACTCGGTATATCCGTCAATATCCTTGCGGCTCATGGATTCGCCGCCCTCCACCTTCATGGCCTTGACAAGTTTTGCCTGCGCAAAGAGCTTGAAACCGGAACCGCGCACAATGCCGGTAATATCCGCCAGCTCCATGCCGAAACGGGTGTCGGGTTTGTCCACGCCGTACCGGCTCATGGCCTCGTCCCAGGTCATACGCGGGAAGGGACGGGGCAGCTCCCTCTTCATGACATCCCTGAAGACGCGGGCCATGAGGCCTTCGGCCATGTCCATGACCTTGTTCTCGTCCACAAAGCTCATTTCAATATCAACCTGCGTAAATTCCGGCTGGCGGTCGGCACGCAAATCCTCATCGCGGAAACAGCGCACAATCTGGAAATACCGATCAAACCCGCCGACCATAAGCAGCTGCTTGAAAAGCTGCGGCGACTGCGGCAACGCGTAGAAACTGCCGTTGCTCAGCCTGCTGGGCACCAGAAAATCGCGCGCTCCCTCAGGTGTGGACTTGGTCAGAATAGGTGTTTCCACCTCAATAAAGCCTTCCTCATCCAGCTGTCGGCGGATAGCCTGCGCTATCCTGTGGCGCAAGCGCAGGTTGGCCTGCATACGCGGGCGGCGCAAATCAAGATAGCGCCACGCCAGACGCAGGTTTTCTCCCGCGTCCGTGCGATCCTCAATGGGAAAAGGCGGCGTTTTGGACGTATTGAGCAGCTTCCATTCATGGGCCACGACCTCGATTTCCCCCGTAGGCAGCTGGGGATTTGTCATGCCGTCGGGGCGTGGACGTACTTTTCCCTTGATAGCCAGTACGTATTCCGAACGCAGGATATGCGCGTTCTCATGGGCCGCGGGCGCAATGTCCGGGCTGAAAACCACCTGCGTAAGCCCTTCGCGATCACGCAAATCCACGAAAATCAGGCCACCGTGGTCGCGACGGTACTGCACCCAGCCCATGAGGCAGACATCCGCGCCGTCATCGGCCGCCGTCAGCCGCGCGCAGGTGTGCGTGCGGGTCCAGTCGCCCAGATCCTCTATAAACTTTTGATGTTCCTGTTGAATATCCTGAACCTGCGTTTCTTCGCTCATTGTCTGTCCTTATATATGAAAGGTAACCTATCCGCTTCACATGCAAAAGTGGCGCTGTCCGCTCCAGCGTCCACCGGCGTTTACGTTTGCCCTGTAAAGCCGCGCTATTTTTCTTCCAGAGCCGCCGCAAGAGCGTGCACAGGAACAAGACGCTGCTCGCCGGAATCCATATGCTTGACCTGCACGGCCTCCTGGGCGTCCTCATCAGGGCCAAGAATGAGACAGTAGCGGGCATGGCATTTTCCCGCCTGACGCATCTGGCTCTTGAAGCCCGCCCCGGAAAAACTCATTTCGCCGCACAGTCCGGCTTCCCGTAACCGCTGCATCAGGGAGAAGCCCTGGCGGCGCAGCCGTTCGCCCTCTTCCCCAGGCAGGACCACAAGGAAAAAATCCCCTCTGGGCGCTTCCTGCTCCGCCAGCAGCAGAGCCACCCGCTCCATGCCCATGGCAAAGCCCACGCCGGGCACGTCCGGGCCGCCCAGGCTCTTCACAAGGCCGTCGTACCGGCCGCCTCCGGCTACCGCGGATTGCGCGCCAATATGGCCACTTACCAGCTCAAAGGTGGTGCGGCAGTAATAATCCAGCCCGCGCACCAGCCGATCGTCCAGCTCAAAGGGGAGATCCTGCCCGCGCAACAGATCCAGCACTGTGTCAAAGTGCGCCCTGCACTCAGGGCAATTATACTCAAGCAGACGGGGAGCGTCTTCCGTCAACGTTCTGCATCCGGGTTGCTTGCAGTCCAGCACGCGCAGCGGATTGGCCGTCAGACGGCGGGCGCAGTCCTCGCACAGATCCCCCGCCTTGTTCCGCAGATAGGCGACAAGCGCTTCCTTGAAGGCGGGGCGGCAGCGGGAACAGCCCAGCGAGTTGAGCTTCAGGCTCACGTCCCTGAGACCCAGCGCCCTGCCATAGCGCGTCAGCATCAGAATCATATCGGCATCGGCGTAGGGGCTGTCCGAACCGAGGCATTCGCAGTTGATCTGATGAAACTGACGCATACGGCCCTTTTGCGGCCGCTCATAGCGAAACATGGGGCCTGTCGTAAACAGACGGCTGACGCTTTCCCTCGTATGCAGGGATGACTCAATATACGCCCGCATGACGCCGGCCGTCGCTTCAGGACGCATGGTCATCATGCGCCCCTTACGATCGGGGAAGGTGAACATTTCCTTCTGCACAACATCGGTCTCCTCACCGATGGATCGCTTGAACAGATCCGTGTATTCAAGCACCGGCGTGCGCAACTCCACAAAACCGCATTGCCTGAAAATACGCCGCGCCAACGTTTCCATGCGCGTGAACACATCGGAATCCGGCGGAAACATGTCGGCAAATCCCTTGATGCGCGTGGCATTACAAGCCATTTTTCCATCCTTTCCGCTACAGAGCGGTAACAGGCGTTTACGACGAAACCCCGCCGCAGGCGCCTTCAAGACGATATTTGCCGCACTCCTTGCAGGGCACGGGATACTCTCCTGTGAAACAGGCCAGACAATAGCTGTCCGAGTGCATCACGGATCGCAACAGGCCGTCCACGCTCAGATAATGCAGAGAATCCACATTAAGGATCCCTTTCATTTCCTCCAGCGTATGATTGGCCGCAATCAGTTCCTTGGGGGAGGCAAAGTCGATGCCATAAAAACAGGGAAATCTGACCGGCGGACAGGAAATGCGGATATGCACCTCCACGGCTCCCAGTTCACGCAGCTTCTTGACGCGGGTGATCATGGTCGTGCCGCGTACAATGGAATCATCCACAATGCAGATGCGTTTGCCGTCAATCATGGCCTGAACGGGATTGATCTTTACGCGCACGGCAAAATTACGCATGCTCTGCGACGGCTGGATGAAGGTACGCCCCACATAGTGATTGCGGATCATGGCATGCTCATAGGGCAATTCCGCGCATTGGGCGAACCCCACGGCCGGATAGACGCCGGAATCAGGGAACGGCAGCACCAGATCCACATCGGGCGACGATTCGTACGCCAGCTGCCACCCCATGTTCTTGCGGCAGACGTACACCTGCTCATTGAAAATATAGGAATCCGGTCGGGCAAAATAGATCAGCTCAAAGATACACTGGCGCGGCTTTTCCGGCAGGGGGCCGTTCAGTTTCTCACTGCGTTCTCCCCGCGCGTCCACAATATACATTTCCCCCGGCGCGATGCTGCGTTCATAGTCCGCCTCCAGCAGATCAAAGGCACAGGTTTCGGACGCAAAGACAGGAGCGCCGTCAAGGCGGCCCAGTGCCAGCGGATGAAAACCGAAAGGATCGCGCACCGCCACCAAGGTGTCGTCGCAGAGAACCAGCAGGCAGTACGCGCCGCGCACGCGGGAACAGGCGTCACGTACGGCATCGGGCAAATCCCTGTGTCGGAGGAGACGCACCAGAAGGTGCATGAAAACTTCCGTATCATTGGTGGTGGAAAAAATGGCGCCCTCGTTTTCCAGTTCCGCGCGCAGGGCTTCGGTATTGGTCAAATTGCCGTTATGCGCCACGGCAATGGCCTTTCCCTTGTATTGGGCAAGAAAGGGCTGGGCGTTACGCAGATAGGATCGTCCGGTTGTCGAATAGCGCACATGCCCGACGGCAATATCTCCGGTCAGCCCCTGAAGATCGTCTTCCGTAAAGACGTCAGGCACAAGCCCCATGCCCTTGTGTTCATGCATGCCGCCCCTGTCGCGCGAAATGATGCCCGCGCTTTCCTGCCCGCGATGTTGCTGGGCGTACAGGCCAAAGTAGGTCAGACGGGCCGCATCCTCATGCCCATAAATACCGAATAAGCCGCATTCGTGCTTAATCATGCTCTCACCGCTGTTTCCTTTTTCCCGTCATTCCTCCGGCGCTCTCCGTATTGCGAACCGCCCCACCTTCATGACCGGGCACATGCCGGAAGGTCATTTTTTCCTGTTTTTCTTCAGGCAGGCAATGCGGTTGTCGATGACACCGGGATTGGGGTACCTGTCTCGTATGGCCTCAAACTGCGCCAAGGCTTCGTTGGTCCGGCCGAGCTGCTCCAGAGCGTCGGCCAGCACAAAACCGGCAAGAGCCCGCAACGCTCCCTCCGGTTCGTCATCCACAAGCTGACGCGCCAGATCCGCCGCCTCGTTCCATCTGCCGCGCGCCAGATACTGATCCGCCAGATCGTAGGTGCACACATTTTTTACCGCATCGTCCAGAGGCAGCGCCAAGCACTGCTGCAATGCCTCCTCCGCCGCCTTAAACCGGCGCAACTGAAACAGCGCAGCGCCAAGACGGCGATACCCGAAAAGACTTTCCCCGGATGTCACTCCGGGCACATTGAGGTAGGCAATCCAGGTATCCGCCGCCCTGTCATAGCGGCGCAACCGCTCGTTCTGACGACCGATACGTAACAGAATAGCCCGACTTTTGGCATCGTCGTCAGCAAATTCTTCCAGCATAGCCTCCAGATAGTCAAGATTCGCGCGCGGATCGCCACTGACTTCAAGCACCGTCAGCAAGGCAAGCCATGCCTGCCAGCGCCGTTCCGGCTGCCGCTCCTCCCTCAGATACCGGCCAAGAAGACGTTCCGCCCGCGACCACTGACGCTCGGCAATGGCGGTACGGGCCGACTGCAGATCGTCGATCTCTTCCTCAGGGGCACGGCAGGCGCTCAACAGAAGCGCCGCGCAGCAAAGAGCGCCCGCCCAGGCCGCCCTCATACGGCTATGCCTCCGGCGTTCCGGACGCACCGATCTGTTCCCGCCTCTCCGGCGTTTCCTCACCGTCCTCATCGTCAAAGGGTCGCCCCGTCTGCCCGCCTTCGTCGACACGATCAAACCCGGCCACGCGCGCGCCCTCATCAAGACGCACAAGCATGACGCCCATCGTCGCACGGCCCTTGCTGCGGACTTCCTCCACGCCGATGCGCACGATTTTGTTGGCGGATGTCAGCAGGATCAGACCGTCGTTGTCATGAACGGGCATGGCGCCGACAACGGGACCGGTCTTGCCCGTCACCTTGAAATTGATGATGCCCTTGCCGCCGCGCGACTGCAAGCGATAGAGATCCACCCGCGTGCGCTTTCCGTAGCCATTGGCGGAAATGGACATGATCTCCGTCGTTTGATCGCTGTCTTTGAGAATGACCCCAGCAACGACAACATCCTGACGGCGCAGGGCAATACCCTTGACGCCCGTGGCCGCGCGCCCCATGGGCCGAACATCCATGCAGGAAAAGCGGATGGAGATACCGTCCGCCGTGGCAAGAACGATATGGCTGTTTTCGCGAATGGATCGCACAACGACAAGTTCATCGTCCTCGCGCAAGCCCACAGCCATGAGGCCGGTCTTGCGGCAACGGGCGTACAGCGAGGCTGACGAACGCTTGACCATGCCGCGCCGTGTGACAAAAAGAAAATACTTGTCTTCGGCAAATTCGCGCAGAGCCAGAACCGTCGTTACCCACTCCCCTTCCTCCAGGGGCAGCAAATTGTTGATATGTACGCCCCTTGCCGTCCGACTGCCTTCGGGCACCTGATGCACCTTCAGCTGATGCATGCGTCCCTTGTTTGTAAAAAGGCAAAGATACTGGTGATTTGTTGTCGTCAGAAAATCCTGTACGTAATCGTCTTCCGAGGTATGCAGGGCGGCGATCCCCTTGCCGCCCCGTTTCTGCTGCTGATAGTTTTCCAGCGGCGTCCGTTTCATGTAGCCCCTGCGGGAAAGTGTGATGACCACCTCATCGTCGGGAATAAGATCCTCAATCTCAATGCCGTTAGGGGCTTCTGTCAGTACTTCCGTACGGCGCGGCGTCGCAAAGGCATCACGAATTTCCGCGATTTCCCGTTTCATTTCGCCGCGCAACACCTCAGGATTTTCCAGAATGGACTTGTAGAATTCTATTTTTTGCAACAGATCCTTGTACTCATGCAAAAGTTCGTCCCTCTGCAAACCAGTCAGGCGTTGCAGGCGCATGTCGAGAATGGCGCGGGCCTGCGCTTCGGAAAAAGAAAAGCGTTCCATCAGCGCCGCGCGGGCAGCATCAGGATTTTCCGCGGCACGAATGAGAGCGACCACTTCGTCTATGTGATCGATGGCCAGGCGCAAGCCTTCCAGAATATGGGCGCGCGCTTCGGCCTTGCGTAAATCAAAATGGGTACGCCGTATGACGACCTCACGCCGGTGATCCACAAAGCAGGACAGCGCCGTCTTGAGATTGAGCAGCACGGGCCGGTTGTCCACGACGGCCAGCATGTTGATGCCAAAACCGCTTTCCAGAGGCGTATACTTGTACAGCTGGTTTATGACAATATCAGGGATGACGCCGCGCTTCAGATCGACGACAATACGGATGCCCTTGCGATCCGATTCGTCACGCAAATCCACAATACCGTCAATCTTGCGCTCATTGACAAGAGCCGCGATCTTTTCCACCAGGCTGGATTTGTTGAGCCCAAAGGGTATTTCCCTGATGACGACGGACTGAAGACCTTTCCCGCGCTCCTCAACAGCCACGCGGCCACGCACCTTCACAGTGCCGCGCCCAGTGCTGTAGGCATCGTACAGGCCCTTGCCCGCATAAACAAATCCCGCTGTGGGAAAATCCGGCCCTTTGATAAAGGTTGTCAGCTCGCCGACGCCGCAGTGTGGATGCTCCAGCAGATACTGGATCGCATCGCAGAGTTCGCCAAGATTGTGTGGAGGAATATTGGTGGCCATGCCTACGGCGATGCCCGAAGAGCCATTGAGCAGCAGGTTGGGCACCTTGGTGGGCAGAACGGACGGTTCCTGGAGCGTATTGTCGTAGTTGGGCAGAAAATCGACGGTTTCCTTGTCCAGATCCGCAAGGAATTCGCTTGCCAGACGCGACATGCGCACTTCGGTATAGCGCATGGCCGCGGCGGGGTCGCCATCCAGCGAACCAAAGTTGCCCTGCCCGTCCACAAGCGGATCCCGCATGGAGAAATCCTGTGCCATACGCACAAGCGCGTCATAGACAGCGGAATCACCGTGCGGGTGGTATTTACCGATGACATCACCGACGATGCGGGCCGACTTCTTGTGTGGCCGGTTATAGCTGTTGGCAAGCTCGTACTGGGCAAACATGATCCGCCTGTGTACGGGCTTCAGACCGTCGCGCGCATTGGGAATGGCGCGCCCTATGATCACCGAAAGCGAGTACTCCAGGTAGGACTGGCGCAATTCCTTTTCAATGCTGACTTTCGGCTGCGTTTGTTCCAGGTGCTCAGACATAGGGCCTCTGTATGTGTAAGAAAAAAGGGAAAGGGTGTGAAAAAGGCTTTCACCGGCGTTGCCGTGCCCGTCAAGAACGCCTTTCCTAAATATCCAGATCCTGTACGCTCAGCGCGTTCCGCTCAATGAACGCGCGACGCGGCTCCACGCGATCACCCATCAGCTCCTCAAAGGCTTCGGACGCCTCGCTGGCATCCTCCACGGAAACCTGGAGAAGAACACGGTTTTCGGGATTCATGGTCGTTGTCCAGAGCTGCTCTGGATTCATTTCACCAAGGCCCTTGTAACGCTGAATATTGATCCCTCTGCGGGCTTCCTCCAGCGTGGCCTGCAAAAGGGCGAACACGTCTTCCAGCCCCTGCCGGCTACCGTCCTTGCGCCGCAGCGTAAAGGAGAGGCCGCCGCACTCCGCGCGTATATCCTCAAAAAGCCGCCATGCCTGACGGTACAGTTTGGACGCGAAAAACTCCATGCCGCGCCGGGTATGGTGACTGCCTTCGTTTTCAAACGTGACAAAGAGCCGCGTATCTCCGTCCTCAGCCTCTTCCCGCTCCAGACGCATGCTGTAGCCATGTCCGGCAATCCAGCTTCCCAGAGCCTGGTCTTCCTCCTCGAACAGACTCCCCGTCACGGCCTGTCCGTAGGTCGCCAGCGCCAGAAAAAGCGTCCTGGGCATACCGGTCGTCTCGGCATCCCGGACACGGGCGTCGAGTTTTCCTATAGTCGCCATAAGCCGCAACAGCTCCTCGCCATCATAGGAGCGGCCGTTGACGGCTTCGATGCTCACGTCTTCGCTGATGCGTCTGAGCAGAAAGTCATTCAGCCCGGCATCATCCTTGATAAACTTCTCAAACCGGGCATTGTGCACCCGGTACAGGGGCGGCTGGGCGATATAGACAAAACCGCGTTCCACCATTTCCTGATACTGCCGGAAAAAGAAGGTCAGGAGCAGTGTCCGTATGTGCGCACCATCCACATCGGCGTCGGTCATGATGACGATTTTGTGGTAGCGCAGTTTTTCAAGATCCGTGTCTTCCTCACCGATACCCGCTCCCATGGCCGTGATCAGGTTCTTGACTTCCTTGTTCGCCAGCATTCTGTCAAAACGGGTGCGCTCGGTATTGAGGATCTTGCCACGCAAAGGCAGAATAGCCTGATTTTTCGGATTGCGTCCCTGCTTGGCGGAGCCGCCCGCGGAATCGCCTTCCACAATGAAGAGTTCGGATTCCGCGGGATCCTTGCTCTGGCAGTCGGCCAGTTTGCCCGGCAGGGCATTGTCCGTGAGCGCCCCCTTGCGCCGTACCAGTTCCTTGGCGCGACGGGCCGCGTCGCGGGCGCGGGCGGCATCCAGAGCTTTCTCGACAATCAGGCGGATGTCCCTGGGATTTTCCTCAAAATAATTTGTCAGCCTGTCGTAGACAGCTCCGGCGACGATACCCGCCACCTCGCTGTTGCCCAGCTTTGTCTTGGTCTGCCCCTCAAACTGCGGCTGCGGCAACTTGACGCTGATCACCGCCGTCAGTCCTTCGCGCACGTCGTCGCCGGACAGGGCCGTTCCTTTCAGCTTCTTGACAAGATCGGCCTGATTCTTGACGTAGCCGTTGATGGCGCGCGTCAGCGCCGTGCGGAACCCCACAAGATGCGTGCCGCCTTCCGCCGTGCGTATGTTGTTGGCAAAGGTATGGATATTTTCCTTGTAACCGGCGTTGTATTGCAGGGCGAACTCAACGGTGACGTTGTCCACGACGCTTTCGCCGTCGATAATGGGATGGATGCCGGGATCGCCGTCGTTCAAATCGTTCACGAACTGACGGATACCGCCCTCGGCGTGAAAGAGGTGTTTTTCGCCGGTGCGCTCGTCGATGCACTGAATGCTCAAGCCCTTGTTCAGATAGGCCAGTTCCTCAAAACGCTTGCGCAAGGTGTCGTAGGAAAATTCCAGTACCTCGAAAATTTCCTCGTCGGGCTTGAAGGTGATGGTCGTGCCGTGCCCTTCGGCTTCTCCGATCACCGTCAGTTCATCCTGAGGTACGCCGCGCGCATAGTGCTGGCGGTAACGCCTGCCGTCGCGGCGTACCGTCACCGTGAGCTCCTCGGAAAGCGCGTTGACGCAGGAGACCCCCACACCGTGCAGGCCGCCGGACACCTTGTAGCTGGTATTGTCGAATTTACCGCCCGCATGGAGTTTTGTCATAACGACCTGAACCGCGGGCACCCCTTCCCTGGGGTGGATGTCCACCGGAATACCGCGCCCGTCATCGCGCACCGTCACGCTGTTGTCGGCATGCAGGGTGACGGTGATCTGCGAGCAGAAGCCCGCCATGGCTTCGTCGATGGAATTGTCCACCACCTCGTACACCAGATGGTGGAGGCCGCGCGCGTCCGTGGAGCCGATATACATGGCCGGACGCTTGCGTACCGCCGCAAGGCCTTCCAGAATGGTGATCGACGAGGCGGTATAGCTTCCGCTGTTTTCAGGGACCATTAGACGTCTTCCTCGCTATAGTAGGTCGTTTCGGAAATCTTCATGGGCATGATGATGACGGTATAGTCGGGATCCTCCGTGCCACGGATCCCGCAGGGGCCTTCCGCGCCGGTCATGGTCATGGTCACCTGTGCGGAAGAGAAATGCGCAAGCACATCCATCAGGGCGCGCGTCGGAAAGGCGATGCGGCGTACATTTCCCTGAAAGCTCACTTCCAGATTTTCGCAGGCGGATCCAACGTCCTGTCCCTGGGCGGTGATGCGGGCTTCGGCATCACCAAGATCAAGATAGGCGCAGCGGTCGCTTTCCGTATTGAAAATCTGGATACGGCCCAACGCTTCCAGGGCTTCCTTGCGATCCAGCAGCAGCGTGCTCACGTCCTCGCCGTTCAGCTTGCTGAGAAAGACGTTATAGTCGGGGTAGTCGTGCGCCGCGCGCGGCAGGCTCAGGCTTTCATCGCCGTTGACGGTGCGCATGTACAGGCGCTTATCGGTAAGGTTCAGCTCAATCTCATCCACGCCAAGCCATTTTTTCAAATCCTGAAGATATTTCTTCTGGATAAGCACCCCTTCCCGCGGCAGACGCGCGGCCAGTTCGTCATGCACAAAGGAGATCAGGGCGAATTGATGTCCGTTCAGGCCGCAGACATCGATGCGTCCCTCCTCCGCCGGTTTCAGATACAGGCAGGCAATGGCGTCCATCGTATCGTCGTCGCTGATGCAGAAAACCACGCGATCCAAAAGTTCCTGAAGAAAATCGCCGGACCAGGTGACGGCGTTTTCCGTGGGAAATTCGGAAAAGTTCTGAAACCATTCGGCGCCACTCACAGGCAGCTTGTAAGAACGGCGCCCCTGTTCCAAAAGAAGGTTTCCTGAATTTTCTTCCAGCGAAAACTGCATAACCCCGGAAGGCAATTGCCGCACCAGATCCACAAAGGCGCGCCCTTGGACGCCGATCAGCCCTCCTTCGCTGATTTCGGCCTGATAGCGCCCTGTAAACTCGATGTTGGCATCGGTGCTCATGACAGCCAGACGACCTTCTTCCGCCTTGAGCCAGATGGAACGGAGATAGGCCGCGCCCGCCTTGCTGGGAATGATGGCCGCCGCCTTTTGCAGGCCCTCGATGATATGCTCTTTGTGTACCGCAAATTTCATATATTTTTCCCTTATTGTTATTGATGGCTGAAAGTATGTTCCCATCTGCTGTAACATGCTTTTTTTATTGTATATTTCATCGACATTTCCGGAAACCATCAAGGAACGTTTCCTACGGGACACCCGCTTGTCCCGAGGAGGGCGTCACTTTTCAGCCTTTGCCGCCACCCTTGCGGCAACCTGATGGGCTGTTTTGTCATTAACACAAATTTTTTCAATTTTTTTAAGGGGATGGATGAGCATAGCATCCGGTTCCGGAAAGGGGATCGTGATCCCGGTGACAGACACCGTCCAGAAAGGACGGAGGGCGGATCGTCGCCTCGGGAAGGGGGAGGAGCATACGGCGCAGCCCGTGCAAAGGCGTCGCGATGGGGGGTGACACAGGCGTCGGAGCAGACATGGGGAAACGCCACGCGTCTGGCGTCACCTCGCCCATCAACGGCGATGCCGTCCAGCCAGGCCGGAGGTTCGTCAGATTCGGCAAGCAGCCGCGGACTATGGCGCAGGGCATCTTTCAGCATGGTTTTCAGATTCGCCACGGATGTACGAGTACGTAAAGGATTTTTATAGCCTAAAATGCTTGGGTAAACAAGTCTGGAAGCGCCCGGTTTCCGAGCTTCTGGACAAAGGACGGTCCATCGGGATAAGAAAGAAAAAGGAGTCTGGGGAAAACAGCATGAGGGAGCCGCGAGGTCTTTTTGACGTTCCATGAAAAAATTGTTCTTTCTTTTGTTGCTTGTCGCGGCACTGACTGCCGTCTGGATGGAAAAAAACGGACGCGATCCCGGTGTGGCGCTCTCTCCCGCGCTTGAAATATTTTCCGGAAAGGCTGGGACCCCGGTGAAACATCCGGAAGAGGCGCTGTGCGAAGACACTCCTGATGATGAAGCTGGAAAAGCCGCGCGTGATCCGCACGGCTTCGTCGGTGAAGCGCGGAAATCGCCGGAGGACGGATCCGCCGCGGAAGCGGCGGCGACACCGGAAGGCGATTCCGTGCACAAGGGAACAGTGGAACGGGGGGATACCGTCGGTGGGCTGCTGGGCAGCGTCGGTACCGGAGAGTCGCAACATTATCTGCGCGCGGCGCGGCAGGTCTTTTCTCTCAGGAAGTTTCGGGCTGGGCAGCCGTATGCTGTGGTGACTGACGCCGTGACGGGACGCGTAAAACGTTTTGAGTATGAAATCGACGATCGGCGGCGTCTGGTTGTGGAGGGGATGGATGATCCCGTTGCCCGTCTGGAAACCATCCCCTATGAGACGCGCCTTGTTCTTGTGGAAGGCGTCATTGCCAGCGATCTCTTCAGCGCTGTGGCCGACATGGGGGAAGGACCGCAGCTGGCCCTGAGAATTGCCAATCTTTTCGCCGCGGAAATAAATTTTATCCGTGATCTGCAGGAGGGCGACGGTTTTCGCGTCCTGGTGGAAAAGCTGTACCGTGAGGGCGCGTACAGGGGATACGGCAAGGTGCTGGCCGCGACTTTCACCAACAGGGGAAAAACGTTTGAAGCCTTTCTTTTTCGGGACGGCAGCGATCGCGAAGGGCATTTCTACAATGCCTCCGGTGAAAGCCTCCGTAAAACCCTCCTCCAGGCGCCGCTGCCCATTACCCGGGTCACTTCCCGGTTTTCCCACAGCCGCAAACATCCCATTCTGGGCTACAGCCGCCCTCATCTGGCTGTCGATTATGGCGCGCCTACGGGTACGCCGGTCATGGCCGTGGGCAGCGGCGCCGTCGTCAGGGCCGGGCGTGCCGGAGGCTTCGGCAATCAGATTGTCATTCGCCACCATAAGAATCTGGAATCCATGTACAACCATCTGTCCGGCTATGCCCGCGGCATCCGTAGCGGTGTCAGCGTGCGGCAGGGGCAGGTTATCGGCTACGTAGGCAGCACCGGCCTTTCCACAGGTCCGCATCTGGATTTCCGCATCAAACAGAACGGAAAGTTCGTCGATCCCACCAAGGCGATCAATCCCCGCGCGCCGGGCGTCTCCCGCGGGCGGGCAAAGGAATTTGCCGCCGCCGTGGCGGAGTACCGCGCCTATATGAATGGAAGTAAGCCTGTCAGTGGCTATAAGGCGGATAGCAGCCTGGAAGAGCATGACAGCGAAGGCCGGTAAGCCGGAGATATCTGTAATGCGGGGCTTCTCAGGCATCCTTTCTGAGAAAAAGCGTGGAGAGCGCGCCGAGAAGCGTCACGACGGTGATGCAGTGCATGGCGGCGGGCAGGCCGCCGTAGTTGTCGGCTACCCAGCCTATGGCGGGTGTCGCCATGCCGCCGATACTGACGGCCACGCCGAGGGTGATGCCGGAGGCGAAGCCTATGTTTCTGGCCAGGTAGCGTTGGCCGAGAACAACCATGGAGCTGAAGGGCGCATACAGACCCACGGCGATGGGAATCAGCAGTGCGGCGGCCAGGAAGGGATTCTGGACAAAAGGAAAGATCGCCATGAACGGCAGGGTAAAGAAACCCGCGCAACGGATGGTGCGCCTGAATCCCCAGCGATCCCCCGCCATGCCGCCGATCAGATTGCTGATGACGCCGAAGATACAGAAGAAGGCCAGCATGGCGTTGCCGATCTGGGGAGACTGGTGAAAGACGTTTTTCCAGTACAGGGGAAGATAGGTGTTGAAACTGAAGAACAGCACGGAACGGGCGATGATGGTGCCTGAAAGAATGCCAAAGGCGGGCCAGTCGTTGCGCTGCTTCTCAGGGCGCGGCGCGTTGCCGGGAGCGGACGGCGCGAGGTTCCAGCGCGATATGTTCCACCAGAGCAGTGACGCCATGCACAGGGCTATAAGGGCAAAGACGGCCGTGCCGCGCAGGCCGAAGCCGCCGATGGTCAGGGTATCCGTCAGGGGAACGCCGCCCACAGCGACAAGGACGATAAGAGGGCCGATGACGAAACCGCTGTTGCCGCCCACGGAGAAGACGCTCAGACCGACGCCCTTGTGCGCACCGGAAACAAGATTGGCGTAGCGCGCGCCCTCGGGGTGAAAGACGGCTCCTCCGACGCCGCAGATCATGAGCGCCATGAAAATGGCCCAGTAGCCGTCAAAGAAGCCGGTCGCGCCCAGACCGAAGCCGGCCAGCAGTACGCCCAGCGGTATGAACCAGCTCCTTGAGAGCCGGTCGGCCGCAAGGCCAAAGAGGGGCTGGATGACGGATGACATGACCGCATAGGCAAAGGCCAGCGTGCCGCAGGTCTGATAGTTGAAGTTGTGGGCGGCTGCCAGATAGATAAGCAGGGCGGGCAGCGCGCCTCCGTTGATGTCGCAGGAAAGATGCCCCAGCGATACCAGCAGAATTTTTTTGAGATCCATAGGGAAGAATCCTTTTTTCCGGCAGAGAAACCGCGGAAACACCACGCCCGGCTTGCGCGGGATTGGCTGTCATGAGGTCAGCTGTGTTTTTTTGTTTTGAAAATTTATGAAGATATTCTAGATGTAAAAACTGTTGAGCCACCCCTCTTTTCCTGATATGGCCCTTGTGTCCGCAAAAAAAAGAAAAAGCCCTTGAGAGGGCTTGATGAGGTGTGGCGCGCCCGGCGAGATTCGAACTCACGGCCTTTGGCTCCGGAGGCCAACGCTCTATCCAACTGAGCTACGGGCGCGCACGCGGCTTAGAGATAGCCTCTCATCCGGGCGCTGTCAAGTCTTGGTCGCGGTGTTTTGCGGCGCACGCCGTCCGGCGTCAACAACAATAGCGTATGATGGATGGACTCATGACGGAAATTACCTGGTTCGGTCACTCGGCGTTCAGAATTTCCTGCGGTGGCAAGCATCTTTTTATTGATCCGTTCTTCACGTCTGCCTCGACAGTGACGGCGGAAACGTGCGGCCCGGCCGATGTGGTGCTGATTACGCACGATCATGCGGATCATGTAGGGAATGCCGCCGCCATCTGCGCGCGTACCGGCGCCATGCTGGGCGCAATCGTCGGCACGGCGCAGGGGCTGGGCGTTCCCGCCGCGCAGCTTCTCAACGGCATTGGTTTCAATATGGGCGGCAGCATTGAGGCTGCGGGTTTCACGGCTACCATGACGCAGGCCCATCATTCCAGCGATTCCGGCGCGCCAGCGGGCTATATTATCCGTACGCGGGACGGCCGTCATATCTACCATGCGGGTGACACCTGCCTTTTCAGCGGCATGGAACTCTGGGGCCGCCTTTATCCTCTCGATATGGCGCTGTTGCCCGTGGGCGGCGTTTTCACCATGGATGCCGCGCAGGCGGCTGAGGCCTGCCGTCTGCTGGGCTGTAAGTCTGTGATCCCCATGCACTGGGGAACCTTTCCCGTGCTGGCGCAGGATACCGGCGATTTTGTGCGGGAGCTTGCCGCGCGCGCGCCGCAATGCCGCTGTGTCCAGCTCAGGCCAGGCGAGAGCGTGACCCTGCCATAACCATATTTTTTAAGTTTATTCTTTTCAAAAGCAAAGCTCTCTTGCGCGGCGTTTTACGCGCCTGTCGCGGAGCGGCCTAACTCCTCCAGGATAACGAAATGCGCCGAAAAGATCGTGAAATGCCTGCGGATTTCGCCCGTATGGTTTTGGATGGAAGCCTCTGGGTCACGCTTGCCATGCTGGATCCCGAAGGTAACCCCTATGCCGTCCCTGTCAGCATCGTCAGGGAAGGCGACCATGTCTATTTTCATGCCGCCAAGGCCGGCCGCAAAACGCGCTGCCTGAAACACCGGCCCCAGGTCTGCCTTGTCGCCGTCAGCGAGGCCAGACCAGTTGCCCAGCATTTCACCATGGAATTTTCCTCGGCGGTCGTTCAGGGTACCGCGCGGGAGGTGGTGGATCCGGAAGAAAAGATCCACGCGCTGCGTCTGCTCTGCCTGCGTTATGCCGGAGAGAACATGGGTAATTTCGAGGAAGCCGTGGAGCGAAGCCTTTCCCGCACGGCCATCTGGAAAATCGCCCTTGAGGAGCTTTCAGGCAAACGGAAGAAATACGGTGCTGACGGCGCGGAAATGACCTTTGCGGCCGCCTGGCCGGAAGATCCCGCGGAGAAAAAAGCCGGCGGACCTCTCCCGTAGGCTGAAAAAGCGGTCTGTGTGCCGCGCCACGTTCCGCCGCCGTTTACGGGCGGCATTCACCGGCATGGGCCATTGCGTAACCCATGCCGCTTCTCTTTTGACGAGGCTGGAAATTTCTGGTTGCGCGCGTTGAAAAAACATCAAATTGTAACAAATAACGAGTACCATTCTGATCGCGTTGACGTGGAATCAGGGTCTGCTGTCATACCCGGAGGATTGCTGAGGATTTTTGGGAAAGCGGCAAAAGAGACTGCGCGGCGCGTTTTTCCCTGACTTTTGCAATGGAGTGTTCATGCCTTCCTTATGGCGTTATCTGCCCGATGTGCTGCCTTTTGGTGACAGTCTTGATTTGCCTGCTGATCTTGTCGAGCGCGTCAACGTCTCGACCGGTGCGGAACCCTGGTTCAGCTATGCGTTTGCCGCGCGCTCACGCCGGCGTCATATCTGCCTCGCCTGCCGCTGGTTGGCGCGCAGTCTGCCCAAGGGAGCCACTGTCTTTGAGCCCGGCTGCGGCGCGGGCGTCAATCTTCTCTGGATCGCCCGTGAGGGCCTTGCGGCAAAGGGGTCCGACATTGTGCCGGAAGCGCTGGACATGTGCCGCCGTATGGCTCTGTACAGCGGCGTTCCGCTGGAAGTCTGGGAGGACGACGGCGTTCATCCCCGGCGTCTGCCTGATCCTGTGGACGGTATTCTTTCCGTCAACTGGCTCTATCATGTCCCCGGCGCCAGCATGGAAGGATTTCTCAGGGCGTGGCGTCCCGCGCTGAAGCCCGGCGGCGTCATTGCCTGCGACGTACCGGATGCGTCCTATAACAGCGTCAAGAACAACCAGTACCACACCCGCGACGCGCACCTGCCCGAAGATCAGCGCCGTCCCTCGGAGTACCGTTTTCGCCTTTCCCGCGCGGATATGGAACGCATTGCCGCCGCCGCGGGGTTTCGTGTGGAACGTTCCGCGCTGTCATTTTCAGGGCCTCTCCGGAGGGGTGTCTACCTGCTGCGCCGCAGCGATGAGGCCCGCGCCGCTTCCGCCTAAGCCTCTTGTTTGCACAGGGGGAGAGGAACGGCGGCCACCCTTACAGGCCGAGCATGGCGAGGATGCGCGGCCAGTCGCAATGCGCTTCCACGGTGTCGGCCAGCCGATCCAGTTCCGGGCCAAGGGCATAGGCGCGCTCCCCGGCCGCCTGTGCCCGGCCAGCGGCTCTCCGCAAACGCCGCAGCAGCCCGTGCCGGAAGGCGTCGCCATCAAAAAGGCCGTGCAGGTAGGTTCCCCAGACAGGGGGGAGGCTCTCCCCCTTGCAGAGTCCCCAGCCGACAGGCGTGCCGTCCTGGAGGAGGGCGATCGGACGCGTGGAAAAGCCGTCTGAAGAGAAAGGAGTTTCACACTGCCGGGTAACGCCGTGATGGATTTCATAGCCGGACAGTTCGCAGGGCCTTTCCGTCAACGGCGGCATGGCCAGGGCATGGCTTTGCCGCAGGGTCTTTTCCGCGGCCAGAGCCGTTTGTAACGGCAGCAGATGCATGCCCGGCAGACTGCCGCCGTTTTCCAGATGCAGCGGATCTTCCAACGTTGTTCCCAACATCTGCAAGCCGCCGCAGATCCCCAGCAACATGCCCGCAAAGCCCCCTGTTCCAGAGGCTGCGCGGGCGTTTCCGGCATAGGCGGCAAGTGCGTCCTCCAGACCGCTGTCGCGCAGGAAACGCATATCCGCAAGCGTATTGCGGCTCCCTGGAATGAGACAGAGATGCGGCCTGCCCAGCTCTTCCGGACGACGCACAAGACGCACGCGCACATGGGATTCGCACCGCAGGGCATCCAGATCCGTGGCGTTGCTGATGTGCGGCAAATCCACCAGCGCCACATCCAGCAGAGAGGGATCCGCGGTCAGCGCGGCGTCATCGGGCATCCCCGTGTCGAGATCCGGTAATGTTCCTTCCTTGAAGGCGACAGAGTCCTCTTCCGGCAGACGCAGCCCCTCCAGCATGGGGATGACGCCCAGAAAGGGGGTGCGTGTTTTGCGGGAGACGGTTTGCAGCGCCGGTTCCAGCAGAGAGGCGTCGCCGCGAAATTTGTTGAGCAGAAAACCCGCCACCAGGGCGCGATCCCTCCGGGACAGAAGATGGAGCGTGCCGGTCAACGCCGCGAACGCGCCGCCCCGATCTATATCCGCCGCCAGCAGAACGCGTGCGCCGGCGGCGTGCGCCATATGCATGTTGACAATATCGTGGGCCCGCAGGTTGATTTCGGCAGGGCTGCCCGCGCCTTCCAGCACCATGACGTCATTGCGGGAAGCCAGTTCCGCATAAGCCTGGCGGACTTTTGGCCATAGCATACGCCGTGAGCGGAAATACTCCCGCGCCTTCATGCTGGTCAGGGGCTGCCCAAGAACAATGACATGGGAGCCGTCACGCGAGGTGGGCTTCAGAAGGACAGGATTCATGCGCACGTCTGGCGCGCGACCGCAGGCCAGCGCCTGGAGCGCCTGTGCCCGTCCCATCTCGCCACCCTCTCTGGTGACAAAGGAGTTGAGCGCCATATTCTGCGCCTTGAAAGGAGCGACACGCAGCCCCCGCCGTGCCAGCAGGCGGCAAAAGGCGGCCGCCAGCAGGCTTTTGCCCGCGTTGGAACAGGTAGCCTGTACCATGAGCGCCGGAGGCAGGGATGGTGAAATGAGGGGTGGGTACTTCATGGCGGTGAGAGCGCTTGTACGGCAGGCGCGCCGCTTGCAACTTTTTCTGGGCTTGGCTACGGTGCGGGGACGGAACACGGCGCGTTTCCGTGGCATTTCCCCTGTGTACGGCTTCTCCGCCCGGACCGCAAGCCCGCGGAACAGGCGCTGCGGGCAGCTCTGGAAAAAGTTGAAAAAAAGGATAACAGGCTAAAGCTTCTTGCTAAATTGGCGTTAAGAGGTGTGGAGTTCTCAATCAGATCCTGGTCGTCACGGGCAAAAGGGTGTGTCCGTGCGCCGGGCATGGTCAACGGGTAGGCAAGCATGTACTTATTGATCGGCCTTATTATTGTCGCAGTCTCTGTGGCCGTGGGATACACGATGTCGCATGGCGAATGGGGCGTCCTTTTTCAGCCTGCGGAATTTTTGATCATTCTGGGCTGCGGCCTCGGCGCTTTCTTCGGCGGCCAGACAAAGTATACCTTCGGTCTGATTGTCAAGAGCATGAAGCGCCTCTTTGCCGACCCCGGCTCCAGCAAGACCCGCTATCTGGAGACGCTGGCCATGCTGTATGCGCTGTTCACAAAGATGCACCGCGAGGGTGTCATCAGTATCGAAAGCGACGTGGAACGGCCTGAATCCAGCCCCATTTTCAACAAGTTTCCCGGCATTGCCAAAAATACGGTGCTGATCAACTTCATCGGCGATACCCTGCGCGTGTACCTGACGACTGGCGACCCCGCGGATATCGACAGTCTGATGAAAGTTGACATGGCGACCATCCATGAGGAAGGTATGCTTCCGGCCCACTCCGTAAGCCACATGGCCGAATCCCTGCCGGGTATGGGTATCGTTGCCTGCGTTCTCGGCGTCGTGCTCACCATGGGTAAGATCAACGAACCGCCGGAAGTTCTCGGCCACCATATCGGCGCGGCTCTTGTGGGTACCTTTTTTGGTATTCTGTGCTGTTATGGCCTGTTCGGGCCTATGGGCTCAAAACTGGAAAACTACGAAGCGGAAGAACATTTCTACTTCAACGCCGTCAAGGAAGCCGTCTCCGCCGCCATTCGTGGCGCGACGCCCCTGATCGCCGTGGAGTACGGACGCCGCGCCATTCCGTACCCCTTCCGTCCCAAATTCTCCGAAATGGAAGAAAAGCTGAAGAGCTGAGGCGGCGCCGCGCCGTACCGTACGCGCGGCCTGGAGCGGCGGGCGGGGCAGTGCGCCTCTCCCGCCATTTTTATGCATCAAAACACTTTTTTATGGCTTGAAACCTGGTTGCGGGATACGGCCTGGCCGGAAGATGCAACGTTGTTATCACGCGAAGTTTTACAAGGAGTTGCTCTATGGGCGGCGCATGGAAAGTTGCCTATGCCGACTTTGTGACGGCTATGATGGCTTTTTTTCTTTTGCTCTGGATTCTGAACATGGTTCCGCCGGAAACCAAGGCAGGTCTGGCCGCCTATTTCAGCGGCGAACGCAATTTCGACTCCAGCTCCACCTCGCATGTCAGTAACAACCCGTTCATTCAGAATACTGACAAAATCAATACACAGGACAGCATCACCATCAACGAAACCCAGAAATCCCATATTGCCATCGCCAAGAAGCTCAAGCAGATGATCATGGCCGACGCCGTGCCCCAGAATGCCTCCGGCATCAATGCCGATGACGTAGGCGTGCAGTTGCGTGTCAATTCCGACGCCATGTTCAAACCGGGTTCCGCGGAGTTTTCCACGGAAGGTCTCAAGGTGCTGACGTCCGTCAAGGAGATTCTGGACGAATATAACCTCTATCTTGTCGTGCGCGGTCATGCCGACAGTATGGAAACGCGTCCGCCCTACAGCTCTCCCTGGGAGCTTTCCGGGGCCCGTTCCGCCAACGCCATAGCGCACCTCACCCGTATGGGGATTAAAGGTACGCGCCTGCGTGGCGTCTGCTATGGCGATACCCGCCCCCTGCGCCCGGGAATGGACGACGACAGCCGCGCCATGAACCGCCGCGTTGAGTTCTATTTCCACCGTCCGGAAGTCATGTCCTACAGCGTTGTTTACTAGCTCAGATCGGTCAGGCGGCGGAAGATATCTGTTTTTCCGCCCTGCCATAGCGTTTTTGCACGTGAAAAACAGAAAAACAACATCCCCTGTGTCGCTGCCACAGGGGATGTTTTCCGTTATGCGGGCGTGTTCAGCCGTTCCGCATCAAGATACTTGATGACCCGCGCGGGATTCCCCACGACAACGGCGTTGTCCGGCACGTCCTTCGTCACCACCGATCCCGCACCGACAACCGCGTTGGCGCCAACAGTGACGCCCGGCAGGATGGTGACGTTGGCGCCAATCCAGACATTCCTCCTGATATGGACGGGTTTGCAGGTAATGATATGCCGCGCGTAAACGTCGTGGTTATTGGTCAGGATGGTGCAGTTCAAGGCAATCATCACATTGTCGTCAATGGTCAGGCCGCCGGCGGACATGCACTGGAAACCGTTCATGATGACGGCGTTTTTCCCGATACGGACGGTGTTCCCAAGAATGGTGAAAACCGGCGGATGAACCACTGCCCCCTCGCCCAGCCCATCTCCGAAAAGCTCTTTGATGAGTTCTCCGCATTCCGGGCTGGTGGGCAGGGTATGGTTGATTCTGAAGCACAGTTCGGCGCTTCTTTTGACCTCGTCCATCCGCTCCTGATCCATATGACGCGTATCAATGCGAAGTTCTTCCATAGGATACCCTTTCTCTTTTGCACTGAAACGTAGCGCCGTCCCAGAGCATATTGCTAGTGACGTTTTCACCTTTCAGAAGCGACGTTGCCCGCCTATGGCGGAAAAACATGTTTTCAGCGTAACACCGGGCTAGGTGAGCGACTTCAGTTCCACAGCCAGCCTTCCATCCTGACAGCGCAGGAGCGCGTAGCCTCCGGCCGCCAGGTTGCCTGGGTTGACGACCACGGTGCGGCCTACGCGATCCACGGCGCGCGCTTCATGGATATGCCCGCACAGGCATATGTCAGGTTGCGCTTCTTCCAGAAATTCGCGTACCGCCGACGATCCGACGTGAATATCGCCGGGAATCACATCGCAGGCGGTATCCTTGGGAGGATTGTGCGATACAAGCACCCGCGCCGGAAAACGGCGGGCTTTTTGCCAGCAGCTCTCAAGCCATTCAGCAAAGGCTGTTTCAGGAAATTCGCTGGGTGTGCCAAAGGGCGTAAAGGTGGATCCCCCCACGCCAAAGATGGCTACGCCGGGCGTCAGCTCATGGGTGTGGGTGTGGAGATTGCAGCCGGTTTCCTCCAGCCAGGCATTCACCTCGGGGCGGTCCATGTTGCCGATCTGCGCCCAGAGTACAGGGCAATGGGAATCAATGGCCGCCATGACGCTTTCCGCCTGCCGCGCGCCGCCGGTGACGGTCAGATCGCCCGTGATAATCACACCGTCAGCCAGCCCGATTTCAGGTATGCGGGCGAAGATTTCCGGTTCGTCATGAATGTCTCCAACAACAATCCAGAGAAAGTTTTTTTTTCCTGTTTCCGGCATACTCTTCCATCCTTGCTGCGTGGTCGCGCCGTCGCCTGTAACAAACACGGCGGCGCAAAAATAAAAATGCATGTCCATGTATACTGGCACACTTCCCAAGACAAGAAAAGCTGTCCCGCTGGGGGGAGAGCCTTTCAGAAGGCGTTTGCCCGGGGTGCGCGGGTTGCCAGTGTCAGGAAGAAGGGCGGTGCCGCAGGAGCTTTGCCGCAAACGCGGCGGCTCCAAACCCGTTGTCAATATTTGTCACGGCAATGCCGGGGACGCAGCTGCACAGCATGGTCGTCAGCGCCGCCCGTCCGCCTTCGCCGACACCGTATCCCACGCCGGAGGGAACGGCCAGCACAGGACAGGGTACCAGACCGGCCAGGACGCCGGGCAGCGCGCCTTCCATCCCGGCAACGGCAATGATGAGCGTTGCCGATCGCATGGCTTCAATATACGGCGTCAGACGATGCAGCCCGGCAATGCCCACATCGGGGATGAAGCCGCAGTCGATATTCCAGAAACGTAACGTGCCATAGGCTTCGGCGGCGACGCGCATGTCCGCCGCGCCGGCGCTTATGACGAGCACCTCCCCCTGAGAGGGCCAGGGTGGCCCCAGACGGAGCGCGCCATCGCCAACGGCAAAGAGGCGGGCCTCATCCCAATGGCGCCCGGTGGGAAAGGACTCCAGCAGCAGCGCGCCCTGGCGCGCATCAACGCGGCTGACAAGCACGGGAGTCCCGCTGCCGGTCAGACCGCGTACCGCGCCGATCAGCGCCCCGTCGCTCTTGCCGGGCGCAAAAACGACTTCTCCCAGATTGGTGCGCAGCTCCCGCTGGCTATCCAGGGCCAGCCCGTTCAGCGTATCCCGTACCGGTTCCAGAGCAAGACTGGCCAGAGCGCTTTCCGGTGGCAATTCGCCTGCCGCCACAGCGCGCAACACCTCTTCAAGATATTTTTTTTGCATGTCCCGTCTTATAGGATACACGCGGACGTTTTACCAGAGCCTTCCCGGGCTTCGGGGAGGGAGCCCGGCCATACGTTGCATTATATGCCGCAACGCGCTACAGGAAACCCATGTCTATGCGCCGTTTACTTTTTCTTGCGCCAGCCCAGGCCGTTTCCACGGTCTTCGCGCCTTTGCGCGACGCCGGGTTTGAACTTGGCATGGCCGAAAACATGAAAGGGGCTATGCTGTTTCTTGAGAAGTCGGAGCCGGGTGTCATTTTTGCGCGCCCCTCCCTGCCGGGCTTCAAGGTGGAGGAACTCCTCGCCTTCGGCGCTGGTAACGCCGGATTCCCCCCCGTTGTCATTATTACTGACAAGGGCGATGCCCAGGAAGCCGAACGCCTGATGCATCTTGGCGCGCGGGACTACTGGATAGAGCCGCTTGATCTGGAGCGGATCGAGGCTGTGGCGCGCGAGCCCCGCGCCCCCGCGCCCGTTCCGGCGGTGTCCACCCTTGGCGGACACAAGGCGATCTACGGCGGAGGGCCGAAAATCGTTGGTCATGCCCCGGCCGTATTGCGCGTCCTGAAACTGGCGCGGCAGGTGGCGGCTTCCAAGGCGACGGTTCTCATTTCCGGTGAATCCGGCACGGGTAAGGAGATGTTCGCCCGTTACCTTCATGCCATGAGTAAACGGGCTTCCGGGCCTTTTATTGCCGTCAACTGTGCCGCCCTTCCGGAACATTTGCTGGAAAGCGAACTGTTCGGCCATGAGAAAGGCGCGTTTACAGGGGCCATTGCCCGCAAGCCCGGCAAGTTTGAGCTTGCCGACGGTGGAACGCTGCTGCTTGACGAAATCTCGGAAATGGATCTGGCCCTTCAGGCCAAGCTGCTCCGTGTTCTTCAGGAAGGAGAAGTCGATCGCGTGGGCGGAACGGAAACCATCAAGGTCGACGTGCGCGTTCTGGCAACGACCAACCGAAATCTGGAAGATTGGGTCAAGCAGGGAAAATTCCGGCAGGATCTTTATTTCCGCCTCAACGTCATTCCCTTACGCCTGCCTTCCCTGAAGGAACGGGGCGACGACGTGCTGGAGCTGGCCCGGTTTTTCATGAATATGTATATCCGGGAATACGGTCTGCCGCCTGTGGATCTGTCCCCGGCAGCCGTGGAGTGGCTGCGATCCTATGAATTCCCCGGCAACGTGCGCGAGCTGCAAAATCTTATGGAGCGCGCCGTCCTTCTGGCCAACGGACAGCCTGTGCAACCAGCGCACTTCCTGTTGGAGGAAGAGGAGTGGCCTCTGTTTGAGGGAGAAGATACGGAGGATGGCGAACACGACGGAGAACCACTTCCCCCAACTTCCGCCGCGCAGGACGCGGGAGTGAACGCGTTTTCCGGCGCTGTGATTCCCTTGCATGAGATGGAACGCCTCATGATCATCAAAGGGCTGGAAGCCACGTCGGGCAACCGGACGCAGGCCGCGGAACTTCTCGGCATCTCCGTGCGCACCTTGAGAAACAAGTTGAACGAGTACAGAACATCCGGGCATCCCATAGACTGACCTGACTGTTGAAAAACAGGACGTAAAAAATATTTTTTGCTTGACCTCCCGAACATTTTCCCGTAGAACTCTTTTTTACCGGGAGGGCAGTTAGCTCAGCTGGTAGAGCACCGCCTTCACACGGCGGGGGCCACAGGTTCAAGTCCTGTACTGCCCACCATACTTGGAGCGGTAGTTAAGACGGTTATAACGCCGGCCTGTCACGCCGGAGGCCGAGGGTTCGAGTCCCTTCCGCTCCGCCAGCCTATATCCTCCCAAGAATAACGGGAGTTCAGTTTATCCCACTGCTTGGGCTATGAAAGTAGCTCAAGCGTGGGCTATTTCTGTTTGTTCGACAGATAAGCTCTTCCCGATCTCTTTCCTTGCCCCCTACGTGAAAAGCCTCTTTGTCCATGCTCTGGGCGTGGTCAAAGAGGCTTTTTTTGTTTTCTCTACTTTGGCGAAACGTGGCCGGTACGTTTGTAGCCGGTCGCGTCGTCGTGGGTTCGGCGCTCACGGCCTGACGAGCCAGCCGCTCTTCATCGCTCAAAGGAGATCCCAGTTGAGCTAACGTAGGACACAAGAAAAAAGGCTTTCGTGGTGGTACACGAAAGCCCGATCTGCGGGAGTATCCGCAAATTTTGTGGATTGACTCTAGCCGAAAGGCTTAGCGGCGTCAAGCTCCGCAGCTCTCTTTTACGCTTTTTTTGTGCCCTGTCTGGAGTATCAGACATGGAAACCATCGCGCCCAGAGGCCGGTTTACCGGCCCCATACTGCCGCGCTTCATACTGGAAATGGAAATAACGGTCGACGCCAAGATGCTGTACGCGCTGCTCTGCGATTTCGCGGGAGACAAGGATCATTGCTGGCCTTCCCAGACACGGTTGGCCGGGATGCTCTCGTGCAGCGTGTCCAGTGTCAAAAAGTACCTGCGGGAACTGACGGCGCATGACCTCATCACCATACGCCGTACCAGCTTCCACTCCTCGACCTACTACATTCTCAGGCCGAAAAACGCCGCTCTTTTTTCGCGCCCACAGGAGCCAAAAATTGCCTACCCCCAGGCAAATTCTGGCTACGATAAGAACTTTAAGAAGAAAGACAATTATCCCCCCACCCCCACGCCTCAAAACGCAAAAGAACCTCCTTCGATCTCAGGTCCCCGTTGCGGGCGGGGGGATTTTTTTCCCGCCAACAGCGCCTTTGAGAGCTTCTGGGCCGCCTACCCCAAAAAAGAGGCCAAAGAGCTGGCGCGCTCCGTGTGGCACCGGCTCTGGCGGCAAGGGGCGATCAGCGTCGCCGCCCTTGTGGAGGCGCTGCACCGTTTCCGCGAAACGGATAGCTGGAACCGAGAGGGTGGGCGCTATGTGCCGCAACTGGTGAACTGGCTGCGCGGACAGCGCTGGCTGGATGAGCTGGACGACACGCCGCCGTCATCCCCCGCAGCCACCGGCGCGACGGACAACGACGCAAAAGTGCGGGCCTGGGAGGCCGCACAGCGGCAACGGCGGCAGGCCGATCCCGATCTTGAGGCGGCCCGTCCGCAGTTTGAGGCGTTCCTTGCGCGCTTCCAGGACGGCGGTCCGCGCGGCCCCGCGTGGGGGCTGTGGGCCACGCTGCGCAGAAAGGGGAAGGCCCCATCGGCGGCGGACGTACCGGAATCCACGCTTTCGCCACTTGCGTTCCTGAACCAGTGGAGGACGGCGCATGCGCAGGGGTAATCCCTTTGCCTCCCTCGCCCTGTGGCTTTGAAACGGGAATGTTATGCTCCAGAGGAAAAAGAAACTCCATCCGGGTCAGGCCGTCGTGCAGTTTCTGGCACAGAAGGCCGTGGTGATTGAACTGCGGATGCTGGGATATCCCAGCTCGGTCATTCACAGGAAGCTGCTTGACAGCAAGAAAATCACCATGTCCTACGAGGCGTTTCTCTACAATGTGCGGAGGCATATCTACAACAGGGGAGATGACGCGGAGAGGGCGCGGACAACGGAAGAGACGCGGAAAAAGGACGTCTCGCAAGGCAAGCGGACGAACCTTCCCGCCGTGTCTGAAAGGAGTGCCGCTAGTGCCGCTGTGGCAACCAGTGAGGAGAAAAAGACGTTTGGGCAGGATCCGCCAAAGGAATATACGGACGTCATCTAAAGGAGAACAGGAATGGCAACAATCCATTTCATATTACAGGGAAAGGGCGGCGTCGGGAAATCCATGATTGCCAGTCTGCTCTATCAGGCGTTGCTGCACGCCGAAAAAGAGGTCTTCGCCTTTGATACCGACCCTGTTAATGCGACACTTGAAGGATACAAAGAGTTCAGCGTCACCAGAATTGAGGTCATGAAAAACGGCGACATTGATCCGCGCCAGTTTGATCAACTTTTTGAGGGATTGATGACGGCCCCTCCGGCCTCGCATGTCATTGTGGACAACGGCGCGTCCTCCTTTGTGGCCCTTGGCGCGTACATCCAGCAGAACGAGGTGCTGCCCACGCTGGAGGAGGAAGGGCATACCGTCTATTTCCATACGGTTGTCACGGGAGGCCAGGCCGTGGTCGATACGGCCAGGGGCCTTTACCAGCTTGCGGACGGCTTCCCCACCACGCCTCTTGTGGTGTGGCTCAATCCGTTTTTCGGGGAGATCGTGCTTGATGGCAAACAGTTTGAGGAGTTCAAGGTGTCCCAGCGGTTTGCCTCGCAGTTTCATGCCGTGATCCGCCTGCCCGACACCCCCAGGGCCACGCTCGGCAAGGATTTGGAAGAACTCTTTGCCAAGCGGTATTCCTTTGATGCCGGTATCGCCTCCAGCACGACGAATATCGCCGTCAAAAGCCGCCTGCGCCGCTATTGGGCCGATGTGCGCGGCCTTATCGGACAGGCGCAGATTTTTTAGGGCCGATCATGGGCAGCGAGGAAAAGACTGGCGAACAGGCCCCGGCTCCCGTGCCGGAGGGGACGGGCCTGAGCATTGAGGATGTGCGCGAACTGCTTTTCAAGCGGCATGACGTCGCCGTTCCGCCCGATGATCCGGCGTTGATGCAGGTTACCATCGCCAACGCCATTCTGACGGAACAGGAAAAGCTCCATGCGCGGCACAGGGAGGCGCTGACAAAGTTCATGGGGGAACTGACGGAGGGCTATGCCGCGTCGGTGAGGGAAGGCGTGGAAACGGTGACGGAAACCCTGTCGGCGCTGACGGTCAAGGGCCTGAACGAGGCGGCCAGGGATATGGTCAAATTCCGCACGACCATGCTTTTTTGCACGGCCATCAATGCGGTGTCCGCGCTGCTGATTGTCGCGGTATTCGTTCTGAGGGGGGCGTGATGCTGGACGACGCCACGCGGGAACGGCTGCTCAAGAGCCTTGAGCACAACTGCGGCCCCGTCATCATGGACGCCGTGCATGATCCGGCGGTGATTGAAATCATGCTCAATCCCGACGGGAAAATCTGGACGGAGAAATATGGCGAGGAACAGAAGTGCGTGGGCGAACTCTCGCAGGCGCAAAGCCGCCTGATCCTGTCCCTTGTGGCCAGCGCGCTGGAAGAGACCGTCAGCGCCCGCAGTCCTGTGGTGGAGGGGCTGTTTCCTCTGGACGGGTCGCGCTTTGAGGGTGTCTATCCGCCCATAGTCGGGCCGGGGGCGTCCTTCTCCATGCGGAAAAAAGCCTCGCGCATCATCACGCTGGCGGAATACCTGGAACAGGGGGTGATCACGCCCGATGTCATTCCCCTCCTGCGGGACGCGATACTCGCGCGGAAAAACATCGTGGTCGTGGGCGGCACGTCCAGCGGCAAGACGACGTTCGTCAACGGGGTCATCCACTTTCTGGACGAGCTTTGCCCCCATGACCGCATCATCATTCTGGAAGACACCGCCGAACTCCAGTGCGCGTCGCCCAACGCGGTCTTTTTCCTGACCTCGGAAGTGGCCGGTATCACCATGCGGGATCTGACAAAGGTCTGTATGCGCTATGCGCCGGATCGCATTTTTGTGGGCGAAGTGCGGGACGCGGCCGCGCTGGAACTGCTCAAATTGTGGAACACGGGGCATCCCGGCGGCATAGGCACCTTCCATGCCGATTCCGCCACGGACGCCCTGGAGAGACTTGAAGAACTGGTTGAAGAAGCCGGGGCTGGACCCAAGCAAAAACTCATCGGCCGGGCCATCGATCTCATCGTCTTTATGGCCAAGACGGCGCGGAACACCCGCGAACTGCGGGAGATCGTGCGCGTCAAGGGGTACAGCAAGAAGGATGACGCCTATGTGACGGAAGTCGTCTACCGGAGGACGGACAATGGATAAGGCTATCATTGCCGAGTATGCTGTGCATACTGTCAAACTTCTTTCCGTTGTCGCTCTCTGCCTGCTGGGCCTGACCCTGCCTGAGCCCGCCAGTAAAGGGATCTCCATTGGGATAATGGTGCTTTTCGGCATCTTCTTCATCTTTATGAACGACGCTCCAGTAAAGGCGATGACGCCTATGAGACGGAAGTTGTCTATCGGAGGACGGACAATGGATAGGGCGGATATCACCAACCACGGGCTTCAGGAAATACGGTGCGGAAAATGCCGTAAGGTCATCGCCTACGGCTATGTCATCACCGGCCATATCGAACTGAAGTGCCCCTCCTGCGCAACCATAAACTCCTTGAGGGTCCTGAACCCCAACCCTGAGCCGCATGACGGCCCCGCACAAGAGGCAGCGTTGCATGCGTAATGTCACATTGTTTCTCGTTTTCGGCCTGCTGGCCCTGGCCATGCCGGACGTGGCCTTCGCCTCCGGCGGCATTTCGGAGTTTTCCGGGCCGCTGGAAAAGGTGGTGGGCACGATCACCGGCCCCGCCGGTAAATGGATCTCCATCGTGGCGATGGCGCTCTGCGGGATCATCTTCATCATGAACAAGGACGACATTTCCGGCGGTTTCAAGCTACTGCTGTCGGTGGTCTTCGGCATTTCGTTCATCGCCTTCGCCGGGAGCATCGTCAACAGCGTCTTTTCCTTCAGTGGGGCGACCATCTAGATGGAAGCCCGCAAGATCGCCGTGCATCAGTCGCTCCAGCGGCACAACTTCGTGATGGGGGCGGAACGGGAACTGGTCATGAGTTCCGCCCTTATCGCGCTGCTGGTGGGCATCGGCGGCCTGACGCTGATTTCCGGCATCGCGGCCGCCGTCTTCTGGATCATCTCGGTGTTCGTGCTGCGCCGCATGGCCAGGGCCGATCCCATCATGAGCAAGGTCTGGATGCGGCATATCAAACAAAACGACTACTACAGCGCCAAGGCCAGCCGCTGGCGGCTTCTGGGCGGCTACAGGGTGAAATGATGCTTGACCTCAAAGGCTTCCGCTCCAAAGCGACGGGACTGCCCGATCTGCTGACGTATGCGGCCCTTATCGATCCCGGCATCGTCCTGCAAAAGGACGGCTCCTTTCTGGCCGCCTGGGAAATGCGCGGCCCGGATACGGCAAGCTCCACGCCGCAGGAACTGGCCTACGTCTCTGATCAGTTCTCGCAGGCGGCCCGGCGTCTGGGCACGGGCTGGATGCTCCATGTGGACGCCTGCCGGAACACCCGGAAAGCCTACCCTGAGCCGGAACGCTCCCATTTCCCGGACAGGGTTTCGCGGATGCTGGACGACACGCGCCGCGCCTTTTTCGGGCAGGATGTCTGCTACAGCACGTCGACCTATCTGACGGTCACCTATCTGCCCAACTTCCATGCGGCCAAAATGGCGGGTGTGGCGAAAATCGGCGTGGAAAGCCAGTCGGCGATGGAAAAGGGGCTGGAAACCTTCAAGACGACGCTGCTGGAAATTGAGGACGCGCTGTCCGCCGTGCTGCGCCTCACGCGGCTGACGGAATATGAGCTGTACGACGACGCGGACATGCCCTTTGTCCACTCGGATCTGCTTGCCTTTCTGGAGTACTGCATCACGGGCCGCCTGCATCCCCTGCGTGTGCCGCACACGCCCATGTATCTTGACGCCCTGCTCGGCGAACTGCCGCTTGTGGGCGGCCTGATCCCCTCCTTTCAGGACGGCGCGGAAACGCGGCATCTGGCCGTGCTGAGCATCGACGGGCTGCCGCAGGAATCGTGGCCCGCCATGTTCGCCATGCTGGACGCCGCGCCCTTTGAGTACCGCTACAGCTCCCGTTACATCTGCCTTGATCAGTTCGACGCCGAAAAGGAGGTGACGAACTACGTCAAGGGCTGGAACCAGCAAGTCCTGGGGTTCATGGATCAGTTCTTCAACAATCCCAACGCCAAGGTCAACCGCGACGCCCTGCTAATGCGTGAGGACGCGGAAATTGCCAAGACGGAGATCCAGGCGGGCATCGTCGGCGCGGGCTATCTGTCGTCCTGCATCGTCCTCATGGATACGGATGTGAACGCCTTGCAGGACAACGCCCGCGAACTGCGCCGGCAGATCCAGTCCAATGGCTTCGGGCTGCGCATCGAATCCATCAACGCGCTTGAGGCGTGGCTCGGCAGCCTGCCGGGCAACGGCTACGCCAACCTGCGCCGCCCGCTTGTCAACACGCTCAACCTTGCCGACTTTCTGCCGCTGCAAAGCATCTGGGCAGGACAGGCCGCCTGCCCGTGCCCGTTCTATCCGCCCGATTCGCCGCCTCTGGCCGTGTTTGTCACGGAAGGGGAAACAATCCCCTTCTGGTTCAACATCCATGTGGGCGATCTGGGGCATACGCTGATTTTCGGGCCCACCGGCTCGGGCAAATCGACCCTGCTTGCCACGCTGGCATGGAATTTCCGCCGGTATGCGGGCGCGCGCCTGTATGTCTTTGACAAGGGCATGAGCATGTATCCGCTCTGCGCCGGTGTCGGCGGCGATCATTACGACGTGGGCCAGAGCCTCTCCTTCGCGCCGCTCCAGCGCATCGCCGAATCGCCGTCGGAAATGGCCTGGTGCGAGGAATGGATCGCGGGCCTGCTGACCCTCCAGAAAATGACGGTGCAACCGGCGCACAGAAACGCCATACACGAGGCGGCCCTGTTGCTGGCCGAACAGCCGGAGCACATGCGCTCCCTGACAAACTTTGTGCATCTTGTGGCTGACATGTCCATCAGGGAAGCCCTCATGCACTACACCCATGCCGGGGCGATGGGCCGCCTGCTGGACGCCGAAACGGACAACCTCGGCTTCTCGCGCTTCATGGTCTTTGAAATAGAGGATCTGATGCACCTCGGCAACGAGAACCTGATCCCCGTGCTGCTCTATCTGTTCCACCGCATCGAGAAGAGCCTGGACGGCGCGCCCTCATGGATCATCCTGGATGAGGCGTGGGTCATGCTGGGGCATCCCGTGTTCCGCGCGAAGATCCGCGAATGGCTCAAGGTGCTCCGCAAGGCCAACTGCGCCGTCATCATGGCCACGCAAAGCCTTTCCGACGCCAAAAACAGCGGCATCATGGATGTGCTGGTGGAGTCCTGCCAGACGAAAATCTATCTGGCCAACCCCTTTGCCCGCGACGACGAACAGTACGAATTGTACAAGTCCTGCGGCCTGAACGACCGGCAGATCTCCATTCTGGCCCGCGCCACGCAAAAGCGGGACTACTACATGACGAACGCCTACGGCCGCCGTCTTTTCCAGCTCAGGCTATCGGCAAGGGAGCTGGCCTTTGTGGGCGCGTCGGACAAGGAAAGCATCGCCGCCATCAAGGAACTCCAGAGGGAACACGGCGCGGGCTGGGTCGACCGCTGGCTGGAACAACGCAACGCCATCTAAAGGCTCTAACGGAGGCTACCCCATGAAGAAAAAACTGCTTTTGGCGCTCTGCTGCTCCCTTTCTCTTGCGGCTCCTGCGCGGGCCGACACCGTGTATTGCACGAACTGCTCCATGAACGCCCTCCAGGCGCTTGAGTACGCTCTCGCCACCTCACAATTGGCCGAACTCAAGACGGCCTACGACGAATATGTCCAGCAGACCGTGGCGCAACTGGAGATGGTGCAGCAGAACATCAAACAGTATGAAAACATGCTGCAACACACCGTGCAGCTACCGGCCCACCTCATCGGAGCCATATCCGGCGAACTCTCCAAACTCAGCCAGATCACCGGCGCGCTGCACACCCTGCGCAACGACATCACCGGCATGGCCGGGGTCTTTGACGAACTCTACCGCACACGGGACGAACTCAAGACGCTGGCGAACATGCCCAAGGACATCCTGTCCGGCCAGGGCACGGCCACGTTCCAGCTATCCGGCTCCCAGCTGGCGGATCTGCAAAACTCCGGGCGGATGGAAAGCTACATCAACGGTCTGCTCTCCACTCCGGAAGGGCAACAGGAAGCGATCATGGCGGGCAACCAGCTCGCCGCCCTCCAGATCCACGAGGCGCGCCAGCTCCGCGAACTGGTGGCGACAAAGTTCCAGTCGGACTTGTCCACCCAGCAGATGGAGCAACGGCAGAAACAGCTTTCGGAAGACATAAGCCGGGCGAAAACAAACTTCTCCACGCTCGACTTCACTCCCAAGGCGGACCCACGGTACTGATCACAGAAAAGCGGCCCCGTCACCGGGGCCGCCTCAAAACGCCTCACTTGGAGGGGCATTGTATGCGGTTGAATTGCAAACCTTCGTCTGGGGATTCTTCTTTTTTGTTACTTTTTCTGAAAGAGGTGTTTGTAATGGATTTTTTGTTGATAAAAAAAACTTGTTCAAAATCGGGAATACGTTTTTTTATTTTTGGATGCGTAGTCCTCATGACAATATGTGTGTCTGTTGTTTCAAATTTTAGTTCAAATATGGCTCCATTATCTATATTTTTATAATAGTTATCACCAATTTCTATATTGCTATCAAATGGTTCTCCACCAAGTGGAAGTTTCCAGCAACCCTTTAACTTTTCAACATCTGTATCAGTATCAGCGTTGCAAGCCGTGACGGAGAAAAGGATCATGCAGCAGACAAGAGGAATGATTTTCACAGGGATACTCCTTGCGGTGGTGTGTCTCATTTTTCCTGACCTGGCCAGCGCCGCCGATTCCAACGTGATTTCAAATATCGTCCAGCAATACCACAAGCAATCCACGCAGATCATTGCCGTAACGACAACGCATGCGCGCAAACTCTTCGTGCTGTGCGCCACGCTTGAGATCGTCTGGCTGGGCGTCAACGCCGCCCTGGGCAGGGAGGACATGGGGGAAATCGTCAAAAAGTTTTGCATCACCCTCGTGGTGTGCGGTTTCTTTCTGGCCGTGATCAACAACTACTACCTCTGGTCGCAGGAGGTCGTCAACGGTTTGTATAACAAGCTCGCGGGTGAGGCCGTAGGCGTGCAGGATTCCTCGGATCTTGCCTTCAAGAAGGGCCTTGAAGTCTGTAGCGACATGTTTACGGCAATAGAGAAGATGGATTTTTTGGATAAGGGAGGCCTCAT
Organism: uncultured Desulfovibrio sp.; assembly: GCA_934546745.1. Lineage (GTDB taxonomy): Bacteria > Desulfobacterota > Desulfovibrionia > Desulfovibrionales > Desulfovibrionaceae > Desulfovibrio. The sequence goes on along the minus strand of CAKTDV010000004.1, from coordinate 111,654 downwards.
CCTGCTGTGGTCGTTCACGCTGCTGATTGTGATCGTGGTCTTCTGCCTGATCACGGCGCGGGTCATCGTCTACAAATGCGAGGCGCTCATTGCCATGGCGGCCTCCTGCATCCTTCTGGGCTTCGGCGGCTCCAGCGTCATGCGCGATTTCGCCATGAACACCCTGCGGTACATTCTGGCCGTGGGCATGAAGCTCTTCACCATGCAGCTTGTCATTGTCACGGGCTATCAGTTCATCACCAACCTCGTGATGCAGCAGCCTGACGTGCCTCTGGCGCTGACCATCCTCGGCTGCGTCATCGTCCTGTTCTTCCTCTTGAACACGTTGCCCGGCACGGTGGCGGGCCTGGTCTCCAGCTCGTCCGGCGGCTCCGGCACGGGGATGGGGAGCATGGGCAGAACCGCCCTGGGGGCCGCTGCCGCTGCTGCCGCCGGTTCCTATGCGGGCGCGCGCAACGTGGGGCTGGCCATGCAGACGGCCCGCGCGGAAGGGGCCACGGGCATAGGCGGCACACTGGCCGGGACGGCACGGACGCTCTGGCAGGCCTCGCGGGAATCCGCACAGGACCGGGAAAGCCGCCAGAACACCGTGGGATCGTCGCTGCGGACGATGCTGGAAGCCGCAAGAGCGAAAAACCTCAAGTAAACGGTGAAGGAAGGATCGCCATGTTCACACTGTTTTCTTTTCTGGGTCGGAAGTTTGATGCGCTTTCCGAAACGGCGATGCGCCGCCTCGATTATGCCTTGCGTGTGCTCTTCGTACTTATCACCGCTATGGTTCTTGTTACGCTTTGGATAATGTTCCATGCAGCAGACAGCGATATTGTTCCGTGCTTTTTTACTGTAATATTTATTTTGTTTTGTGTTGATATGGGAGTTTCTTTAAAGAAAATAAAAACAAAGGAATTTTCAGAACTGCGTGAGTCGTGTTTTGATTTTTTTACCTATTGCCTCATGGCGCTATTCAGCCTGTTTATATTTACTCGAGTAATTTTAAGATATCTCTATAGGTAAAACCAAATGCGACAATAATAAAAAACATTACAGACGTAGATATAGAAAATATCATATATTTTATTGATATATATAACTCTTTTTGAATAAGAGAAACAATGGTGAAAATATCGTTTACTTCACTATACAAAGCTAAATAAATTTCCTTATTTGCACGCAAAATTGGAATAACAGCAAGTATGTAGAAAGTTAATGACAGTAAAAATACCAATATTGCATCACTGGCTATATTTTTTTGTTTGATGGTGATGGCCGCAAAGGCAAAGGCGGAATTGGTAACCAAGGCTATGGAAGCAAGGGTATTCAATGCGGAGTGAACATGGGAACTTGTCAGGGAGTACAGGGAAAGGCATTGGGAAAGGTTTTTTTCCGAAGTGGTGCGCGGTGCCGGACGTTTCGCGGGCGTTCGCCGTGCTCCGGCCCTGAGCGGCGCGGCTGCCCGGCGCGCATGTCTGCCGCGCTGTTTCCGTACTGTCCTCATAACCAACCTCCCAGAATGAGGAAAAGAGCATGAGTTTTTTCAGCAAAAAAGAAAAGCCCTCCGTCCCGGCTGGTGGGAACAATCCCTATCTGAACGCGCGCGAGGAATGGCTGGAACGCTACGGGTCGTACATCAGCCGGGCGGCGCAATGGCGAAGCGCGGCGTTCGTCACGCTCGCCGTGGCCCTCCTGTCCCTGACCTGCAATGTGATCCAGGCGACGCAGGTCAAGACCGTGCCGTACATCGTCGAAGTGGACAAGCTGGGCAAGTCCATCGTGGTCAACCGTGCCGACAAGGCAAGCGCCACGCCCCTGCGGCTGATACAGGCGGAGATAGCGGGCTGCATCCAGCAATGGCGCACGGTGACGGCCGACATTGAGTTGCAGCAGCAGATGATCCAGCGCCTGAGTTTCTTTTTTGCCGGAAGCGCCAAGGGGGTGCTGAAGGAGTGGTACGCGAACAACAACCCCTATGAGATCGCCAAGGCGGGGCGGCTCGTCCATGTTGAGATCAAAAGCCTGCCCCTGCGCGTCTCGGAAAACAGCTACCGTGTGGAGTGGCTGGAAACGATACGCTCCCATGCGGGCGCGACACTGGATTCCAGCATGTACGAGGCGACCGTCACCATCCAGATCACGCCGCCCGCCTCCGAGGCCGTGCTGATTCACAACCCCGGCGGCGTCTATATCACGCAACTGTCGGCAAGCCGGATTCTTGCCGCGCAGAGGAGCAACTGATGCGAACGAGAGAACTGCTGTGTGCCCTGGCTGTCCTGGCTGCCGCCCTTGCGCCCACGCTGGCCCTTGCCGGGCTGCCGGACGACTATCCCCCGCAACTGAACGCCGCCCCGTCCGGAGCCGCGCCGCAAAAGGCCCCGCCGGAGTATCTGGGGGCGGATACGGTGCCTCTCACCAAGGGAGAGCAACGGGCCCTGAGGCTCGCGCGCGGCTGGACGGGGCGCGGCCCCGCGCCGGTGCTCTCGTTTTCCGGCAAGGTGACCTATGTCCACGGGGCCAGTATGCCCACGATTATCGGGTCGCCCATGCAGGTCTGCGACGTGGAACTCCAGAAGGGAGAGAAGGTGCATGAAATCGTCGTCGGGGACTCGGCGCGTTGGATGATCGAGAGCGGCGCGACCGGCACGGGAAGCAACGAAACCGTGCATCTCTTCATCAAGCCGGTGGACGCCGGACTGGAAAGCACGGCGGTCGTCACCACCGACCGGCGCGTGTACCATCTGCGGCTCCTCTCGCGACGCTCCGGGCACACGCCGTATGTGGGCTTCACCTACGCCGATCAGCTGAAAACCGATCTGGCGGAACGGCGGACGGCCGAAGCCCGCGCGGCGCGCTGGAACACGACCGATGGTGTGGACGGCCAGAGCGTGGATCTGAGCAGGCTCAATTTCGGCTATGAGGTGAAGGGGAAGGCCGCGTGGAAGCCGCAACGGGTCTATGACGACGGCCAGCAGACGTTCATCCGCCTGCCGGACGGCAACAGGACGCCGGAAATACCGGTCTTGCTTGTCCGCAAGGGCAAGCGGGACATCCTGGTCAACTACCGCGTCATAGACAAGGCGATGGTGGTTGACGGTGTTTTTGACAAGATTTCCCTGGTGCTGGGCGTCGGTTCCGCCCAGGAGGAAGTCATCATCAGCAGGAGCGTGAAATGATGAAACGCCTTCTTTTGATCGTGTGCCTGACCCTCACGGCCTGCGGCTACAGAGGCGTTGGCGGCTCCTTCGTGGGAAGTCTGCCTGACGTTGACGCGACTGTGGCCATTGCCCGGGACGCGGCCGCGTTGTTGGCCTCCGAGTATGCGCCCGGACATACGGCGCTCCATGTGTCGTTGCCTGAAAAAAACACCCAAAACGAGTTTTCGGCCGCGTTTGAGGCGGCCTTGCGGGAACGCGGCTTCCTGATCTCGCAGGAAAGCTCCGGCGGGGCCATTACCGTGGCGTTCACACTGGACACGCTGAAGGGTGAGGACGGCGCGGGGGCCGCCTGGTATCTGCATCTCCGGCTTTCCGACGGACAGACCTTTGCCCGCGCCTATATGCCCTCCGGCGATCCTGAGGCGGGGCGCACGTCCACCACGCTTGAAAAGAGCTCCGGGGCGAACGGGGAGGCCCTATGAGCGGCGATGCCTCGCCTGACGGCCTGCAACTGAACGCCCGGCCCCGCATCGCCAGAATGGGCAAATGGCCCATCTACGCGGTGCTGGCGGCGCTGCTGCTTCTGGGGGGCGTGCTCGTGTACAGCGTCAACTTCGCCCACAACCAGGAGGAGAAGGAGGAGGCAAAGGAAGCCGCCGTGCGGGAGGAGGACAAACCCCTCTGGCTGGTGGAAGGCTCCGGGCTGGCGCTCAACCCCAACAAGGACAAGGTGAGCGGCGTGCTGGCCCCGGAACGCCCGCCCCAGGAACCCGTGGTCATCATCCAGCGCGACACGGAAAAACAGAAGCAGGTTGACGAGGAGGCCGAAAATATCCGCCGTACCCGCGCGAAAGCCTACATGTCCGCGCTGGCCTCGCCGTTGCTGGCAAAGCGTGAGAACCGGGGCGGAAGCACGGCGGCCCAGGCGGCCCGCGACGGAGAAAGAGGGAGAAGGGAGGCGGCGTATCCGGCCTCGGCCTCGCAGGATCCCTATGATCCCGCCGCCGATCGGGACAAGGAAGCCTTCTTTTCAGAACGGGCGAACCGGGACACGTCGTGGACGCTCGCGGAACAGAGGACGGCGGGGATGCCGCTGGAACTCAAGACCGGGGCCGTCGTGCCCGGCGTGATGCTGACGGGTCTCAATTCGGACCTTCCGGGCAACATGATCGCGCAGGTCTCCCAGAACGTGTTCGATACGGCCACGGGGCGGAACCTGCTCATCCCGCAGGGAGCGCGCCTGTACGGCGTCTATGATTCCCGCGTGGTGTACGGGCAGCAGCGCGTGCTGATCGCGTGGAACAGGATCATCTTCCCGGACGGATCGTCCATGTCCATTGGGGCCATGCCCGGCGCGGACATGGCCGGTATGGCGGGGCTCACCGACAAGGTGGACAACCACTACCTGCGGATTTTCGGATCGGCGGTCATGATGTCGCTGGTCACGGGGGGCATGGCCTACGCCATGGATTCGGCCAACAACAACGGTTCCGGCGAAAACGGCACGTCCATGCAGGATGAGATGACGTCGGCCCTGGCCGCCCAGCTTGGGCAGACGACCACGACGCTCCTGCAAAAGAACCTGAACATCAAGCCGACGCTGGAAATCCGGCCGGGCTACCAGTTCAACATCGTGCTGACGAAGGATCTGGTTTTCCGCGAACCCTACGCGCGCTGGCGGCGCTGAGCGGCGCGACGATTTGATGGAGGGAATCATGGCGCAACAGTCCTACGGAATACAGGAAACGCCCCAAAAGGGCGGCAACGGGCTGAAAACCATCCTGCTGATCTGCGGCCTCGCGCTGGCGGGTCTCGCGGCCATGTGGGCGGCGACAGAAAAGGCCGCCTATGAGTACGGTTTTCAGGCCGCGCTCGGCACGCCCTGGTTCAGGGCCGGGGGACTTGCCTGGTATGCGCCCTGGGCCATTTTCGCATGGGCGGACGCGCTTGATCCGGAGGTTCTGGACAGGGCCCAGACGCTTGGCCAGATCGTGTTCCTTCTGCCGTTTCTGCTGGCCGGGGCGGTCTATGCCGCCTCCAGAAAACCAAAAGGCAACGCCACGCTGCACGGATCGGCGCACTGGGCCACAAAGAGCGAGATTGAAGCCCTGTCCTATTTTTCCGGCAAGGGCGTCTACGTCGGCGGCTGGTGGGACAAGAAGGCCAAACAGCAAAAATATCTCCGTCACAACGGGCCGGAACATATCCTGTGTTTCGCGCCCACCCGGTCGGGCAAGGGCGTCGGCCTGATTCTGCCCACGCTGCTTTCGTGGCCGGGTTCGTCCATCGTGCTGGACATCAAGGGTGAAAACTGGGCGCTGACGGCCGGCTGGCGCAAACAGCAGGGGCATACGGTGCTGCGCTTCGATCCCGCTGACTCGTCCGGCTCCGGCTGCCGCTTCAATCCGCTGGAAGAGATCCGCCTGACGACGCTCGAATGTATCCAGGACGCCCAGAACATGGCGCTCATGCTCGTTGACCCGGACGGCAAGGGGCTTGACGATCACTGGACAAAGGCGGCCTTCGCGTTTTTCGCCGGGCTGATCCTGCATTGTTGCGTCATGGTGCGCGCCCAACAGCGGCGCGCGGCCACGCTGCATGATCTGACCCTGATGATGGCCGACGAGACAAGGACGACCGCCGAACTGCTCGACGAGATGCTGGGGGAGGATCACGCGGCCCTGTTCCGGGGCTTCGCGCCTGACGCGGATCCGCGTGTGGGTGAGGCCTGCCACACGTTCATCGCCTCCAGCGCGCGGGAAATGGCCTCCAAGGCGGAAAACGAGGCGTCCGGCGTCCTGTCCTCGGCGCTGGTCAACATGGCCCTGTACCGCGATCCCATTGTCGACCTCAATACCCGCTCGTCCGATTTCCATATCCACGATTTGATGAACCGGGAAAATCCGGTGGATCTTTTCCTCGTGGTCAGCCCAGCGGCCATTGATCGTGTCCGGCCGCTCATGCGCCTGGTCGTCGACCTCATCATCCGGCGCATCTGCGCGTCCATGGAGTTCCGCGACGGGGCAAGCGTCGCCTCGTACAAACATCGCTGCCTGCTGATGCTGGACGAGTTCACCTCGCTGGGCAAGCTGCCCATCATTGAGAAGGCCATTGCCTATATCGCCGGATACGGCGGCAAGATGTACATCATCGTCCAGGACACCAAGCAGCTCAACGGCGTCTACGGCAAGGAAAACGCCATCATGGCCAACTGCCATGTCCGTATCGCCTATGCGCCCAACGACCCGGAGACGGCGGATTTGCTGTCCAAGATGACGGGGCAGACGACGGTCGTGGAAAAGAAGGTGTCCCTATCCGGCGGCAAAGGGGGATCGTCGCGCTCCACCAGCATTTCGGAAACGGCGCGGCCCCTGCTGACGGCCGACGAATGTATGCGCCTGCCTGGCGCGCGGAAAAACGCCGAGGGAAAAGTCACGGCTCCGGGGCACATGCTCATTTTCACGGCCGGGAACTCGCCCATTTACGGGATGCAGATTCTGTATTTCCTCGATCCCACCTTCTCACAGCGGGCAAAAATCCCCGCGCCGGGCATTACGGCCCGCTTCCCCGCCGGAATTTCCGATTCCTTCTACGATCCGCGCCCCGACAGCTGGTACGGACGCGAGGACGCCGGAGAAAAGCCGGAACCTCCCCAGGCCGCGCCCGAAGAGCGTCCAAGCAGGCGTTTTACGGACTTTCTTGAGGGCTAGCCTATGCGAAGCGCCTTCTTCCTTCTGGCGTTGCTCATTGCCGTTGCCGGTTACGGGCTCTGCGAAGGGTACGCCGTCAACGTCACCCCATCGCTTGCGCGGGGCCTCTACAGGGCTTCGGCGGCGTCGCCTGTCCGGGGCGATATTGCCGGGTTTTGTCTTGACGGCGCGGCCGCGACGCTCGCCAGGGAACGCGGCTACGTCGCGCCCGGTTCCTGTGGGCAGGTACGTCCATTGCTGAAGTATGTGGCGGGCGTGCCGGGGGATACCGTCACGGTGACGGAGGACGGCATTCTCTGCGGCCCCTCCTCCGGGCCGCGCTGCCTGTGGCCTGTCACGGCCCTGTCTGAGGACTCACAGGGCCGCCCCATGCCCCCCTCATTGTTGACGGACGGCGTCATTCCCGCCGGAAAGGCGCTCGTCCTTACCACGCACCCCGGCGGTTTTGACAGCCGCTATTTCGGCCTTGTGCCCCTGGGCGGGCTCACGGCCTACATTCCCGTTTTCACGACAGGAGGACGCTGATGGACAAGGACCATGCCAATGCCGCCGCGCGCGACGCTTTTTCGCAGGCGGAAGACGGGTATGCCGTGGAACTCGATCCCGCTCTGGCCGAGGCCATGGGCGCGTTCACGGAAGACGCCCTGACGCTCCAGGACATTCTGGAGGACATTCTGGAGGGGCCGGATGTCGAGCCGTAGCGTCTTTCATGAGGAGTTTGCCGCCAAGGTCATCAAAATGCTGGAAAGCGGCACAGCCCCCTGGCAGAAGCCGTGGACGCCCTCCCAGGAGCTTGCGCCCCACAACCCCATCTCCGGCGTCACCTACAAAGGCGGCAACCGTCTGTGGCTGTCCATGCTCTCCACGGGGGATCCCCGCTGGATGACGTTCAGGCAGGCCAACAACGCGGGGTACAGGATCAGGAAGGGCGCCAGATCCGTCCCCATTGAGTACTTCATCATGGAGGTGACGGAGGACAGGCTGGACGGGAACGGCCGCCCCATCCTGGATGAGGACGGCAATCCCGAACGTGTGACCCGGCGGCTTGACCGCCCCATGATCAAGGTTCACCGCGTCTTCAACGCCGTGGATGTTGAGGGACTGCCGCCCCTTGAGCAAAGCGGGCCGCTCTACGAATGGGAACCACGGGAAAAGGCGGAACAGCTTCTTGCCCGGTCCGGGGCCGTCATCAGGCACGATCAGGCGGACAGGGCGTTCTACAGTCCCGCCAGAGACGAAATACATCTGCCGCCCAAGGGCAACTTTGACGCGCCCGACAAATACTACGCAACGGCGCTCCATGAGCTGGGGCACTGGACAGGGCATGAAAGCCGCATGGATCGCGATTTCGGGCCGCGCGGCTCACAGGCTTACGCCAGGGAGGAACTGCGGGCGGAAATAGCCTCGTGGATGCTCGGACAGGACATCGGCGTTGGGCACGATCCTGGCCAGCACGCGGCCTATGTCCAGTCATGGATAGCGAACTTGAAGGACGATCCGCTTGAGATCCTCCGCGCGTGCGCCGATGCCGAGCATATCAAGGAATATGTCATGGGCCTTGACCATGAGCATACGCTCCAGGCGGAGCGCGAAGCGGTCGCGGAAAAGGGGCGGCGTCCGGCCGTACCGGACAGGGAGGCTCCCGGACAAGACCCCGACGCCGCGCGCGGGCCGCAAAAGGCCGTTCTCGCTCCGGTCAGGACATGGCTGACCGTGCCCTACAGCGCCCGGAAGGAGGCGAAAGCCCTTGGGGCCAGCTGGGACGCCAGCGAAAAGCGGTGGTATTGCCCGGAGGGAACCGACATGGCCCCGCTGCAAAGATTCCTGCCGGTGGAAAAGCGGCCCGCCACGGAAAAGACATGGCTGACCGTGCCCTACCGGGAGAAGAACGACGCCAAGAGCCTCGGCGCGAAATTTGACTGGAACGAAAAGCGCTGGTTCGCCCCCGAAGGGGCCGATCTCGCGCCGCTGCAACGATGGCTGCCGGATCTGGAACGGCAACGGCCCGCGCAGGAGCATCTTGATCCCTCGCGGGAATTTGCCGCCAAACTGGCCGAACTGGGCCTTGACCTGAAAGGGCAGGCGCCCGTCATGGACGGGCGGATCCACCGTGTGCCACTGCTGGCCAAAAACGGCCGGGGCCTTGACGGCGCATACTGCCTCCATGCCGACGGCATTCCGGCCGGCTGGGCGCAGAACCATTCCCAGGGCGAGAGAATCAAGCTCGTTGCCTCCGGCATCAGGCTTTCTCCAGAGGAAATGGAGCGACAGCGCGCGGAACGGGCGGAGCGCCTGAAAGCGGCTGAGGCCGAACGCGCCCGGCAGCGCGATGCCGCGGCACAACGCTGCAAGGCCATGTGGGACGGTTTTGAGCGGGCAAGTCATACGCCTTACCTTGAGGAGAAAGGTATCGAGCCTTTCGGGGCCAGACAGGACGGCGGCAACCTCATCGTGCCTCTCCACAATGTGGACGGCGAATTGCGCGGTTTTCAGGCCATTGCCCCGGACGGCCAGAAAGCCTTTGCCAAAGGCGTTGAGAAGAAGGGCAACTTCTGTCTGGTGGGCGGCGAAGGGAAGGATCTCCAGAAGAGCGAGATTGTGCTGTGCGAAGGGTACGCCACCGGCGCAAGCCTGCACATGGCCACCGGATCCCCCGTGGCCGTGTCCTTTGACGCGGGCAATCTTGAGCCGGTGGCCAGAAAGCTGCGTGAGAAATTCCCGCAGGCCAAGATCACCATCGCCGCCGACAACGATCACAGGAACGCCGTCAACATCGGCGTGGAACAGGCCATGAAGGCCGCCAGGGCCGTGGGCGGCACGGTCAGGATTCCCACCTTCACGGAAAAGGAAAAGGCGCTGGGCCTGACGGATTTCAACGATTTGCACAAGGCGCGCGGGCTTGAGGCGGTACGGCGTCAGCTTGGGCGCGCACAGGAAAAAGGAGTGGAACGGTGAAACTGCTGATTGTGGAAAGTCCGGGCAAAATCAAGAAACTGCAAAGCTTTCTCTCTTCGGAATGGCGCGTGACCGCGTCCGTGGGGCATATCCGCGATCTGCCCAACGACGGTTACGGCATCGAACCGCCTGACTTCCGCCCCGTCTACCAGGTGACGCCGGACAAAAAGGACGTTGTGGCCAGGCTCAAGGCATTGGCCAACGAGGCGGATGAGGTCTATCTGGCGTCCGACCCCGACCGCGAAGGGGAGGCCATCGCGTGGCATCTCAAGGAGGTACTCGGCCTGTCGTCCTATAAGCGTGTGACCTATACGGCCATCACCAAGGAGGACGTCGAGGCCGGTATCGCCGCGCCCCGCGCCATAGACATGGCGCTGGTGCAAGCGCAGGAGGCCCGCCGGGCGCTGGACAGACTTGTGGGGTACAGGGTCTCCGGGCCGCTTTCCCGCGCCTGCTCCGAAAGCCGCATGTCCGCCGGGCGTGTCCAGAGTCCCGCCGTGCGGATTGTCGTTGACCGTGAGCATGAGATCAAAACCTTCGTCTCCACGACGCATTACGGCGTGGAACTGACCTTTGACCGTGTGGAAAATGTCGCCGAAGGCTGGAACGCGGTCTGGCTGCCCAGGGAAGGATGGCTGGAAGACGACAACCCCTATGTGCTTGACAAGGCCGTGGCCGACCGTGTTGCCGCAGTAAAAAGTCTGGATGTCCTCGCGTTTTCTGAAAAGGAGGCGTCCGCGGCCCCGCCCGCCCCGTTCACCACCTCCAGCTTGCAGCAGGCGGCCGGAAACGCGCTGAAGTTCACGCCCAAAAGGACGATGGAGCTTGCCCAGAAGCTCTATGAAGCCGGGCATATCACCTATATGCGGACGGACAGTCCGAATCTTTCCGAAACGGCCATTGCGGAAATCCGCGCCTATGCCGACGCCCAGGGCTTGCCTTTGCCGGACAAGGCCCGGACGTGGAAGAGCAAGGACGGGGCGCAGGAGGCGCATGAGGCTGTCAGGCCCACGCATATCGACGTGGAAGAGGCCGGAGAAAACGCGGATGAAAAGGCCCTGTACGCGCTTATCCGGCTGCGCGCTCTGGCCTGCCAGTTGGCGGATGCCGTTTTTGCCGTGCGCGTGGCCCGGCTCGGCGCGGATGTGGACGGCAAACAGGCAATCTTTGAGGCCAGAGGGCGCACCCTTGTCAAGGCGGGCTGGAAACAGGTCATGCCGGGCGACGCCGCCGGAGAGGAGGAGGCCGAACCGGCCAACAGCGTCCCCCTGCTGAAAGAAGGCGCAAAGGCCGTCGTGCAACAGGGTGTGGTCTCCACGAAAAAAACCAAGCCCAAGCCGCGCTACAAGCAGACGACGCTCATCAGGGAAATGGAAAAACGCGGCATAGGACGCCCCGCGACCTATGCGGCCATTCTGGACAACATCATTGCCCAGAAAGCCTACCTGCGGGAGGAAAAGGGCTGGCTTGTTCCCACGCCACGGGGAGAAGCCCTTGTGGCCGCCATGCTCCCCGTTTTTTCCTTCATGAACCTTGAGTTCACCAGAGAGCTTGAGGCCGCCCTGGACGGCGTGGCCAGCGGCAAAACCTCCTATGCCGGTTGTGTGCGCCCCGCCTATGACAAGCTCATGGCGGAACTGGACATGTTCAGGGAAAAGACGGCGATCCCCTGCCCGGAATGCGGCAACAGGGAGCAGTTTAAGCATCTCTACTCCAGGGAGAAAGGCTATAATTATTGGGCCTGCAAAGCCTGTGGCGCGTCTTTTGCCGATGCGGAAGGCCGCCCCGGCGCAAAGCGGGAAAAGCCCGCTCAGACTGAATTTCCGTGCGAAAAATGCGGCAAGCCGCTCAACCATATCAAGGGAGAGAAGAACGGTCGCGCCTATGACTTCTTTGCCTGCTCGGACAAGGAATGCGGCACTACCTATGACAACGTGGACGGCAAGCCCGTGGCCCGCAAGCCCCGCGAGTTGTCTGAACACACATGCCGGAAGTGCGGCAAACCGCTTTCACTCTTTGAGGGCACGAGCCGCGCAGGCAAACCTTATAAAAAATTCAACTGTTCGGGCTATCCTCACTGCAAGCAAGGCTATTGGGTCAAGGAGGATGGAACGCCAGACTATGATAATCCGCTCAAATAACAAGGAGTGACTATGCCCGGATTCATGAGCAACAGCACGGCCTTGACGCTGTGCAAGGCCGATCCCGCAAAGCTTTCACCTAACGGCAAAAGGGAAAAGGAACATCCCTTGTTGCCTTTCGATGTTCTCAAGGCCCACGCCTTCACGCCTGAAATTCAGGCTGACGGTGTGCGGTTGGGTTGGGTCGGTCTCGGATCGCCACTTGATTACGATTTTAATTTCGGCCTTGAAGTTTCGAGTTTTCCGGCGTTTTCCCTGCGCGTGGATACGCGCAAGGCATCGGCTGCCGCTGTGAAGCTCCTGCTTGCGGAAACGTTGCTTGAAAAAGAGGCAAACGGGGAAAAGATCACGGGCAAGGATAGGAAGGACTTGAAAGAGGCGATCACCGCCAAGCTGACAAGCCAGGCCCCCTTTATTCCGACCCTGACGGATTGCATATGGGATATGTCCTCCGGTCGTCTTTTTCTGTCAACGATCTCCGCAAAAAGCATCGAGGCTGTCTTTTCGCTCTTTCAAAAGACGTTTGGCATTTTGCCCCAAGCCTTGACGCCGAAAAATGATCTGACAGCGGTTTTTGCGGAAATCTGCCGGACTGGAGAGTTCTCTTGCGCGGGCTACTCCCTGACGCCTTTCGGCACGGCAAGTCTTGCCACAAGCCAGCAGGAAGAGGACAAAGCGCTGATTGCCGTGCAGAACAATCTCCATGCCGTGTCTCAAGCTCTGGATGAAGGGTTGAGAATCCAGAAATTGCGGCTTGTGGCCACGAGCGCTGATTTCCCTGATTTGCCGCTTGACTTCACGCTTGATGCCTCGTTGGGTGTGTCCGGGCTGATCCTGCCCAAGTCCGAGAAGAGCGCAGACCAGATTGACGACTATTTTCTGAAGTTGGAAAGCTATGTAGGCGTTGCGGCTATCCTTGAAGCCTTGGCCGCTCTTTGATCCCTTCTGCCTCCGGCTGGCCGGGCTTCCGGCCAACCCGTCATCAAAGGAAAACCATGATACTCAACGAACTGATAGCCCACGGCTGCCCGGATCCCGTTGTCCATCCTGTCAGTGAACCGGACCTGGCCGCGCTTTCCGGGCGCATTGAAGAACTCGCCGCCAAACGGGACTTTTCCGGGATATGCCGTCTGTGTGGCGACTACCCTGTCAGCGGACACGTGCTTGACTGCCTGAAGCGCTATGTGGGGCTGGGCTTTCTGCTCCAGAAGCGTTTCAACCTGGCCGAAGCGGTCAGCATGTTCGGCGAAAGCTGGCTCCAGTCGGATAGCCATCCCCGTGCGGGGCATTGGGAGAAAATTCCCGATGCCGTTGTAGCAAGCATCATTGCGGGTGATTTGCTGCTGGAGAACCCCCACAACGAGATTATCCTCAAAGCCCTGACGGCGGCCCTGACAGCCGTGATGGCCCAAAAGGACAGCAAGTCGATCTGCCTGCTGGAACTCGCGGCCATTGAGCGGGATATGGTTATCGCCGGTACCCCGGCCAAGCATTCGGCGGAGTTGACCGAGGTCGCCGCCCTCCTGCAATCGTTTGAAGCCCACGAGGAACACCATGCCTGAAAGACTGACCGATGAGGAACTTCGCCTGCTGGACAGGCGCGATGAGCTGTACGCTCTGGACGCTGATGAACGCATCCCCCACGCCGCGCAGCTCCTTCTTGAGAAAGAGCGCGATGCAATCGAACAGCATTTCGGAGACCGGTTGGATCCCGCTATCGCCCTATGGCGGGAGGATCGGGAACGGCAAGCCCCGCCGCTTACTTTGACCAATGAAGAACGTCGACTGCTGGATCGGAGAGACGAGCTGCTCGGCTCCCTGTACGGAAGCAAATCGCATGACGACCACATGCCCACGCCTGAAGAGGAACGGCAACAGAAAAAGGAGCTTGAGGCGATTGAACAGCGCTTCGGCGACCGGCTGGATGCCGCTCTCTCGATACAGAGGAAGGAGCGGGAACGGAACTCCCAGGAACAGGAGCGGGCGGCCGGACTGCCGCCCCTGACCGACGCGGAACGCCGCCTGTTGAGCGATGAGGATCGCCGCCTGCTGGACAGGCGCGAAGAGCTGTACGATCTGGACGCTGATACCCGCATCCCCCACGCCGCGCAGATCATTCTTGAGAAAGAGCGCGACGCGATCGAACAGCATTTTGGAGACCGGCTGGATTCGGCTATCGCAATTCGCATGCGCGAACGCCAAGAAGAACGGGAACGGCAAGCCACGCCGCTTGCTTTGACCAAGGAAGAGCGCCGTCTGCTGGATCGGAGAGACGAACTGCTCGGCTCCCTGTACGGAAGCAAATCGCATGACGGCCACGTGCCCACGCCTGAAGAGGAACGGCAACAGAAAGAGGAGCTTGAGGCGATCGAACAGCGCTTCGGCGACCGGCTGGATGCCGCTCTCTCGATACAGCGGGAGGAGCGGGAACGGCAAGCGCCGCAGGCCGAAAAAACCAGGGAAGCCAGAAAACCCCTGGTCGAAAGAATCAACGACTGCGTGAAACTCCTGAAGTCACGTCTGGTTGAGAAAATCAGGGAAGCGGTGTCACCGGCGCAAAAACTCTACTACTCTCGCCGCAAAGAGGGATTGGAAGTCATGAAAAAGGAGCTTGCCCATGACAAAAACCTGTCACGCGGACAGGCGTTAGGGGTGGCGCGCTAGACCGCGCCCACCCCATGCAAAGACACACAAGGGGCGGCTGAGGCCGCCCTTTTTGTCATTGACAAACCCTGCGATACAATATAAAGGCTATTATATCAAAATGTTAGGAGGTTTCACCATGACGCTTGTCGAGGAACTCATGGCCCAAGGATACCCGGCCCCCAACATCCGTCCCGTGAGTGAGGAAGAGGAAGCAAAGCTCTGGGATCGCCTTGACGAATATGGGGAAGCGGAAGATTTCGCCAGCGCGGCGCGCATGGTTCAGGAAATCCCCATCCCCGCAAGTACGCTTGATGACCTGAAAAGTTTTTATGGTCTTGGATTTCTTCTTGAAAGGCAGTACAATCTCTATGAGGCGGTAAAAACATATGGTAAAACGTGGCTTGAAAAATAATATTGATCTGATTGACGCCAGCATTGCTTTTGGCACTTCGCTTCAAAAAGCACAAGCTAACCTTTTTAATACCGAAGAAGGAAAGCGTATTACCCACGAAGCAAAAATGCTGACAAAAATTTTGTCTGACGCTATTTCTCAAGGAGATGTCCAGCAGCTCTTTACTCTCGAACATATAGCAATCAAACGCGATATGGAGTGTTTTGGAGCTACAGAGCGTCGAACTTCGGCAATAGCACTGGTTATTGGCGTTTCACACCACTTCGCGGAAACCGCCACGCCAGACGGTGCGAAAAAATTTCTGGAAGAAATAGGAGGTGGAACGCTTCCCTCTAAAATTCCCTCCACGGATATGGTTCGAAATGCCATTAAAAACCTGAAAGCTCAAATAAAAGAACAGATCGATAACACGCAATCACCGGCGCTGAAGCTGTATCTCTCCCGTCGAAGAGATGCGCTGGATTTCATCAGAAAGGAATACATTAAAAATCTTGAGGCGGGCTTGGGGAAAACGCCTCAGCGGCAACGCGGCATGGGGCGAACACCGTAGAAAATTTGCCCTGGCCTTGACTTGCTCTGGCGGCCATAAGCCGTTGGTGGGCTAGACAAATAGCCTTTGGTGCGGATAGAGTGTTTTCAACCGCTTACCCCATAAGGAGAAAAATCATGTCGCAAGCTGAAATTCTGCCAAGTCCAAATATAATTTTTTATGATGAAGAAGAGAAAGAAAGAATTTTTGAGAGCGTAAACACAATGTTGGAAAATGATGATGATGATGGTTTGCTTCAAATGCTTGAAAAATATCCCATGTCCGCAGAAACTCTAAATATGCTGAAAAGGTATTATGGAATAGAATTTTTGCTCGAAAAAAAATTTAATATAGCATGTGCCATTGAAAAATATGGAGAGGAATGGCTTGAAAAATAAAAATGACTTGATATCTCTCAGCCTTCTTGTTGGCGAACAGGCAATAAAGGCGGAGAGGGAGATGTATAAAACAGAAGCAGGTAAAGCTTCTGAAGCTGCTATTCGAAAGCTGTCGAGGCTTCTTAAAAAAGCAATTCAAAACAATGATTTTGGTGTGTTGTTTGAATTGGAGCGGATAGCTCTTGAGCGCGATAAATCTTTGTTTGGAGCAGAAGATAAACGTTCTTCTGCTTTAGCTGGTTTAGCGCAAATTTACGATAACTTTCAAAATTCATACGACATAGAAAAAACGAAACTCTACTTAGCTTCAACAAATGGTAACATTCTTCCTAAGAAAATTCCTGCTAAGGACAGTGTACAAAATTATATAAAAAATGCAATGTCGCAGCTTACAGTAATGATAGGCAATACATCTTCGCCAGCAAAAAAGAATTATTATGTATTGCGCAAAGATGCACTGAAACGTATTCGGCTGGAATACGAAAAAAATCTTAATATTGCTCTAGGAAAGAAGGTGGAGCAAAATCGTGGCGTTGAGCGGTAAAAAGCTCTATCGCTCAACGCCTTTTCCCCGTTCTCTCTGGGGTCTAGGCTTCGCTCTTTTAAACTCCCTGTTTCCGTTGTCGTGTATCTTCTGCCCGTCTGGTAATACAAAAATAGGCTTACCTTCTCTGTCTTTCTCAAGGCGCTTGATGCCCCAGCCTGCGGACATAAGGCCCTTTTGGGAGGCTCCTACACGCGTAAATCAAGGAATATCCTTTCATTTCAGCACATTATAAATTAATTTTCATTTGCAATCGAACGGTTTTCAGGCTAGACTATCTCCTCTGAAAACAGGTCTTTTGCTATGGATAAGCCTCTCTGCTCTCCACCCTCGATTCAGCCCATTCTCCGTGCCGTCGATTTTTTTTGTGGTGCGGGGGGCATGACGCATGGCCTGCGCAGTGCGGGTATCGACGTCCTTGGCGGCATCGATAACGAAGCACAATGCCGCACCTCCTACGAAGCCAACAATGCCCCTGCCCGTTTTTTGTACCAGGACATCACACAATTGACCTTCGAGGAACTCGCCGAAACTTTCAACCTCCGTATCGATGACCCCAGGCTTATCTTTGTGGGTTGCAGTCCCTGCCAGTATTGGAGCAAGATTCAGACCTCTCGCACCAAAAGTGAGAAAACGGCCTTTCTGCTCAAGGAGTTCCAGCGCTTCGTCGAGCACTTCCTGCCTGGTTTCATCGTCCTGGAGAACGTGCCGGGACTGAAGACAAAGCAGCGCAGCTATCTCCCCCGCTTTCTGGAGGCCCTTGAGACACAAGGTTACCACTATGCTCAGGACATCATCGATGCCCAGTTCTACGGTGTACCGCAGCACCGCCGGCGTTATCTGCTCATCGCTGCCCGCCATTTTTCGCATGTTGCCCTTCCCGAGCCCGATGGTGACCCCATCCCGCTGTCCGCCGTGCTCGGCCCAGACCACGGTTTCCCAGTCATCCCGGCGGGCCATACGGACAAGTCGGACTTCATGCATACGACGGCGGCCCTGACGGAAAAAAACCTGCGCCGTCTCCGCCTCACGCCCCATGATGGGGGGACAAGGATGGCCTGGAAGGATGACCCAGAACTGCAGATTAATGCTTACAAAGGCAAGGACGATTATTTCTTTGACGTCTACGGGCGCATGCACTGGGACAGGCCCGCACCAACCATCACGACCCGTTTCCATAGCCTGTCCAACGGGCGCTTCGGCCATCCAGAGGAAGATAGGGCCATCTCCCTGCGCGAAGGGGCCGTGCTGCAGAGCTTCCCGCGTGACTACAAGTTCACGGCATCCAGCCTGTACGGCATCGCCCGCCAGATCGGCAATGCCGTTCCACCCGCTCTTGCCCGCCATATTGGACAGTATCTTGTGAGGATGGTGAGCCATGGCAACATTTAGGACACGGGCCCGCGCCCTAGACATGCTCGGTCGCCAGCAGATCGCCGGTCTGCCTACGGCCATCAGCGAACTGTTCAAGAATGCCCACGACGCCTATGCCGACCATGCCGAGATAGACTATTACCGCTCCGACGGTCTCTTTGTCCTGCGGGACGACGGTCTGGGCATGACGGAAGAGGAGTTCCTGCAACGCTGGCTCACCCTGGGGACGGAAAGCAAGATGCGTTCCCGCGGGGTGGTGCCACCACCCAAGGCTCCAGATAAGCCGCCGCGCCCCATGCTGGGCGAAAAAGGCGTCGGTCGCCTGGCCATCGCCATCATCGGTTCGCAAGTACTGGTCCTCAGCCGGGCCGTACGTGATGGTAAGGCCCATGACCTCGTGGCCGCCTTCATCCACTGGGGTGTTTTCGCACTCCCCG
This sequence comes from uncultured Desulfovibrio sp., assembly GCA_934546745.1. Lineage (GTDB taxonomy): Bacteria > Desulfobacterota > Desulfovibrionia > Desulfovibrionales > Desulfovibrionaceae > Desulfovibrio. The sequence goes on along the minus strand of CAKTDV010000004.1, from coordinate 93,359 downwards.
GTCTCGATCTGGAAGACATCGAAATCCCTGTCCGCAGCTTCCCTGACGGACGGTTGCCCTCCCGTCAGGACCTTCAGGAGCTTGTCGCTGTCTTCCGCCGGAACCTGGAGCGCCTCCAAGGCCGCATAGCGGAGGATGATGTCCAGCACATCATGGGCGATCTGGATCAATTCGATTTCGACCCGCAGGAGGTCGATACCTACGTCCCCTCTCTCAGCCTTGCCGGCCAAGGGCACGGTACCCACTTCATCATCAAGCCCGCCTCGGAGATCCTCAAGCAGGACATCGACGTCGCCAATACAGACGGAGCCACGAATCTGGTCCGGATGCTCGGCGGCTTCACCAATACCATGCCGCCTGGGCATGAAGAACCGGTCATCAAGGTGGCCTTTCGCGATCACAAGACCGATGACGGGCCGGGCGAAGACCTCATCGCCCCGGAACAGTTCTTCACCCCCGAAGAATTTTTGAAGGCTGACCATCGGGTCTGTGGTGAGTTCGATGCCTATGGCCAGTTCCAAGGCACGGTGGAGGTCTACGGCAAAGCCTATCCCGGTCATATCATCTCCTGGAAGGACGGCCGGGGCCTGCCTACGCGCTGCGGTCCCTTCAGAATCTCTTTTGCAACTGTGCAAGGAGATCGTGGAGCTAAGGGTAGCCTGTTACCTCTTCAAGACTGGGGCGACCTGATCAACAAGCTGGAAGCCTACGGCGGGCTGTACATCTACCGGGACGGCATCCGCATCCTGCCCTACGGCAATGCGGATTACGACTGGCTGGAGATAGAAAAGAACCGTTCCAAAAAGGCAGACTATTACTTCTTCTCCTTCCGCCGCATGTTCGGCGTGGTGACCATTCGCCGCGCCCACAACGAAAACCTTCAGGAAAAGGCGGGCCGGGAGGGCTTCCGGGAGAACGAAGCATACCGTCAGTTCCGTGACATCCTGAAAAACTTTTTCGTCCAGCTGGCAGCGGACTTTTTCCGCAAGGAAGCCACGGACACCTTCTTCCAGGAAACCAAGGTAGAACTTCTCCGCCGGGCAGCACTGCGCGAGCAGCATGAAAAAAAAGCCAAGGTCAAGCGCATGGCTTTGGCGAAAGCCCTAGAAAAATTCTTTGCCGACTATGACGTCGGGGTCCACTACAGGACAGCGGAAAAGATACTGGCCGATGTCCGTCAGGAGCTGGAAGCCCTGAGCCATGTGCCGGATGCCTACACCGCCTCCGAAGGCTTTTTGCGTACCGAAGAGCTGGGACGCAACAGGCTGGCCGAGCTGGAGAATGCCTACCGCATATCCCGGCCCCGTGGACTGGCCCTGACCAAAAAGCAGCAAAAGGACTGGGACGACTACCTCGACGCCTTCACCGACTTGCAGCAAAAGGTCTTCGAACCCTCTGGCCGTGCGCTGGACGAGCTGGTAGGCGAGCTGGCCCGCAACGCGCGTCTGGTCCTTGACCGGCGTCTCCGCCTGGAACGTGCGGTGGAAAACCTTGCCCAGGAAACGCGCAAGATAACCTTCCAGGAAAAAAGCTCCACCACCAGCAGCGCGGAAAGCGTACAGCAAAAGGTCATCGCGGAGGCCAAGGCTAGCGGCATGCGCATCACAGCTGTCCTGAAAGAGGTGGCGGCAGATCTGGGCCGTCTGGACATCACCAACATGAGCGACAGCGAAGTCGTGGCCGCCCGAACCCGGCTGGAACAGCGCCTGCTGGATACCCGGCAGCAGGAATGCGACCTGCTCCAGTCCATCCGGGGGCAGCTGGAAGCCATCGACGTGAGCGGTGGTGGCGGTCTTCTGGATCAGATGGAGGCCGTGGAAGAACGCGCTCTGGCCCTGGAGGAACAGGCGGGTGTGGACCTACAGCTGACCCAGCTGGGCATGGCCATCGAAGTCATCAACCATGAGTTCAATGCCAGCATCCGGGCCGTACGAGACAACCTGCGCCGCCTCAAAAGCTGGGCGGACATCAATCCCAGTCTGGAAGGTCTGTACCAGAACATCCGGACCAGCTTTGATCATCTTGACGGCTATCTCGGGCTGTTTACCCCTCTGCATCGCCGCCTGTACCGCAAGGCCATCATCTTCAAGGGGGCGGACATCCATACCTTTCTCTCCGATCTGTTCCAGGAACGCTTCAAACGTCACGAGGTGCAGCTAGCCGGTACGCCCGCCTTCATGCAGACAAAGATAGAAGGCTATCCCTCGTCTCTCTATCCTGTCTTCGTCAATCTAGTGGATAACGCTGTTTTCTGGCTGAAAGATCAGCCCGTGCGCACCATCACACTGGACGCGCTGCCCAGCGGCGAACTTATCGTCAGGGACACCGGCCCGGGCATCCCGCTCCGCGACCGGGAATCCGTTTTCGAACTCGGCTTCTCCCGAAAACCGGGGGGCCGCGGCATGGGCCTACACATTTCGCGCGAGGTCTTGCGCAAGATCGGCTATGACCTGGAGCTCCGCCCCTCGGAAAGCGGCGCGGAATTCCATATCATGCCTTCAACTAGGGAAAAGGATGAGGTGGCAGAATGACGTTCACAGCTCGCTCCATAGACGCCTTGAAGGCATACCTGCGAACCGCTGCCGTTATCGATGATGCGGCTCTGGCGACCCAGCCCAAGGAATCAGCTCCGGCGACGATTCTCCAGACTCCAGGCCGTGGGGTCCAAGCATCACAACAACCAGAGGGACCTGGGGAATTTAAAGGCGCACATCTAGCCGTCCCAACCCTTGTCGATGCCTTTTTGGAACAGGGCATTCTGTGTACGGTGTTTGGCCGCAAAGAAGTACTGACAGATAATATTGATGCCCTCCTGCGTTCTGACATCCTCGTTGTGGACTGGATGCTTTTTCCTGGTGACGACGGCAGCATGACCGCCAAGTTTATTTATGAATGTGCTGTCAGGCATCCCCATGCCTTGCACATGATCTGCATCTATACGTCAGCAAACGATTTGGGAGCCATTGAGCAAAAGCTTAGAGACTTCTCTCCCAATTTGGAAAGGAGACAAGATACCCCTCGCGCATATTCTGTCGGCAGTGCCTATGTACTGATCGTGGATAAAAATCACAAGGAAGAAGCGCTCCCCAAGCTCTTGCTCGAGGCATTCGCGCCGCTGGTGGGCGGCTTGCTCCGCAATGCCGTGCTCCACTCCATCGGTGCCATCCGTACCAATACTCACGCCCTGCTCAACCGTTTCCATCCCGATCTTGACCCGGCCTTCGTTACCCACAGGGTCTATTCCACCCCCTGTGAAGATACGGAGCAGCATATCATCCCGATGATTTGCTCAGAGATCGGCAATATTCTGCGACAGGAAAAGATTTCTAACTGGCTAAATAAAGAGAATATTTGGACATGGATAAATAAAGATTGCCTTAAGAACAATTATCAAAGATTCCTAACCATCATTAATGGAAACCATCAACCTCTGAGTACTATTTTTAGATCTCACATAAGATCCGCTATACAAAATGTATTATCCTATGGAATAAATAGTAAATATAAACAATGTGAAAATGATTATAGGAAAAAAGTATATGAGATAATACAGCAATTTAAAAGCACAATAAAGAGCAATAAGTTAAAGCAATCAGTCATGACAGGATTTTTGGGTGCAAAAGAACCTTCTTTTGTTGATATAAAACTATCCATGCTGATGTCATGTGTACACTTTTATGGAAATACGCCACCAATAATGCAATCCGGGACAATTATTAAAGAAATAGGTAGCGACAATTATTATGGCTGTATCCAGCCGCCATGTGACTGCCTTCGAATCGAGCAGGAAGGACGCCCTTTTCTCTTTACCCCCTTGCAAAAGGTATCTGTCGACTCATCATTTGATATATCGTTCTTATTGAATGACACAGATATACCTTCTTATCTATCAAAGTATAAAAAAGCTTACAGAGTAAAAACTATTCATTTTATCCCATCAACTGCTGGTGAAAATATTTGTGCTGAGCCCAGTAGCCAAGGTTATATTTTCAAAGATGCTGACGATACAGAATATATATTCTGTATACAGCTTAATGAGATCCATGCCTTACGCTTGATTCAAACATATTCTTCTGATTTGGCTCGGATAGGCCTCATGGAGTCGGACTGGCAGAGGCGCATCGCGAGCAAAAACTAGCAATCTTTCTTCCTAGGTAGTGTTTACACGAGATTTGTATTATGAGAAGCGCATCAATTCTGCAAGGATGTGCTTATGACGAATTCTCAACGCCGCCATGACATCTCTGCTGCTGCATGGACCTTATTGGAACCTCATCTGCCTAGGCAAAGCGGGCAGTGGGGAGGTGTGGCAAAGGATAATCGCCTCTTCATCAATGCCGTCTTCTGGATATTGCCTACTGGCGCGCCGTGGCGAGATTTGCCGCCTGAATATGGCAAATGGGGAACCGTTCACCAAGGCTTTATTCGTTGGCGAGACAAGTGTATAGAATTTAAAAACATTTTCTTTCTTTACTTGAAGGGAAATTGCGTTCTCCCCAGTCCTCGCTGCCGCTGCCGGGGAACGGTAGGCCGCTCAAACTGCCGCTTCCCTTCGTCCACGATTTTCCGCCCGTCTCGCAGCACAAGAACCGCCCGCCCTTTGCCGTCCTTCTCCAGACGCCGGACATTCCATTTTGCCGCCATGTAGGCCAGCGCCGTTTCCCGCGCGGATTCGCTGAAGCTGATTCTTCTGCCGGTATCACATATCTTGCCGCCGTCAGGCAGGGTATAGATGACAACCCCGTGCCGTGAAATCCTCGCCGTGGCCCCAGGCGCGATACTCCGCATCAGCGCATCGCTCAGCAGGGAAGTTTTCAGACTGGCGGTCATCCCATCCTTCTCAAGAATTTCCGTCTTTTGGGCCTGCAAGTCCGTTTTGACCTGTACCCTCTTCTGTTCGGCCGCAAACTGTTCCGGTTCAAATTCCTCATGGCGGGATCGAAGGACGGCCAGGGCGTTTTCATTGCCCTGGGCCGCCTTTCGCCGTAAGAAGTCCATCCAGTTTGCCGGATACCCGGCGGTAAGCTGATGCCGCTCCTGGGCGGCGTACTGCCGGGCCAGCTTCAGCCCGGCAGTACGCGCGCGTTTGCCCACGGGCCGCCGTTGCAGGTCCTCGCAGTACTCCCGCCATTTGCGTTTGCTTGCCTCCAGCCGTTCCCGCTGCTCCAGACGCACGGCCTGAAACTCCTCCCACAATGCTCCCCGGTTTGGGACCTTCTGCAAAGGCTCCGCGCCGTAGCTGACTTCGCTTGCGGGCAACCTTTCCCTGTCCGCCGGAGTGAAGCGGCCAAAGCGCGCCTCCAGTTTTTTCAGCGACAAGTCACGACTGGCGGCGCTGGCCTTCGTCATCTGCCTCCCGTGCCGGTTCCGTATGACAAGGCCCGCGCCGCGCTTTTGCAGCACAAGGCCGCGTTCGGCCAGCAGGATATGCGCTTCCTCCCACGTCCGCGCGCTTTCCAGCCTGTCCATAACCGTCCGCGCCTGTTCCTGGGCATAGCTTTCAAAGGACTGCCTGCCGCTGTGCGCTTCCACCGTGGAGGCCGCGCTTCCCAGCGTCTTCCCCGACTTCTTTTCCCGTCCGTTGTCTACGACAAGCCCGTATTCTTTCTCAAGCTCGCGGCACAGCTTGTCACGGGCGATGTAGTCACGCCACGGCTCCACACGGGTCAGCTTTTCAGGGTGGATCAGGTTGTAGGCGACATGCATATGCACGTTTTCGGTATTGACGTGGACGCCGCAATGCCGCTGATGCTCCGAAAGCCCCAGAGCCGCCGCAAAGCGCTCTTCTATGGCGCGGTAATCTTCGGCTTTCAATCCGGGCGCGTCCTCCGGCCGGAAACTGACAATGAGATGATACGTCTTTTCCCTGGTCGTGCGCGTGTTCAGGGCCTGGGTGTCGGCGACTTCCTGTATGGCCAGCGCGTAGTCGTCACCGGCCCAGCAGCCCGCCGCCCAATGCATCAGGCATTTTTCTCCTGTCCCGGCACGATCTGTGTCCCGTCGCAAACCAGCATGGGCTTGTCGATCAGGGCGTGCATCAACTGACAGAAGACTTGCACCTGACCTTTCCTTGCCTTCTCGTCCCTGACCATATGCCAGACCGAGTTCGGACAACCGACGCAGGCGGTTTTCGGCAAGGTTTTCAAGCTCTCCAGGGTGATGCTGTGGTGTGTGGGTTCTGACATTCTCCCGCTCCTTTGTATGGCCCTGCCCGGCGATGTAGTTCGCCAGACGCCTATAGCTGTCATTCTCAGGCTGGCAGTTGATGCGTTTGCTTATCATAGGTTGAGGATGCGCTCTTTCAGCGCTTTTTGGAGCTGATCAATCCCGTGCAGCAGGCCGTGTATCCGCTCCCTGCTGTGCCCCTGGCTCAGGGCCTGTTTCAGCAGACCGCCCAAGCGGCCTAGATCGGCGTTCACCTTCAGCAGTTCCCGCCGGGCCTGCTGATCCTCCCTGCTCTCCACCCTGCTGCCCAGGCAGACCTTTCTGGCGAACTCTGAAAGTGATAAGCCTGCCCTTTGGCTGGATTCCAGAATTTCGCCATATTCCTCCATGTTCAGATGTATCCTGATACCCCAGATTCGCCTCCTGTTTTCCGCCAGTTTGGGCCGTCCCATTCGTTCCCCTCATCAAATGCCGCCAGACGCGCCATGCGTAACGCCGTCCACGTTCCCGATCCGGCGAATGGTACTTCCCCACGGCCAGCCAGTTGAAGCCGTGCCGCCGGATTTCAGCGGCAAGGATACGGACGCCGGTTTCCACATTCCGTTGAGGATCAAGCAGTTTCTCCGCCGTTATTCCCAATTTCCCGAACCACTGGTTGTTGATTTGCATCAGGCCAACGTCATAGGACTTTTTCCCGGCCTCCGCCCAGCGGATATACTCCAAGGCCTGCCCGACGCTGCGCGGATGCAGATCCCGCCCCTGGATGTTGAGCGCCAGAGGGTTCAGGGAGGATTCCTGCCGGGCTATGGCAACGGCCAGCTCACGCGGAATGCCCGCGCGGGCGCACGGTTCTGTGAACACATCGCCCGCGCGGGAAACGTGTGGCCACCATGCCATCAGGCAGAGCAGCAACACTTTTTTCATTTGGCGATTTCCTTGGTGATGGCGTTCCAGTCAACCGTGTGCTGGTAGGTCTGATGCAGGAGGTAGGCCGCCGTGGAAAGCATTTTCGCCACATCGTGGGCGGAGAGCCTGCCGGGATGACGCGGGTTGACCCCTGTCAGATTCTCAAAGTACTCCTCGAAGTTTTGATCCCGCGTAAAGCGCCATTGCCCGCACGCCGTCAACATGTGCCGCAACATGGCCATCTCGTTTGGCGTCGCTCCCGGCCCGTCCATATCGCCGGTGGGCCGGTTGCTGACTTCCGCCAGGTAATCGAAGGCCGCCTGGATGATCTCTCCACCGCCTTCCTCCGGGAGATCTTCCAGACGTTCAAGTCCCACATGAAGAGCCAGGGCCAGCTCCGCCGCGCAGTAGGGAATCTTGTCCACAAAGGCCCAGTAGGCGATCAGGCCGCGCAGTATTTTGATGAGGCGCTGTTGCTTCACCTTGTCCGGCTCTGTTGGAGGGATGTATAAGGAATAGCCCGGCCTTGTGAGCTGGCGCTCCATCGCGTTGAAGGCCTCCAGAAACTTCTCCTTCCAGGCGGCCGCCTTCTTGCCGGTGAAACCCATCGCCAGGAAGGCGAAGCCGTCGCGGGTCAGACGGTAGGCGGGATACGTTTGACCGTTCTGTGGATGCACATAGGGGGTATGCTCAAAATTGAGCCGGTGAAACTCCTCTGAACACTCCAAATTTTCAATATCGCGAAGCACGTTTTTATGCTCCTTCTCGAAGATCTCCGCGATGATCAGCGACGTGGTGAACATCTTGCTGCCGTCAGTTTCAACAATGTTTTCAACAGGTTGCGTGGCAACAATCTGTTCGTTGTTCTGACAATCTTCCATGTTCCCTGCTCCTTGTCTTTGAGCGTTGAGCCGCAGGCGAATAAGCAGCCACCCACGGCGATTGAGTGGGCAGGACGCTGTAAAGCGACACGCTTTACCTGTCCTGCCATCTTTATTACAGACAGAGTATGGCATCTTAAGGCATTTTTTAGGCTAAATGCAATGCTTAATGCTGTTTTGCCACAGTTTGCCTATGTTTGCTTAAGATTGCCATATTATGCCGCTATTTGCCTGAATTGTGCTTGCATTTTGGATGAGGTTACGATAAGGACAAGTTATCGACCGCTTGACGGCTTGCGTCTGGGGCAAGATGGGCATAGCGCAGGGTCATCTTCAAGTCAGCATGGCCTAAAAGCTGGCTTACGATCTGGAGTCGGACGCCCGACTGAACAAGCCACGAGGCGAATGTGTGTCTCAAAGAATGAAAACAGATTTTTGCCCGGCGGTCGGTGATTCCGGCGTTCAGGCCACAAGCGTTGACGGCTTGCCGGAAAAAACGGGCATGGGGATTAACAGGCCCAGTGTGCGCTTTGAAAATTGGATTTGATGGATTTTCGTCCATGTGCTTCAGAACAAGGATTTTTGCCTGGGCATTCAGAGGAATGGCCCTGCCTTGAAAAGTCTTGCTGTCCAGCACATGGCATTGATCCGTGTTCAAATCGATTTGAGCGGGGGTTAAGGCAAGGATCTCTCCTCTTCGCAAGCCTGTGTTCAGAGCAAAAAGGGCTATGTCATGCCAGAGAGGGGAAAGCCTGTTCAGCTCCTCCAAGAGCTGCTTCGCCTCGGCTTTGGACAAAAAGCGTACACGCTTATTGTTGAATTTGGGCATTCGGATTTTTGGAACAGGGCCAGCGTAAAGCTCCCATTCCACGGCCCGATTGAGGACGCGGCGCAAGAGGGAAAGGCAGTGGTAGATAGTTTGAGGAGCGAGATTTTTCTTGCGTAACTCTGCTTCTAACCGTAAGACGTTCTGAGCATTGATGCTGCCAAGTTCCCGATCTCCCAGCAGGGGCTGAAGGTGAATTTTCCATCTCCCAAGCTCAGTTTTCTGGGCGCGTGCTGTAGATGAGGATAGGACAAGCTCACGATAGAGATCAAAGGCTTCGTTGAGCTGCATTTTGTACCTCCAAAAATAGGTTTGAAAATGGGTCAAACCATATTTTCGGAGGATATAGGGATGAGGCCGGAACGCCGGCCTGTCACGCCGGAGGCCGAGGGTTCGAGTCCCTTCCGCTCCGCCAGAATAGTTCTCCCTTGGGGAGAAAGATATAACCACCCTGAAATACGCATATTTCAGGGTGGTTTTTTTGATCTCTCAGATCTCGTCTATGTGGATCCTTTTGTTGTTGAAACTTCTACACGCCAAAAGCGATGCTGCCCGCGTGGGGCGGAAAAAACGCAAATACCGTTTCCCCAACAGGTCTTCCCGCTTTTCAGGCCGTTTTTTTGACGTCGTAAAAAATGCAAAAAATACTTGACGGGCAGGCCTTCTTTGCGTAGAACTCTTTTCACCGAGAGGGCAGTTAGCTCAGCTGGTAGAGCACCGCCTTCACACGGCGGGGGCCACAGGTTCAAGTCCTGTACTGCCCACCATACTTGGAGCGGTAGTTAAGACGGTTATAACGCCGGCCTGTCACGCCGGAGGCCGAGGGTTCGAGTCCCTTCCGCTCCGCCAGCCTATATCCTCCCAAGAATAACGGGAGTTCAGTTTATCCCACTGCTTGAGCTATGAAAGTAGTTCAAGCAGTGGCTATTTTTGTTTGTTCAACAGAACAACGTTTCCTGATCTCTTTCCTTGCCGCCTACGCGAAAAGCCTTTTTGTCCATGCTCTGGGCATGGTCAAAGAGGCTTTTTCTGTTTTTCTACTTTGCCGAATTTGTAGCCACTCGCGTTCCTGAACCAAGGGAGGATGGCGCCGTATGGGTAATTCCTTTGCCTCCCTCGTCCTGTGGGGCTTTGAGACGGGAATGGTATGCTCCAGAGGAAAAAGAAACTCCATCCGGGTCAGGGCGTCGTGCAATTTCTGCCACAGAAGGCTGTGGTGATTGAACCGCGGATGCTGGGGTATCCCTACTCGGTCATTCACGGGAAGCTGCTTGACGGCAAGAAAATTACCATGCCCTCCGGGGTGTTTTTCTACAATGTGCGGAGGAATATCTACAATAGGGAATATGACGGAGAAAGGGCGCGGACAACGGAAGAGAGACGGAAAAAGGAAGCGGTGTCACCGGCGCAAAAACGCTACTACTCGCGCCGCAAAGAGGGACTGGAAGTCATGAAAAAGGTGCTTGCCCATGACAAAAACCTGTCACGTGGACAGGTGTTAGGGGTGGCGCGCTAGGCCGCTTGCCGAAGGGTTGGATGCTGGCAAAGTGCGTCAACGCTTTTTGTCACTTGTTGAAGAGTTCAAGATGAAAACAGAGGATGTCAAGGAGAAGACTTTTGATAAAAATATCAATTCGATATACGGCTTTATAAACAGTTTTAAAAGTACCCTGTGCATCCCTGCCGAAAATTTATACTACTCAAAGCGCATTGAGTCGCTAAGAGCGATCCAGAAAGAGCATCAACACAATATTGATCATGCGCTTGGCGTAACGCGGAAAGAGCGCAATCTCAGTCGTTAAATAGATTGGTGTCTCTTGCTTTTTTTGGGGGGTACACTTCTGTCTTTTCATCGTTCCCATCCCTGCTCCCTTTGCCGCTGCCAGGGAACGGTAGGCCGCTCAAACTGCCGCTTCCCTTCGTCCACGATTTCCGCCCGTCGCGCGGATTCGCTGAAGCTGATTCTTCTGCCGGTATCGTATATCTTGCCGCCGTCGGGCAGGGTATAGATGACAACCCCGTGCCGTGAAATCCTCGCCGTGGCCCCAGGCGCGATACTCCGCATCAGCGCATCGCTCAGCAGGGAAGTTTTCAGACTGGCGGTCATCCCGTCCTTCTCAAGAATTTCCGTCTTTTGGGCCTGCAAGTGCGTTTTGACCTATACCCTCTTCTGTTCGGCAGCAAACTGCTCCGGTTCAAATTCCTCATGGCGGGATCGAAGGACGGCCAAGGCATTTTCATTGCCCTGGCCGTCTTTTGCCGTAAAAAGTCCATCCAATTTGTCGGATACCCGGCGGTCAGCTGATGCCGCTCTTGGGCGCAGCTCGCTGTGCGCTTTAAGCAGTCCGTGGGCGAGGCCCTTATCGACATCATGGGACAGAAGATATTTTTTCTGGATGAGCACGGGATGCCGTCCTCCCCGCTGAAGCCCCTGAGCAGGGAAGCGGAGCTCATCCTGCGCTCTTCCAGAGTGAGGAACGCCGCACTTGCCAATGAGTCTTTCGTCGGGCTGGTGCGTCAGGGTGGGAAGATGGTGTACTGCCGCACGCGCCCGCTCAGCCACAATGGAAAGAACAAGGGGGCGGTGGTGGTCATAGAGCGGCAGGAGCTTTTCCGTAACATGGAGATGAAGATGGGCGCGCCGGGAACACTCCGGTACAGCTTTAACGACATTGTCCATCGTTCCTCCTCCATGGATCATGTCATCTTATGGATTTCCCTGTGGAAAGACACGGGGCCGGAGAAGAGCCTCGGGATGCGGGAAGCCTGAGCGACATGGAACTGCGCCATATTGAGCAAGTTCTGGAATGGGCCGGGGGCAACAAGGGCCGTGCCGCGCGCATGCTCGGCATTGCGCCAAGTACGCTCTGGAGAAAATGCAGGAAAGCGGGGATAGGCATGGAAAAAAAAAGGGTGGAAGCTGAGAGAGTCATGAGCGCGGCTTCAGCGTGAGCAGAATACCCCCGAGAATGAGCAGAGTGCAGAAAACAAGGCGCATGGTGATGGGCTCGTCAAGAAGGATCGCCCCGAGCACGGCGGTGATGGGTGGAATGGAAAGCTGCACCACGGAAGCGCCCAGAATACTGTAACGCGGCACAAGCGCGTACCAGAGCGTGTAGCCCAACCCTGAGGCCACAGCCCCGGCAAGCACGGCACACGTCAGAGCGGGCAGGGAAGGCGCTCTTTCCAGCGTTAAGGCGGCCAGGGCGGCGATAAGCCCCATAGGGGCGGAACGCAGAAAATTACCGCTGGTCGCCAGCTGGGCGGAGGATGCTTTCCGCCCGCACAGGCAGTAGGCTCCCCAGAATACGCCGCTCATGCCCATGAGCAGCGCGTGCAGGGGTGAGGGAGCGGACACTCCGGGAAGAAGGAGAATGGCCGCCCCGGCAAAGGCCAGGAGCAGGCCGGCAATCTGCGGGCGTCCCGGACGCATGCCTGACATAAGACCCCAACCTATCATGCTGACCTGCACCGCGACGTTGAGGATGAGTGTGCCAGCGGCTGAGGGAATGGCCACATAGGACAGGGAAAAGGTAAGCATGTAGAGAAAGAGCAGCATCGCGCCTTTCCAGGAACTCTGTGCCCATATATGCCCTTTTCCCTTTTTCACGCCGGCAAGGGCGGAAAACGCACAGATTATCCCCAGCATAGTCGCGGCGGAAAGGTCGCGTATGGCCGTATAGGCAAGGGGTTCCATCCCCCAGGTGACAAGGGCGAGACGGCACAGGACAGAGTTCAGGGAAAAGAATATCATGCAGAGCAAGGTCAGCGGGAAAAGGCGCATGGGATGAAAGCGTTCCTGTAATCGGTTCTTTGGAAAAGAAGATCGTCCGGGCGGCGCATTCACGGCTCTTGGGCGGAAAATGTGACCGTCCGCCCGCTGTTTTCATGAAGGCCGCCCTTTGTTTCACAACGTTCAGGGCTTGATGGCGTCTTCCCGCCAGGTCACGGACGGCGCGGAGCGGAAGGGCAGGAGAGTGTAGCGCGCCTTGGGGATGCCTGCCATGAGCGCCGCGTACAGCCGGTGTCCTTCCGGAATGGCGAGCCATTCGGGCAGGCCGGGATGGCAGGCTTCAATCAGCATGCCGGCCCAGCAGGAGGCAAGCCCCAGCCCGTGCAGGACGATTTCCAGATAGGCGGCCGCCGTTGCGCAATCGGATTCGGAAAGGAGGCGATCCGGCGCATGGATGAGAATGAGGCATGGCGCGCCCCGGAAAAGCGTATCCTTCCCCTGCCTGGATACGAAAATTTCCCGGAAGCTGGACGAGGTGAGCATCCCCACCCAGCTACCAGCGGTGGCGCAGGTCAGCAGCTGGTCAGCTTTGAGGGCCGATACCGTCCGATATGGGTTGTAGACCATGACGATCGGGCGGGAATATCGGGTTGTGCGCGGCGTCCCTCTGGCGGGTTGGGGCGGATGGGGTGGCAGACGGATTTTCTCCGCTATACAGGGTTTCCGGCACCGGTGATGTGGCAGCGGCGGGCATCAGTGACGGAGAGGCTACGCCAGCTTTTTTTTCTGACCACGGACGGCTGCTGCGGGCCAGCGGAAGCGGCGCGCTGCCGGCGGGCCAACTCCGCGGAGCGCTGGCGTAGCTTTCCGGAGGCATCAGCGCTTCCGATTCCTGCCCGGCGGAGGCGGCATCGGGATCGGTATCCGCGGGCGTCCGTTCCGTCCAGAGCAGCGGCGGCTCCGGATCCAGCACGCTGTTGATGTAGTCCGAAACCGTCACAAAGCGCTGACAGCCCCCCGCCTTCAAATCAGAGATAATCTTGGGAAGATCCGTCGCCGTCGTCTTGAGTGGATCGTGGAAAAGAAGAATGCCGCGCATCTGGCCGGGGGGGAACACCTGTCCCACCGCATTGATGATATGCGCATAATTGGCCGGGCGGCGTTTCCAGTCCTGACTGTCCACCGACCACAGCACAACGGTAACGCCCAGACGGTTGGCAATGTCAACGACATCCTTGTCATACGAGCCGTAGGGCGGCCGCATATAAAGAGGATCCGCGCCCAGATCCCGCAACAGCCTGTCGGTAAGCTCTATTTCCTCCCGCTTGCGGTCATGGGCCATGCGCCGCAAATTGGGATGGGAAAACGAGTGATTGCCCACCTCATGCCCCTCAGCCACAATCCTCTGGACATGTTGCGGATAGAGCTTCACGTTTTTGCCAAGCATAAAGAACGTGGCCGGAATGCCATGTTCACGCAGAACATCAAGAATATGGGGCGTATAGCGGGAAGGCCCGTCGTCAAAGGTCAGGGCGCACAAATTTTCGCGCATGGGCTGGCGCATGATGGCGTTACCGTCATACACTTGGGGCCAGGCCGTCGCCGCGCACAGCGTCAGGCCAGCCAGACAGGAGAAAACGCCGATCCAGAGCCGCCGGATACGGCGTGGAAAAAGATCTACGGACATCCTGATGCCATTCCATCAAAAAAGCCGGGTAACACCCCGGTACGCAAGACGTGCGGGTATCGCCGCCCCGGTCCCGGCGCCTGCGGGCGGTAATTGCCAGAGAAGACTTCTAGCACCCCGGTTCCCGCCTCGCAAGCGTGATGTTCCGGGAAAAACGCGCGGCTAGACGGCCTCGCTGACGGCAATCCCCTGCCCCGACATATTGTTGGCGACGCCGCGGAACAGACTGGCCATATCGTTGGCGGCTCCTGACTTGGCGTCGGCTTCGGGGATACCCGCCAGAGCGTCGCAGAAGATGGATGGCGTATAGGTGACAGGATCAATAAGGCCCCAGCTTGTCTTCTGGGCGATTTCCGCCGTCTGGGTGGCGGGGCTGTAGAATTGCATGGCATTATCCCCCGGACGCTGTGGTTGTACGACATTTTCCCACAGATAGGAGAGGAGCCGGAGCGGGTCAAGTCAAACGCAAAGCGGTGCCATCCGCGACGGTTGACATGGCCTTTGGGGCCGCGAGAGTGGACGCTAGATCCCAACCACAAGGAAAAATTGAAAAACTTCAAAGCAAGATGCACTGGAAGATGTTCTCTTGGCAAAACATACTGTTTTACTATGTTTTCATTTTTTCGCTATCTCTCCCCGTATGTAACGTGCCATCACACGTTTGCGGCGCTTTTTCGTTGACAACAAAATTTTCTTCCTGTAGATGGAGAAAAATTTTACTAGGCATATTTTCTGTAAAGGAGTAGGCTATGGAACTCTTGGCTATAGAACCTTTGAGCGATGACATGCTCTCCGCCATTGCAAAGAAGATGGAAGAACTCTCTCCCATATCTTTTCCTGGAAAAAAAACAGCCTCTGGCACAGCCTCAGCCAAAGACACGGCAACAATTTCAGAAACAGGAGCCAAACTTTCTAATTCCCGCCAACCTTCGCAGGAAGAATTGAATTCCATGGCCCTTACAGGCAGACAACTTGTGGAATATTTTGGAGATTTTGATTTAGTATCAGGATTGCTTGCTAGCGGTAATTATATGCACGGCACATCTGCATCCGGTATTTCTGTTGACATAGACCGACACACGGAAGCCAGTGAAAGCGCTTTGCTGGAGTCCGGCGAACTGGATACCTCGAAGGTTCTCGGTTATTCCGCTAGCATTACAAGCTCCTCCGGGAAACTGGATATCTCCTTTGTGGACAGCGTATGGATTCAGCAAATGGAAGATGGCCGCACGCTGATTTATTATAAGGAATTTGATGCAACGCGCTCTTTTTCCTCTGACGGGAGCTACACTGAGGAAAGCGGCAATCTCCTCAGGAGCGATGCCGATTCTATTATTATCAATGTTACTGGTGATGTACATACCGGAAATGGGAATAATCTGATTTTCAACTGGGCTGACAACGCTACTATTTCCACAGGTGATGGAGATGATACCATTCTCCTTGCTGAAAATATGAAAGATGTAAAGATATTGACAGGAAACGGAAATGATAAGCTTGTCGGCGGTGAAATAACGAACTCGACCATACACCTTGGTGCTGGGAATAACGAGCTGTATCTGGATAAAGCCACCGGAAGCACTCTTTCCTCTGGGGGGGCTAGTCTTGTACGGCCTCGAAACCGAGTTCAGACAGCTGACGATGGGACGGTGGTAGTCGGCGCATTAAATCTGGATAATTCCTCCCTTGCCCTTGGCAAGGGCGCGCATGATGTCATGCTGGGCGCGGTCACCAATGGCAGCCGTATTTCTCTTGACAGCTATCGCTCTCATGACGCTTACGGCAATGCCGCCGCCAAGCTGAGCATAGGCTCGCTTGTGGACAGCTCTTTTATCGCCTCTGGCTACGGCTATAATCTCATGTTCGGCGACATTGTGAACAGCACGATTGAGCTTTCCGGAAAGGGCGCGGGCATCAATTTCTTTGCCAACTATGTGAAGAACTCCAGGATAGACATTGACGCGCAAATGGCACTGCTGAATATCGGGACCCTTACGGGGAAGAGTTCCCTGACAACCGCGGAAGGGGCGTATGCGTTCTCCTTTGGCGAGATTTCCGGGGACGCCACGGTCGCCATTGGCGGCGGCCATACCTATCTCCGGGTGGGCGTACTGACGGAGAACGCCCACCTCAGTATCGGAAACGGAAGCAGTCTGAATGCCTCGTTCAAGGAAATTTCCGGCAATGCGGTGCTGACAACGGGCGACATCTATTCTTCCAGCCTTGGCATTGGCGCGTTGCTTGGCAATGCCGTGGTGAAGCTGGGGTACGGTGACAAAACCGTCCTTGTGGAACGCATGGGCGACAACGCCACGCTGGATGCCGGAGAGGGAAGCGCCCTGATCGGCGTGGGAAGGCTTGAGGGCAACGCGTCGCTCAGGGGCGGTCACGTCCTTGTCGTGGATAACCAGGGCGGCCAGCGTGAAGACATGCTTGATCTTGGGGCGCTGCCGCCGCAGTCCCGTCAGGAGGCCAAAGAAGTCTTCTGGAAGGATCTTTCCACCGCGCACCGCGTCCTGCCTTCGGTGGAGAAAAGCACGCTCGATATGTTCAGGCCCGAGTAATCCCGCCTGACACAGAAGACAGCGAAAGAGCGTCCCGCCGGAAAACGGCGGACGCTCTTTTTTGCTATGGCTTGTCTGCCAAAGGGCTTTCCTCCATGAGGGGTGGAACGCCGTCTTCGTGTGCCCCGCGCAGCCAGTGCCTCCGCCGCGCCGCCTCCATGAGCAGGGAGAGATGCGCCGGAAGGAGGGTGCGCAGATCAAAACGGCGCACTATGGTTTGCCGGGCGTTTATGCGTATCCTTTCCAGGGCCTTCCTGTGTTCCAGAGCATGGATAATCGTTTGCGCGAGCGTCTCGCTCTTCCAGAAAGGGGCCAGAAAGCCGTTGTCTCCGTGCGTGATGACCTCGCGCACGGGAGGCGTTGACGAAGCGACGACGCAGCAGCCGCAGCTCATGGCTTCCAGTAAAGACCAGGACAGTACGAAAGGGGCGGTGAGGTACACATGCACTGTCGAAGAGCGCAGCACCGTGCGGTATTCCTCGTAGGAGCCGAACTTCAGGAAGTGTACCCGTTCCGGATCAACGGGAACACTCTCCCTCATGGCTTCCCCCCATGATTTCCCGTCCGCTCGTGGTGCGCTGTAATGAACCTCGTCATTCGCCATTATCACGATATGGCAGTGGGGTCGTTCGGCCAGAATACGGGGAAGACTCTGGAAGAACTGGGGAAAACCCCGGTAGGGTTCCATGCCGCGTGTCGCATAGGTCACGATCTCTGGAAAACCGGCAAGGGGAACTCCCTGTACCGTGCTGGCCTCGCCGCGCTTTCCCGCGGGCGGCGGCGAAAAGAAATCCGTATCGATGCCGTCGTGGATCACATGGAATTTGGCGGCATATTCCGTCGGATATTGGGACATCTGCCACGCCGTGGGGGAAATGACGGCGTCGCACTCCCTGAGCGCATCCAATTGGTAGAGGTTCCTGTGGCGGTTTGCGGCGAAAGCCACGGGGCTCTTTTTTTCTTTTGCGAAAAAATGATAGTTTTCCCCCTTGGTATAGAACCATTCGCCATAGATGACATACGCGGCGTCAGGAAAAACATCGGGAACATACAGGCTTCCTCCCCAGCCGGGATGGGCGTAGACGACATCCGGGACAAAGCCGTTTTTGGCAAGATCCAGCATCTTTTTTCCATAGGCCTCCCCGGTATGGAAGAGTTGTCTGGAGACGCTGTGTGATTGGGACTTGCCCTTTTCAGAGGCTGGGTACCGGGGAACGGGAATGAGCCGTACCCCTTCGGAAGACATGTCTTCCCGTTTGTACTGGCATAGAAAGACGATTTCGTGTCCCTCCTTGACAAGAACGTCTATGATATGCCTGAACTGGGCGGGGAAACGGTTGTGTATGAAGAGAAATTTCATGTTGTTCTGCTTGTGGCGCCGGTACGTTCCGCGTGTGGAAAAATGCGGGAGCAACGTACTCCGTAACGGATAGCATGACGTTTTAAAGATACGGGGAAAAAATCCAGCAGGCGGCGTCGCGAAGTTTGCTGGGCAGGGAGCGGGCGCGCAGGCTTTCGGAGGAAAGTTCCACGCCCTCGGCGATGGCGCTGTCAATGTGGACAGCCACGCGGTCATGGAAGGTTCGATCAAAGACTTCCATATTCAGCTCGAAATTGAGCCGCAGGCTGCGGGCGTCAAGGTTGGCCGACCCTATCTGGGCATAGTAGCCGTCGATGGCCAGCAGTTTGCTGTGGACAAAGGGGGGAGGCTGATGCCAGATGCGGATGCCCGAATCAAGGAGCGTCGGCAGCAGGCGGAACGATGCCCAGTGAACATAGGGAAGATTATTGTATCCAGGGAGGACGATGCGCACGTCAACGCCCCGCAGGGCGGCGCTGCGAAGGCTGCTCATGATGTCATGCGAGGGCAGAAAATACGGCGTCATGATACGCACGCTGCGGCGCGCGCAGTTGATGGCTCCACAGAAAAGATCGTTGAGCGTATCCGCCTCAGATCCAGGCCCGTCAAGGATGACGCGGCACAGGCAGTCGTTTTCGGTGCGCGCGGCACTGTCCGGGTACTGGGGAAGGGGGTCGTAATGGCCTGTGGCAAAGCCCCAGTCCAGCATGAAGGCACGCCGCAACTGCCGCACGATGGGGCCCGCGCAGCGGAAATGGACATCCCGGACATCGCCGCGCCGTCCGCGTGTCAGATGGTTGTCGGCAATGTTCATGCCGCCGGTGAAACCGATGCTGTCGCAGACGAGCACCTTGCGGTGATTTCGGAGATTGACGCTGAAATTGGGCGGAAAGAGGCGGAGCGGCAGAAAGCGGGCTATCTTGACGCCGCGATCGGAGAGTTTTTTCCAGGGCTTGCGCAGCGTGTAGGCCGAGCCGCCGAAGCCGTCCACCAGCAGGCGCACATCCACGCCGCGCGCCGCCGCTTCCGCCAGCGCGCTGGCAAAGCGGCGACCGACAAACCCATCCCTGAAGATGTAGGTTGCCAGATAGACATGATCCCGTGCCTGGGTGATGGCGTTGAGCATGGCGGGGTAGGCCATGTCGCCGTTGAGGAGCATGCGCAGGCTGTTGCCGCCTTGGAGGCTCTGGCCGCCGAGCCTGCGGCCGAGGCGCTCCAGTTGCAGGGCCTGTTCCGGCGTTCCTGTGTGCCTGTGCGGCGGGGCGGGGTGCGCATAGTCCGGCTGCGTCCGCGCGGCCCGGCGCAGCAGTTTTGCCGCCCGGCTTTCCGCCCGGCTGATACCGAGCAGCAGGTATGCCAGCAGGCCAAGTACCGGCAGAAAGAGCATGGCGGTGGTCCAGCCGAGGGCGGAACGCGGATCTCTCTTGGTCAGCAGGGCATGGGCAACGCCGAACCAGGAGAGCGCGTGGGCAAGCAGCAGCCAGATTGCCTGAATATCCAGAAACGTAGGCATGCCTCTTTGGGGGCGCCGTCAGGCGGGGGAGAGCTGGAGCGGCGTTACTTTGAAAAGCGGGCCGCTCCCGCGCCCGCCAGAGCGGCCGCATGGTCGCTGTGAAACCGCGCTAGCGGCGAATGGCCAGCAGCGGCGTATCGGTATTGCGCAGCACACGTTCGGTGTTGGAACCGATCAGCAGGCTGCTGACGTCGTCGCGTCCATCGGTGAACATGACGATGATATCGGCCTCCTGTTCATGCGCAACGCGGATGATGGTATCGGCCACGGTACCGTTTTCCACGATAAGCCGACAGCTTTTGCCCTGTTCGGCAATCGCGTTCGCCAGCGGGCGCAGCGCCTCTTCGGCGGCGGCGCGTTCTTTCCGCATCAGCTGTTCACGGGCTTCGCCGCCGACGGTGCCGGGCAGTGGATCTGTGACGTTCAGAAGAATGATTTCGCCGGAGCAGAGAGGGATGGCGTGATCCAGCGCCTTCAGGCTGCGTTCGATAAAATTTTTGTTACCGCCGGCAGGTACGAGAACTTTGGAATACGGCATGGAATCTCCTTTGTTTTTGTGACAGCATCGCTGTGTGTTTTTTCCCTGAAGAGTGCCTGGGGGACATGCGGAAAGCCGTATCAGCGTTTATCCAGCTGAATATGAAGGCGTTCCATGGTATCGTACAGCACGGGAAGGATGTCGCCAAGGGCTTCCATGTCGCCCGCCTTGCCTGCCCGCTCAACGTTCCGGGCAAGGCGGGCAATGTGGCGAATGCCAAAGGTTTCCATTTCTCTGGCGATATCCGTGGCGGTCATGGCCACATGCTGCGGCCGCCCTTCGGCATAGGCGGTCCGCGTTTCCCGCAGCAGCGCGTCGGCCCGGCGCAGCATGGCGGCTCTGGCTTCGCTGTACTGGGGATCGATTCCCGCCGCATCCTCTTTGGACGTCAGGGGCGCGGAAGGCGTTTGGGGGAGGGGCCGCGCGTCCGTTGCCGGACGGGTACGGGCCGCCGCCTGTGTTTTTGGCCGCGCCGTCATGGGCACGGGATCGCCTATTTCCACGTCCGTGGCGTCGCTTTCAAAGCGCGGCGACGGCGTAAAGGGCACGGAGGGACGGCGCTGTGGCGTTGCCGCGCGGGGCCGCTGTTTCCAGGCATTTTTCAGTGATGCGCTGGTTTCGCCATCGGAGGTGACCCAAGGCCCCTCAATGCGGGAAGAGGGGGGGGCGATGTGGCCTTCGGGCCGTTCCGGCTCCTCGCTGCGCACAAAGTCGGGCAGGTCGTCCAGCGAATCCTGCTCCCTCGCCGGCGTCGCGGCGGAAGCGGGCGCGGGGCTTTCCTCATGCACGGGAAGGGAGGCCTGGCGCTGTGTGGACTCCGCGGGGGGCACAGATTCTGTCGGGGATTGCGGCGTATGCAGGTTTTTCTGGAGACGCGCCTCCTCCGCCGCGACAATATGGGCGGCTTCGTCGTGGAGTTTTTCGGGGTGCCGGGCTGGGGGCTCCGGTTGCGGAGCCGGTTTTCGCGCGGGAGACGCCGTTTTTGCGGAAACGGGCGGCGGAGGCAGTGGACGCGCCGACGGGGGGGCGCCGAACAGATCCGGGACTTTTTTCGTCTGGGGTCTTGGTGGGGGGGCTGGCGCCGGCAGCGGTTCCGGGGCTGACAGTTCCGCGATGCCTTCATCCAGCTTGCCGGAAAGAATTTCCTCCACCGTGGCGCGCAGCGCCGCCGGGTTGGGAGGCGTAAGCAGTGCGTGCGTAAAGCCGGCATCCGCCAGCATATCCCACTGCCTGTCGTCGTCGGTAATGGCCACAGCGCCGAAAGTGGGCAGGGAGCTGGCCGCGTCCCGGAAGCGCTCCACAAGGCCCTGCGACGACGGCGCGGCCTCCTGACCGCAGACAATCAGCACGGCGGCCGGGCGTTGCACATTCAGCGAAATGGCGCCGCCCAGCGAATTGGCCTGCCGCAGGGTGCGGGAGACACCTGCCAGCGCTTCGGCAATACCGTTTCTGGTTGCCACGTTGGGAGCCACAATCATGATGGCGGGACGCTGTGCCGCCGTGGCGGCGCTGGCATCCTCATCTTCCACGGGACGGAAATGCAGGGAAAAGGAGACGGAGCCTCCCTGTGGGCCGCATTCCGCTTCGAAAAAGCCGCCGTGCGTGCCCGCCAGATCGGCGGCTCTTGCCAGCGCCGCGCTGGATCGGCCGTTGGGCGGCATCCCGGATCCCGTGTCATTGACGTTGAACAGCAACTGTCCGGGATCGTTGCTTTCGCGGACGCGGCGGGCGGAGAATTGCACGGCGCCCCGGCTGGTGGCGCGCACCGAACTGTTGAGCAGGGCGCGTAACACGGTGGCAAGACCGGCGCTTTCTCCCTCGTAGAGCTGCCCAAGATTGGGCGGCATGTACCAGGAGAGGCCGATATTCTTGCGTTCCGCCTCGGCGGCCACAGCGTCATGCGCCTCACGCAGCAGCTGTTGCAGGTTGAAGCTTTTGCCGTCCGTCGCGGCGGGCGCGGGGGGCGGCGGCGTGACGGGCGGGGCGGGCATCCCGAAGTCCGCAATATTGAGGATCAGGTCGTGGTCGCCGTTTTCCTCTTCCTTTGCGGCGGGGTGTTCCGGCGCGGGCATGTCAAGGGAGAGAAAATCGTCATCCGGAGGGGCTACGGGGATGGCTGTGGCATCGTCGTCCGCGGGAGTGCGTCTGCGGCGCGGCGCGGCTGTCCCGGCAATGAGCAGCGCGCCCAGAGCCGCCCCCCAGTAGGGCAGGGAAGCCAGCACCGAGGAGGAATAGCCGAAATCCATGCCCGCGAAGGCGGCGCCTACGGAAAAGGCCTGAAGCAGGCAGGCCAGCAGGAACCGCGCTCCCCCGCCGAGTCCCATGAGGCATGCGCCCAGCGTCGTGGGAACAAAAAGAAGGCTTGCCGCGGGCCACAATGGCAGAAAGCGTGTCAGCCAGGCAAAATCCGGCAGCAGCGGTATCAGCGCCAGAGCGACGCCCGGCAGGCTGAGCAGCAGGTATTGCGTGTCCAGCGCCCTTGAGGCGCGCAGCGTATCCATGAAGTGCCGCGCCACATGGGGCAGCAGCATGAGGGCGAGCCCCGGCGCCAGCGCGGCGGCCGCCTCGTTCATGGGAATGCGCCCGTCGGCAATGGCGGGCATACCGAGGATGGACTGGGCCAGCGCGACGGCGACATAGAGTGATGTCCAGATGCGCCACTGCCCCTTTTCAGTGAAGCCGCGCAGCAGGCAGAGCAGCATGACGACGCCCAGCGACAGCGTGGCCCCGGTATGGGCGAGTCCGCCCCAGTTCGTTGTGACATCCTGCGGGGTTCGCAGCGTGGGAGAAAACCAGAAGCCCGGAAGGCCGTCCAGACGGATATAGCAGGTCTGGACGTCCGCGCCCGCTTCGGGCAGCAGCTGTACGCGGGATCGATCGTTTTCCTGCCATTCCAGGGTATTGCTCAGGGGATTGACAGACGCCGTATAAAAAACCGGCAATCCGGGAATGTCGCCTCCCATGTCCAGCAGGATCTTGTCAACCTTGCCGCCTTCCGGCAGAGGCGCGATGACGAGCCGTAGCCAGGTGGCCCCGCTGGCCAGCGGCAGGGCACGGAGCCTCAGCGGCGCGAAACGATGCGCGTTTTCCGGCGAGGCCACCTCGTCGATGTCCATGCTGTCTGAGGTGTCGATAAAGGCGTCAAGATAGGGGAGCAGCGCGAGATGGGAGGTACCCAGAACCGGCGGGATCGGCTGTTGCGCCCCCGCGGGAACGCCTGCCAGCAGGCAGAGCGCCGCCGCAAGCGCCATCGCGCGGATGATTGGGAAAAAGCGTCGTTTCATCAAAACTTCCTTCGCGGTCTGAACGCGCCCCCTTCCGGGGGAAACATCTTCCTGACAAGACGGCAACACCGGTGAAAATCGTTTTCTGTCTCCTTTCCCTTCAGAGAGAGGCGCTGACGGGCGCGGCGCTTATTTTCCATCGTTCGGGATGGTTTTGATGAGTTCAGAGACGGGATCTCCGTTGGGCGTGCGCGCGGCGGGATTGACGCGCAGCAGCCGCTGCCATGCCGCGCGCGCGTCGTCGTGGCGGTGCAGATCAAAATTGAGGACAACGCCGAGATTGAAAAGCGCGTTTTCAAAGTCAGGTTTCAGCGCGACAGCCTCGCGGAAGAGCGAGACGGCCTTCTCCGGATTACCGGTTTCGCGGTACATGATGCCTAGATCCGTGATGACGTTGACGTTACCCGGCGCGAAACGCAACGAGGCCTCATAGGCCTCAATGGCCAGACGCGGTTGACTGGTGTCAAAATACAGGCTGCCCAGCGCGGACAGCGCGTCCGCGTCATTGGGTCTGTCCGCCAGCTGGCGTTGCAGATCGGCGATGCGCCGCGCCAGTTCAGGCGGAACGGTTTCCTTCGCGGGAAGCGGCGAAGGCGTTGCGGCGGTTTGTGGCGTCGCGGGCGCGGACGCCGTGCCGTGCATAAACGTGGAAGTCAGGCTGCCCAGCAGGATGCCGAGAACCAGCATGATGCCCATGCCGAAGACACAGGTGGCGCGGCGTACCTGTGGCGGCGCGGCGTCGGGGGAGGCGTCCGGCTGCGCGGCGGGCGTCGCGACAGGCGTTGGGGGCGGCGTCGTGGGTAAGGTTTTCTGGGTTTTTACCGGCGGCGGTACGGATTTACGGGAATGCTTCTTTGCCATTGTCTTCCTGACTGTGCTGTGTGATTGAAAAACCGCTCTGCGATCGCGAAAAAACGGCTGGGTCATGAGGAAACTGTCCCCGTGGCTCCCGGCCTGTTTCAGGTGTGAATGGGGTATTTTCTAGAAATTTTTGATACTTTATAGTGAGCACCCGCATAAAGCAAGAGCGCGAAGGCATCCCCTTCGCGCTCCGGCTGCGCTGCTCGCGCGGATGTGCCGTAGGACGGCGCGGGAATCAGCGGTTCTGTTTCTTTTTCAGCTCTTCCTCAGCGCGTGTCCGCACGTCGCCGTCGACGCCCGGCGCCTTGAGCACGGCTTCAAGATGGGTGTAGCCGCGTTCCGCATCGTCAAGAAAGTAGATGTACATCATGCCGAGGCTGTAGCGGATATGGGCGTCGTCCTTGACGGCAAGAGCCTTTTCCAGCAGGAGCGCGGCTTCCCTGTTTTGATCGAGATTATGCTTGATGAAGCCCAGAAGATAGAGCGCCTTTCCATTGAACGCGTCCAGCGCGACGGCGCGCTGGGCGAAGGTTTCGGCGGCCTGCCAGTTTTTGATGGTGATCAGATGATCCACAAGATGCAGCATCGTTTCGACATCATTGGGATTTTCACTGATTTTTTGCATCAGCGCGCCTATCTGGCCGTCCAGGGCGTTGTCCGTCCGCGCCGTTTCAGCGCCGGAGGACGGCGCGGGGACGACAAGATGCGGATTGGCAAAACGCTGTATCAGGGAAACGGCCAGCATGGCGGCAAAACAGAGCCCCAGAAAGATCAGCAGAAGGCGCGGGGAAGGGGGCGGAGTTGCCGGAGCGGCGGAAGAGGGCTCAGTCATTGTTCAGCAGCTCCAATTGCATGAGGCGCGCCGAAAGGCGTCGCTGCGCCGCGCCGATGAAGGCAAGATAAAAACCAAGCCCCAGCCAGACGGCGGCATTGGCCGCCATAACCCATGTCAATGTGTCCATATGGTTTCATCCTTGAACCGTGTGGGGAAAACGTCTTCTTGCGCCGGAAATCCGGTTACGCTGGGCCAATCAGTTCCTTCCGCTACGGAAAAAAAGGGCGTCGACGCGGGTGCGCAGCAGAAGCTGGCGGGCGCGTATCCAGAGCAGGCCGGCCCAGAACAGGCCGAAACAGAGAACGCACGCCACGATCGTCAGACGCATTTCCGGTTCAAGACCGCCGCCCTCACTGGCAAAGACCGCCGGATGGACGGAACGCCAGAGCCTGGCGGAAAGAAAAACCAGCGGTACGTCGAGAAAGGCCACGATGCCCACGACGGCACACACGCGCCGTTTGCGCGGCGTCGGCATATCCAGGCAGCGCAGGACAAGATAGCCCGCGTAGATGAACCACATGATCAGCGTGGTGCTGAGACGCGGATCCCACGTCCACCAGACGCCCCACGAAAGACGCGCCCAGATCATGCCCGTGATCAGCGCCAGACCGCCCAGCAGCACGCCGGTTTCCGCCGCGGCGGCACACAGGCAGTCAGCCGTTTCGGAATTTTTGAACAGACTCGCCAGCGATCCCAGAAAAAGGAGAAAGAAGCTGATGAGCGCCCACCAGGACATGGGCAGATGGATGTAGAAGATTTTCTGCGCCAGCCCCAGTGTCGCCTCCACCGGCGCATAGCGGAAGATCAGCCATTGGCAGGCCGCAAAGGCGCCGCCGCCGGACAGGGCCAGCAAGAGCGGCAGGGGGGAGGTTGTGCGCGTGGGGTGCGCCGTCATGCGTCGTCTCCTGTGTACATGAATCCGAAAAGCAGAAGTCCCGCCGCGGCAAAGATGGCGTCAAAGGCGGCGGCAAGTCCCAGCCAGGCGTCCGGGCCGTCCGGCGACGGGGAACCCAGCGCCTGGGCTCCCGCGCCGATGCCCGCCAGCAGCAGCGGGAGCAGCAGCGGAAAAAGAAGAATGGTGAGCAGGGATTCCCGCGCCGCGTCTCCCTGCGCCAGCGCGCCCAGCAGGGAACCGAGGGCGCACATGCCCGCATCGGCCAGCAGAAGGACGGCCAGCGCGGCGGGCCAGTCGCCCTGGAGTTCCTGTCCGAGAAAGACCGCGGTGGCCGGCAGGAAGAGCAGCTGGGCAAGCAGGAGCAGGAGCAGGCCCGCCAGCGCTTTGCCGATCCAGACCGCCTGTATGGGGACGGGGGCCAGAAGCAGGCCCACGCGGGAGGCGCAGCGTTCTTCCAGGGCATACAGGCCGTTGAAAATCAGCACCTGACAGAACGTCGAGCTGAGCCAGAAAACCGCGGCGGCATTGTGGGGGGAAAGCCGTTCGCCGGGGCCTTGCGCAAGACTGAAGACAAAGAGCAGCAGCAGCCCCAGCAGCAGGGCCTGTACCAGTCCGCTGCCGCGCGTGAGCGTCAGCAGGAGATCCTTACGGGTGATGGCCAGCGCCGCGGCGGCCATGCCCGGCGTTGCCTCCGTCCTTTCAGGAAGGCGCACAGGCCCCCGAACCCCGGACGGTTCCGGAGTGGTTCCACGCGTTTCCCGCGTCATACCGGGGACATAGGCTGAAGGGGGGCCGTCGTAGGCCATGCGGCCCTCATGCAGGGCGACGACACGGTCCGCGACGGCGCTGTCGCCGTCATAGTCATGGCTGACGACGATGACGCAGGCGCCACGGTCGCGGGCGGCACGCATCTGTTCCCGCAGCAGGGTGAGCGACGGGGCATCCAGCCCCGTACCCGGTTCGTCCAGCAGAAGGAGATCGGCGGGACGCAGCAGAACGCGGGCCAGGTTGAGGCGTTGCGCCATGCCGCGTGAAAAGACGCCCGCCCGTTCGTGCGCATGCCCTGCAAGACCAGCCAGATCCAGCAGGCGCAACAGATCCTCCCGCTGTGCGGAGACGCCATAAAGGCGCGCCCAGAAAGCGAGATTTTCCAGCGCGGTCAAGCCGGGATAGAGAAAGGTGGCATGCCCCACATAGCCGATGGCGGCGTGTTCCGCGCGCGTAACGGCGCCGGCGCTGGGATGGGAGAGACCCGCGGCCATGCGCAGCAGCGTGCTTTTACCCGCGCCGTTGCCGCCCGTAAGCAGCGTGACACTGCCCGGCGCAAAGGTACAGGAGATATCGCGCAGTACGGCCTTGAGTCCGTAGAGTTTGGCGACACGGTGCAGGTGCAGCATGCGGCTTCCTTTGAAAGACGCGCGCCTTACACGGACGGCGGCACGTTGTTGGATTTGCGGCGCGGCACGGCGCGGCAGAGGGAGAGAAGCGGCGCAAGACTCATGAACGCCCCGCCAATCCACAACCAGTTGATCAGCGGCTCCACACTGATGCGCACGAGGACGCGGGAAGACTCGTCAAGCCCCAGCAGGGAGGCGTACACCTCCTCACCCAGACCGGGAATGACATCCACCTCGGAAAACTGGTTCATCCGTCCGAATTTGTCATACAGACGGCGCTGGGGGGCGATAACGCCTATTTCCCTGCCGTCCTTCTCCAGGCGTATGCGGGCTTCAAGATACTCAAACCCGGTGGGATCCCTGCCATTTTCCAGGGAAAGCAGGGTCGCGCCGTACCTTCCCACAGTGTCGCTGCCGCCTTCATTAAGAAAGAGATCCTTCTCGATTTTGTAGGGGCCGGAGACGGCGATGCCAAGGGCCATAAGAGCCATGCCCAGATGGGTTCCCAGAGCGCCCGCCCTGCGCCATGCCCTGTTGCGCGCGGCGGAAACCAGCAGGTATAGACAGGCCAGAGCCACGCCTCCCGCGGCGGCGGCGGCGACCAGCGGCATCGGCTGTTTCAGGTACTGGCCCAGCGGCAGGGTATCGTTCCAGGAGGACAGCCACCACAGGAGGCAGGCGACGCTTGCGGCGGCGGCGCACAGCGTCAGGGCCGGGCCGGTGTTGCCGTCGCGGCGTCCTCCTTTCCAGCCGATCCACGGACAGACGGCCATAGCCAGCATCAGCAGCGTTCCCAGCGGCAGGCAGACGCGGTTGTAGAAATTGGCGTCAAGGCCGCTGGGGCTTGACGACCAGAGCAGGCTCAGCACAGGCCACATGGTGGCCGTAAGAATAAGGAGGGCGAGGGTGAGCAGTATCCAGGCCACCAGAATAAGAAGTCCCTCACGGCTGGAGAAGAAGTTTTCCAGCGTGTCGCCGTGCCTTTTTTCGCTGAAGGCCGCCCAGAAGGTGACGATGCCGCCGGAGAGGACAAAAAGCAGCAGCGGCGTCCCTACTCCGCCGTCGCCGAAGGCATGCACGGACTGTATGACGCCGCTGCGGACAAGATAGGTGGCGAAGAAGGCGGAGACGGTGCATAGTCCCATAAGCGCCACGTTGACGCGGGCCAGCTTGCCGCGGCGATCCTCGATGACAAGCGTATGCAGCGCCGCGCTGCCGATGAGCCAGGGCAGCAGAGAGGCGTTTTCCACGGGATCCCAGGCCCAGTAGCCGCCCCAGCCCAGTTCCATGTAGGCCCACCACATGCCGAGAACAATACCGGCGGTCAGAAAGAGCCAGGCAAGCATGGTAAAGGGACGGGAAACGCGGAACCAGGCTTCCTCCCGATCGCGCGCGCCGGAAAGCGCCTGTGCCAGCGCCAGGCAGGAGGGGACGGCAAAGCCGCCATAGCCAAGGAAGAGAAGCGGCGGGTGAAAAATCATGCCCGGATTCTGGAGCAGCGGATTCAGGCCGTTCCCATCGGAGGGAACGGGCGTCTGCATGATGAAAGGATTGCTCCAGGTGGTCAGTATCAGCCCGAAAAAGGCCATGATGGCGTAGAAAAAGAGCCAGAACCAGAGGCGGGTGACGGGCGTAAGTCCGGCGTAGGCACGCGTGAGGGAAAACAGGCTGCCCATAATGCCCACGGAAAGCGCCCAGAACAGCATGGAACCGGGCTGCCCCGCCCAGAAGGCTGTCAGGCGGTAGAACGCGGGCAGAAGCACATCCGTATAGCTCGCCACGTACTGCAGGCTGAAATCCTTCCAGAAGAGGGCGTGCAGCAGCAGGGCCGAAGCCAGTAGCAGGGAGCCGCTTGCCAGCCAGTGCAGCCGCTCCACAAGACGCAGCGCGTGGTCGCGCCCCTCATAGAGCTGGAAAATGGCCAGACCGCCGCCCGCGAGAGCGCAGAGCAGCAGCAGCAATTGGAGGGCGTAGGCGAAAAAGTACATGAGGCAACGGCTCCAGCATGCGCGCGGAAAGCGGGCGCGCGCGTCTTGTGTGTGCGGGGAAGGGCGGGCGGCGCGCGGGCATCCGTTCCCGCGTCCGCCAGAGCGGTCACATTTTCACTATGAAACCGCTCTAGCCTTCCTTGCGGTTTTCTTTCTGGTATTTGGAAGGACACTTGGTCATCAGCGTTTTGGCCGCGAACCGCTGCCCGGCCATGCCGCCTTCGACAATGACTTCCGCGCCCACCTTGAAGGTGTCGGGCACCGCGCCGCGATAGCTGACGTTCATGGTCAGCGCGGGGTTGTCCTTGTCCGCGAGAAGAAAGTCGACGCCGGGTCCGTTTTCCGCTTTGCTGATGCCCTGCGCGGCAACGGTACCGAAGAGGCGCGCGGCGCGCAGTTTGTCTGGTGTCGCCGCGTGCGCTTCGGCGACGTTGAGGAAATAGACGCTGCCTTCCGACAGCCCGGAATAGGCAAGATAGCCGACGCCGCCCAGAAAGAGCAGGCCTGCGATCAGGTAGGTACAGGTGTTCTTGCGTGCCATGATCATTTCTCGTTGAGCTTGGGTGGAACCGCATTGCGTTTTTGCCATTGCGTTTTCACCGGTCCGCCCGGATCACAGGGGATACGGGCTGGCGCTGTCAGGATCTTTCCGGAAGATTTAGCACAGGCGTGGGGGTGCAATCAAGCAGGAATAATTCCTGATTTTTTTGATCCCCGCGACGCTTTTGTGCCCGGAAGCACTGACAGAGGTTTTTGGGGCAGGGCGCGCGTGGAGGCGATGCCGCCTAAAGAGGCGGATCGGATTTTCCGCCGTTGGCGATGGTTTCGCGGCGCTGCCGGGCAAGGGTTTGCAGATCGGCGACGCTGTCGCTCTCATCGACGATTTCCCGTCCGAGAATCTCTTCCATGACGTCTTCCAGGGTCACGACGCCCGCAAGGCCGCCGTATTCGTCAAGCACGGCGAAGAGATGCACACGGGAGTGGAGAAATTCCCGCAGCAGCCTGTCCAGCGTCTGCGTTTCCTGGACAAAATGCAGGGGGCGCATGATGTCC
This sequence comes from uncultured Desulfovibrio sp., assembly GCA_934546745.1. GTDB lineage: Bacteria > Desulfobacterota > Desulfovibrionia > Desulfovibrionales > Desulfovibrionaceae > Desulfovibrio. The sequence continues at coordinate 62,873 of CAKTDV010000004.1, read as the reverse complement.
GCAAGGCGGGTTTTGCCGCTGTCGCCCTCGCGGGAGCAGCGGGCCAGCGTGCGCCGTTCCACAAGTCCCACCAAATCCTCGTTGTCGTCGCCAAAGACGGGAATACGGCTGAAGTGCCAGATTTGCGGTTCCGCATAGGCCTCGTCCACCGTCAGACTGCCCGGAAGGGAAAAGACCACTGTACGCGGGGTCATGATGTCGTAGACACGCTTCTGGTCCAGCGTAAGCACATTGCGGACGAAACGTTCCTCATAGTCCTGGATGCGGCCCGCTTCGCGGGACAGGCTGGTAATGGCGCAGATATCATCCTCGGAAATCTGCGGTCCCTTGGTCTGCGGCGTGACGGCGCGCGTCAGCAGACCCAGCAGCCAGATCAGGGGGGAAAGCAGGCGCATGGCCCATTGCAGGGGGATGGCGATGGCCAGCATGACGGGCGTGGCGTAGGCGACGCCAAGCGTCTTTGGGACGATTTCGCCCATCATGAGAATGATGCAGGTGAAGGCCGCGGCAAAGACGCCCATGTGTTCGCCGCCGAAAACAGCCATGAAGGCCGCGCCCGCCACGGCGGACCCGGCGGTATTGGCCACGGTGTTCATGGTCAGGATGGCGGCGATGGGTTTGTCAATGTTGGAGCGGAGCGTGTAGAGGACTTTGCCCGCGCGCCGTCCGCCCTGACGGGCGCGTTCGATGGCGGACCAGGGCACGGCGTACAGGGCCGCTTCCGTCAGGGAACAGGAAAAGGAGATCACTACGGCGATACCGATGGCCAGAGCCAGAGTCAACATGTGGCTATCCTTAAAGAAAAAGTGCTGTGGGACGAGGCCGGGGACAGGGCTTGCGCGGCCTTATGAAAAAACTATATCCTGCAGCCATGCCCTTGGCAATCGGAGCGACGAACGCATGAACAGAACACAGGAAACCACGGATGCTGTTTCGGCGGCGCTGAAGGAGCGTGTCCGGCGGTGTTTCTCCCGTATTGACGCGGTATGCGCGGCATCGGCGGAGCGGATCGTCGCGGTGCGGCGGGATCTGCACCGGTATCCCGAAACGGCTTGGACGGAATACCGGACCGCCGCCCTGGCCGCGCGGGAACTGCTGTCCCGCGGGTTTGAGCTGCGCATGGGCGCGGATGCCTGCGATGCCTCGGCCTGCCCACGATCCTTTCATGCCGGGCGGGACGCGGCGGAGCGGCGCAGGGCCGTGGCCGAGGGCGCTCCTCCCGAGCTGGTGGCGCGTATGGCGGGCGGTCTGACGGGCCTGTGGGGAGAAATAGGCCTTGGCGACGGCGGGCCGCTGGTCGCCTTGCGTGTTGATATGGATGCCAACGCGGGATTGAGCGAATGCGCCGAAGCGCGGCATCAGCCCGCAGCCGAGGGCTTTGCCAGCTGTCATGACGGACGGATGCACGCCTGCGGGCATGACGGCCATATGGCCATCGGCCTTGGCGTGGCGCGCGTTCTGGCGCATTTGCGGGACACCTGCGGCGACAGCCTGCACGGGCGCGTTCGCCTGATTTTCCAGCCCGCCGAGGAGGAAGGCGAGGGCGCGCCGGGCATGGTCGCCGCCGGAGCCGTCCGGGATGTGGACGCTCTGTTCGCCCTGCATATAGGTATGCGGGCGGGGGGCAGCGGAAGTCTGATTTGCGGCACACGGGGATTTCTGGCGACCACGAATTTCCGTATGGCCTTTGACGGCGTGAGCGCCCATGCGGGGGCCGCGCCGCATCAGGGGCGCAATGCCCTGCTGGCGGCCTGTACCGCCGTATGCCAGATGCAGGCCATTCCCCGCCACGGCGACGGCGTCTCACGTATCAACGTGGGCGAACTGCACGCCCATGAGACCCCCAACATCATTCCGGCCCAGGCCTGGCTGCGCGGTGAAACGCGCGGGGGCACGTCGCATATCGACGCCTATATGATGGACGCCGTACGCCGCATCGCGGAGGGGGCGGCCCTCATGCATCAGTGTACTGTGGATATTTCGGTGCAGAGCCACTGCCCCGGAGCCGCGTCGTCGCCTGGGCTGGCGGCCCTGGTGGAGGAAGCCGCCCGATCCATGAACGCATTTGAGGAAATCGTGCCTGAGGCGGCGTTCGGGGCTTCCGAGGATTGCGGCTGGTTCATGAACCATGTGCAGGAGCGGGGCGGCGAAGCCGTCTACATGCAGCTGGGCGCGGACCGGCCTGCCGGACATCATACGGCGGCGTTTACCTTCGACGAGTCGGTGCTGCCGTTGGGCACGGCGCTCTTGTCTCGCTGTATCTCTTTGTATTTGTTGAAAAATAGGAAAAAGTAGCCTGTGATAAAAAAATTTTTGAAAATTTTTGTTGACAGTGCCGGTCAATCCGTATAGAAGATTTTTGTTCACGAGATGAACATTCATGATGTCGCGGGGTGGAGCAGCTCGGTAGCTCGTCGGGCTCATAACCCGAAGGTCGTAGGTTCAAATCCTGCCCCCGCAACCAAAAAAAATCAGGCACTTACAGTTTTCTAACCGTAAGTGCCTTTTCATTTTTCTAACCTATTTCTAACCAGAGACGATTTTTGTGAGATGGGGTTTGCCTTTGATTGAAGCGGATTGAATGGGATTGATGGGTTGTCAGGGGAAAAAGGGAGGGCTTGCCAAAAGCGTGGCCGAGCTGAAGAGGCAAATGGGAAAACAAGGTTCACGCCCTGCCTTGGCCGTTCCACCTCCTGTTTTCTAACCAGTTTTCTAACATTCAGCGGTTCGAAAATCTCGGTAACCTATGGATAGTGGAAACTCCTCTGGTCTCGGGCCGGGAACAGTCCTCGAATACTTACCGCATAACGATATTCAGCAGCGTTGCCCTCCCTTGCCGCCTTAAATTCCTCCTGCTATGATGGGGTACAAGCGCCAAGGAGCTGCAAAAATGTCTTATACTCCCATATCCATAGACCGAGAAGCCCTGACTATTATGGGCGTCCCCTTTCCCTCACTGGAAGCGTGGGAAAGTGCGGCGGCGGCCATCGGCTCAAATATGTTCGAGGGCTATGAGCCAACCAAGCGGGGTATTGAGATCATCCGCGACTATACGCTCGGTAAAATCAGTTTTGATGCGTTTATACGGGCGGCAGTGGATAAAGCGTATGTCAAATAATTACACCTACGTTGATACTGATTATATTTACACTGATCCACAGATAGGTATTCTGTGTAATATTAGGAATATCGCTGATAACGAGGCATTGTAATTTGTAGAAGCAGGGGATGCTGCGCGATGTTCACAAGAACTATGGGCAAATTCCATCTCGATCACTAGTTATGAAATGATTTTTTTCATTCCTCATTGTTTATTAACCATTTTTATTTTATGGAGTTAATATGTATAAAATACTTTCTATAGATGGAGGGGGAATCAAGGGCATTGCTCCTGCTTCTCTTCTCGCAAATATTGAAGAAAGAACAAACAAAAAAATTATTGATTACTTTGATTTGATAGTCGGAACGTCTACTGGAGGTATCATTGCCCTCGGGCTTGGGCTTGGCTTTACTGCAAGAGAAATATTATCACTATATCTTGATAATGGAGATAAAATATTTAAAAAGCAGTTTTTTCTCAAATCGCTACGTGGTATTCGTGCACCTGTGTATGACTCTACGGCTCTACGGACACTTTTGACAGAAAAATTCAAAGGAAAACTGCTAGGGCAAAGCAAAATTCGCTTGGTTATCCCTTCATTTGATATTGTAAATAATACAGTTTGTATGTTCAAAACATCACACCATCCTCGTCTCCAAATGGACTATATCATGAAAGCAGAAGATGTTGCTCTTTCAACTGCAGCAGCACCTTATTTTTTTTCGCCCCATAAAACCGTAGAGGGTAGATTTCTCGTTGATGGAGGTATGTTTGCGAACAACCCTACATTGGTTGGAGTTGTCGAAGGGTTATCCCTGCTAGAGTGGCCTAAGGAAGAGATTCGAGTTCTAAGCTTGGGGTGTTCAGAGGAAACCCCTGAATACAGCAAGCTAGCTGGCAAAAAATCAGGCATTTTTCATTGGGGCTTGGGGTTGATAGACTTGGCTTTTAACTCTCAAAGCTCATGCTCATTGGGAATGGCAAAGCTTCTGCTTGATGATAGGAGTAATGACAAAATTTTGCGGATTAGCTCTGTCCTTTCGAAAGGTGACGTTGCCCTTGATGACATAAGGCAGAGTAAAAAATTAGCAGGCATAGGCCAAAAAAATGCACGGCAGTATATAGAAAAGATACAAAATATCTTTCTGGACGAAAAAGCTACTCCTTTTACTCCTTGTTACGCTTTGTAACGAGAGTTTTTAAAATTTTTATTGCCTTGGCATATCTTTCTTTAAAAAGGGTCTTTTGATATCCCTTGTTGTGTATCTTCAGTGAGCGTGTACAATTCTCTAAATCTGTCAGCAAAAGGGCTGGATGATAACCTTCAAACAAAGCCCTTAGTTTTGGGCCATGGCATTTTCTCAATCTCAGCCCACTACCGCAAGGGCAAGGGTGATGGCCTCTATATAAAAATTTAGTTCCATATGTTAGAAGAGTACATATGGCTAGGTCGCTAGTCTTAAATATTTCTCTATAACTAGGGAAAAGGCCATTGCCGCCGTGTTCGAGTTCGCCAAAAGGGGATACTCCATATTTTTGATGATATCTGAATGAAAAAAAGAATGGTATGATAAATTTGTTAATATAGAATACAATATCGGGGTGTGCTGTTATTTCTTCATGAAGCACTCGTGGGCTCCCAAGACATAAGTCTTTTTGGGGATTGACATGGTAGTTTGTAACTTTTCCCGATGTCTCGATGCATACTGGAGGAAGTTCAGGAAAATTTACCGCAGTAATTTTTATTGAAAACCATTCATCAACAATAAATTCTCCCAAGCGAGCATTTACATGAACATCACCAATGACCTCAAAAGAGTCTTTGCTCTTTATTTCTACTCTTAGAAAGGGAAAGTGATCCGCTAACCTGCTTAGGCCAAAAGCCATTGAATTTATGCCTCACATCTCCACGGTTGTGCAGGTGAATCAATAACAATATCCCCAGTATGCACATTGCTAATCAAAAGACTCGAGGCTCCCGTGCTCGCAGTCAGTGGAGCAACTGCGGCAGCCACTCTCGAACCGAATATTTCTTCCAGCAGTGTCTTTTGATGAGCCTGCTCCATTTGTTCAACAAGCGCGACCATATCTTGCTCAAGCCAATCAAGCCACTGGAAAAAGGCCTTAGCCCTCTTATGTTCATCCAGATGCCACTTGTCGGCAAAATTTTCTTCGAGACAAACAGGATTACGAATGATCCATTTCCTGTCAGCAGTTAACTCTATCAGTTTGTGCATTTTTGTAGGCGTATACCCATTAATCAAGAGATTTTTATACGAGAGTAGTTTGTTGATAATATTCTCAAGAGTAAAAGAGATACTTTCTTCATTGTCATAAGAAAGTGCAGCTAGAGTTGTTATAATCATCGAGATGGGTTTTTCTTTTTCATTAGGAAGACAATTAAAACGTACATCTCTATGTCGTTTAAGGATTTGAATAGCTCTTTGAAGAGGGGTTCGGACAAAATAATCAGGTACATCATGGACTATGGCCGATATGGCTTCCATGCCTGCTACCCTTTTGCGTTCAAATTCTTCAATTCTCTTAAAAGCAATAATATTTATTCCTTTAAACCATTCAGCGTAGCCCCTTGGGTTGCTTGGTAGCCATTGATAGAGGTTAGAATTAATTTTATCACTGATGCTGATTTCACTGTTTTGATACGGTGGTCGCGAGATACCTTGTCCATTTAATGCAGGTAAGATATCAAGATGAAATTGAATATTATTATGCTCGGCATAAGCAATGGTCCAGCAACGCTTACCTTCCTCTTTTAGCATTTGGGAATAACTGCCGTGGTTTTTGAGTCTTTGCCCCACGGCTTTTTTTAATGCATAGGCTTGCTTAGTTCCAACTTTAAGATCAAGCTGAAAAACGAGATCTATGTCATACTCTTGTTCCTCCCCGTTCCTCCAAGGCTTAACAACAGTTCCTAAGGCAAAAGAGCCTTGAGGAAAAATATCAGCCTTTATTTTTTCCTCAGGGATGGGATCCTCTGAGCCTTCAAATACATCCGTTAGGTTTATTTCATCAAGCCAATTGCCGATAGCGGTATAGTGATCGACTGCGGTCTTATATAATGATGGGGAAATATCCAGCTCGTCAGCAATTCTATCGAATAATTTGTCAGATTTCAGTATGTTACGAGTGAGATTGATCATTGTAACCTCATGTCGGTAGGTTAAAATTCGACTTGCTTAGAAAATAATATTGGCTTTCAATGTGTCAAGGCAGAGGGGTGCCGATATTATTCACAATTTGAACACTCCACCGGCTCAAGATGGTGATGGACAGACTGCTGACAAAACCTGAATTTTGCGGAGGGATTTCAGACTTGCTGGGGGAAGCGGCATTAACTATGCGGAGTTGCCCCTATAAAACCGGCCAGTCTGTGTTTTGACAGGAGCGGATAAACTCCCTTGGCGAGAGCATCCGCAGGGATTTGTGTGGAGCGTTCTCATTATAGTCTTCAAACCAGGCCGGAAGCTGTCGGAGTACGCTCACGGCATCAGGCAGCGCATGGCAGAAAACATAATCCCGCTTAAAAGTTTTCACAAACGATTCCGCCATGCCGTTGCTCTGGGGACTGCGTACCGGGGTAAAGCGGCATTCCACTCCAAGTTCGCGGGCAAAGTTTCGGGTTTCCAGAGCGGTAAAGCAGGAGTCGTTATCCGTCAGCCACTCCACGGGCTGGCTGGCTCTGGTGGAATGGAATCGGGCTTCCACACAGGCCAGCAGCACACTTTGCGCCATGTCCGCGCTGTAGCCACCGGTCGTCGCGGCAAAGGCCATCACTTCCCGGTCACAGCAGTCCATACCAAAAAGAACACGCACTCGTTCTCTGTTGTCGCAGACGATTTCAAAACCATCCGCACATCAGCGACGGTTACGGGTGGGGACCATCACCTTTCCAGTATGGCTGCGAGTGGGATTTTTACCGGTATAACGGGTCAGCAACAGATTATGTCGCTTCATAATCCGGTACACCCGTTTGTGGTTGATGGGAGAATTTCCCGTTTTCTCAAGATGCCGATTACACAGCCGCAGAATCCGACGATACCCATAGGTGGGATGGCTTGCCACCATATCAAGAATCAGGGGCAACAGCGTTGCGTCATCCGCTTTGGTATAGGAGCCTCGTTGTCGGGAAGAACCGCGCTTTTGCTCGTACAGATGGGAACGGGAAACCGACAGAGCCTGGGCAACCCGACTCACTGGAAATCCTCCACGCCGGACAAGGGAGTAAGCAGCGAGATGAGTTTTTTTTCGCGCCCGATACGCACCGCTTCCTTGAGGATTTCCACCTCAAGGGTCTTATTGCCGAGAACACGCTCAAGCTGGGCAATGCGCCTTTTGAGAGCCTTGACCTCAGCCTTGCTGACGACTTCGTCGTCAGCCGCCACCGCAACCTTGGCACCTTGAGCCATACGACTTCTCCAGCGATACAGCAGATTGGGGCAGACGCCATAGAGTCTGGCGACTGGGAAACAGACGTTCCCGGTTCCTCGCATGCCGCAACCATGCGCAGCTTTTCCTCGGTTGTCCAGCGCCTCCTGGGTACGATGTTGACGATTTCCACCGTCCCGGTTCCAGCATCAGTTCCAGTCATAGTTCCAGCACTTCCAGCTTAAGGTTCCAGAACTGTCCGGTTCAATTGGGGGCTACTCCAAATTGGGATCACTACTCCATACGCTTCCCGCACTTTAATCTCGCCAAACGGAGATTTTTCACCCGAGATTCTTCTAAATCTATTGAAATATACCAATTCCAAGTTGGGCTGAAATATTTTATCCTTACGCCTTGACACCATGATTTTGAGCCTTATTTTTATAGTTGGTCAGCCAGCTTTTTTGAATAATCCTATTCATTGCTAGGAGGTTTGAAATGGCAAAATCCGGAGAAATCGTCCAGCAGTCTGGTATTTACAAGTGCAGTGTGTGTAAAAATGAAGTAACCTGTGTCAAAGGGGAGCGATTTCCTCCTTGTTGTAAAGGGGCGAATTTTACTCTCGTTAGATCCACAAAGTAGGTTGTGTGATTGATTGGTATAGCTGGTTGGCCATAATTACTTTAGCATATTTCAATAATTCTTTCGAATGATTAATGATTTTACCCTTCTTCGAATCCAAAATCTCCCAATTTTAATGCTCGACAATTCTCAGAAATGGCACGCACAGTCTGCTGAGAAATGCCCTTAGGCGCTATCGCGGTCACTTCAAGGCGTATCTCCAAGGTAACATCCGGCTCCTGCGTCAGGTGTACCACAATTTCCTCAAGAATGCGCTGAACATCCCGATTAACGCGTGTGGTGTCAAGTTGGGCAGATAGGAAGAATCGCATACTTTTGGCAGGTTCTGGTTCCGTTGGTGCAGATCCTGAGGTGCCTGTCGTTGCTCCTCCATCATTGGACGCATCAAGTGAGTCGGAGGCGGGTTCTGCTCTAGGTGTTGATGACCCAACCCCATCTCTTCTCTCCTGTTCCCGCTCTATTTGGTTTTTTGCTTCACTCACCCGCACAAGAAAGCCGCTTCGGTCAATTTGAGTCGACTGGTTATATTTGAGATCGATATAGCGGTTTTCCCCCACGGCGGCGGCGTAGGCGAAATATTCTTCCGATTGTAGCCCTCTCTGAATAGCTTTTTCCAGCACGTTATAGCTGGCAAGGCGCGGCAGGTAACAATAGGTGGTGAGGTAGTCCCACAACTGCTTGATCTGCAAATGGTTTACTCCACGCCAAAGCAAATCATCCAGTTCCATCAGAAGTAAAGCAGGTGCCCATTCCTTGATAACGGCTTCGTTTTGGATCAGCTTGTGAGCAGAGCGAGTGATGAGTGTATCTGCCGACCCGCTGAGGCGCGTTTTTTCCCACTCCAGCGTTTTCATGTCCGCGCGGTCAACGGACGGCACCAGCAGCCAGCACCATGTTTCGTTCAAGCGCAGGTCAACGGTTTCGTTACTGCGTTTCAGGCTATTCTCGGTCTCGCGGTTCTGGGCCGCGTCCAGATTCAAATCCTGACTATCATTCTTGATGGAAGTCCATGCAAGATAGCGCCGGACTTCCTGCTCCAGCGCGGGCAAGGCCCCCTGATCCGGTGCAAGAAAAACCAGCATATTGCGATAGGAACGCGGCGAAGTGCCTCTGTGTTCCATCATGTCTGTCGCCGTATTCATGGCGGCACAGTCCTGAGTGGACGAGGTAAAGCCGTCAGTCGGGCGCAAAACCACCAGACGCACGGACTGTTCATCCGGCACATCCAGAGATAAGGCAGGGCAAGTATGAACCCCGGCAAACGGATCTTCACGCCGTAATTTTTTCAGCCGCCGCTCTATTTCGCATTCCACTTCCGATGCCGGAATTTGCGTAGCTCTGTCTTCCACGGTCTTGCGCAATGTTGGCCGTGTATCATACCAGAAACGGTCAGCCGATGGACTGGAATACAGATAAGCAAGATTGTTTTGCAGAGAAGACAGCGCATCGTTGAAAACGGCGATCTGTTCGCCGGGCTGAACCACGCCAAGACGTATGCGTGAGGCTTCCACGCCGCGCACGTTCTGCTGGCGCACAGTCGGAGCACTGCCCAGCATGACGGTTCTGGCCACACGCCGTGACGCCAGCACCTTGCCATATCGCATAACGTTTTTATCCTGCTGCCATGGTACGGATCGCTTGCCGTCCACTTCATGATCTACAAGGCTATTCCAGCCCTCCGGCAAGTGACGGGTAAGCTCATCGCGCACATTGGGCACATCCAGCGGTAACGAACCGGGCATGATGAGCAGCCCCGCATCACTCCCCATCCACAATTCATGGATCACGGCGGCCATGAGGCGCAAAACGCCGCGCGTACGCTGAAAGCGCTCCAACGTGGCCCAGTCCTCATACAACCTGTCAAATACTTCGGGGTGGATGGGGTAGCAGGCCAGAAGCCGGTTTCGGTACTCTACTTCCTTAGCTTCCAGCGGGAAGTCCGTAGGGTTTTCACGGTACATGGCGCTGAAATGGGCGCACACCATTTCACGCGCGGCAGGATTTTTGCAATCCAGAAAGAGCCTGCGCCGTACCACTTCAAAGCCTTCGTTGGCCGCCACCGGCTTCCAGATGGCTTCCATACGCCCGAAGGTGTGTTCAATGGCTTCCAGTGCGATTTTGCCCGCTTCCCCGCCGACTTCAATATCCGATTCTGGTATGGAGGCTACTACCAGACTGTTCCTGCTGGCCCGTGCTGCCTCGGTTATTTCCTGTATAAAGGTGATGAAGTTGTCGAAACTGCCCGCCGGAAGGCCGGAGATGCCGTAGATACGCTTGGCATAGGCCACCAGTTCATCCATGAGAATCAGGCAGGGGCCGCAGGCATCAAACAGGCTTTTGAGGGCTTCGGAGCCGGGAGAAATGCCTTTTTTGTCTGCCTCTTTGACAAAATCGTAGAGTCTGGGATTACCCGCAGAAATAGCCAGTTGCGACGCCATTTCTCCCCACAGGGTATTGACCGTCACACCAGGCAGGTTCTGCGGACGTTTGCTGCGGCTGGGATCAAGGGCTGTACCCACCAGTACGGCCACATGAGCGGCGGGCATGGCAGACAGTCCGGCGCTTTCCAGAACCGGTTTGACGTTGGGAATCTTTTCCAGCGGAGCTTTGCCGCGCAGCAGGTGATACAGGGCCAGCATACTGTGTGTTTTGCCGCCGCCAAAGGCTGTCTTGAGCTGGATGACAGGCTCTCCATCCTTGCCGTTTACGCGTTTCACGGCCTGCATCAGCAGACCTTTCATGCCTTCCGTAACATAGGTACGGGCAAAAAATTCCACCGGATCGCGGTATTCAAAGGAGCCTTCCCCCCGCGCCACCTGCGCCAGGTCCGCCGCAAATTCCGCGTTCCGATAGCGCCCCTGCGCCACGTCAGGATGAGGTTCCATGACTTCCCGCCAACAGGGCAAGCCAGCCGGAGAGGCATCCAGTATGCCGGTATCCTGTTTCGTCCGAGGCTCCGGCTGTGAGGCTGCCGGAGAAGCCGTAGAACCCTCCGCCGAACCGTAACGGGCCATGCGCAGGGTGGCTCTGATTTCTTCCGTCTTTTCCGCGTCCAGTTGCTCACACAGGCGGGACATGGTGTCCAGCGCTCGCCATGTGTCGTCATCGTTGAAATCCTGTGCGCCGATGTGAGCCAGACGATTGCGAACTCCCACTAGTTCTTTGGCCCAGTTTCGGTGGTCGATGGAAAGGCGTTTGCGGAAGACCTCGTTCCAATGCAGATCAAAAAGAATGAGGCAGCGCTGTATGTCCAACGACTCAACCAGCTTGTTTTCCGGGCCATCCAGGGGCATATCGCGTTTTTGCTCTTCCCACAGCCTGCCCATGACGGCCTCGGCCCACCACGAGTCACCGTATCGGGCCTTGAGCATGGCGCATACATAGGGGGCAAAGGCTATAAGGAGGGAACGGAAGCCACGGGAAACGAGTTCGTGATTCTGTGACATGGCTGCATCTCGACGGATAATGGTTAAAGCAAGGTGCCCTGAGTGGCATGGCGACGGGCTTCACGCTTGACACTGGCCTGTTGCTGGATTTCCGTCCACGCGGCAACCAGCGAATTGTAGGCGTAGGCTTCGTTGTTCCACCCCTTGCGCTCGGCAAGGGAAAAAAGGCGGTAGGCCAGATCCCTGGCACGTTCGGCCTCGGAGGGGAAATCAAGCACGATTTCGGCGCAACCGTTAATACCGTCTTTCTCCATCGCAAGAGTGAGATACTGGGTGAGCAGCCACAGGCATTTGTCTGTCATTGTCCTTCGTTGCGCGAGTTCAGGCAATTCATTTCGTTCCCAAAGGTGAACAGTACCCTTTTCCGCATATACCAGGCCCATGTCGGCCAGCTTCTCCACGGAAGTGTTCTTGGCGCGAGCCAGCACATCAGCCTCGCCGAACTTCATGGTGTTGAAAGCAAACTGGGTGTAGAGGTCAACGCAAAAACGGCTTTCGGCATCCAGCATACCGTTCTGCTCGGAAAAATAGACATCCAGCTCGGCATTGATGGTCTGCAAGGCGCTTCGGATGGTCATGGGAGAGCCGTCTGCCTCCAAGACCTTGGCATAGCGTGAAAAGACTCCCATGCCGGGGCCGATGGCAGCCTGCGCCATGTCCACCGGCGCGATATTGCTGGATTGGAGTTTTTTGAGGGCTGTGCGCAGTTCGTGTTTTAACTCGCTGATGAAAATGCGACGTGTACAGGAGGGGGCGTCTTCGGGGCGTTTGCGGCAGACAAGAACAATGGAGGAAGCGAGAGCGTTGACTTTACCTTTTAATGCAGTGGTAAGTTCTGTTCGCATGGGCCATGTTCCAATGATGGTAAATCCTGCTTTAATAATGGCTGAGAGCATAGTTTCCCAGCCTGTAGATGCCTGACTTAGTTCATCAGCTTCACTCTGCTTATATGCGTAATAGATTGTAACAGGAATATTTTCATGTGCGATGGTGTAAAATTGCCTACAAGCATCTTCCATTCCCTGTTCAAAAAATTTACGAGATTTTTCTTTATCTCCATTGAAACGGTAAGGGGTGGCAACAAGTTCTTCAGCTTTGGGAACAAGCATTGTGCGGAAGAGATGAGGATATATTTTTTTTAAAGATTGACGCATCAAAATATAAAAAAAGTCGGAAAGATCAGCATAACCAATGTTATCATAGTACGGTGGATCAGATGAAATCACTAAATTACGAAGTCCACAATCTGTCTGTGCATTCTGCTGGCAGGTTATCCCTTTTGTGGATGAGGGAAACGCCAAGAGGCATTTTCCGATCCATCCCAACATATTGTCAAAACATCCCGAAGAGTTACTGAAAGGATTTGCTTCCGCATAGTCCCATGTCATTTGAATGGCTTGGCGCCTCATTGTGTTGGCCAATTTCTCACCTGTTGTATGCCAAATACAAATAGTCGATAAGTAATCAATCATTTTATCTATTACAAACGCCAAATACACCCCTACAGCCTGCCCGTAGGCCGCTGCGCCGCATCCACTATCGGCAAGCCCGATACCATCATCGGCCATGCCCGTGGCAAGGGCATCTCGTGTGGCTTTCGCCTGCGCCTCGGACACAAGATTGCTGAAGGTGGTTAGGGCAGTAAGCTGGCGGTTGGTGAAAAGATCAGAAAAGTTAGTAAGGCCATAATTGGGTACATTGACGGCAGCTTTCCCAAAGAGTTCCCCATCAGGGTATTGATCAGGCCTCTCAACATCTGCTGCTTGGATCTGTGTCATGGATGGTAAAATATATATGCGGCCACCTTTCCCTTCTGCGACTATAGCGATGAGCTTGCTGCCCATGCGACCAGCCTTACCTTCTTCGCGAATATAGGGAAATCCGACTGGAGCGCCGCAACAAAGGCATGTTGCCCCTTTACGGTTAACCGTACCATCCGGGGCATCCTTACCGTTTCTTACCTCGTATGAGATGTGAGCATTGTTACATATGGGGTAAATATACGCTTCCTTCCCCTTTTTCTGCGAAAGAACAAAACTGTGTACCAGTGGCATCTCGCATCCACAGGCCGGATTGGGGCATTTCGCAGTTCTGGCCCAAATCCAGGCAATGACGGTGGCTTCGCCACCGCCCTTTTCCGGCGGCACCTGAACTTTCGGGTACAGATGGCCGATGCGTTTGAAGGCTTCCTGCTTCATCCATTCGCCGTAGTAACGCACATCTTCCGCAAGGCCGGAAGCGCCGGGCCAGGAACGGTCATGGCCCAGTTGTTTTCTTGCTTCCGGGTTGACGGGAGGCTGCCCGGAGAACTTGGGCGGAATTTCGATCATGGCCTTGTTGATCATCACGGCCACGGGGTTCAGATCGTGGGCGTGAGCCTCCAGACCAAGACGCTGCGCCTCCAACGGGATAGAGCCTCCCCCGGCGAACGGGTCAAGAAAAGTGAGGGGTTCATCGCCCATGTATTTTCTGATTTCCGCACGGGCCGCTTCCAGTATTTCCTCATTATTGGAGTTTTCCCACTTCACCAGTTGGGCCAGCAGCGTGTGTAGCCGTTGCCGTTCTTTTTCCTGCTCTTCCTCTGTAGGAAACAGCTCCGGGTGGGATGAAGGATCGTCCACTAACGATGACCAGATGACCGCACGGGCCGCCGCCAGTGGGCGTCGTGCCCACCATAAGTGCAGCGTGGAAGGGTGGCCGTGCCGAATGGATTTTTCCCGCGCGGATTCCGCATTGATGGCTTCCAGCGGCAACGCGACTTCAATGAGTTTTTTGGGCATGGTCATGGCTATCCTTCCTCAAGTATGTGCGCGTCCCGCATGAGCGCGGCGATATTGAGTGTGCAGCTTTCCACCGAGAAATCGGGAGGGCTGACAAAAGGGTGCTTCAGGTACACCGTATGGGTGCAGGAGCCGTCCACCTCCACAAGGGCGAGAATGAACTGCTCCGGCAGGTTGAGGGCGGTCAGAATTTCGTTGCGGGTGACGGTGACGGTGGCAGCGCCAGCACTCCGGCCCTTGACTTCGATAAAGCGCAAGCCAGGGCTGCCGTTACGCAAGGCTTCAGGCACGACGGATTCGATGTCGTAGCCGCACTTGTCAGCACTGACGTCACGCGGCGCAAAACCCAGAGAGCATTCCCTGTCCAGCACGGCCTGCATGGCGGCGTGTTCCACGGCTTTGCGGGCTTCGGCATCGGCACAGGCGGCAGGCAGGGGGGTGTCCGTCAGCCGGGCCAGTAGTCCGGCGGGGATGATCAGTGCGCCACCAAGAATGACCGGCGGCTGGGCCGATATTTTCCGCTCCGCTTCCAGTTCGGCCAGACGTTTTTTCAGCCGGGCGGCCAGTTCATCAGCGCGGCGTTGCGCCTGCTGGGAATTGAGTTGGGAGTTGCGCTTTCCGGCATTTTCCCTGTTTTTCAGGTCGGCGGCGCGATAGTCCCAATACTGAATTTCCGCTGTCAGGCGTTCCTTCACGGCTTTTTCGGTCTTCTCAATGAGAGCTTCGCGATGGGTTCGCACTTCCGCAAGATGCACAGGGACAAGCTGGGTGACGGCATGAGCAACGGCGCGTTCTTCCACGCTTTGGATCAGCCAAGGCTGCTTCGCCGCATAGCCCAGAACAGCCGCCTGTTCGGCTTCGGAAACCGGCCGGTAGTCGAGATAGGGCGCATAGCCCGCGTTTGAGGTAACGCCGTCTTCGGTCAGCTCCACAAAATGAATGTTGCGCGAGATGACACGCCTGCCGCCGCCGGGCAGAATTGTACCGTCTTGTATTGTATGCTCAATATAAAACAGCAGACGGGCGGCATGGCCCGGATCATTTTCATCAACGAGTACCGATCCGCGCTTAAGCAAATCGGCGGATCGCTCCCGCAACACGTCCAGTATCGCTTCCAGCAAGGGGTGGCCGGGACAAATCAGGGCCGCAGGCACGGTTCCCGTTATGGTACGGTATGCCTTGTCAAAACAGATGCGCTCATACCGTTGCAGCACGGGTTCGCCGTAGCCGATTTGCCTGTCCCGGCCGCGCACCACGGCGGGCACATAGGTAATTTCGTAGCGACCCTTTTCACGGGCGGACATCTTGCCGCCGAGGGTACGGAATGCTTCCTTGAAAAACGCCTCAATAAAATGGGGTTGCAACCGCCGAGCTTCCATGCGTTCCATGTTTTCCCGCATGGCGGACACAATGTGCGCATTCATCACGTCATCCGTGAGGGCGTGTTGCTGCATCAGTCGGATCAGTGTTTGTCTGTCGAACGCGCTGTCTATGGCCTGGGTGACTTGCGTTTGAACATCCTGCTCGCTGCCGTGACGCACGGCCTTGATGAGCAGTTCCCGCAAGGGGCGATTGTCGAACGAGACTTTGCCAAGAATGTCGAATATCTTGCCGCCCAGGGCTTCCTTTTCCTGCTCCAGCTTTTCAAACAGGCGCTTGAACACCGCGCCCTCGCGGGTTTCGTAGGCCACGAGATTCCACAACCAGCAGGTTTTGCTTTGCCCGATGCGGTGGATACGGCCAAAGCGCTGCTCCAGCCGGTTGGGGTTCCAGGGCAGGTCGTAATTGACCATGAGATGAGCGCGTTGCAGGTTCAGACCTTCGCCCGCGGCATCGGTGGCGATAAGAACGCGCACTTCCTTGTCCTGCCGGAAGCGTTCTTCCACCTTGCGCCGTTCGTCGCGCAGCATGCCGCCGTAGATGGTGACAACGGCTTCTTCGCTGCCGAGAAGGGAGCGAATTTTATCGGTCAGATAGCGCAGGGTGTCGCGATGTTCGGTGAAGATGATCAGTTTTTCGCGAAGGCCGTCGGCATCGAACATGCACTGTTCATCTTGTAGCAGGCTGGAAAGCTCTTCCCATTTGCGATCGGTGCCACTGACCCGTACCGCGTTCGCCATGCGATCCAGTTTTTGCAGAGTCGCGATCTCCGCTTCAAGTTCAGCTATGCTGGAAGCGGCGCTGGCCTTGTCCGCCACCTGTTCTTCGGCTTCCTCAAGTTCTGCGGCGGGGAGATCGTCATCGTAATCATCAGTGAGATACAGAGCGAAGCTCTCTTGCCTGTCTTTGGCCTGTTGGCCAAGACGCTCCTCGGCCAGCCGGTTTTCCAGCCGTTCACGACGCCGGCGCAGTGACTGGTAGATGGCTTCCGGCGATGAAGCCAGCCGCCGCTGTAATATGGTCAGGGCGAAACCAACGGTGGCACGGCGCTCACTGTTCAGGTTGTCCGCACGGTTGAATTCGTTTTGCACGTATGCCGTGACGGCTTCATACAGTTCCGCTTCCGGCGCGGAGAGCGTGTAGTTTACGGTGACGGCGTGGCGGTTGGGAAAAAGCGGGGTTCCGTCGAATTTGAGCAGTTCTTCCTTGACCAGTCGCCGCATTACATCCGAAATATTGATGGACTGTGCGCCGGTACGGGCCACGCCGCCAAAGCGATCCTGATCCACCAGCGAGAGGAAGAGCTGAAAGTCTTCTTCCTTGCCGTTGTGCGGCGTTGCCGTGAGCAGAAGAAAGTGGCGAGTGATGCCGGAAAGAAGCCGTCCAAGCTGGAAGCGCCTGGTCATCTTAACCTCGCCGCCCCAAACGGTGGCGGACATTTTGTGCGCTTCATCGCAGACAATGAGATCCCAGTCCGTTACCCGCAATTTTTCCTGAATGGCATTGTTACGAGCCAGTTTATCCAGCCGGGCGATGGCAAGGCTGACCTCCTCAAAGGCATTGCCGGTCACGGCGGATTCGATGCGGTCGTTGGTGAGAATTTCAAAACGCAGATGAAATTTGTGGTACAGTTCGTCCTGCCACTGTTCCGCCAGGCTGCCGGGGCTGACGATGAGACAACGCCTGAGATCGCCACGGGCCATGAGTTCCTTGATGAACAGCCCGGTCATGATGGTCTTGCCCGCACCGGGATCATCGGCCAGCACATAACGCAGGGGGATGCGGCCCAGCATTTCCTGATAGACGGCGGAAATCTGGTGCGGCAAAGGCTCCACATCAGACGTGTAGATGGCGAGGTAGGGATCAAACAGATGCGCGTAATGGATACGCCATGCTTCGGAAGCAAGGCGCAACTGTGCGCCGTCGGCATCAAAACTCCAGGGAAGATGGGCTTCCTGCAATGTTAACGCAGCTTCATCCTCTCTATAAAGAAGCCTGCTGCCGAGTTCTCCCTTTGCGTTTTTATAGGTAATATTCAGTACGGCATTGCCGTACCATTGCACAGCGACAATGGTGACGGGTTCCTGCGTATCAATGCCGAGTACGCTGTCTCCGGCCGAGATTTTTTCAAGCTGAACCACGCATACCACCTCGCGGGAGGTGGCGGCTAAGTGTACCTGCCCGCCAAGAGGAATTTTGCTGACTGGGTTTGTCCAAAGACAATTGACCAGGCATATTTTATGGTCTAAAAATATCTGAATAAATGCAGACAAGAGGGTGGCGGGCAGGTACACTCTATCGACATATTATGGACAATCTTTTTTGAATGATTCCGCGCGAATGCGAAATGTGGAACGAGCCATACCCGTTCGTTTAGCTGCTTCTGAGATCGAGATGGCATTCTCCTTCCAGAGCGTGTAGGTTTCGGGGAAATTGGGAGGAAGCGGTCGTGGGTTGTGGCCGAACCTCACGCCATTTTGTTTGGCCGCTGCTATCCCTTCCGCCTGTCGTTTGCGAATATTTTCCCGCTCCGTGTGCGCTACGAACGAAAGCACCTGCAAGGCAAGGTCGGCGATGAACGTGCCGAGCAGATTTTTGTCGCGTCTGGTGTCGAGCAGGGGCATGTCCAGAACAAAAATGTCTATGCGTTTTTCTTTGGTCAGCACACGCCACTGTTCCAGAATTTCCTCATAATTGCGGCCGAGCCGGTCAATGCTGGTGACGCAAAGCTGATCTCCCGGTCTGAATTTTTTGAGCATGACCTGATACTGCGGGCGCTGAAAATCCTTGCCCGACATTTTGTCCATGAAAATATGACCTGACGGTATGCCCTGCTGTTCAAGGGCGATGCGCTGGCGGCTCTCGTTTTGATCGGTGCTGGATACGCGGATGTATCCGTACGTTTCTGCCATGGCGTTTTCTCCTCTCATTGGATTCTTTTCACAGTTCATCATTCGCGGCATCTGACGGTGTATTCGCAACAATAAGTTGCTGTGCTGTTTGAGTCTCGGAGGCGGGCGGGGGCGTGTCTCTCTTCCCGGCTTTCTGGCCTTCCCTCTGCCGTCTGGCCTCGGTCAGATATTTGGTCAGGGTTTGGGGCTTCACCTCAATCCCTTTCTCTTGCAACTTTTCGACAATCTCCTGTGTGTCGAAGCCGCGCTTCTTCATCCGCTCCAGCGTCGGGGCGAGGGTGAAAATGGCCTGCTTCACGGTCATGGCGCGGTTTCCGTCCAGCGTGACGGTGGCGGGCTTGAGTCGGGCGAACTCCTGTCTGATTTCCTTCAGCTGGCTGGCTGTGATGCTCATGGTGCTTTCTCCTGTGATGGACGGGGCATGTCCCCGGTTTTGTCTTTTGCCTTTGGCGGTCAAGCGGCACGCTTGCCCACTGGTTTACGCAGTAAACCATAGTGGGCTATGACTCGCCTTCGAGTCGAGATTCCCGGCGGACGGTCAGCGCATCCTTGAGCGATGATGTTGCGGTACGGCCTCCGGCTCTTGCCGGATGTGCTGTTCACGCTCGGTCTGCTGGCGGGCTTCCGCTTCCTGACGCTCTTGCTGTTCCTTTTCCTGCTGACGCTGGAGCTGTTCGGCTTGCTTGCGTTCCACAAAGTCGAGATGGAGCGGGCGGATTTCCGGTTGACGCAAAAAATCCAGATAGCCCGCCATGAGTCTTTTCATTTTCTTCAACTGTGCCTCCAGCTCATCCTTTTCCTCATGGCTTTGCTTCTTGTGGGCCGCGTATTCCGTTTCAAGCCGTGTCTGTTTTTCGCGTAACTCTTCCATTTCCATTTGCAGGTTTTCTTTTTGCTTCTGAGTAATGTGCGTAACGGCAAGCGCCTTTTTCAACTCGGCAATGATGAGGGATGCTTTTTTCAGCACGGACTGGTAATTGAAAAGAGATGCCTTGGGGAGAGATGAATCTTCCCGAAGAATTTTTTCCGCCTCCTCAGCCTGTTGCTCATACATTTCAATGCTCTTTTTCAGATCTTCTTCACGCTGTTCCATAGCATCAAGAATTTTCCGGGAACTTTGAGCAAGCTCTTCGGATTCCAGAATCAGATTGTTCAGGGCTTCCTGTTGCTGCTTGAATTCCCGCGTATCCAGATGCTTTTTGGCTGCTCCCGGCTTCTGCTCAACGCCGCGCTGAATCTCAAAACCGCGGCTTTGCAGATAGATGGGCAAGTCGGTTTGCAGTTTTTTCAGACTGGCGCGGGTATAGATGCTGTTGGCACTGAGTCGTCCGTCCGGCGTCACCGGCACATGAAGGAAGTGCATGTGCGGCGTTTTTTCATCCATATGAACCATCGCAGAGATGACATTTTTCTTGCCGGCAAAATCAGTGAGATAGGTTGTGGCTTCCTCAAAAAAGCGCCTAGTTTCGTCTTTGCCGATGCGGGTGAAGAACGATTTGTCCGAACTGACAATCAGGCCGCACAGATGCACGGCGTCCTTGCGGACAGCCTTGACCATGAGCAGGTCGTCAATGCGATTCTGGATGGCCTGCGCGTAATTGTCTGAGGCGGATTCATGCAGATCGTAGTTTCCCGCGCTCCGGCTGTAATCAATGTCGGGGTTGGAATGGCTTTCGCGCTCGCGCCGGTTGTGCGACTGAATGCCGCGGATGGCGTCTTTCTTGAATTTATCCATATGCAAGACGAGATAGGACATGGCCTTTTCTTCCCGTTCTTTTTTAGTGGTGACAGCGGTGACAGTGGTGACACGCAGGCAAAGACAAGACATTCGGGCTGTCACCACTCGAACAGGGAATGGTGACAGTGGTGACAGGCGTAACCTCTTGTGATTGCTGGCTTGTCACCATTGTCCCCACTGTCACCGCTCAATCAGATAAGGTTGGGGCTTCGTCCGTGTCATCCGGCAGGCGCGCACGATATAGACGCGCACACGTCCAAGGCCGGGAAGGCGCTCCTGAGCTTTCAGCCGATTTTTATCTGGGGTGCGTAGCCAGCCCGCTTCACGCAAAACACGCACGGCCCTTGCCTCTGCGTACCCTTTGACAACCTCAGCCCGAAAACTTTCCGGCAGGATCAAATACTCGGTCGTGCTGTTGCGCGTGCGCCGAAAACCAACGCGGTTAGGGCAGGTGCCCATTTGAGCGTCCATATCCTGAAAGCGGCTTGCCCCGTGCTGTTCGATGAATAGGCGCACGGCCGCGAGGATGGCGGCATCCTCGGAAGCGCCGATGCCTCCGCGAGCGGCCAGCCAGTCATGGAAACAGCGTTCGGCACAGCCCGGAGCGTCAAAGTCAGGGGGCAGAATTCCCATCTGCACGGCCAGTCCTCCGGCCAGTCCGCAGAGCGTAAAGCGTTGGGCCACACGCCGCACCTGTCCGTCCGCTCCGGCGGGCACAAGACGATTGACCGTGTTGGCAAGAGCCGGGTGCAGCTCGGATAAAACCGTGGTCATGGTGTCAGGTTCGGTCAATTTGTGCAGGAAGGCGCGGCCCGCATGGCCGTAATGCAGAGCGGTCAATTCTTTGAGGCGATTTACCACTGCTCCGGCATGAGGAAAACCGTGCAGCTCGGTGAGCATGGACGTATCCACGGGAAGCCCGACAAAGCGGACTTCCTGCCCGCCTCTGGATTTCAACCCGTTTTCAGGCAGCTTGTCGGCAAGACCGAGTTCGCCGCTGGAGAGAAAGAGCAGACGCCAGGAAAGGGATTTGCGCAGATTGCCCTCGCGGCTGGAGCGTCCCTTGCCCTGACCGTTGGCCAGCATGTAGGCACATTCGGCCAGAACCTTGCCGTTGACCTGTCCGACTTCATCCAGAACCAGCACATTGTCGTTGTGCAGGACAGCGATGTTCTCAAGGCCGTTGTCCGTGGCGCGCCAGCTTCGGACATGTTCCGGCCCGCCCCAGACGGACGCGGCAATCTGGAGGGCCGTTGTCTTGCCCGATGACGAACCGCCCTCAAAGCTGAATCCGCCGCCCTCCAAACCGGCCAGACGGAGCAGCGGCCCGGCGAAGGCCACGCACAGGGCAAAGCTCAGGCGGGAATTGCCGACGGCAAGTACGGCGATTTCCCGCCAATCTTCCAGAGTTCCGGCGGTACGATACAGATCTCCGTGGTGTGCGGATTGCAGAACCACGCTTTTGGAGGTGTCGCCGTACACGGCATCCGGAAGGATGTAGGCGGTATTGTCCCAGCCGGTGCGGGGCACACAGCGGATACGCCGGACAGGTCTGACGGCGGCCAGAAAATCCACCAGTTTTTTTCTGGCGACGGGATTGCCGAACCAGCCGCCGGAAGCCAGGGCGCTGTACCAGTCCGCGCCCTGCCGAAAGAGCAGCTCAATAGGCATAGGCCAGGTGTGCTTCTTGCCGTCTGGGTCAGCCCATTCGAGCATGAGGCCCCATTCGTTGCCCTCGCTGTCGCGGGTCATGCCTTTCACGGAGAGCGGAGGCCCAATGCGGACTTCGTTCACCTCCCCGTCCGGTTTGGTTTCCAGCTTGTACAGTCCGGCGCGTTTGCCTTCCGGCACAAGAAAGAAACCCTCCGGCATGGGACAATCGGCATCCTGTTTTCGTGCCGCTTCCACAACAGAGCGGACAGCTTCAAGAGAACGCAGGCGGTGCAGATCGTTGAAATCCGTCGCCTTGCCGTCATGGGCCGGGCAGACGGCCAGCTTGCCGCCCACAGCCTGCGCCGCTCTGAAAGCCGCTTCCTTGCCGGGATTCCACGGCGTTCCGTCGGCTTTGGCGGTTTCGCAGTCGTTGTCCGCGCAAAGCATGATTTCCCGATCAGGATACCGGGCACGGGCTGCGCGGGCTACGGCTTCCAGATTCCCGGCATTGAAGGCGATCAGCACGGCGTACCCTGTAGCCAGATGCAGGCTTGCCCCTGTGGCGTAGCCTTCGGCAATCAGCAACGGGCCGTCCCTGGTGTCGTTTTTTGCAGGAATGGAGAAGAAACCCCCGGACGTTTTGCCGCCCTTGAGAAAGAATTTGTCCGTCCCCTCGGTGGGCTTGTCCGGCAGGATGAATTGCAGGCTCTGTATCCGGCCGGACGGGTTCAGCACGGGAACAATAAGCCGCCCGTCCTCTGTCTGTCGCAGGCCGATGGCCGGAACTTCCTTTCGTTGCAGATAGGGATGATCGTCCCCGATGGTTCGGCCATGGTTCCAGATGCTCGCGGCCAGCTTTGCGGCTGCCTTCCAGCGGCGATCCTGTTCGGCCTTTGTGTCGGCTTTGGCGGCGGCAAGGCGCTCGTGCAGAGCCTTGCGCTGGGCGGCGCTGAATTCCTTTTCCGGCTTGGCCGTCCATGTTCCCTCATCGCCGGTGCGCCAGTTCTTCCACCAGATGGAGGCCGGAGCGTCCAGAAACGCCTTGTACGCGCCGTCCTTGCGGTGGGGCCTGTCCGTTGTGCCGCAGCGGTGCAGGAGGCCATCGGCCAGAACGGCATCGACCTCCAGCCCCGCTGAACGCAGACACTCGGCAAAGTTGTGCAGAATGTCGCCCACCATTATTTTTTCCTCAGTTGGGGGGCGGAATCTCTGGTATGAACGCAGCGTGACGCAAACCAGTTTTCAAGGTCTTCTATGTCATACATGACACGACTACCGAGCTTGGCGTAACGCGGGCCAACTTTTTTACAGCGCCAGCGGGCCAGTGTGCATGCTTTCACGCCGTACATGTCGGCAACTTCTTGCGGGGATAATTTTTTGGTCGCCATCAGCATCTCCCTGTATTCAGGCTGAAGTGTATGAATCAATCCAGAATCATCTGGAGAGAACACACCCTATGCCCTGAAAAAAATGCTGAACAGGAGGGGCGTTAGCAAAGGCAAAACAAAACCTCCCCTTCTTAGGTCTAAGAAGGGGAGGTTAGAATTTATCGTGTTATTTTGCGATGTTATGTTTGCAAAGATGTAAGAACGGAGAACCTAAGCGGGTCAGGTTTCCTGCCTTTCAGGGGTTTTGGGTAGGCGCTCCGCCGTGGTTGATATACTCTTTCGGCATTGCCTTGCGAAAAATTTCTATGTAATTGCCCGGAGCATTTTCAACCCCCAGCGTCTTGCCGATCTCCTTATATTGACGTGTGATTTCATGTTTGGTGAGTGGATGCGTGAATTCTCTGGTGGCTTTGTTCGCCAACGCGACAAGGATGTGCATGTGGGCTTCCATTCGCTTGATTTCGCCTTTTAATTTGCCTTCCCGTCCGGTCAAACCGGTATAGTTACCCGTCATCTCCTTGTATTTCTTCTTTAACTCTTCAATTTCCTGATTGAATTTTGCGGTATCACAGTTTGGGACGACATTGCTTTCACCGCCCCAGCGCATCTGATTTTCTTCCACAATTGCGGAAATTTGTGTGGCATCGCAGCAATATTCGGGCGAACCGAGAGCAAAAAATTTATTGAACCCTAAGAGCATGGGGGAAAGAAAGTTTGAGACTTCACGGCAATCCACGCCGATTTTTCCTCCAGCCGGGATTGCTTCATGACTCTTGAACACCCGGATACGATAATGGCGAAGCGCCTCCAGCTGTTCGTGGTTTGTGGAAGCATGCAGCATATGCATGGCTTCACTCAAACGGATGGCATGATTCACATGGTGTTTGCGCCATGCCCCCACAGAGAGAGCACAAAACGTGCAAATACTCCAAACAGCGGCGCCCCCAACAACAGCGCACCAGAGCAGTATCAGCGACAATCCTGTAAGTGAAGCGCCTTGCGTGAGTTTTATAACGGCAAACATGGCCGTCAGCCAGGCCATGAGAAAGGCAAGGCCACATCCCAGAGCGACAATCAGCAGAAATTTAATGACCGAACCGTTGGGAACAAATTTCATGGGAGAATCTCCCAGTGTCCGCCCTTGTTGGGGCCGATGCGACGCAAGATGCCCTTTTCTTTGAGCATGGTTGTTCTGTAAAGAATCGTGCGCCGGCTCACGTTCAGAACAGTGGCAAGTTCAGCTGTGGTTATGCGCGGGTTGGCGGCGATACGCTCAAGGAGCGCAAAAAGTTCTGGTGCAATTTCTGGTGCAATATCGCGCAGGGTTGCCTCAGAAAGCTCGTGTTTCTGGTGCAAATTTTGTGTTTTTGGTGCAATTTCTGGTGCAAGCCCCCCCGTACTTTCTGCGGGTCGGTGAGTTCTGCGTACAATGGCCTTGAACAGTGAACTCTCCCGATCGTCTTCAAAGTCAATATCCGGCCATGCCTTAAGAGCGCGCAAAATGCCGGAGCCGATGCCGTGGTAGGGCAAAAGCCCCTTGGCGGCGTAAGAAATCAGGATAGGATTGCGGATATTGGAATTGCCGTTTTTGATGTTGGCGATGGTCAGGTTGTTCGGCAGCGTACCGGGGCTGACGATTTCCACCCGGTCATCAAAAATGAAAATGCGGATGGGCGCGCTGACAAGATAATCTCTGTGTACAAGAGCGTTGACCAGCAGTTCCTCAAAAACCTGTTCCGGTATTTCCGGCGTGCCCGGTGAATTGACGCCATTTTTGCCCTGCACCTTGTGCAGGTTGCGCATGACAAAAGCCAGGGCATCTTTGAAAAGTCTGCTCAACGGACCTTCAAAATCCTCGGTGTCGTCATAGCGGTCGGCATGAACGGCGATTCCCGGAAAGCGAACGCCTTTTGCCACAAACTGCGGAAAAACCAATTCCGGCTGTTCGGCAAAAAGCAGCACTCCGGCCAGATTGAGATTTCCATCGCCAGCGGCGAGATTCAGATTTTGCAGCAGGCGCAGTTGTTCTGTGTGGGTGTCCGGGAAATCACTGTCATACCGCTTTTTTAGAAAATCCCGGAACAGCAGCTTGTCCAGTTTATCAATGCCCGCCTTTGTGGGCAATTCATCGGCATGGAATTGGCTGGTATATTGAAAAAGACGGCGCAGTTCCTCCTTTGAATTGATACGTCGCTTGTCCGCCCCGGCTTTCAACCAGATGACGCCTTTTCTGTCAAAATAAGGTTTGTCCATTCCCGCCGGAACGGTCAGGGCGATAACCACATTTCCATTTTCAAGAAGAATGTTCTGCGTCTGCACCATAAGCGGGCTGCGGACATGCTGGCTGGCGGCGTTGCCGAGCAACTGGTTCGCATCATGTACTTCCTGGGATGTTATGCCGGAGATGGTTCCATCATCCTGCACGCCGATAAAGATGACGCCGCCGTTGGCATTGGCGAAGGCCGCCATTTCCGCAGCCAGAGAATCCGCATTGTCGATTCGGGACTTGAACTGGCGTGTGCTGTCCTCGCCTGCGGCTGCCTGTTCCCTGAGCGTCTGAAGTGTGAATGCCATGCCGGCTCCTTACAATACTATCTTTTTCCTGCACCATGTGTACACGATAATCGGAACAGCCGCAAAAGCTACCGTTGGCCAGAGAGGATGTCCGCCGCCGCGTTGCTGGCAGCGGCCAAGGTCTCCGGCAGGAATTGGGCATACTTCTTCTTGGTGAA
This sequence comes from uncultured Desulfovibrio sp., assembly GCA_934546745.1. GTDB lineage: Bacteria > Desulfobacterota > Desulfovibrionia > Desulfovibrionales > Desulfovibrionaceae > Desulfovibrio. The sequence continues at coordinate 36,716 of CAKTDV010000004.1, read as the reverse complement.
ATCCACATTTTTGTGCGTCAGCATTTCCGAGATCATATCCATGCTGAATTTGCCACTGTTGGCGAGGCTTACGGCAAAGTGATGGCGCAGCCCGTGGAAGGGGCGGAACTTGGGCGGCAGGCCCGCCGCCTTGCGGAAGCGGTCAACCGCTGTGCAGTCTTTGCGCATTTCGCCGTTTTTGCCGGGAAAAATATAGAGGCTGCCGGGGAAATGCTCGTCACGCCATGCCATTTGTTCCTGCAACAGTTCTTCCGCCAGAGAACTCATGCCGATGGAGAGGGTCTTTTTGCCCTTGGGATCACGCAGACGGATGAGCTTGAGGTCAAAGGCCACGTCTTCATCTTGCAGCTTGAACATTTCACCGCGCCGCATGCCGGTAAAAAAGGCCAGCAGGAGCATATTGCCCACATCGCGGGCGGGCCATGTGCGGGCGCAATCCAGAAAGCGGCGAGTTTCTTCCGGCGTCAGATGCTCAATGACCTCATTGTCCTTGATGGGCATTTCGATTTGAAAGGCAAGATTGGGGCAGCGGTTGGTCTTGACGCCAAAGTTAATGATGCGCCGCAGAAGCTCAAGGGCATTCCAGAGTGTGGCTGGTTTGCGCTCGCTCAGGGATTTGCGCAGCTCCTCCACCATCTGGGGCGTGATTTCCGAGACGCTTCGCTTGCCGAACAACGGTTTGAGGTGCTTGAGGTAACGGTTGCGATCCGTGGTCAGTCCTTTGAGGGTCGGCCCCTTGATGTCAAAATAGGCGTCCGCGATTTCGGCAAAGGGCTTGTTTTTCTCCGCCTGTTCACGGCGGAGTTCTTTGGCTGTTTTGACTTCCTCGCCATGCCTGATGGCCTTTATCCGATCAGCGCGAATTTCTGCCGCCACGTCCGGCCCGTACCCTTCGGAAATTTTGCCTACCTTTTCCCAGATGAGGCGGCGGCCAGATTTAAACGTGATGTAGAAACACAGGTCAGGCGCGCCATTATACATTTCTGACGTTTCGTACACATAAACGCCTGCCCACTTCTTGGGGTGGTATCGCCGTTTTTGGGTAGCCATGAACTGCCTTGGGTTGTGGTTTATACGCGGGCGCAGGTTTTAACCGGCAAAATTTTTCTAACCTATTTCTAACCACACCGTCAATTTTTAACCATTCAGGTCAATATGTGACAAAATCTTATTTTCTGTAACTTACTGAAAATAAATATAAATAAAAGGGTATCCCTCTGCGTCAAACTCTTTCAAATTCTGTCAAAAAGGGCTCATAACCCGAAGGTCGTAGGTTCAAATCCTGCCCCCGCAACCAAGAAATCAAAGGCTTACGATTTTCATCGTAAGCCTTTTTCTGTAAGGGAGATTTCTTCAAAAATAATTTGGTACGATTTGTGCATTTAAGTATTGTATGGATGAAAAATCCCTGTGCCCAAGATGCTAATCAGCGGTCGGCCCACGGAAGAAAAAGTCTATAGCCTCTGCCTTGAAAAAATCACCGTTCCAGCGCACGCGGGAGCGAATGCCGGAACGGTGCCCTTTTCAAGATAACGCTACCCTTTCTTTTTGGCACCGGCCATCTGGTAGCGTTTCTGGGCTGAGAGTTCGGCCTTGCGGAGACGGATGGAGAGCGGCGTCACTTCCACAAGTTCGTCCTCGCGGACAAAGTGCAGCGCGTGCTCAAGGGACATCTTCTTTACCGGGGTGAGGATGACATTCTCATCCTTGCCCGCGGCGCGGAGATTGGTAAGTTTCTTTTCCTTGGTGGCGTTCACGTCAATATCGTTGTCGCGGTTGTGCTCACCCACGATCATGCCTTCGTAGACGGGATCGCCGGGTTCAACGAAAAGGACGCCGCGCGGCTCAAGATTGAAGAGGGCATAGGCGACGGCGTTGCCCGGACGGTCGGCCACGATGGAACCCGAATAGCGGGAGGGGAAATCGCCGCGCCACTCCTCATACCCTTCAAGATAGGAATTCATGATGCCGGTACCCTTGGTGTCCGTCAGGAACTCATCGCGGTAGCCGATGAGGCCGCGCGAAGGGACGGTGAACTCAAGACGCACACGGCCGGTTCCGTTATTGATGCAGTTGAGCATGCGCCCCTTGCGCTGATTGAGCTTGTCCGTCACAACGCCCATGAACACTTCGTCGCAATCGACGTAGAGATGCTCCACAGGCTCGAGGGTGCGGCCCGCCTCATCCTTTTTAAGGATGACTTCCGGGCGGCCGATGGAGAGCTCAAAGCCCTCGCGGCGCATGGTCTCAATAAGAATGGCCATCTGGAATTCGCCGCGCCCCTTGACGAGAAAGGCGTCCTTGTCCGCGGTGTCCTCCAGGCGCACGGCCACGTTGCGCAGACATTCCCGCACAAGGCGATCCCGGATGGCGCGGCTCTGCACAAGCTTGCCCTCGCGCCCGGCAAGAGGAGAGGTGTTGATGCCGAAGCGCATGGCCACGGTCGGTTCATCAACGCGGATGCGCGGCAAGGCGGCGGGGGCTTCCCGCGTGCAGACGGTGTCGCCGATGGTCACGTCCTCAATACCGGCAAGCACCACGATGTCGCCGGGTTCGGCCTTGTCCACTTCCGCCAGTTGCAGGCCGTCATAGACCTGCAATCTAGTCGCGCGCAGGGGACGGGCCTCGCCGTTTTCCCCGATGCAGGCAAGGGCCTCCCTGGCGTGGACGCTGCCGTGCATGATGCGCCCCACGGCCAGACGGCCGAGGTAGTCGGAATAGTCAAGATCGGCCACAAGCATCTGGAAGGGCTGATCGGGATCATGGGCCGGGCCGGGAATCTTCTCAAGAATGGTCTCGAAAAGCGGTGTGAAGTCCCCGCGCTCGTCGTCAAGCTGGCGCATGGCCACGCCGTCCCGGCCGATGGCATAGAGGACGGGAAATTCCAGCTGCTCGTCAGTCGCGCCAAGATCGATGAAAAGATCGTAAATTTCGTTAAGAACCTCGTCGGGACGGGCGTCCTTGCGGTCGATCTTGTTGATGACCACCACCACGGGAAGACCGGCCTCAAGGGTTTTGCGCAACACGAAACGGGTCTGGGGCAACGGCCCTTCGGAGGAGTCCACAAGAAGGATGGCGCCGCTGGCCATGGAAAGGGAACGCTCCACCTCGCCGCCGAAATCGGCATGGCCAGGGGTGTCGATAATATTGATTTTCACGCCGTTCCAGTGGACGGCGCAATTTTTGGCCGCAATGGTGATGCCCCGTTCGCGTTCCAGATCCATACTGTCCATAACGCGGTCATTCACCTGCTGATCGTCCCGGAAGACGCCCGCCTGCCTGAAAAGACCGTCCACAAGGGTGGTTTTGCCGTGATCGACGTGGGCGATAATCGCCACGTTGCGAAGGTGAGTATTCTGCTGCATCCTCTCTGACCCTGTAAAAGAAATGCCCCGCGGCTCCGGGGCGGATTGTTGTTAGAGCGGTTTCCCATTGGATAGAGTAGCCATTTTTTACATGCTTGTCACCACCGCCGCCAGCAGGCGGGCCAGGGCCACGCCGCTTTTTTCGGCTGTGGCCACGATTTCCTCGATGGTGGCGGGAGCCATGCAGTCCGGCAGATTCTTGTTGGTCATGCAGGAGAGCCCCAGCACACGCATGCCGAGATGGCGGGCGGCGATGACTTCCAGGACGGTGCTCATGCCCACGGCATCCGCGCCCCACTGCCGGTACATGCGGGTTTCGGCCGGCGTTTCCAGCTGGGGCCCGGGCACACCGATATAGACGCCGCGCTCAAGGCGGATGCCCTCCCTTCTGGCGCACTCAAGGGCGAGGGCGTGCAGCCCGGCGTCAAAGGGGGCGCTCATATCGGGAAAACGCGGTCCCGCGGCATCGTCGTTGGGGCCGGTCAGGGGGGAACATCCCGTGGCGTTGATTTGATCCGTCATGCAGAGCAGGCCGCCGGCGTCAAACTGAGGGTTGAGGGCGCCGGAGGCGTTGGTGATTATCAGGCGGCGCACGCCCAGCCCGGCCATGACGCGCACTCCCATGCAGACCTCGGCGGGGCTTGCGCCCTCATAAAGGTGACGCCGCCCTTCCTGAATCAGGACAAGACGGCGTCTGGGCCCCAGCAGGCCAAGGGCGAAGCTGCCGGCATGACTTTCCGCGGTTGCCGGGTGAAAACCGGGCAGTTCGCCCCAGGGAACGCGCACGCACGCTTCGAGAGCCGCGCCAAGGCCGGAAAGTCCGGTGCCGAGAATCAGCCCTATGGGTTCGTCCCGATCTGTGAAAGCCCCCTTCCCGTCAAAGCGGTGACGCAGCGCGTCAACGGCAAGCTGGACTTCTGGGAAATTTTGCATCAGAATATCTCCTGAAAAAATTCGCCTTCCTTCGCCCTCCGGCGTGCCTGTCGCGGCGGGGGCCTTTTGTCGTGGAGCAACCCTGCCCCGCGCACTATAGCCCGGCGCGGCGCGGTTCTCAAGCCTCAGCCCGCAGTTCATCCGCGCCGACGGCAGGAGACCTATGAGCACATTGCAAGACCTCTACAAGTTGCCGCTGGATCAGCATAAGGTTCTGGTAGCGAACCGCGGCGAAATCGCCATCCGTATCATGCGGGCCTGCGCAACGCTGGGCCTGCCCTTCTGCGCCATCTTTACGGCGGAAGACGCCGCCTCCGGGCATGTGCGCCACGCCCGCGAGCATGGTGGAGAAAAAAGCCTCTATCGCGTCTCGTCCTACCATGACGCCAATGAGCTCATGGCTGTGGCGGACACGGCGAAATGCACGGCCGTGCATCCGGGGTACGGTTTCTTTGCCGAGGATTTCCGCTTTGCCCGCCGCGTGACCAAACGCGATCGCAAGATGATTTTCATCGGCCCCTCGTGGAAGATCATCCGCGAACTGGGGGACAAGATCAATACCAAGCGTCTGGCCCGCAGCCTCGGGGTTCCCACGGTGCCTGGGTCGGATCGCCCCATCTATGACGAGGTGGAAGCCGAGCGCATCGCGCGCAGCGTCTTTGAATTTCAGGAACAGCAGGGTATCAAGCGGCCGCTGGTGCTGGTCAAGGCCTCGGCGGGCGGCGGCGGCATGGGCATTGAGGAAGTCTACGATATAGACATGTTCCGCTCGATCTACCGCCGTATCCGTAACTACGCCCTGCGCCAGTTCAAGGACGAGGGCGTCCTCATCGAGCAGCGCATCACGGATTTCAACCATCTTGAGGTGCAGATAATATCCGACCGTTCGGGCCAGCGTCCGGTCCATTTCGGCACGCGTAACTGTTCCATCCAGTCCACCGGCCTGCAGAAACGCATTGAGGTGGCCCCCGGTTTCGCGCCCCATAACATCAGCTACAGCTTCAACGCCGAAAAAGTGCTTGTGGACATCGTGCACTATTCGCTGACCATGGCACGCAAGGTCGGCTATGACAACGTGGGTACCTGGGAATGGATCGTCACCCGCAACGGAGACCCCTTCCTTATGGAAGTCAATACCCGCATTCAGGTGGAAAACGGTGTTTCCGCCCGCATTGCCACCGTCAACGGCGAGGGTGGCGTGGATCTCATTGCCGAACAGATCCGCACCGGCCTGGGGCAGCCGCTGGGGTACGGTCAGGAAGCCGTCGCCTTTGACGGCGTGGGCATCGAATACCGCCTCATCGCCGAGGATCCCGACAACCGCTTCACTCCCTGGGTCGGCCGCATCGAGCGATTCAGCTGGAGGGAGCAACCCTGGCTGACCATGCTGACCCACGTCCCCACTGACGAACCCTATGAGATCCCGACGGAATTTGACCCGAATCTGGCGCTGGCCATCGTCTGGGGCAAGGATCTGGACGAAGCCCGCGCCCGGGGCAGGGAATTCCTCGACGGGCTGACGCTTGAGGGGCATAACGCCGCTGGCGGCAGCCTCAAATCCAACGTCAACTTCCTCCGCGCCAACACCGAACGCATTCTGCGCTTCTAACAGGCCAGACCGGGACATGGGAAAATCTATGGACAACAACATTGAAAAACGCCTGCAAAGCCTGAAAGACCGTCTTTCCTATGCCCGCGACATCTTCGCGGGAAAGCATGACGACAATCTGTCCATGCTGGAGGAGAAGCTCGCCGAATTCCACGCGCGCGCGCGCGCGGGAGAAATGCAGGATCCCTATACCGACATCGTTTCCCTGGAAGACCTTTTCTCCTATGTGGAGAGCCGCCTTGAAGGCCTGATCACGCCTATGGACAAGGTGCGCATCGTGCGGCATCCGCAGCGCATCTGCCTGCGCGATATTCTGGAAAACGTCTACGACAACTTCACCGAGGTGGGCGGACAGGACGAGCACAGCCTTGACCCCGGCATGCTCATCGCCCGCGCCGTCATCACCCGCCGCCGCGGCAAGAAGACGCATACCCAGTCCGTCATGATCATCGGTCAGGAAAAAGGCCACGGCGCGGAATACCGCAACGGCGGCTCCGTCAAGCCCTGGGGCAATGCCAAGGCGCAGCAGTACATGCGCGTGGCCGAAACCGAAGGCATCCCCATCCATGCCTATATCTTCACCCCCGGTTCCTACCCTCTGGAAGACTACCCCGGCGCGGCCCAGCAAATCGCCCGCAATATCTACTGCATGGCCGGCCTGCGCGTTCCCGTGATTGCTGTCATTTCCGAGGGCGGTTCCGGCGGTGCGGAAGCCATCGGCCTTGCCGACAGACGCCTCATGCTCTCGCACGGTTACTATTCCGTCATCTCGCCCGAAGGGGCTTCCGCCATTGAGGGGCATCTCAAGGCCGGGGAACGCGCCACGCCCGAACTTGTTGAACATTGCGCCGAACATCTGCGCATCACCGCGCAGGACAATCTGCAATTCGGCTATATCGACCGCATCATCCAGGAGCCTCCCCTCGGCGCGCGCCCCAACCATTTTGACTTTTTCCGCCAGCTGCGCCAGGAAGTGATCCGCGCGACCGACGAAGTCGTCATCCAGAGCCGCGGGGTGCCCGGATTCCGCAATCTGGCCCTTGCCCGGCTGCGCCGCCCCGACGTCAATCTTGACGAGACCTATCTGCGCTGGGGCCTCTCCAGCGCCAACAAGGATCGTCTTGTGGAACGCCGCCAGCAGAAATACCTGCATTTTTCCCGTGAGGCAGCCATCGACAAACGCCCTTTTCTGGCAAAGAACGCGGCGGCCCTGCGCGACTGGCTGAGCAAGCCCATCGTCTATCTCAAGTACGATTTCTACCGCAAGCATCAGCGCCGTATCAGGAGCATGGTCGAGGAAGTCGGCGGCGAAATCGATCTGATCAAGGCCCGCCTGTTCAGCCCGTGGCGCAAGATCGCCGGCCGGCCCGCAAAAAAAACGCAGGCCGCCGAGCTGACCGCGCTTTCCACCTGGGCGGACGATCAGCGCCGCAGCAAGTGGAACTATCTTTCCCCGCGCTACAAAGTTGACCGGACCCTTACCTGCCCCAACAGCGCCACCTACGGCTGCCTTGATCTTTGGGGACCGGATCTGTTCGCGGAATTCGCGGGCGTTTGCAGCCACTGCGGCTATCACTTCCCCATGGAGCCGGAATGGTATGTGAAAAACGTCTTCGACGTGGATTCCGTCTATGAATTCAATGCGGAAATCGAAGCGGGCAACCCCCTGAGCTTCCCCGGTTTTGACGAGCGCGTGGCGCAGGCCAAGGCCAAAACCGGCGTCAAGAGCGGCTGCATGACCTTTGAAGCCCGCATTGACGGTATCAAGATGGTGGTGGCCATGCTTATGGGGACCTTTCGCGGCGGTTCCGTCGGCGCCGCCGAAGGCTACAAGTTCGTCGAAGCCGCCGGACGCGCCGCCAAAAAGCGCTACCCCTTTCTGGCGTATGTCCACGGCACGGCGGGCATCCGCATTCAGGAAGGGACGCACGGCGTCATCCAGATGCCGCGCTGCACCGTCGCCGTGCGCCGCTACGTCCAGGCGGGCGGTCTCTACATGGTCCTTTACGACACCAACTCCTTTGCCGGTCCTGTGGCAAGTTTTCTCGGCTGCTCGCCCTATCAGTTCGCGGTACGATCGTCAAATATCGGTTTTGCCGGTCCCGGCGTCATCAAGGAAACGACCGGTATGGACATCCCCCCCAAATATCACCGCTCCTACCGGGCGCTGTCACGCGGGCATATTCAGGCCATCTGGGATCGCCGCCAGATCCGCGCCAATCTCAAACAGGCCCTGCTGACCATCGGCGGCCGCAATCTCTACTATCGCTAAGGAAGGCCGCCCATGATCGATATTTCGAAACTGCTGGAAGAAATCAAGGCTTCTCCCTATCGCGACATCGTCATAGCCACCCCCCATACCGGCGTCGTCACCTTTGCCGGTCTCAAGGCCGGCGATACGGTCATGGGGCCGCAGGGCCAATGGAAGGAAAAACCCGGCACCCGGCTTGCCACACTGGAACGCGAACGCAACCCCAAACCCATCCTTGCGCCGGAGAAAGGCGAGATCCGCCGCATCCACAGCGAGCTCGAAGGGCGCTTCGTGGAAGCCGGAACACCGCTCATGATCCTGCGCCACAGGCTCACGCGCGCCGAGATGGAACACGCCATCCTCAAGAAGGCCCTGCATCTCTTTTGCGCCCCTGAGCGTGCGAAATATTATTTCATCCCTGAGGTGGACAAAAAAATCCGTGCCTCCGACGCCCATTCCGTGCAGGTGCGGGACGGCATGGAACTGCTCATCATGTCCCGCATGAAACGCGAGGTGCCCGTCCATTACTCGGGCCCTGACGGCGTCATCTACGCCATCTACTTCACCATCAACGAAAATATGGACGCTGGCGCGCCCCTGATCGGCGTCTGCCCTCAGGATCAGCTTTCCGCCATACAGGATGTCATCATGCGCGTCCAGACGGAATGGACGGAAGGCGGCTAGAGCGCCGCCCCCTGCAACGCGCGGGATCGGTTTCGCAGTGCCCACGTGAACACCGCTCCAGGCGGGCGCGGGATCGGACCGCGCCTGACTCGGAAGAGAAGGAGGCTGCTATGGGGAACATCCTGCAAATCCGCCTGACATGCCTGACGCCGGATCCAGGAGCGGCCCGCAAGCGCTGGCCGCGCCTGTGCGAGCTGGCTTGGACACTGCACCGCCGCAACGGCATTCTTGACGGCGGACAGGGGCTTTTTCTGCCACGCTGGGAGGAAGGCCAGCCCATGCCCGGCGTGCGTGAACTGGCGCAAACGCTGGGGGAGATTGCGCGAATCTTTCCCGACAGTCTTGCCCCTCTGCCCGACGATATTCTGGAACATCTGTCGCAAACGGCGGACAGGCTGGGCGAGGCGCTGGGCCGCTGGCGCACCGCCGATGCCGCCGAGGCTCTGGACGATGTGGTAAACGTCCTGGACAGTCTAGAAGCGATCCTTGCGGGAGCGCCGCTCACGGCAACGCCCGGCCCGCCTCCCGCTCTCGTTGAGGCGAGGGCGGTCACCTGGAATCCGGCCCTGCTGGAAAAAACCTGCCCCCACCTGTGCGAGGCGCTGCGCGAGGCCGACGGAAAACGGCATCCTGACGCCGCCCCGCCCCCGGCCGATACCCTGCGCCTGCTTGATTTTGTCAAAGAGGCCCCTTATCCGCCGGAAATCCGCGATCGCCTGAAGGCCCCCCTTGCGCGTGCCGCCGCCTGCCGCGCGGCACTGGAAAACGCGCTCCGCCACTGCGACCCGCGTGCCGCTGACAGGCACAGCAACGACATGGACGACATTCTAGAAGAGCTTGAGGAAGCCGCCTCCCACCGTCCCGCCAAAAGCAAAGGGCTCCTCCGCCGCTTCTTTGGATGAGCGTCTTGCGCTCCCGCGCAACACGGCCTATTTTCAAGGGAATTCGCGGCGTCTCCGCCACGCCGCCAACCGCCGCCCGCCGGAAATGCCCGGCAAGAGGGAAAAGAACCATGCTGAACAAAGTCATGCTCATCGGTCATCTGGGACGCGATCCCGAATTGCGCTATACCCAGACCGGCGCGCCCATTGCCACACTGAATATCGCCACCGACGAATCCTATACCGACCGCGACGGCAACAAGGTCGAACGCACGGAATGGCACCGCGTCTCCGTATTCCAGCGTCAGGCGGAAAACTGCGCCAACTATCTGAGCAAGGGCAGCCTTGTGTATGTGGAAGGCAGCCTGCAAACCCGGAAATGGCAGGATCAGAACGGTCAGGATCGCTATACCACGGAAATCAAGGCCCAGCGCGTCCAGTTTCTTGATCGGCGCGGGGCCAACGCCGCCGCGGGCGGCAACGCGCCCGGCGGTTACGAAGCCGACTATGGCGCTCCCGCACCCCGCCAGCAGCGCGGCGGCAATTACAACGCCCCCCGGCAAGCGCCGCCTTCCCGCCCACAGACGCCCCCGCAGCAGCCGCGGGAAGATCTCGGCCCGGCCTTCCCTTCCGAAGCCTCCATGGACGAAGTGCCTTTCTAGCGCCGGTTCACCCTGACCTTATGAGCGCTCCGACGGACGCGGGATCGGGCGCCACGCCGTTTTTCCGCGTTGCCCTTTCCCGATATTGCGGCAACGCGGCTTTCACGGTATCACCACAGACATGATGAGTCGTCTATTCGTTATCGCTCTCACGTTGTGTTGCGGTATGCTGCATGGGTGCGGATTACTGGTCAGCCAGGCGTCGCGCTCCGGTGACAACGCCTCCGCGCCCTCCTCGGAAGACAGCGCGTGGCCCGCCGATCCCGTCCCCTATGTGGCCGCCGTCCGCGTCGGGCTCACGGACGGACGAACCGGCGACGCCAGCCTCAAGCGGCGGATGGAAGCGATCAGCGAACTGCTGCGCCTGAAAGACGATCCCCCGGACGGCATCCTGGGACTGGAACGCCGGGCCCGCGCCGACGAGGCAACGGCGATCCAGCTTCTGCATGCGCAGGGCTATTATGATGGCGCCGTCTCGCTGGATATGCAAACGGAAACGCGCCCCGCGAGGGTGACGCTGCGTCTGGAGCCCGGACAGCGCTACACCGTCAACGAAACGCGCGTTATCTACGCGCCAGCGCCGATCATCCCCTCCGCTTTCCAGCACGCCAGCCGCTCCGCGACCTACAGCGGCATCTCCGCCCTGTGGGGCAGCCCCGTCCGCCAGCCGCTGCCGCCGCCCGATTTCTCTCCGGTCATCGCGCAACTCCCCAAAAACACCCCGGCGGCAGCCGACGCCATTCTTGCCGCCGTGGAACGTCTCCCCGAAAACCTGCACCGGCGCGGCTACCCCTTCGCCGCCATTACAGAGGCCCGCTATCTGCTGGATCGGGAAAAGCGGACGCTGGACGTACAGGTGGATATCGATCCCGGCCCCCCGGCAACGCTGGGAGATGTCCGCGTCACCGGCAACGAAAAGGTTCACGCCGCCTATCTCCACCGCCTTCTTCCCTGGGTTCCGGGGGAAGATCCGTGGAATCAAATCCGCATGGAACGCTTCGCCGAATCCCTGCGGGAGCTGGGTCTGTTCCGTTCCGTCGAGGTCCGGCCCGCGCTGGACGCCGCGTCTCTGCCAACAGGGGGAGACGCCGCGCCTCTCCCTATTGAGGTTCATGTCAAGGAAACACCTGCCTTTCGCACGCTGGGAGCCGAAGCCCATTACGATACGGCCACGGGCCTTGGCGTCAACGCCCACTGGGAACATCGTAACGCCTTCGGCAACGGCGAAAAAATCACTGTGGACGCGCCCTATTCCTACGATAGGAAAGGTCTGATCACAGAACTGTTCAAGCCCGCCGCGGTCAGCCGCCATACGACCTTCCGGGGACGCCTCGCCGCCCTGGAGGAAACGACGGACGCCTACGACAAACAGGCGATCGACGGCTTTGCACGGCTGGAGCACCGCGTCAACCGCGCCTGGTGGATAGGCGCGGGGATAGGCGGCGAAGGCGGCAAATTATCGGAAAATGCGCGCAACGCGGCATTGTACAGCTATTTCGGCCCGAATCTGACCCTGCGCCGCGACAGCCGCAACCTTCGGGTTTCCCCCACGGCAGGCAGCAACATAGCCCTCAAGCTCAGCCCCTATACCGGATACTACCATACGCCGTTCACGGCCTGCGCGCAGGAACTGGACGCCATGTTCTATTTCGCGCCCTTCAGGGCGGACGACACGGATCACCGCAATGCAAAAGCGCCGCTGGTACTGGCCGGACGTCTGCGCGCCGGAAGCCTGATCGGCGCAAGCCTGCAACAGGCTCCCAGCCCCCTGCGTTACTTCGCGGGCGGAGCCAGCTCCGTACGCGGCTACGGCTATCAGGCGCTCGGCCCAAAGGATTCGGACGGAGAACCGCTGGGAGGACTTGCCTACAACACCGTCAATCTGGAAACCCGCTTCCGAATCACGGACGACATAGGTCTCGTCCCTTTCCTTGACGGCGGTATGGCCTATCGTGACGCCCTGCCCGGCTGGTTCAGCGACATGCGGTGGGGGGCCGGCCTCGGTCTGCGTTACTTCACTCCCATCGGCCCCCTGCGGCTGGATGTGGCAACGCCGCTGCATCCCGAAGACGGGGACGCCCCCCTGCACGTCTACGTCAGCATAGGACAATCCTTCTGATGGAAACCCACCGCACACCCGCTCCAGATTCCTCCGGCACGCCGCCTCAGCTCCCGTCGCATCTTCCGGCACGCCGGCGTTGGCCGCGCCGCCTGGGAGTGTCGCTGCTCGTCCTGCTGCTCTGCGTCAGCGCCGCCGCGGGAGCGGCCCTGCACTGGCTGAACGGTGATACTGGCCGCCAATGGCTGGAAAATACCGTCAACGAAGCCCTGAAAGCGCCTCTGGAAACTACGGGCCTGACTCTGCGCGTGGAACGTCTGCGCGGCTCCCTGCCATGCGATCTGACGCTGGACATGGCGCTGGGTGACGCGAACGGCGTCTGGCTTTCCGTCCGGGACGCCGCCCTTGCCTGGGGGTGGCGGGGAACAACCCTGCACGTCGCCCGTCTGCATGTGGCGGAGGCGACACTTTCCCGGCCGCCGCTTCTGCCGCCGTCTCCGCCGCCGCCGGAAAACACCGCCGCCCAGACGCTGGACAGTGTCCGCGCCGCCCTTGGCCTTGTGGGCGAATCCCTGTCCGCGCTGCGTTTCCTGCCCACCATCCGCGTGGCCTCCCTTGACATTCGCGGCAGTATGCCCGCCGCGCTGGCCTCTTTGGACGCGGCCGCTCCGGGAACCCATGCCCCTTGGCTGCACGCCCGTCTTTCCGGATCGCTGGAAGCCCGTTTTTCCACGACCTTTGACACCGGCGGCGCGTTGCGTCTGGACGCCTCCCTGGCTGAGGCGGATGCCCCACCCGCCGCATCAGCGCATGTTGCGCTCTCGTTTGACGCCGACGCTGGCGCGGGGCTTCTGCGAGCCCATATTCCTGAGCTGTCCGGAAACCTTGCCGCTCCTTTCGGGGAAGTTGAGATGCGCCTTGCCGGAAGCGCGGAAGCGACCCCCCCCTCACCCGACTGGCTGCATACGCCCCTTGATCTGACGCTGCACACCGCCTACCGGCCGTCGTCCACCGCGCGTCTCGCCACCGCCATCGCGGAACGCCTGCGCCCCGCCGATGTGCAGACGTTCTTTGCCCCCGCCACGCTTACCCTGCGTCTGTCCGGCAGCGTGGACGCTCCGACGCTGCGCCTTCAGGCCGATGCCGCCTCCCCGCGCGCGCTCTCCCTGCCCGGCCTGCCGAACCTGCGCTCGGCCACCGTGCTTCTGGAAAGCGGCGATCTGCCCTGGGCGGCGCTGCTGCGCGACGAAGCCGCAACGGCGGACATCCGCCTGACGGCCAGCGCCGCCACCGGCACGGCGTCTCCCATCCACATGGATCTTGCCGCCAGCGCGGCGCAGGATGTGGGCGGCGCGGCACGCCGTCTCTCCCTGCCGCGTATCAATCTTTCCGCCCCTGGCGCGCACGTGCGGGGAGCATGGCGCGTGCATCCCGCCCCGCCGCCGGACACCACCTCCGGCACAGGCGCGGCCTCCCCCTCCCTTCTGCGCGAGATTCTTGACACCCTGCCCCCGCAGGAAGGCGAAATCCGCGCAGATATCGATGATTGGCACGCACTGGGAACGGCGCTGGGCAGCCTGTTCGATCTTTCGCTCCCCTGTTCCGGCGAAGCCGCGCATCTGACACTCACGGCCTCGCTGGCGGATCCGCAACGGCAGCGTCTCCAGGTGACGCTTCAGGCCCCCCGCCTGCGCGTGGGTTCCTCCCGTCTGGCGGATCTCAGCCTTGAGGCGGATATGCTCGACGGCATCGCGGACACACGCCTGCAAGTGGACGGCCATCTTGGGGATCTCCGGCTTCCCGGATTCCGTCTCCGGCAAGCCGCTCTTGCGCTCAAGGGATCTCCCGAACGCCTGACGCTGGACGCCGCCTCCGATGGCGACCTGAAAACGCGCCTTTCCCTGCGCTGGACACCCGGAGAACTCGAACTGCACCGCCTTGAAGCCTCTCTCCCGCGTCTGCGCGCCGGTCTGACGGCAACCCCTGGCGCACTGCTTCGCTACCGTCTGCCCGGTCCGCACACTCCCGGCACGACCGGGGAACCTTCGCTGGCCTTTTCCCGCTGGCGCATAAACATACACCCTTCCGGCCATCTCGCGCTGGAAGGCGCGCTGTCCGCCCGCGCCCTCAGGGCCACGGCGGAACTCAAGGCTCCGGATCTCGCCGCATGGCGCTCCCTCGTCCCGGCGCTTCCCCAGGGCGCCCTTACCTTCAATGCCACCCTTGGCGGAACGCCAACGCAACCTTCCGGCGCCTTCTCACTCAAAGCCGGCGACATACGGATTCCCCAGACTCCCCTCCCCCCGTTGAGCGCCATCCTCAAAGGAAAACTGGACGCTTCCGGCCTTGACGCCCGGATCGCCCTTGCGCCTGAAACGCTCCGGGCTCTCGGCGGCGATGAGGCACGTCTTTCGGCACATGTGCCCGTGATCTTCCGCCCGGACGGCCTGCCCCAGCCCGCCATGAACGCCCCCCTGAAGGGCACCCTGCACTGGAACGGACGCATCGCCCCGCTCTGGAAGCTGGTACCTCTGGCGGATCGCCGTCTGACAGGACGCCTCACGGCAAACTTCAATCTTGGCGGATCCCTTGCCGCTCCCATCCCCTCAGGCAACCTTGTCCTGACGGACGGACGGTTCGAGGATGTGGCTCTCGGCATGGAACTGCGCGGCATCAACGTGCGGGCCTCGCTGCGGGAGATCGGCAACCGGGCACGCTCCCTGTCTGATCGTCTTGGCCTGCTCCACCTTGCCGCGCGTGCCGCCGACGGGCGTGGCGGCACACTGGAGGTTTCCGGCAATCTGCGCCCGGCCACACTGGCCTTCGAGGCCAATGCCCGTATCAACAGACTGCAACCGCTGCGCCGTCGGGATATGCACATAGCGCTTTCCGGCGATCTCGACCTCAGGGGAACCCTTGAAGCTCCCGCGATCAAGGCGGATCTTGAGATCAACGAGGGACTTCTGCTGCTCAACAACCTGCCGTCCGGCGGCGTGACCACATTGCCGGTCACAGACAAAGCCGCCCCTCCCGTACCGAAGAGTGCCGCCCAGGCCCCTTCCCTGAACGGCGTTATCAACGCCACCCTGAAAACAGCCCCCCGCACCGGCTTTATCGTGCGCGGCTACGGACTCGAAAGCAACTGGGGCATCCGCCTCAGCGCCGCCGGGCCTCTGGCCTCCCCCCTTGTCAACGGCGCCGTCTTTGCGCGAAGCGGCAAGCTGCAACTCCTCAACAAGGAATTTCACCTTTCCCAGGGCCGCGTCACCTTCAGCGGCGGCGCTGTCAGCAATCCGCAGATAGCCCTTACCCTGACCCGCGATGCCGGAGACATTGAAGCGGACGTCGTCATCGCCGGATCGGCCCAGCGCCCCCGGCTTTCCCTTGAGAGCCGTCCTACCCTGCCCCAGGAGGAAATCATCTCCCGTATCCTCTTTGGACGCGACAGCAAGGATCTCGGTCGCTGGGAAAGTCTGCGTCTGGCCGCCGCCGTGGCCGAACTGGCGGGCTTCGGCTCTTCCGGCTCCAACGTCATGGATCTTGCGCGCAAAACCTCTGGAATGGACGTTCTGCGGCTCAACTCCCGCGCCACCACCTCCGCCGAAGGCGAGGAAACAGAGGAAACGACGCTCGAAGCCGGAAAATTCATCGGAGAGAAGCTCTATCTTGGCGTCGAACAGGGAAGCCGCGCCGACAGCACCGCCGTTCTCATGGAACTGGAACTCACCCCGCGCACAAAACTCCAGATGCGCACGGAGAGCCAGAACACCAGCGGGAACATCCGTTGGAAAATGAATTATTAGAGCGGGCTCACGTTGAGGAAGCCGTCACCGGAGGGATAGGCCACCCGCGCAAGGGCAAGCCCCTGCGGAGGCGCTGTCGGGGCACACAGGGCGTGACGAGCCCCGGCGGCAATCAGAGACGGAACATCTCCGGGGGAGAGCTTTCCCTGTCCGCAGGCCACAAGCATACCCGCGATATTGCGCACCATCTGCTTGAGGAACCCATCCGCGCGAAGAGTCAGACGCAGGGCGGGAGCATGGGGCGGCAGAAAGGGAGAGGGAGGCAAAACGTCGATACGGGCCTCAAGCACGGTACGCACGTCGCTTTCCGTATCCGTCCCGGTATTGCGGAACGTGGCAAAGCTGTGCCGCCCACACAGGGGCAACAGGGCCGCGCGCATGGCGTCAACGACAAGAGGACCGCAGGGCCAGACAAAGGAGACAAGACGTGGTGGCGTAAAGGCGCGCTCCTGCCAGAAGTCGTACACATAGGTTTTATGCAGGGCGTCGGTACGGGCATGAAAATCGGGCCGTGCCGCATGCGCCGCCAGGACGCGGATATCCGGAGGCAGAAGCGCGTTGAGAGCGCGCCTCCAGCGCCGCCCGGCGTCGTCGCAACCGTCGGAAGCCACGGAATCCCCCCGCGGAGGAAAGCGCCTGTCGGGCACATCGCCATGAACGACCTGCCCGTAGGCATGAACGCCCGCATCGGTACGGCCGGAACCGTGCAGACGGACGTGGCCGCAGGAAATATGGGCGACGGCGGACTCAAGAACGCCCTGCACCGTAAGAGGGGCGCGGGGCTTTTCCTGAATCTGCCAACCGCTGAAACGGGTTCCCTGATAGGCCAGAAGAAGAGCGAGGCGCATCAGTCAGCCGACTTCATGCGGGAAATAAGCTCGGAGAAATCAGCGGTCTTCTTGGGGGTGGTGTACGTCAGAATTTCCCCGGCCTGCTTGGGCGGCATTCCTGAAAGGATGCGGATGGCAATGCGGTCATCCATGTTCTCAAGCGCCTTGGCGGCGATTTTTGGCTTCATGTTGGAATACATGAGGATGAGCGAGCGCATTTTCTTGTCTTCCAGCGCGCGGGCCTCACGGATGAGATCCTGCATACGGTGTTCCGCGCCCTGCATATCCTTGAGGCGCTGATCCATCTGCTCGCGAAGCAGAAGCATATCCTGCTGCTGGCGGGCCAGCTCCTGGGCTTTGGTGTTGGGGTTTTCCTGATCGGCCGGCGGCTGCACGTTGGGGGCGGGAATGACAACGGCGCTCTCGCCGGAGGAAGGCAGGGCGGGCAGGGAACCGAACGCGCCGCCGTCGCCGCGCGGCGGCAGAGGCGTATCGGCGGCAATGCCGTTGGGCAGGTTGCCGAGAACGTTCGCCTCATAGCCGTAAGGCATCTGCTGCGCCGCCGGACTGAAGGAATTGGCGGGCGCGGGCTGCACATTGGGAACAGGCATGACGGTCGCGGCCGCGTTGGCCACGCGGGCGCTGCCAAGAAAAGGAATGGGCAATGCCCGGAGAGAGAACACGTCAAACCAGCTGTCGTCGCGGTTGACGGGCGCATGTTCCTCGGCGGCCAGCAGTCGCGGTACGCCGCCAGAGGGTTCGGCTGGGGCGGACGGCGCGGCGGGGGCAAAGGCGCTTGCCAGAGACACGGTGGGCGCGTCCCGATCCGGCACGGGGAGATTATCCAGCGAAACGTCTCTGGCCGCAACGGCGGGCTGGCGTTTCGGCAACGCCGCCCCACTGGCGGGCGCTTCGGGCGTTGCCACAACGGCGGGAGGCGCGTTCCGTCCCGCATCCGCCAGACTGCCGGCGCCCGGCGCCGGGCGCGGCGTCAACGTTTCGCCACCCAGCCAGCCGGGCAGGGGAACACCCGCCACAAGAAGACCCAGAAGAGACATCTTGATGGCGCAAATACAGCCCAAGACCTTAATCAGATTAAAAATTCGGGGCGTTGTAGCGGAGTGTTGCGATTTCGTCATTGAAGCGCTGCTCCTTGAGACGCTCGTCCAGCAGGTATTGCCGGCGTTTGCGCTCCTTAAGCTTTTCCAACAATTTTCTATCCATGGATCGGGTCGCCAGAACCTTTCGCATTTCATCGCGCATCATCTGGAGATTGCTGACGCGCGCGGTGGAGCTTTCCACATCGGCGCGCAGCCCCCTGATGAAACTTTCCAGCAGCCAGCGTTCCCCGGCATTGTCAACAACCTGTCCGTAAAGACGCTCTTCCTGCGTTTTCAATTCCGACGACAGCGCCGCCAGTTGCTCCCTGGCCTCACGGTATTGCCGCTGCACCAGCGCAAAACGGTTTTTGGCTTCTTCTTCCAGCTGTTCCCGGTAGTCAAGCACCTTTTGCAGGGAGAAACGGAACGCCATGTGAAACGCCTTTTTTTTGACGGTCTTACAGCCACGGCAGCGTGGCTGAAGCATAGTTTGCAAATTCAATGCCAATTAGAATCTGCTTTTTCTCACCAAGAATTGGCGCGCCGTTCACGCCTCCTCACAGGACGTACAGCCCGCCGCATGATTGACCGGGCCGCGGCCTTTTCCGGGCGCGTAACTGTATCGCAGGGCGCGGTTGAGAAAGGCCTGCGCCCTGAGAACGGCGGCGGCAAGAGGCAAGCCCCAGCCAAGGTTGGCGGCGATGGCGGCGGACAGTGTGCAGCCGGTTCCGTGATTGTTGCGGGTGTCCACCCTCGGTTGCGGCAGGGGGCGGGGGGCTTCCTTCCCCACAAACAGATAGTCGGTGACCGTATCCCCCGTATCCATATGCCCGCCCTTGATGAGTACGGCTCGCGGCCCCATGCGCAGCAGCGTCTCCCCGGCGGCAAGGATGCCCTCTTTGCCGGAAAGGGGTAGCCCGGTCAGCGTCTCCGCTTCCGGGCCGTTGGGCGTCAGCAAGTCGCAGTGCGGCAGCAGCTCTTCTTTCAGTGCCTCCACGGCGTCTTCCCGCAACAGGCGGCTGCCGCTCTGGCTGACGCAGACAGGATCCACGACAAGGGGAAAATTCCGTTGACGCAACGCTCCGGCCACAGCCCGGATAATGGGGGCGGAAAAAAGCATCCCGGTTTTTGCCGCCGCAATGGGAAAGCCCTCCCGCACGGCTTGCAACTGCAACAGAACGAACTCCGGATCCGGCGCATGAATGCCCAGAACACCTTCGCCATGCTGGGCCGTCAGGGCCGTGACAACGCTCATACCGTAGCCGCCGAGCGCCATGATGGTTTTCAAATCGGCCTGAATGCCCGCGCCGCCGCCGGAGTCGGAACCAGCGACAGTCAGGATATTGGGCGGTTGTCTCACAATGCCTCCCTTTCCTCTTCCGGGTGCGGCATCGCCGCGCCCCGGAAAACGGAGTTTTGCCTGTCAACTATTTGGACTGTAGGCCGCCATATCGACAATCAGCGTCCGGGAAGCGCGGTTCAGCGTAATCGTGAAAAGCTGCACGTCGCCCTGGGGGCCGTCCGCATTGGCCAGCGCGGGCAACATGGCCGCGGGGGCCAGCATCAGGCTTCCTTCCCCTTTCTTCGAGGCCATGAGCAGGCTGACGGCGTTTTCCAGAATTTCCGTCTGCCGGTCGAGCGGGATTTCAGACATTTCCATAAAATTGAGATCCATGCCGGGAAACTCCGCCTGCCAGGGGCGGTAGCCCTGGGCCGCCAGCGCCCGGCGCAGGGTGGCGAGCGTTTCCGGCGTCAGGCGCTGGCGCAGCTCCACATGATCCAGCAGCGCCTGACCGGCGTCCTCATCCGGATTCGCCGGGTCCACACGGCCGGGGGAAAGACGCGCGGCCCACACCAGCCCGGCAAAGCCCAGACTCGTCAGCACCGCGTCGTTATCGTCCCGCTGCGGGTGCGGTTCCACCAGAGCACAAGCCTCATCCATGCGCATGCCGGAGTGAAAGCGCGTCAGCTCGCACACGGGGCGCATACCGGGCACAGGCAGAAGCGAACGCACGCGCCCGGCAAGATGGCGTTGCGCGCCGTCGTGGCCCGTCAGCACAAGACAGGCGGCATCCTTCTCATGGCAGGCCGCAAGGCGGTCCACACCGTCCAGCGGCGCCTTGTCAAAAAACCAGAGCTCAAAGCCCATATCCAGGCGCAGATCCGCCATTCCGCCCGGATTTTCCAGCACGTCCTCCATGCCCGGCGCGAGATCGAGACGCGCAAAATGCTCCTGCCCATCCCGCAGGAAACGCACGCCGAGCAGATCGCCTTCCGTCATATTGGCGACAGCCAGCGTGGCGCGTTCCGTATCCGCCGTACCGGATCGGGGAATGGAGGGTTTTGCGGCAACAACGCCCGCATACAGGCAGCAGGCAACAGCACACAACAGCGCAAGACGGAAAGACGCCTTCATAGCGTATCCCCCATTGTTCTCAGTCCGCAAAAAATGTGAATTTTACCACGCGGGCCGCAAAAGCGGCCACACCAGAGCGGTTGCATTTCAACGTGAGACCACTCTGGAAGCAGTCAAAGGTTACCAAATGTTACAGAAAGAGGATTTCACCGGCATTGCCGTCTTGTCAAGAATATCTTTTCCGGGTGCCTCCCCCGCGCCGCTTTGACGCGGATTCCCCCTGTTGCTATGCTGCGTCAGCGAAAAGCGCCTCTTTAAGACAAGGAGAAACCATGCCGCCCGCCGCCCGCCGTTCCGCATCCCCGGCATCCGTTTCGTCCCCGGACACGGCCCGGGGGCTGCGTCTCAAGCCGGGAACTCTGGCCGCCGCCGCCTTTCTTTTCGTGGCGGCGCTGGTGCTTGCCTATCTGGGCGGCGTCATGGCGGGACGCAGCCGCTGGACGCCGCCGGTGGACGGCGGTTCCGGGGCCACGCTCCCCGCAAGCGGCGCTCCGGCGGACGAACGCGGCCCCGTACTCCAGCCCAGCGATCTGCGCTTTGCCACGGCCCTGCGCGCGGTTCCCGGAGAAAAGCCCCCCGCGCCGCCCCCGCCTTCCGGCAAGGAAAAAGAAAAGGAGGACGCGCTGCCCGCCATGCCTCCGGGCATGCGCCCCGCCGTGCCTCCGGGGCAGACCCCGCCGCCGCCCGTCAAGGCGGCAACGCCGGCCACCGTCTTCGACTATGTCTTTCAGGTGGCCGCGTTCAAGGATATGGAAAGCGTGGACGACATCCGCCAGCGGCTGGAAGGGCGCGGCTACCGCACCCGTATGGAACGGCGCGGCAAACTCTATGTGGTCTTCCTGCTGATGCGCGGCGACGCCGCGCGCGCCGCCAAGGTGCCCGGCGTTCTCAAATCGCTCCGCCTCGGAGAACCGCTGCTGCGCGGCAAAAAGCCCGTGCATTGACAACCCGGCGGGCGCGTTTCCCGCGGTGAAACCGCCCTAAAAATAGCCCAGATGGCGGAACAGCCAGATGAAGCCCGTCAGCGTGAACAGGCTCAGCCCGTTGGAGAGCACCGCCGTCATGGCCGCTTCCTCGGCAATGGCGCTGTACACGGAGGCCAGCACGGAAGCGATCAGCGCCGTTCCCGTGGCGCTGATCAGCACACCGACGGCCGTCCAGAGCGGCGGCAATCCCACGGCGGCCATGATGCCCCAGGCCAGCAGCGGCAGCAGAAGCAGTTTGCACAGCAGCACCCACGCCTGCCGCAACGCGGCATGCCCTTGTCCGCGCCGCGCCGCCAGCGCCAGTTTCTGGCGCAGATCAAAGCCCAGCGACAGCAGCATACAGGGCGCGGCCGTATTGCCAATGATCCCGGCCACGCGATCCAGCGGTTCCCAGAGCCCCACGCCGGACAGGCTCAGGATCAATCCCACGCCGGACATGAGCAGCACAGGGTTGCCCAGCAGCAGCGCGCGGCACAGACGCCAGCGGCGCGCCCAGCCTCCCGCGCCGTCCCAGGCCGAAGCCCCGGCCAGAACATCCAGCCGCGACTGCGCCACAATCATGACGGCATTGGGCGTCAGGGTCGCAAGCCCGGCAATGAGCATGGCCTCCCCATTGCCGGGAAACAGGTTGGCCACAATGGGCAGGCCCACAAAGGCCGCATTGCAGGATGAACAGCCCAGCGCCACAATGGTGGCCGGCCCTTCGCCGCGACGGCACAGCAGCCTGTCGCCCCAGTAGGCGACGAAATAGACGGCCAGCGACGCGCCGAACATGCCCGCCCAGAAGGCCGGATAGGCCAGATCAGCGGCCCGGGCCCCGGCCAGAATATGCAGAATCAGCGCGGGCAACGACACCTTGAGGACAACCAGCCCCAGCACGACGCCCGTCTGTTCCGGCAGCACATCGCGATCATGCAGCCAGGAACCCAGAAAAATCACCAGAAAAACCGGCAGAACCGCAAAAAACGCTTCAAACATCCTTCCGCACGCTCCCTCGCCAGCGTCTTGCGCCCTGTCCCCCGACGGGACAACGGCGCGCTGTCCGGCAGGATGCCCTCCCGCGCGGCGGATGTCCAGATCGGTGCGTCTGATTTGCTGTTACGGAATACGAGGCTCATCGTGCTGCTATAAAATTTCGTGGAGATTTTCCATAGTATTCACGGAATGCTTTATAGAAATTGCTGCTGTTGTTGTATCCAAGCATCAGAGCTATTTTTTCAATCGAGAGATCTGTGCCTTTAATAAGATAGATGGCCCGTTCCATACGCAGCTCCAAAAGGATTATTGAAAATGTTTTTCCAAGCTCCCGGCGCAACAGCGTGGAAATGTAGTTTGGGTGGCAGGAAAATCGTTTTGAGATATCTTTTAGGGATACCGTATCTGTATGTTCTCCCATATAGCGAACTATTTTATCCGCCAACCGATCATCATCAAAAACAGGATGGGAAGATTTGTATTGCCGTGCGACCAGCATGAGAAGAGTCAGTACTAAGGATTGAAGAACAGCCTGAGTGTCTTCGCGAGGGTTTGCATATTCAACAATCATCATATCCAATAGCATTCGAATACAACAGGATTTGTCAAAATGTAAATGTATGAACTCTTCCGCATATTCATTTGTCTGTGGCGTAAGAAAGAAACGAAAGAGTTTTGTATCTGAAGATAAAATTGGAAGAAATAGTTTAAAAAAGGATTCTTTCTGAATCAACACACCAATAATGACGATGGGATCTTCGCTATGGACAGATAAAGCATACCCAGAATGAGGTTGCCCTATATAGCATTCATTTTCATGAATGGTAATATAATTAGTATCTCTATAGCTGACAGCCCCGTAATCTCCTTTGTAGGCAAAATTGAAAAAGAAAAAATCCTGATAGTGAAATTCTTCCTGTATGTCTTTGCCATTGTGGACACAAATCATTATTTTTTCGTCCGTATTGCCCGGCCACGCGTACGTTTTCTTTTTTCCGCTTTCAGAAGGCACATCAAGGTATGTCCAGTTACGCCGGGAAAAACGTTCTCCCAAATAGTTGATTGCGGATTCCAGTAACGGATGCATGTTATTTCTCCCTGCAAAGCATGCAAACAATGCCGTGGCGCACGCTGGCCTGTGAGCGCGCGCTCTCCCGGAATTTCCATAGCGGAAGATCTGAGAAAATACCACATGATTCCTTACGATCCAGCGCTGTTTTTCAAAACGCTTTTGTCTATTTTTCAGCAATCCTATTTTACCACACGACAGGGAGGAACTCACCGATGGCACGTCATCTTTCCCGGCGCCTATTTTTAAAAGGCGGTGCCCTTGCCGCGGGCGCTCTGGCTCTGGCGGCCTTTCCAGAGGCGCGGACATTTGCCGCCTTACGGGAGAAAGCGCGCGTCTTCTTTACCCGTGACATCAGCTCCGACAGTCTGCTGCGGCTCTATGCCCGCATCAATCAGCATCTTACCGGCAGAATCGCGATCAAGCTGCACACCGGCGAACCAAACGGGCCGAATATCCTTCCCAGAGATTGGGTGCGAAAACTTCAGGCCGCTATTCCAGCGCCATTGTGGAGTGCAACGTTCTCTCTGCCAGCCCTGGGCATGGGCAGCCCGGAGTATGAATGGATTGCCCTGTAGTCAAGCGGGAGAGCGCTGGGCCACAGCAATCCCTCCCCTGACAAGAGCATGCAAAAGGCCATCGTTCCCCCCTTCGCAAAAAACAATCCGCGGTCACTCCGCCCCCTTGCCGCAATAGCCGGCAAACATGGGGGGTGAGGGGCAGGCCACAAAGGAGCTTTTTATGCCTATTCTTCTGATCAACGGCAGTCCGCATCCCAGAGGATGTACCTATACGGCGTTGAACATTGTGGCGGCACAACTGGAAAAGCATGGAATGGAAACAAAAATGTTGCATGTGGGCAACAAAGTCATGCATGGTTGTGTTGCTTGCGGCAAATGCGCGGAAACAAGACGGTGCCTGTTCACGGACGATCCCGTCAATGAAGCTATTGAGTTGCTACGTAAAGCGGATGGGCTTGTTGTAGGTTCTCCGGTATATTACGCCGGTCCCAATGGCGCTCTCTGTTCCTTTCTGGATAGAGTATTCTTCACACGGAACGAGCTCTACGCGTTCAAGCCCGCCGCCGCTGTTGTCAGCTGCCGCCGTGGCGGGGCCAGCGCTTCTTTTGATCGTCTGAACAAGTATTTCACTATTGCCCGGATGCCTGTGGTTTCCTCGCAATACTGGAATTCCGTACATGGCAACACACCAGAGGAAGTTTTGCGAGACAAGGAAGGCATGCAAACCATGCGCACGTTGGGCGACAACATGGCCTGGCTTGTCAAGAGCATCGCCGCAGGCAAGGCCGCCGGGATCACATATCCCGTCATGGAGCCTTGGGAACCGACCAATTTCATCCGCTAAAGCGGTTTCACAGAAAAAAGCACCCGCTCAGGCGGACGCGGAATCGGCCGCCCCGCCTGAGCGCGCACGGAGAACAGACTGCCATGCGATGGATTTCAGGAGTCGCGCTGCTGCTTTGCGTCGCCGCAAGCGGCATTTATGCCAAAGACACAACGGAACGCCCTGTGCCAGTGCCGCGAACCGTCAGCGCCGAACTTCAGTCATTGATTGCTTCAGAACCGCCGTACTGGTGGAATACCCATCCACAGACGGTGCGGGAATGGAAAAAATGGGTTGCGGATCTGGCGGAGAAGACCGCTGCCGGCATACCCGCCCTACGTGAAAAAATGGGCGTTACGGTTGCGCATGGCGTCGCGGCGGGCGTAAAAACGTTCACGCTCACGCCCAAGGCCATCCCGGCGAAGAATCGGGATCGTGTCCTGCTGCATTTTCACGGCGGAGGCTATGTCCTGAATCCGGGGGAGGCGGGTACTCTGGAGGCCGTCTACATGGCCGGATTCGGCGGCATGAAGGTGGTTTCTGTCGATTACAGAATGCCGCCGGATTTCCCCTATCCCGCCGCACTGGACGACGCGCTGGCAGTGTATCGGGAACTGCTGAAATCCTCTCCGCCGGAAAAGATCGGCGTGTTCGGCACGTCAACTGGAGGAGGTATGACGCTGGCGCTGGTTTTACGCGCCAAGGCGGAAGGGTTGCCCCTGCCGGGAGCCATTGCTCCGGGGACGCCGTGGACGGATATGACCAAGACTGGCGACACCTATTTCACCAATGAGGGTGTGGACAATATTCTGGTCAGTTATGAAGGCTGGCTCAGGGAAGCCGCGCGACTCTATGCCGGCGGGCATGATCTGCGCGATCCGCTGCTTTCCCCCGTCTATGGAGATGTCAAAGGTTTTCCACCCACATTGCTGACCACAGGCACAAGAGATCTGTTTCTCAGCAACACCGCGCGAATGCACCTGAAGCTGCGCGAGGCGGGCGTCACGGCGGATCTTATCGTCTTTGAAGGCATGTCGCACGCCCAATATCACATGGCGGCGGATGCGCCGGAAACGGCCTTCCACTTTACTGAGCTGGGTAGATTTTTTGACCGGCATTTGAAATGACATCAATGGATTTTTTCCCAAAGATATACAAAATCGCAACTACGTTTTCATAACAAGAGGTACAGATCTCTGTAAGGAGCTCATCATGATGACAGAACTGGAAAAATATGATGCCGGGCTGGAATTCCGCTTTACCGACCCTGAAGTTGAAGCCCGCAAGGGCAATGCCGCGGCACTGTGTCGCGCACTCAACAGCATCCCCCACACGGACAGTGCCAAACAGCGAGAACTGATTGACGCGCTGTTTGGATCGGCAGAGGAAAATCCCACGATTCTTCCCCATTTTCAATGTGACAATGGAAAAAATATCCATGTTGGCAAAGATTTTTTGGCAAACTACAATGTGACAATCCTTGATGTCGCTCCGGTACATATCGGCAACTATTGCATGATAGGCCCAAATACACTGATCACTACAGTCAATCATCCCCTGTCACCCAAAGGGAGACGGGAAAAGTTGTCTCAGGTCAAACCCGTCGTCATCGGCAACGATGTCTGGATTGGCGGAAACTGTACTATTTTGCCCGGTGTGACTATCGGCAGTAACGTCGTCGCTGCCGGGGCCGTTGTCACCAAAGATATTCCCGACAACTGCCTCGTCGCGGGAGTTCCCGCCAAAAAAATCAAAGATCTTGAGAACGACAATCCGTAATCACGCTGCTTTTGCAGATCTCGTAGCGCTTGCGCCATTCTTCCGTCCAGGGATCGTTCACGCTACTGCAACGTATATCAACAGCGACTCATGGCGTGAACAATCCCCAGGCAACCGGCAGAGAGTTTCTTTTCAGAAAGGATTTCTGTACGCCCGTCTGAATAACGTCGTCCGCCCCCACATGGCCGATCAGCAGCGGCGACTCCGGGTCGTGACGGCGGAAGTTCTCAAGGGCTTTCCGGGGATTTTTGTTGGCATAACAGTAGGCGCAGCCATTGGGGCAGGTGTCGTACGCGCCGATATCCCGGCTTTCGATGCAATGGCAGCCCCGCCGCATCCCCTTGTGCCGCAGGGGCCGGAACGCCACGCCGTTGGCCCCGCCCAGCATCCCCAGCGTCGTACAGGCGGACGGGCGTATGCCGTAGCGCGTATAGTCGCCGCTGGCGCCGCAGGTCTGGAGAGAGACGCCGTGGCGCGCGGCGATGGCGCCCAGACCCCTCGCCAGACTGTCCATGGCATCCACGGAGAACGGCACAATCTCCAGCATGTTGAGCTCCACCTTCCTGTACATCTCCACAAAACTGAAGATGCAGCGATCGATGTGGGGCGCAAGAACCTTCGCCAGCCGTTCAAAGGTCTCCAGATGCCGCCGGATCGTATAGTCCCCCGTCAGCAACACGGGGTCATAGCGCCACGCCACGCGCCGCCCGCCCACCAGTTCGGACAGCGCGATCAGCGTGTCCACACTTTCCTCGATGGGCGGAACGCCCGGCTCAATATCCTTGCCATAGGCCGTTATGGTGTAATGAAAATAGGTGTTGAACGATGCTGTGATACCACGCAGGCGGGAGAGCGCCGGCCGGTAATTCTTGGAGCAGAACAGCACGCAGTCCACCTTGTCCGGCGTCAGTTCGTAACGGGTGATCCTGTGGGGAAACAACGGATTGCGCGACAGGGCGTAGCCCTCCTCAAAACGTCTGAAGAGCCAGTCCGTATAATACTGAACGGTGTCCGTCCGCCCGCCGGTATTGATAATCATGCCGCCTCCTTCCCGTCCCGCGGAAAAATACCTCCGCGCATCGCGGAGGCGTTTTATCTGTAATTCCGAGCAAGGGCAAGGCGGGATATGTCTCTTGTTTTACCGGCTCTTCTGGCGTATTTTTTTCAAAAAACCACCCTGCCTGCAAAGGAGTATCCTCATGGGTTGCACCAACAAGCGTCCCTGTCCCTGTACCTATGATTGCCCCCATCACGGCAAATGCTGCGACTGCGTCGCGCATCACCGCGATCACAACGAGGGCGTTCCCGGCTGCTTTTTCTCCAAGGAGGCGGAAGCGACCTATGATCGCAGCCTGGAAGCCCTTTGCCGCGACAGAGGCATCCTTCCGGCGTAAAAAGTGCCGCATGGCCCCAGCCCATCCCACCCAGAGAAAAGCCTCCGTGCAATCGCGGAGGCTTTTCTTGTCAAGCAATGACGGTATGTCGTTCCAGATCCCATTGCCACGGAGAATTTTGGGGATAGGGAACAAAATAGGCCGGGTCGAGCAGGGCAAAGCCGTGCGGGCGGTTGGCGTTGTGCGTGGTCACTCAGGTGGGGTGGAAGAGGGCTTTCCGGGAAGCTGTGCCATACGGAAGTCAGAACACTGCTCGGCACTTATTTCTCCGGGGTCAGAAAGAAGATTGGCGTAAGTGGCAGCCTCTGCCATGCCTGATCGCTCAGACGAGGAATATTATCCACCCAGAGCTGGATAAGCTTGGCACTGTTCACAAGCATGATACGTTTGCTTTCCTGGCTGCGGGCATAGGTTTCCGCATCTTTGGTAAAGCCACCAGTGCAGAAAAAGATACCGCTGTCATGCTGGCCAATATTTGCCATAAATGATTTGAGATCGGGCTCGGTTACGGCTTTGCTTTGCTGTTTGACCTGTACTTTTATGCGCGGCCCTTGAGTGCCAAGGGGATCGGTGTATGCCAGAATATCCACGCCACCATCTTTGCCGGGTGGAGCGATCCAGGTCACATGGTAGCCAATCGCCCTGAGCAACTCTGCGACAAGTTTTTGAAAATCATAGGCATCCATCGCGCGTAGAAAGGCGTCGATGTTTTCCTGGGCCTGTTCTCTGGCTTCCTCATAGGAAACACTGGCACTTTTTTCGCTTTCGTCCTCCATGTCTTCCACATCCGCGCCGCCTGATGTCTGGGTGCCAACTGGAAGACCTTTTTGGTGCTTGCGCCAGTGCTGGTAGAGCTGGGCTGCTTTTTTATGGAAGTCTAGGGGGTCTGTATACAGTTGCAGCGCTTTTACGCCTTCCTCGGTCAGCGTCCATATCCCATCTTCCTTGATAAGCCAGCCCGCCCGGACAGTGTCCACCGTGGCCCAACGCACGATTTTTTCAAAGCGTCGTCCACTTTCATAGCTTCCTGCTTCGTATTCCGTGAGGATGACCGAATCTGCCAGTGATGCCAGAGCCTCTTTGGCCTTCATGCCTTCCGGCTGTGTTTCCAGAATGCGGAAAAGTGCCTGTACCAGCTCGCCAAGACGTCTGTTCGTAATCTTTTTAGCCATTTTGTTACTTCCATTCGTGACCAAGGAATTATTCTTTTACGGCAGGAGCGGCAGGCAAAGCTCTTTTAGAAAGGCATTGTGTTTTTCCGTGGCTGCTTTGATTTGCGCATCCACCTCCAGCATTTTTTTATGAACATCGGCAAGGTCGATTTCCTTTTCCGGCATTGCCGTGCTGACGTATCTGGAAATATTCAGATTGTAGCCGTTTTTGGAAATTTCTTCCATGTCGACACATCTGGAATACCGTTCTTCTTCTGTGCGGAACTGATAGGTATCTACAATTTTTTTTATGTGGTCCGTGGACAGTCTGTTTTGCCGCTTGCCCTTGTCAAATTGCTCGGAGGCATTGATGAAGAGCACGTCATCAGATTTTTTACATTTTTTGAGCACAAGAATGCATACGGGAATACCCGTGGAGTAAAAAAGGTTGGCAGGCAGACCGATAATGGTGTCTATGTTGCCGTCTTCAAGCAGTTTGCGGCGGATGCGTTCCTCCGCACCGCCACGGAACAGCACGCCATGCGGCAGGATAATGGCCATAGTGCCTTCCCGCTTCAGGTAGTGGAAGCCATGCAGCAAAAAGGCGAAGTCCGCGGCGGATTTCGGAGCCAGCCCATAATTTTTGAAACGCACATCTTCGCCCAGCGCCTCACTGGGATTCCAACGGTAACTGAAAGGCGGATTGGCCACCACGGCATCGAAATAGGGCTTTTTCGCGGGGTTGGTTTCGCGCAGCATATCCCAGTCGTTGGTCAGCGTGTCGCCGTGGAATATCTCAAATTCCGAATCCTTCACGCCGTGCAGCAGCATGTTCATACGCGCCAGGTTGTAGGTGGTGACATTCTTTTCCTGACCGTAGATTTTGCCTATGCCTTGCGCTCCCATGCGCCTCCGTACATTGAGCAAAAGCGAGCCGGAGCCGCAGGCGAAATCAAGCACGCTGGCAAGATGCTTTTTGGGGCCTGTGCCGGGATCCTGGCTGTCCAGCGTCACTATCCCTGATAAAATGCTGGATATTTCATGTGGTGTATAGAATTCACCGGCTTTTTTGCCGGAGCCTGCCGCGAACTTGTCGATCAGATATTCATAGGCATCGCCCAGCGTATCCCCTTCACTGGAAAGGCTGGACAAGCCTTCGGCAATTTTTTTAATAATATCGCAAAGTTTCTCATTGCGCTCGACATAGCGCTTGCCAAGTTTCTCAGAAGTGAGATTGATTTCTGAAAACAGCCCCTGAAAGGTGCTGTCGAAGGATTCATTTTCAATATATTTGAAGCCGTCCTGAAGGGTGTTCAGCAATTCCCCGTCCTGCGTGCGCGCCATTTCGGCAATACTGCCCCAGAGATACTCCGGCTTGATGACATAATGCACACGCCGGCGCATAAGCTTTTCAAACTCCGGCACATCATCCTGATTGGCGGCATACCAGATGCGCAGGGGCGTCACGCCGGACTGTGTGCCGGCATCGGGGTACTCGTTTCCCAATTCCTTTTTGGCCGCGGCCTCATAATTGTCAGACAGGTAGCGCAAAAAGAGAAAGGCAAGCATATAGTCGCGGAAGTCGTCCGCATCCATGGCTCCGCGCAGCGTGTTGGCAATATCCCAGAGCACAGCACCCAGTTGTTTTTGATTTTGTTCGGTCATGGCTGTTCCTTGGAGTTAGCGGTGTTGGTAATTTTTTGGGTGAGCCTGGGAAGTTCAAACTGGTAACGGCTCAGAAACGCCGTGAAAATACTTTTAAAAAGCTCTTTGGTGTCGTCCATCATCTCCCGAGGGGTATAGATGGAGTATTGGCCATGGCTCAAGAGATTGAGGGCGCGCGTATACAGCACTTCGTCATCAACGCCATGAATGCACGATGAAAAATCTTTGTAGCCAAAGAAGACGGCTGTTTTTTCCATAATGCTGCGCAAGGCATTGAAATGATGCGTGTAGATTTTGTTGTTCTCTACAGCATGCTGTAACTCGCTGAGCATGGCCACATGATGGAAGAAGGGCGTTTCATCCGTTCTTTGCAGGGAGTACGTATCGCCTTGTGCCGAGCGGTAAAAGAAATAAGTGTTATAGTTTGTACGTGAGCGCCTGAACTCATTCCACAGGACATTAAAAAACAATCCATGATGGGAAGAAATGATGCATTTTATGGTATTCTCTGGTTTTTTTAGTGTATTGATAAGGTCTGTTGCCACGGCAATGGCATTATTATCATCAAGAGATGATATTGGGTCATCAATATAGATATATTTCACCCATGCATAGGACTCGTGTCCTTCAATAACAAGAGTACAAATGGCAAGGAAAATACACCAGATAAAGATATTTTCTTCGCCACGAGAAATCTTGATATTTTCTTCTTCGCCACGAGAAAACGAAATCAACCACTGCTCATAGTCAATCTTGAAGTCAAAATTCGCATAGCGTTCGAGATACGAAAAAATTTTTTCTTCCAGCGCCAGCTCTTTAAAACCGGAAAAAATCTGGAGGCGGTGTTAAGACGTAAGTAACGCTCCGTATCGTTTTCAAGATCATTGTCCCAGAAAAAGAGATCCTCGGTGTAGGCATTGAAATAGAGCGTATCGCCGCTGCCGTCTTTTTTTCCTGCATTTTTGAATTCCATGGAAAGACGGGTTTTTCCTGTGCCGTTGTAGGCGAACAGCAATACATAATTTACGTTATTCAGGTCATCTCGAAGACGCGTCACCAGTTTGGGCAAGGTGGGGTATTCCCAAATTTTCGGGGTATTGCTCATGCCTGCACCTCGTCAATACACGGGAAAAGCTGCTGCATAAGCCCTTTTTTGTGGTCTTTGAGTAGATTAATCTTTTGTGTTTGGGCGGCGATGAGTTCGTCAAGAGAGGAAAGGCAGTCGGCGATACGTTGTTGTTCACATTGCATATCTCCATCGCTAGGAGGAGTGGGAACAGGTAAGGTTGCATATTCTGAGCTATTGATGCCAGGCTGTCCACTACGGGGAGAAGTAAGTACAACCCAGTCCCAGTATCTCTTGGTAAACAAAAAATTAAACAGAAAATTGGAGTTTATTTTTTCCCAATTCGGTTTAACACGAATTAGAAATCCAGCAAAGACCAGTATCCCATCATTTTCATTATATTTATATGCTTTGCCAACACTTGCACCAGTGCGCGCAAGAACGATGTCGCCTGGGTGCAAACAGTTTTCGGGCACAGCAACAACATCAACAGATACTTTTTTTTCTGCTATGAATTGCCCTTCCTCAGAAATGTCTGTTATCCTTATATACGTTGGCAAACTGGACGTGTAAGGGACTGCTGGGGCATTTAGTCCGTAGTCTGGTTGAGACAAAAGCAATTCCCCAAGTGGAGCCTGTACCCACTCCCCCGCATCCCGAAATTCAGGGAAACGCAACTGCGGCAGCGTTTCGCCCTCTGCTGGGAAAAGCTGTTTGAGCAGACCCTTTTTATGATCTTTGAGCCTATCGAGCTTGCTGGTTTCGGCGGCAATGCGCTCATCAAGGGAGGATAGGCAGTCGGCGATGCGCTGTTGCTCTTGGAGAATCGGGGTGCTAATTACTAGCTCCGAAAGATGAGACGAGTTAATGGCTGGATAATTTGAACCTGTACATTTAGATATTACCCTATCTACAAAATCATCACAGTGTACTGCCTGATATAAAAATTTACTATTTTCTGAGGCGCGTAGTATAGCATAACCAGTTGAAGCAACATAATTTCTAGTATCATTAAAATTGCAATATAGATTATTTTTTTGATAAGGTCGTACCATTTGAAAAAGAATATCGCCGTTCTTAACGAGACGCTGTGCCCTGCTTGGTGCGTCTTCTAAAAGCATTGTTTTTTTAGAAAGGAGCTTGCCTGAATTGACAGACTCCAAATCTATATAAATAAAAGTTTGTGGCAATGCCTCACTGGATGGATTAATTTCGCATACCTCTTTCAATTTATTCCACTTCCACTTCTCCGCATTCTGAAACTCAGGAAAACGCAAACGCGGCACCAGAGTGCCTTTCTTGTTGTCTCTTGCACGCATTATTTTTACCTTACTCATAGGCTCCCAGCCCCGAAATTTCGCGCCCCTTGGCCAGTTTGTGCAGCAGGGGGATAAGGTCTTCCATCAGGGCCAGTTCCTTCTGGGTACGGGCCTTCCAGCCCAGGCCCAGAGGCGTCAGCAGGTCGCTAAGCCGCTCGCCATCAAAGATCATGCGCTGCATGACGCTGTCCACGAAAGCCTGCAGAGAGGCCGCTTCAAGACCGTGCTTTGCGGCAATTTCCGCCAGCTCGCGAGCATTTTTTTCGATCTTGAACTGCTCGTAGCCTTCACGGATAGCGGCCTCGCTCATCCCCTTGTCAGGGCTCAACGTCTTGATATAGGCGGCAATGTCGTCGCGCTCGTCCACAAATTTGGCATCGGCCTGGATAAGGCCGATGAGTTCGTCGCGGGTCATGGACTGCTTGCCCGGAACCGCCTGGGTATATCCGGCAATGAGCTTCATGATATAATCATAGTCGATCACTGCGGAGGAAAAGAGCACAAACTCAAATTCCAGTTGCTGCACCGCATCAGCAGCGGGGTTGTCCTTTCCATCCTTTTTTTCCTGCTGGGCTTTCAGGCGCTGGGCAGTTTCCAGGTACACCCCCTGCAAGCCCTGCAATTGATCGGGAGGAATAATCTTTTTTATAGTTTCGGCGTGTTCCGGGGTGAGATCCGTATATTGGTCAAGCTGGGTTTTCAGGCGCTTGACCTCTTTGAACAGATTGATGAACTGGCAGCGGGCTTCGTCACCCTTCAGATTGTTCACGTCTTCCGGGGCGCACGTCAGGCCCTGGGAATGCATGAAGGCATCCAGCCGCGTGACTGCGCTTTCCAATTTGGTAATGACGGCAGGGGCGGGATCGACAAGCCAGATTTCTCTGGCGGTATCGGACTTTTCGCCGGAAAACATGGCTATGGCCGCATCAACGGCCTTTTCCTGCTGGCGGAAGTCCAGAATTTTGCCATAGGGCTTGGTGTCGTTCAGTACGCGATTGGTGCGCGAAAATGCCTGAATCAAGCCATGATGCTTGAGGTTTTTGTCCACATACAGGGTGTTGAGGAATTTGGAGTCAAAACCGGTGAGCAGCATATCCACCACAATGGTGACGTCGATCTTTTGCGCGTGAGGCAAGTCCTCATTGGGATATTGCTGATCCTTGATGCGCTTTTGTATGTCCTGATAATACAGATCAAATTCATTGATGCTGTGATTTGTATTGTAGTTGGCATTATAGTCGGCAATAATAGTTTTGAGAGCAGCCTTTTTTTCTTCGGGAGCTTCGGCATTATCGTGCTTTTCCTGTGGTAGGTCTTCCTGAATCTGCTGCACATCCTTGTTGCCTTCCGCCGGTGGGGAAAACACGCAGGCGATGTTCAATGGCGCATACTGGCTGTCCGCCGCCGCGCGCTCTGCCTGAACCTCTTTGAAAAGCTGGTAATACGCTATCGCATGAGTGATGCCCGATGTGGCAAACAGCGCATTGAATTTGCGCTGTGCGGTGGAGGCATTGTGTTTGTCCAGTATCGCTTCCACAACAGCACGCTTGCGCATCGACTCGTTGATCCTGGAGATGCCTTTGTCCTCCGGCTTGTAGTATTCAACAAGA
Source organism: uncultured Desulfovibrio sp. (assembly GCA_934546745.1). Classification (GTDB taxonomy): domain Bacteria; phylum Desulfobacterota; class Desulfovibrionia; order Desulfovibrionales; family Desulfovibrionaceae; genus Desulfovibrio. Next base: position 1,765 of record CAKTDV010000004.1, on the reverse strand, counting down.
AAACGCAGTACGTTGCGATCTTCAATGGCATGGGTGATGGTATAGGCATGCAGCTCACGCTGAAAAATATCTGCTGTGGTTTTATAGTAACCCTGCTCCCCTGTGCTTTGCGTATAGGAAGCGTTTGCTTCAAAGATGGGGGTTCCGGTGAAGCCGAACAATTGGGCGTTTGGAAAAAAGTCTTTGATGGCCTTGTGGTTATCACCAAACTGAGAACGGTGGCACTCGTCAAAAATGAACACCATGCGCTTGTTACGCAGCGGTTTCAGGCGTTCCTTGTAGTTGGCGGGATTGCTGGCATCAAGGGCAAGCCCCAGTTTCTGAATGGTGGTGACGATGACTTTGTCGGCGTAATCATCGGAAAGCAGCCGCCGCACCAGTGCAGCCGTGTTGGTGTTAGCCTCGACACAGCCTTCCTGAAAGCGATTGAACTCTTCCCGCGTCTGGCGGTCAAGGTCTTTGCGGTCAACCACAAACAGACACTTTTCTATGTCTGGGTTGTCTTTGAGCAGGGTGGACGCCTTAAAGGAAGTCAGCGTTTTGCCGCTGCCTGTGGTGTGCCAGATATAGCCGTTGCCACAGTTTTGGTGAATGCAGTCCACAATGGCCTGGACGGCATATATCTGATAAGGGCGCATAACCATGAGCTTTTGTTCACTGGCCACCAGCACCATATAGCGGCTGATCATCTCTGCCAGCGTGCATTTGGCCAGAAAACGGTCTGCAAAACGGTCAAGCTGGGTGATTTTTTTGTTGTCGTCTCCGGCAAACTGATAGAGCGGCAAAAAGCGTTCATCCGCATCAAAACTGAAATGGCGGTTGTTATTGTTGGCAAAATACCATGTGTCACTCATGTTGCTGACAATGAATAATTGCAAAAAACAGAGCAGGGTTTTTTCATAGCCGTTACCGGGATCATTTTTGTAGTCAATAATTTACTGCATTGCCCGGCGCGGACTGATGGCCAGTGTTTTCAACTCAATCTGCACGACAGGGACGCCATTGATGAGCAATATGACGTCATAGCGGTGATGGCTGTAATCTGTGTTTATACGGAATTGGTTGACAACTTCAAAGATGTTCTTGCACCAGTCCTTGATATTGACCAGCGTGTAGAAGAGTGGTGTGCCGTCGTCACGTTCAAAACTGTTGCGTTCGCGCAAAAGCCGGGCGGCGCTGAACACGTCTGGGGTAACAATTTGTTCCAGTAGGCGTGAAAATTCACCGTCTGTCAGGCGTACCCGGTTCAGAGCTTCAAATTTCTCCCGGAAATTGCTTTCCAGTGAGGCGCGATCGCGGATGTCCTGACGGTACACATATTTCAGATCCCGCAGTTTTTCTATCAGCTCCTGTTCGATCTGTTGTTCTGTCATGAGCTGTGCTTCCTGTGGATGTGAATAAAGTTAGGGTTAGGCTCTTCAAGCCCAAGGTATCTCCCGCCGCTGTTTCAACGGAGATTCTTGTTGAGTAACGGCGTGGCGGCGAGAAGGAGGAAAAAAAGGGGGCGCTCATCCAGCATATGCGCTGACAGTATACGATGGGCCATGCAAATTCAACACGCCGGAGCGGTGATAAAATTTTTGCAAAAAGGCTTGACGTTTGGTGGGAGATTGCGTAGAAATCGCCTTCGCCGGTTGGGAACGGGATCCGAAGGGGTTCCGCCAGGAGCTGGGCGGGAGATTTTCCGTTGGTTCCGGGAAAAAGTTCTTGACAGGGAGCGGGACTTTTCTCTAGAAAGAAGTTTCGCGGCGGCGGAGAGGCTTCG